>NZ_JBWKJS010000010.1:0-373269 GCF_056432085.1 Streptomyces sp. NPDC045678
CTGGACTCCTCTTTCTCACTTGGTATCCCCCCCCCCCCCCCCCCCCCCCCCCCCCCCCCCCCCCCCCCACACCACGGAACCGGTACAGCGGGAGGGCGCATGAAACGGCCGACGATCGCGGACATCGCGCGCCAGGCGGGAGTCTCCAAGGTCGCGGTCTCCTATGCGCTCAACGACCAGCCGGGCGTCTCCGCACAGACCAGGGCGCGGATCAAGGCCATCGCGCAGGAGGTCGGCTGGCGGCCCAGCAGCGCCGCCCGCGCGCTGAACGGCGCGCGGGCCCGCGCCGTGGGCCTGGCCGTGTGCCGGCCCGCACGCACCCTCAGCGTCGAGCCGTTCTTCATGGAACTCATCGGCGGCATCGAGTCCGAGCTCGCCCCGCGCTCCATCGCGCTCATGCTCCAGACCGTCACCAGCCACGAGGACGAGATCGAGCTCTACCGGCGCTGGTGGGGCGAGGGCCGGGTGGACGGCGCGCTCCTCGTGGACCTGCACGACGACGACACCCGGATCCCCGCACTCGCCGCCCTGAACCTGCCCGTGGTGGCCCTCGGCCCGCCGCACGCGACCGGGACCGTGCCCACTGTCTGGTCGGACGACGGAGCCAGCATCCGGGAAACAGTCGCCTATCTGGCGACGCTGGGGCACCGCGGCATCGCCCGGGTGGCGGGACTCGCGGGGCTCGCGCACACCACCGTGCGCGATGCCGCGTTCGAGGCGAGCTGCCGCGAAGCGGGCCTGCCCGAGCCCGTCGTGGTGCACACCGACTACTCCGGCGAGGACGGGGCACAGGCCACCCGCAGGCTGCTCATCACCCCGGACCGTCCCACCGCCATCGTCTACGACAACGACATCATGGCGGTCGCGGGCCTGTCGGTCACCCAGGAGCTGAACCTGGAGGTCCCCCGCGACCTGTCCCTGGTGGCGTGGGACGACTCACCCGTCTCCCAGGCCGTACGCCCCCAACTCACCGCCCTGACACGGGACATCCCCGAGTACGGCGCCTGCGCCGCGCGGGCCCTGCTGTCCGCCATCGACAAGAACCCCGTCGAACACCTCCAGGTGGACGCCGCCCACCTCGTGCCCCGGGCAAGCACTGGCCCACCTCGCGCGAGCTGAGGTGGGCCGGAGGTCGTTCGTGCGCGGGATCCGCGGTCACGCCCGCCGCACGCGGGGCGAGGCGGTCGACGCGCGAGGTGTCAGCGACGGGGTCCGCACCGCACGCGCTCCGACGTCCCGGCCGGCCATGACGGCGAAGAGTTCACGGGTGACCTCGGCGCCAAAGCCGTGCACGTCGTGGCTCATCGCCGACAGCGTGGGATGGGTGAGACGGCACAACTGTGAGTCGTCCCAGGCCAGCAGGGACAGCTCGTCCGGTACGGCGATGCCCATCTCGGAGGCGACGCCGAGCCCGGCCACGGCCATGATGTCGTTGTCGTAGACGACGGCCGTCGGCCGCTCGGGCCTCAGCAGCAACGAGCGTGTGGCGCGGGCCCCTTCCTCGCCGGCGAACTCCGTCGCCAGCTGGATCCCAGGGCCGAGGCCCAGCTCCCGCAGGGTGTCGTCGAAGGCCCGTTCGCGGATGGCGCTGTGCCCGAGGCCCGGTGGGCCGCCGACCCGGGCGATGCGGCGGTGACCGAGGGCGGCGAGGTAGCGCACCGCCTCCGCCACCGCGGTGGCGTCGTCCGTCCACACCGACGGGAGACCGCCGGTCAGGTCGGGGTGACCGACCGCCACCGCCGGGATGCCGAGCTGTTTGAGCGGTTCGATCCGCGGATCGTCCTGTTGGAAGTCGACCAGGATGGACCCGCCGATCTGCCGTTCCCTCCACCACGTCTCCTGGAGGGAGATCTCCTCGTCCAGGCTGCTGACCAGACGCAGCAGGAGGGAGCACGACTGTTCGGCCAGGACACTCTCGACGCCGGAGATGAACTCCATGTAGAACGGTTCGAGGCCGAGCAGCCGGGCAGGGCGGCACAGCGCGAGGCCGATCGTGTCGGTCCGCCGCGTCGACAGGTTCCTGGCCGAGGAGTCGGGTGCCCAGCCCAGTTCACGGGCGGCGGCGAAGATGCGCTCCCGGGTGGGCTCGGCCAGGCCCGGCTTGTGGTTGAACGCGATCGACACCGCGCCCTTGGACACCCCCGCGGCGGCCGCGACGTCCTTGATGGTGACGCGTCGGGCAGGTGCGCTCACGCCGGTTCCACGCAGAAGAGGGCCGCTCGGAACGCGTTGGCGCCCACACCCTCGGCGCCGTGCACACGAATGCGGGTCCGTTCGCCCGGCAGCAGCGTGATCAGGCCGCGGTCCGCGGTCGCGTGGGGTGCGAGGCGGTCGGGCTGGAGCAGCAGGTCGCGTACGAACGTGTGCGCACTCACCACGAGGTCGACCGTGTCCCGGTTCTGGCCCACGGTCTCCACCGCGATGTCGAACCGGGGTGCCGGGTAGTCGAACTCCTTGTCCCGGACGGGCAGATGGAGCGCACGCAGCTCGTCGGCATCAGCCACCAGGTACTCCTTCGTGGCCCCCGTCGCAGGCCGCACCTCCGGCGGTGCCGGCAGCCGGAGGACCTCGCGTGCGGGAACGGAGAACCCGAGCGAGACGCGGGTGGCGAGCGTGCCGTCGGTCCGCATCAGCCGCAGCGTGACGTCACAAGTCCAGGGCGCTGCCGCCTGGTTGATCAGGACGAGCTCAGGCCCGTCGGGGCCCGGATGGAGGGTGAGGAGTCGGTCGGCGTAGACGCGGCGCAGTTCGTGGTGGAGCGGCTTGAGGCGGCCGTCCCCGTCGATCGCGGACCAGGAGCTGACGGGCCAGCAGTCGTTGATCTGCCACACGATGGTTCCGGCGCAGCGCGGCCAGTTGGCGCGCCAGTGCTCGATGCCGGTGGCGACGGCGCGGGCCTGGACCACCTGGGTCAGGTAGTGCCAGCGGTCGAAGTCCCCCTCAGGGAGGACGAAATGACGCTCGACGCCGCGGTTCAGCTTGCCGTTGCCGTCCTCGGCCTTCTGGTGGTGCAGCATGCCGGGGGAGTCGGGGGCGAGGTCCTCGCCGGGCAGGGCGCGGCGCAGGGTGGTGAGGGCCGGGGGCGCCTGCCAGCCGAATTCGGAGACGAAGCGCGGCACGTTGTCCAGGTAGTCGGTGTAGTCCTGCCGGTTCCACACCTCCCACGAGTGGTAGGTGCCGTGGTCGGGATCGTTGGGGTGGCGCTCCCAGGAGCCGGACCAGGGGCTGCCTGCCGAGTAGTGCCGCGTCGGGTCCAACTCCGCGACCACGCGCGGCAGCAGCCCCAGGTAGTAGCCCTCGCCCCAGGAGTTCCCGGCGAGGGGCTTCTCCCAGTCCCAGTCCCGGAACCCCCACAGGTTCTCGTTGTTTCCGTTCCACAGCACGAGGCTGGGGTGCGGCATGAGCCGTATGACGTTGTCGCGGGCCTCGGCCTCCACCTCGCCGCGCAGCGGCTGCTCCTCCGGGTAGGCGGCACAGGCGAAGAGGAAGTCCTGCCAGACCATCAGGCCGAGCTCGTCGCAGACGTCGTAGAAGGCGTCGTCCTCATAGATGCCGCCGCCCCAGATCCGTACGAGGTCGACGTTGGCCGCGGCGGTCTGCTCCAGGCGTGCGCGGTAGCGCTCGGGCGTGATGCGCGAGGGCAGCACGTCGTCGGGGATCCAGTTCACACCGCGTACGAAGATCCGCTCGCCGTTGACGACGAACGTGAACCCGGTCCCGTGCTCGTCGGCCGTGCGGTCGAGGTCGACGGAGCGGAAGCCGATCCGCCGCCGCCAGCCGTCCAGGACCCTGTCGCCGTCATGGAGCGTCAAGTCTACGTCGTACAGAGGCTGTTCGCCGTAGCCGCGCGGCCACCACAGTTCCACGTCCGGCACGTCGAGTATGAGCGTGACAGCGTTGTCAACGACCTCGGCGCGTGCCGTGGCCCCCGCCACCGTGGCGTGTGCGGTGAGAGGCCGGCCGGTGCCGGAGGCGGTGCGTTCGAGATCGACGTGGAGCTCCACCCGTCCGCGCGTTCCGTCCACGGTCACCAGCGGACGCACCCGGTCGATGCGCGCCGTCGACCAGTGCTCGAGCCGGACCGGGCGCCACATGCCCGCGGTGACGACGGTCGGCCCCCAGTCCCAGCCGAAGTTCGCGGCCATCTTGCGGATGTACTGGAACGGCTCGGGATAGACGTTGGGCCGGTCGCCCGTCAGCTCCCTGACGGCGGCGGCCTCGTCGTACGCCGAGGCGAACGTGACGTTCAGCTCCCCGGCGAGACCGGTGACATCGAACCGATGGGTCCGGTGCATGTTGCGGGTCCGCCCCAACTCCTGACCGTCCAGGACGATACGGGCGGCGGTGTCGAGGCCCTCGAAGACCAGGTCGGTGCGCTCGTGCGAGGTCGCGCCGGGCGCGGCCTCGTCCGTTCGGCGCGTGTAGCTCCATGCTCGCCGCCCCACCCACTCCACCTCGTGCTCGTTCGCGCCGAGGAAGGGGTCGGGGATGAGGCCCGCGGTCAGCAGGTCCGTGTGGACGCAGCCGGGGACGCGGGCTTCGAGGAGTCTCCCCTCGTGGCTGACATGCCAGCCTTTGGTCAGCTGGACGATGTCTTTCATCAGCGGCTCCCATCAGACAGGCGCAGGCCCTGGTCGTGCGCAATGCCCGCCAACCTAACCCTCACGTGGTTAACCGGTCCAGTCCTGGGTGGCGATCATCGCTGCGCACAACTCCCTTGCCTGAAGCTCCTATCGGAAGTCGGGGCCGGACCTACGCGTAACGATTGGGCATCGTGCCGGAAATCAATGCTTTACCGGTTCACGGATGGCTGACATAGTGCCGTCAGCCGCTGGGCCTGAGCCGTAACCCTTGGAAGGAGTTGGGCACATGAGGAAGAAGCCGCTGAGCGCCGCACTGCTTGCCGCCGCGATGCTGACCGTCGCGGGATGTGGCGGAGGAGGGGCCTCGACGGGGGAAGCCGCCACCGCGCCTTCGGACCCCGGGAAGGCATCGGGCACCATCACCGTGCTGACCAACCGCACCGACCTGGTGCAGGACGGCACGATGGCGAAGTACGCCGCCGAGTTCAAGAAGACCCACCCCAAGGTGACGGTGAAGTTCCAGGGCATCACCGACTACGAGGGGGAGGTCAAGATCCGGATGAACACCGAGAACTACGGTGACGTCCTGCTGATCCCCTCGGTGATAGCCAAGGGCGACTACCCGAAGTTCTTCGCGCCGCTTGGTGACACCAAGGACATGGCCCGGACCTACCGCTTCACCGGCAAGACCGACGTGCGCGGCAAGACGTACGGCATCGCCAACTTCGGCACGGTCAACGGCCTCGTCTACAACAAGGCGGTGTGGAAGAAGGCCGGCCTCACCGACTGGCCCACCACCCCCGCGCGGTTCCTCGACGATCTGAGGCAGATCAAGGCGAGGACCGGAGCGACGCCCTACTACACCAACTTCAAGGACGGCTGGCCGCTGAGCAGCCCCTGGACCAACAGCGTCGGGTCGGTCAGCTGCGACGCGAAGGCGTCCGACGCCCTCGCCACCGCTGACAAGCCGTGGGCCAAGGGCAGCGACCTCAACGTCCTCGACTCCCTGCTCCACGACATCGTCCACGGGAAGATGTCGGAGAACGACCCCACCACCACCAACTGGGAGACGTCCAAGACGGACCTGGCCAAGGGGAAGATCGGCAGCATGCTGCTCGGTTCCTGGGCCGTGAACCAGATACGCGACGCCGCCACGAAGGCGGACCAGGACCCGGACGACATCGGGTTCATGCCCGTTCCGGTCCAGAAGGACGGCAAGTTCTGCGCCACGATGCTCTCCGACTACCAGCTGGCCGTGAACGCGCACTCCGACAACAAGAGCGCCGCCCGTGCCTGGATCGACTGGTTCACCGAGAAGTCCGGCTTCGCCGCCAAGGAGGGCGGGGTCTCCGCGCTCTCCTCCATGGGCTTCCCCGACGTCCTCAAGCTGTATCAAGACAACGATGTCAAGCTCATCGAGCGGTCCGAGGCCAAGACCGAGCAGGTCAATGCCATCGACAACGCCTCCGAGATCGGCCTCGCCAAGCAGGACTACCGGCAGAAGCTGATCGACATCGCCCGTGGCGCCCAGAAGGGCTCCCTCCAGGACTACTTCGACGACCTCGACAAGCGCTGGGCCGACGCGGCCGCCACCGCAGGCAACTGACCCGGACACGAGCACGGGGCCCCGCACCGCCCGCGGGGCCGGGCCCCGCTCCTGCAGCACGCTCGACACGGATCACGAAAGGCCCGTTCGACATGACCGACACCACGTCCAAAGCGCCGCCGACGTCCGTACGCCGTGCCATCCCCGTCGGCCGACGCTCCCGCCGGGGCGCCCGGCCCGTCCGGTCCTGGCACGATCATCCGCTGCGCAGGATCACCCCGTGGCTCTTCCTGCTCGCGCCGCTCGCGCTCCTGATCACGTTCACCTACGTCCCCGTGGGCAACATGATCTATTACAGCTTCACGGACTGGGACGGCGTCAGCCCCGACCGGGACACCGTCGGGTTCGACAACTACACCCAGCTCTTCACCCGGCCCGAGCTGTTCCGGGTGTTCTTCGTGAGCTTCTACTACCTGGCGGCCTCGGCCGTGCAGATCGTCGTCGCCCTCTACTTCGCGACGGTCCTCAGCTTCGACCTCCGCTTCCGCAACTTCTTCAAGGGGATCCTCTTCTTCCCCTACCTGATCAACGGTGTCGCGATCGGTTTCGTCTTCCTGTACTTCTTCCAGGACGGCGGCACGCTCGACTCGGTCCTGTCGTGGTTCGGCGTCGGCGGCGACCACGCCTGGCTCGGTGATCCGGAGTCGGCCAACACCTCACTGGCCGGGGTGTCCGTCTGGCGTTTCACCGGCCTGAACTTCGTCCTCTTCCTCGGCGCGATCCAGTCGATCCCCGGAGAGCTGTACGAAGCGGCGCAACTCGACGGCGCGAGCCGGTGGCAGCAGTTCCGGCACATCATCGCGCCGGGCATCCGGCCGGTGCTCAGTCTCAGCGTCATCCTGGCGATCTCCGGCTCGCTCGCCGTCTTCGAGATCCCGTACATCATGACCGGCGGGGCGACCGGCACCTCGACCTTCGTCATCCAGACGGTCAAGCTCGCCTTCCAGTTCAACAAGACGGGCCTGGCCTCGGCCTGCGCCGTCGTGCTGCTCCTGATCATCCTGGTGATCACCTGGATCCAGCGACGCCTCGTGCCCGACGACAAGGTGGACCTCGTATGACCACGCTCACCACCCCCGACCGGCCGACGACCCGCAAGGGGCCCCGCATCGGCACGGCCCTGACGTACGTTTCCCTGGTCGTCGCCTCGCTCGTCGTCCTGGTCCCCCTGGTCGTCATCTTCCTCACCTCCCTGAAATCCTCCCGGGAAGTGAGCGACGGCGGAGCGCTGAGCCTGCCGCACGACTGGCTGAACTTCTCGAACTACGCCACCGCGTTCAACGACGGCGAGATGCTGAGGGCGTTCGGGAACACCGCGTTCATCCTGCTGTTCTCCATTACCGGCACCGTACTCATCGGCTCCATGACCGCGTACGCGATCGACCGCTTCGATTTCCGGATGAAGAAGACGGTGATGGCCCTCTTCCTCGTCGCCACGCTGGTCCCCGGTGTGACGACGCAGGTCGCCACCTTCCAGGTGGTCAACAGCTTCGGCCTGGTGGACAGCCGATGGGCGCCGATCCTGCTCTACATGGGCACGGACATCGTGTCGATCTACATCTTCCTGCAATTCATCCGTGGCATTCCTACCTCACTCGACGAGGCGGCGCGGCTCGACGGCGCGAACACCTTCACGATCTACCGCAAGATTATTTTCCCGCTGCTCAAGCCGGCGATCGCCACGGTCGTCATCGTCAAGGGCATCACGACGTACAACGACTTCTACATCCCCTTCCTCTACATGCCGTCGGAGGACAAGGGGACCATCTCCACAGCGCTGTTCCGCTTCAAAGGGCCCTTCGGGGCGCACTGGGAAGCTATCTCGGCGGGGGCGATACTCGTGATCCTGCCGACCCTGCTCATTTTCCTGTTCCTGCAGCGCTACATCTACAACGGCTTCGCCCAGGGGGCCACCAAGTAGCGGGAGTAGCGCCGCCAGAGGAAGGGCGTTGGCCCAACCGCGAGCACTGACTAAGCTCCTGGGCAGACGAGTTGTCGGGGGGACGCATGTCGGAGGGGCTGGACGAGGGGCGGATGCGGCATCTGGAGCTGATCCAGACGATCGTGACCCGGATGGGCAACAACTCCTTCCTCATCAAGGGGTGGTCGCTGACGGTCACGGGCGCCCTGCTCGCCTACGCCGTCGGCAACGACAAGAGCGCCATCGCCGTCGTGGGTTTCGTGCCGGTGCTCGCCTTCTGGGCCCTGGACGGCTACTTCCTCTACCAGGAGCGGCTGTTCCGGCGCCTCTACGAACGGGTGCGCAGCACGTCCGCCGCGAACACGATCGAACCGTTCGCCATGGACGTGGCACCGGGCAGGGAGAAGGCGGGCGTACTGAAGGCCGCCGCCTCCTTCACCATCGCCGGGTTCTACGGAGGCCTGGCCCTGGCTCAGGCCTTCGCGCTGCTATTCGTCCTGTGAGGGGCGTGAGCGCGGCGCGTCCAGTGCCGCCCGCAGGCGCCGCACCGAGTCGTCGAGGCGGTCCGCGTCCGTCTCTGCCGCCTCGGGCCACAGCCGCGGCATCCTGTCGCCCGTGTAGCGCGGTACGACGTGGACGTGGAGGTGGAACACGGACTGGGTGGCCACCGCGCCCGACGACTGGATGACGTTCAGCCCCTCGGGGCGGTGGACCGCCCGGACCGCGTGCGCGGCCCTGAGCACCGCCGTACCGACGGCCGCCGCTGTCGCCTCGTCGAGGTCCCAGATGTCCGCGACGTGGCGTCGGGGCGCGACGAGCACATGTCCGGGGTGGACGGGGTTGAGGGGGAGGAAGGTCAGGGTGTCCGCGGTTCCCGCGACGACACGGGCCGGTCTGGCTCCCGCTTCGACCTCGCAGAAGACGCAGTCGGGGTCGTGGTGTTCGGCTCTCATGGGCGAACGATAGGCACGAGGGGCGGCGCGGCCGTCACACGCAGGGCGGCGCGGCTGTCAGAACATGCTGCCGGCGGTGTCGCCGCCGGTCACGTCGCCGGCCCGGCGACATCCCGGAATGCCAGCGGAAGCTTCTTCACCAGGTCCCTGTCCAGGTGGGGGAGGGGCGTACTGGCCTGGGCGACCATGGACTGGGCGAGCGTCGACACGTAGCTGTTGAGCTCCCGCTCCTTGTTGTCCGCCACCAGATCGAAGACGTCACCCTCGTACTGCGGCCTGCCCTCCAGGTGCACCGAGTACTGGTACGGAGCGAAGTCGGCCGGCATCTGCCAGTCCGAGAGGGGCCTGATCCAGAACACGGGCAGGATGGCGATGGGCTCCTGGCCGGGGGCCGCGTTGAGGTTCGCCATGCGCTGCACCATGACGGCCCACTCGCGCCGGCACCAGTCCCGCTGGAAGTACCCCTCCGTGATCAGGGGGACCATGAGCCGCGTGGTGCGGATCGCCTCGATCATCTTGGGCTCCCACGTCGCCCCGTGCTGCATCAGCTTGTCGAAGAAGCCGGACTTCGTCACCCGCCCCCCGAGCTTCGCCGTCACCCGCTTCTCCAGCAGGTTGTGGAACCTGAGCGCCTCGTCGAAGTCGACGTCCCGGTTGTGCCAGCTGGTGAAGAAGAAACAGGAGGGCGCCTCGGCCGGCTCCGTCGGCGACGCCTCCCGGGTACCCTGCCAGCGCTCCGTCAGCTCCTCGGCGATCCCTCGTACGCTGTCGGCCATCTGACGGCCGGTCCTCGCAGCCGCCGTCGCCTCCGCGACCGTGTCGGCCAGTGCCCGCACGAGCCCGGGATCCTCCTGTTCGAACACGGTGTCGAGCAGGAGATCGACGCGCTCCGCCATGGACAGGAGCTCCACACCCACGGACGCCGCTTCGGGCAGCACGGTCGCCGTCGGCCGCGACCGCAGGGCCACCATCCAGCGCAGGTAACTGCCGGTGTTCTCGCACACCGTCGAACGCAACAGGCTGGACCGCAGACTCGTGCGCGCCTTGTCCAGCGCGTCGGCCCGGTGCGGTGCGGGGAGCGAGGGCGATGGTTCGAGGCGCTCGGGCGGCGGGGGAGCCATACGGGCTATCTCCGTGACGGTGGCCACCTGTTCCACGGTGACCTTGCCGGACAGGACGGCTTCGCCGGCGCGCACGATCTGGTGCGGATGCCCGTCGAAGGTGTCCGCGAGCCGTGCGGCCTGCCGCTTGTCGAGACCCATGTTCTCCATGAGGAGCCGGACCACGTCGGCACGGGCCAACGGGCCCACGGGCAACCGGGTGTCCGGCTTCCACGCGCCGGTCCCGCGCGACGTGACCAGAATGCGCGCGTTGCCCTCCGGGAAGTGCTGCCGCACGCCGTCCGGGTCCGCCGCGTTGTCGAAGACGTAGAGCCAGTCGGCCGCCGTGGGACCGTCCAGCGGCAGCCCCAGGTCCCGCTCGAACCGCTCGCGCAGCCGCTCCGTCTCCTCCGCGACACGCTCCGCGAGCCGGGCCGGGTCCGGTTCCCGTGCGCAGTCGAAGACCCACATCAGTTCATAGTGCTGGGTGAAGAGATGCGCGTAGGAGATGGCGAGCTGTGAGGTGCCGTACCCGTGCGGGCGGTCCTCAGGGTCGTGCACCAGCACGGCGCGTTGGTCCATGAGCAGCCGGTGCGCGTCCGCGATCTCCTCGTCCCTGCCGACGAACGGTGCCGGCAGCGGCGGGAGGTTGTTGATCTGCGGCAGCTCCCGGGGCGGACGCCGCGACGGGCTCACCGGCCGCTCCCGCGATCCGCCGACTGCTGGGTCTCGGGGAGCACCTGCTCGATCAGGTGCTCGGCCTCCGCGGGGTCCGCGCCGGCCAGGACGACGACGTTCGCATCACGGACGAGCACCGGCCGCGGCGCCTTGTCGATCTGCACCAGGACGGCCTGGGAAGGCCGGTTGGGGGAGTTGACGAACGTGTCCGCCCACTCGGTGGGGCTCGTGTTCCCGGCCGCGAAGTAGTTGCGCGAGAAGATGACGAGCATGCGCTCGGCGGCGGCCCGCGCCTGGGCGACAGCGTCCTGGAGACTCTCCCGGCCGGCACGCCAGCGGCGCTGCACGACGTCGTGGCCCCGCTGGCCGAGCACCTCCGACATCCAGTCGGCCCAGGGCTGGTCGGCGCCGACGTAACTGATGGCGACCGAGCCCGGCACACGCCGCTGCAGCGCCCCGGCGTCAAGCATCTCGGGCCAGCGCGCCCAGTTCCGCACCTCGGCGTCAGCAGGCTGTCCGGCCTGCGCGGCGCTCTCGCTGCCGAACGCCGGGTCCAGCTCCTGGGCGTCGGCAGGGTCCAGTCGTTCCAGTTCCGTACGCCCCGCCTCGGCAATGGTTTTGGCCAATTGTTCGAGGAGCGCGTAATACCGTACTTCGTTCTCCGCATGGGTAGGGGCCGCCAGGGACCCCAGTCCGTACCGCCGCAGCCAGTCGAAGGGTCCGGGGCCCTCCACCGATGTGCGTACGCCCTCCGGAACCTGATCGTCGGCGACGGGCTTCCAGCACAGGGGGATCAGGCAGCCGCGCGCCGGGACGCCCCGGATGCCTTCGTGGTGGCGCATACGGGCGTCGAAGACCGCCCATTCGAGGCCCGCGCCGCGGTCGGTGAAGTACCGCGGGGAGTACAGCACGATCATGACTCCGGCCCTGGTCACGGCGGACTCCCGGACCAAATCGGGACCCGCCGCCGCGCCGAGTACGCCGCTGACGCCGAACCCCTCCTGGATCCGCAGCTGGTACTCCAGATCGGCGTGGAAGCGCGTCAGCGCACGCCAGCCATCGGCGCGTACACAACTCGTATAGAAGAAAGCGGCTGGATCCACGCGCCCCTCACAAACTTCCGCCAACGGTCCGGCGTGATGGACATTCGCGCAGACTCGGTGAGAACGGATGGCCGGTCGGTCAGCGGCGGCTCCTCCGAGGCCGGTTCATACTCCCTCAATACCCCAGAGGATAGGCTTACTTGGCCCCGGCCGATATACTCACAGGCATCTGGGGGGAGCGCTCGGTGAGCGCACCGACGCATTCGCGAGCGGGGGGACGACCGGTCCGAGGATGCACGAGTCCCGGACTGTAGCAGCAGTCGCTCGATTCCCTTCAGAAGCACTTTCGTTCGACCGTGGCATGTTGGACGGCCTCCGCTCGTCGCGGAGTCGAGCAGTCGGGGGGAGCCTGCGTTATGGCACATGACGCGGCACAGCACACGGCACAGGGCGGCGCGTTATCCGCGGACAACGCACCGCACGGCCCGCCCGACGCCCTCACCCTGAGCAGACTTCCCCGCAGTGCCCTCGTCGAGGCTCTGCTGCGCAACGCCGGCCGAGCCGCCGGCCCCGAGCGGCCGAGGTGGGAAAGTGCGGTGTGACACCGCACCCCGCGCCACATCGCCCCCCGACGAACCGGCGGCGACGTTCACGCAGTTCGTGGTGAAGCTCTACAGCCGCTGCAACTTCGGCTGCCCCGACTGCTACATCTACGAGCACCGGGACCGAGGCTGGACCGAGCAGCCCCTGGTCATGGGCCCCGCCGTGATGAGACGGCTCTCCGGCAGGATCACCGAACACCTGCGCAGGCACACCCCGGAACGGGCCCAGGTCGTCCTGCACGGAGGGGAACCCCTGCTGGCCGGGCCCGCGATCCTGGAGCGCTTCGCCCGCCGCCTGCGCGCCGACTGCGCGGACCTCGCCACCCGGGTCGAACTGCTCGTCCAGACGAACGCCTCCCGTGTCGACCGGACCTTCCTGGAGATCTTCCGCCGGTACGACGTCACGGTCGGCGTCAGCGTCGACGGCACCGCCCGCTCGCACGACCGAAGGCGCCCCGACCGCGCGGGCCGGGGAACGTACACCGAGGTGGCCCGCGCACTGTCCCTGCTGCGCACCCCGCGCTACCGGCAGCTGTACGGCGGACTGCTGTGCGTCGTGGACATCGACGCCGACCCCGTGGAGACGTACGAGGCACTACTCGAGCACGAGCCGCCCACCGTCGACCTGCTGCTCCCGCACGCCACCTGGCAGTTCCCGCCGCCCCGGCCCCCGGGCGCGGACGAGGCGGCCTACGGCCGCTGGCTGGCCGCCGTCTTCGACCGCTGGTTCGACGCCCCGCGGCGGGAGACCTCGCTGCGGCTCTTCGACTCGCTGCTCGACCTGCACCTGGGCGGCACGAGCACCAGTGAGATGTGGGGCCCCTACGGCTCGGACGTCGTGGTGATCCAGCCGTCCGGGCTCATCGAGTACAACGACATCCTCAAGACGGTGAGCGCGCGGGCCGCCCGCTCCGTACTCCACATCGGCGCCCACGACTTCGACCGTGCGGCCGCCGACCCGGGTTTCGCCGCCGAGCGCGCCGGTCTGACCGGACTCTGCGCGCAGTGCCGGTCCTGTCCGGTCGTCGACATCTGCGGCGGCGGACTGCGCGCCCACCGCCACCGCCCCGACAACGGCTTCGACAACCCGTCGTGCTTCTGTGCCGACCTCAGGTTCCTCATCGACCACGTACGGGAGCGGCTCACGCACGGCGTCGGCACGTTGCGCGCGCACCTTGACCGAGAGGGGTGGAGCGCATGACCGCGCACCGCAGTCCAGACGCTCCCTACTACTACATAAGCCACGCCCTCCCGGTGCCGTCGGATCCGTGGCTGCGGGAGTTCCACACCGACGTCCAGACCGAGATGCACCGCCGCCTGGGCCCGGGCCCAGGCCACTCGGGCGTCCTCTCGGAACCCTGCCGCGGCCACGCGACGGCGGAAGGCCCGGACTGGACGCCCGCGATGCGCTGCCGCACGCTGCTCGTCCTGCTCACCGAGCGCTACTACAACGAGCCACGCACCGTTCGCGACCTGGAGGTGTTCCGGCGACGGCTGCTCTGGGGCCAGCACCAGACCGGCGAGCGGTCGCCCGCCCTGGTGCTCGTGCCGTGGAACACCAAAGGGCTGCCGCCCCGCAAGGAGCCCGACACCCTGGCCGTGCCGGTCGGCGACTACACGCGATCCGGCCTCGGAGGACTCGTAGGGGCACCACAGGCCCGCGGCGGCTATCTGAAGGTTCTGCGGGCGGTGGTCGAACGAATCGTCACCGGAGCCCGTCACTCGCCTCCCGTCATGACGCCTGAAGACCTGTACTTCACTGTTTCCCCAGGTGTTTCGGGAATGCCGAGAATTCCTCTTGGGGCCAGGAAATTCCTAGATAGGCAGTTCGCTCCGGTGCGGGTACCGTGGCAGCCAACGCACGCCGTACCACCGTCCCGCCCTGCCGAGGCATGGTGGGAGGCAGCCCCTCACCGTTCCTGGTTCTCCACTCCGGAGAGCGACGAGCGGCCCATCCTCCGGGGGCCTCACAGCTGACGCACCCACGCTGGAGCGACATCGATGAGCAGTGCAGAGCCGTCCGGTTCCGTACGTGGTGGAAACCAGGCGACCGTCGTCACCTTCTACTCGTACAAAGGCGGAGTCGGGCGGACGATGGCGCTGGCCAACGTCGCCTGGCTGCTCGCCGACGCGGGCCGTCGCGTCCTCGTCATCGACTGGGACCTGGAGTCACCCGGACTGCACCGCTATCTGCGCCCCTTCCTGCGGAACCCCGAACTGACCGAATCCACCGGCGTGGTGGAGATGGTCCAGGACTACGGCCGCGCCGTCGAGGCACTGGCGGCCGAGAACCTCCCCGACGTCGAGAGGGAGGTCAGACTGGCGGAGCTGCTCGAGCGGCACACACAGGTGGGCATGCACACCGACTCGCTCTCCTACCGCTTCGCGCGCCCCACCGGCAGGATCGACTTCCTCGGACCCGGCTGCCAGGACGGCCTGTACGGCCGGCGCGTCGCGACCTTCGACTGGGCCCGGTTCTACCAGGAGCAGAGCGGACGGCTCTTCGCCGAGGCACTCAGGGAGAGCCTGCGCTCCGACGACTACGACTACGTGCTCATCGACAGCCGCACCGGCCACTCGGACAACGCCAGCCTGTGCACGCTGCTCCTGCCCGACGTGGTCGTCGTCGGCTTCAACTTCAGCAACCAGTCCATCGAGGGCTCCGCCGCCGTCGCCCGGCAGGTGCGCGAGCAGTCCGCCGGCCGGATCAGGGTCCTGCCGGTCCCGATGCGCGTGGACCGCTCCCATCCGGAGCAGGCCGAGCGCCGCCGGTCCCGCGCCAGGGACCAGTTCACGGGCGCGGCGAGCCCGATCCTGCTCACCGGCGAGGAGCAGTACTGGCGCGAGGTCGAGGTGGCCCACCTGCCGCACGTCGCGTACGAGGAAGTCCTCCTCCCCTTCGCGCTGCAGAACTACGAACCCTCCCTGCAGAAGCAGGCCTACGAACGTCTCGGCCGGGAGATCAGCGGCGACGCCGACCTGCGCTTCGCCCCCGTCGCGGCCGAAGTCCGCGAGAAGCACGCCGAGTTGTTCGCCGAGGTCCCGGCGGCCTCCCGGGTCGTACGGCTCGTGTTCGAGCCGCAGGAGCGCCGGTGGGCGGACTGGATCCGGGCCGAGCTCTTCGCGAACGGGGTGATGTGCGAGTTCGACCGCGGATCCGGCGAGCGGGCCACCCGGGGCGACACGACGGTCACCTACCTCGTCCTGATGTCGTCCGTCATGGTCGGCTCGTCCCGCCTCACCGGTCTCATGGCGTACCTGAATCCGGACGGGCTCATCGGCCGCCGCAAGGTCGATGTGGCCTGGCTCGAGGACGTCGAGGTGCACCCCCCGTTCCGGGACCGGCCGGGCCCCAGGCTGCACACGCTGGAGGAGGGGCCGGCGCGCAACGCCCTCCTGGCGCACTTCATCCCCGGCGACCGCCGCGGCGTCCCGTGGGCGGACCGGTCCGGGCACGGGCCGCGCTTCCCCGGCAGGCACCCCCAGATCTCCCACGTCCCGCCGCTCCGCCAGGGCGAGTTCCTGGGACGGGAGGACTGCCTGCAAGAAGTGCGGAACGCGTTGCCCCCGGGCCAGGCGGCGCGGAAACCGGTCGTGCTGCACGGCCCGCCCGGAGTGGGCAAGCGGACCTACGCGCTGGAGTACCTGAACCGGTTCCGCGCCGACTACGACATCGTGTGGTGGATGCCCGCCGACAGCTCCGAGAACGTCGTGCGTGAACTGGTGCTGCTCAGCGCGCAGTTGGGCGCCTCCCGGCGCTCGTCGCCCCGGGCCGTGGACGCGCTGCGTGAGCTCCTGGAGGGCCGGCGCGGCGGACCCGAGAGGCTCCTCCTCGTCTACGAGGACGCACGCCACCCCGACGAGATCGAGAGTCTGCTCTTCAACAGCAACGAGGTGCACGTGCTCATCACGTCCGAGAACCCGGACTGGGGCACGCTGGCCCACCCCATCTGCATCGAGCCGCCGTCCGCCGAGGAGGCCGTACGGTACCTGCGGCGCAAGGCACCACAGCTGACCCCCGAACTCGCCGAGCAGCTGGTGGGACTGGGCGAGACACTGCCGCAGCTCCTCGACCAGATGGCCGCGTACCTGCAGAGCACGGCACGCCCGCCCGAGGCGGCGGTCGCCGAGTTCGTGCAAGGGGTCGGCAACCGGCAGGCCGTCGGCCTGGAATTCTCCTCCGCGGTGTGGCAGAGCGTCGTCGAGGACCTGGGCAAGGAGCGCCCCGCCTCCCTGGACCTGCTGCGGATGCTGACGGCACTGTCGCCGGAGGGCGCGGGCTGGGACCTGCTGGAGTCGCCGGCCTCCCTGGAGTTCCTCGGGCTGCCCGAGGGCGCGGAGGGCCGGCACCAGCTCGGTTTCGCGGCCCGCGGCCTGCTCAGCAGGTCCCAGGCGCGCCGCGGCCAGGACGGCAAGCGGCTCACGGCGTCCCGGATGATCCTCGCGGCGCAGCTCGGGGAGCTGGAGCCGACGGAGGCGGCGGAGGTCGCCGCCGGGGTCCGCCGCGTCCTCGCCGCCTACGCGCCCCCGGACGACCGGGTCGACGACCAGGACATGCTCCCGCGCTACGCGGAGCTGGACCTCCACGTCGAGTCCTCGGGCGCGGCCCTGGACGACAGCCCCGAGGTCCGCCGCTGGCTGGTCAACCAGGTGCGCTACCGGCGCCGCACCCAGTGCCTGGAGGCCGCGTTCACCCTGGCCCAGCGCCTTGAGCGGACGTGGACCGCCGGGGCGGTGGCCGACGACGAGCGACTGCTTCTCCTGCTGCGGCTGCGCGTGGAACTGGCCAACATCCACACCGATGCCGGCCGGTACCCGGAGGCGAACCGGATCAACGGCGCGGCGCTGGAGGAACTGCGCAGGCTGCAGGATCTGGACGGCGAGTTCGCGTTGCGCAGCGCCCTCGGGCGGGGCGGCGAGCTGCGGGCCCTGGGCCGCCCCCAGGACGCCCTCGCCGAGGACCAGTCGACCCGGGACATCCTGTGCTCCAAGTACGGCCCGGAGAATCACTTCACCCTGATGGCCGGCAGCAACCTCGGGCTCTCGCTGGACATGGTCGGCCTGCCGAACGACTCCTTGGAGCAGCACCAGGAGGTGCACGAGCACCGGGTGCGGGTCCTCGGCGAGCAGCACGAGCTGACCCTGCGCAGCTCCGTGCACGTGGCCAGCAGGCTGCGCGAGATAGGCCGGTACGAGGACTCACTGACCCGGCTCCAGGAGATCTACCGCCTCACCCAGACGAACGAGGAGCTCGGCTGGGCCCATATGACGACGCTCCTCGCGGCCTGCTCGCTCGCCTCGACCCTGCGGCACATCGCGACGCTCTCCCCGGCGCTGTCCTCGCAGACCCGGAAGGCGAAGGCGGACTCGGCCCGCATGCTCAACGCACGGGCGCGGGACGCCTTCGTCGTGTACGGCGGCCCCCGGCACCCCGAGGCCCTGGTCTCGGGTGTGGCACTCGCGGCCGACCTGCGGTTCCTGGGCCGGATCGACGGGCCCCACGGGGCGCGGGCGCTGGCCGAGGAGAACCTCGCGGCGTTCCGCGAGTGGGGCGAGGACCACCTCTTCACCCGGATCTGCGAGGTCAACCTCGCCCTGGTGCTGCGCGACGCGGAGGACGAGACCGCCGCCGAACTCAGCGAGCGGGGCCTGCGCGGCCTCAGGGAGATCCTCTATGTGGACCCGCACCATCCGCTGATCCTGACCGCGGCCCTGTGCCATGCCAACATGCTCGTCTTCGCGGGCGACTCACGGGCGGCGCGGGAACTCGACGAGGCGACGCACCGGGGCCTCCTCGAGAAGTTCGGCCCCGACCACCCCCTCACGCTGACCGTGGCCGCGCATCTGGGGCTGCGGCCGGACGCGGGGGACCACGCGAGTCCGGACAACCGGATCAGCATCGAACTGGACGTACCGAAGATCTAGACGTACCGAAGACTTGAGTGGACAGCACGGAACGAGGAGGACCTGATGGCGTATCCGTGGACGGGGTCGATCGGCGTCCCGCACGCCGTGGCGGTGCTCTCCACGGCCCGCGGGTGCGGCGCGACGCTGCTGACGGCCGCGGCCGGCCTGATCGTCGACGACGCCGTGGGCCGCGTCGGGCAGACGGTGGTCCTGATGGACGCCGACACCGACGGCGGCGGTCTCACCGAGCTGACCCGGTACTGGAACGCCCACTCCGAGGCCGGCGTCGACGGCCTCATCGGGTTCGCCGAGGACCCCATCGAGCTGGCCAACCGCTCCGTGCACGGCTACCTGCGGCACGTGCACACCGGAGACCCGCGCCGCCAGGACATGGCCGTGTTCCCCTTGGGCCCCGGCGACAAGCCGGGCGAACACCTGCCGACCAACGGGACACTCCAGGAGACCGTCGGTGCCGCGGTCGAACGGCTGATGGATCTCCAAGGTTGTCTGATCGTCGACTGCGGTGTCGTCCGCACCCCGGTCACACTCGAGGTGTGCCGACAGGTCCAGCACATCGTCCTGATCGGCCAGTCGGGACCGACGAGCGACATGGAGAGCGCCGAGCTCATGACGTGGCTGACGGAGCGCGGGCTGCACGAGAAGGTCCTCGGCCGGGTGTGCAACGACCCGAACGGCGCGCGACCGGGGGCGGCCGAGGCCACGGAGGCCTCTCCCGCACTGATGCGACTGCCGTACGACCGGGGTGGCGCGGCCACGATCGCCCTGGGGCGGCTGCCGGGCACCGGCAGTCCGCTGGTCCGGGCGCTGTGGGAGCAGATGCTGGCACGGTGGCCGGACGTTCTCAACGACGGTGCCATGGGGGCGAGATGAGCGATGACAGGACCGTGAACGGTACCGGCGCGCCGCCGGAGGTGCGCCGCGCGTCACATGTGACCGACGACAGCGACGTGTTCGTGGAGTTGTGCGCCGACGCGCTCAGCGAGACCGGGCTCCATCATGTCGCCCAGTACCGCTGGGGCGTCTTCGGCTACTCGGTGGACATCCTGGACCGGCTTCCCGAGGCGCAGGGCGGCGGGTTCGGCGGGCCGGGCGGCAAGGAACAGGACGTCAGGCGCGAACGGTTCGTACGGCTCGGCCGACAACTCCACTACGTCCTCGGCCGGATGGACCACGTACTGCGCTCCGTCGACAGCGGCAAGCTCATCCGCAGCGTGCTCCAGGTCGGTGACGGTGCCGTCTTCCACTACTACTTCCGCGCGGACGACTGTCTGACCGGCGTCTCGCTGGGCGCCGACACGGTGGACGCGGGCGACCGGGCCATGGCCGAACTCGTGGGGGCGTTCCGCCAGGAGATCGGCCTGCCCCTGATGAATCCGGGCGGCTTCGCGTCGGAGACGTCGCTGCCGGTGATCGCGCGGACGTCCCCCGCGGTGTCGAAGGAGCCCCACCGGGTCGTGGAGGGGGACTGGGGAACGACGGAACCCGAGTTGCTCGAGCACTGCGTCGAGTCGGTCTCGCCCCAGGCCCTGCACTACGCCGGATACGTCGCACCGGGCACCGGCCGCCTCAGCGCCGACGTCTTCAACGACCCGGAGCTGTCCCGCTTCTTCGGCGGCAGCCTCACCCGCGACGAACGGCGCACCCGCTACACCGAACTCGGCGAGCGCCTCCACTACGTCGTGGCACGCCTCAACCAGTCCCTGCGCGCGGTGATGCCCGGCCGTCTCTCGCGGGTCGTTCTCGACGTCGAGGAGGGCGCACTCTTCTACGTCGACCGTCCCGACGACCACTTCCTGCTCGGCGTCACCCTCGACCAGAGCCAAGTGGCCCGCGCCGACCGCCGGATGAACGACCTGATGCACCTGGTGGCGTCGGCGGCGGGCGAAGAGGCGGGCGGACGACGCTGAACCCCGCGTCGGCGATGGCCGAGTCGCGTGACGTCAAGTCGGGGTGGCCGTTCGCTCACACGGGTACATCGCACGTACGAACCGCGGGCATTCGGTCCCGGCGCCGCTCCACTGCTGGGATGCTCGTCGCCGTGGGCAGTCGGCCGGACGGGAGCGGGTCATGGCGAGGACGCTGAGAGCGGCGTACCACCTGTGGATCATGCTCGCCGTCCTCGGCGCCGGCTGGGTGCTCTCCGCCGTCACGGGGACCGGCCTCCTCACCGACTCCGCGGCCTACCCGGTGATCGTGTCGCTGCTGCTCGCCGTCGGACTGTACGGCTCGACCTCCGGCATCGACCTCGCCGAGGCGCGCGGCGATCTGCGCACGCTGGTTCTCGCGGTCACCGTCGGTGTGCTCGCCAAGGCCGCGCTGATCGTGCCGGTCCTGTGGCTCGCGGTCAGGGAACCGGCGTACCTGATCCTGGCGGTCGCGGTCGCCCAGATCGACCCGCTCTCGGTGGCGGCCCTGCGCTCGCGCAGCCGTATGTCGGAGCGCGGCAATACCGTGCTGTCCGTCTGGTCGTCCTTCGACGACCCGGTCACCGTGCTGCTCACGGCCTACCTGGCACCGGTGGCGCTGAGCGCGCTGGACGGCGGGGCGGACTCCTCCGCGCTGCCCGTCACGCCGGACGCGTACGCCTTGACCATGCTGGGGAACGTGGCCCTGGTCCTTGTGGCCGCCCTGTCCTGGTGCGTGCTGCGGCCGCGGCGGGCGGGGGTGGGGAGGGGGTGGCGCGATGTGCTGCGCGCGGCCGTCTGTCTGCTGGTGCTGGCCGGTGTCCTCGCGGCGGCCACCGCGTACGGCCTGATGCTCGGTGTGGCGGTCGTCGGCCTGTTCTACCGGCCGCCCCTGCTGGTGCCGGTGATCGGCCGGGTGCTGACCACCGCGTACTACCTGGCGCTCGTGGCGCTGGGGCTGCTCCTGGTCGATGGCGTGGAGCCGGGGCCCGGGATCGCCCTGGGGGCGGCCGCCTTCGTCGCCCAGATGGTCGTCGGCTGGGTGATCACGCGCAACCTGGACCGCTACGACAGGGTGTCCCTGGCGCTCGGCCAGCAGAACGGTGTGACGGCGGTCGTTCTCGCGCTGTCCCTGCAGCCGGCGTTCCCGCGCACGGTGGCGATCGTCGCGCCGGCCGTCGTCACGGTCAACGTCCTGCACTTCGTGACGAACGAGTTGTGGAGTCGACGTCAGCCGCCCCTGTCGGACGAGTCCGTTCCGACCGATCAGCCCCGTTGCCCCTCGCCGGCATCGTGGGTGATCAAGTCCCCCGGCTGACAGCGGAGGACCTCGCAGATCCGTGACAGGGTCGAGAACCGGATGGCCTTGGCCCGCCCGTTCTTGAGAACGGACAGGTTGACGACGGTGATCCCCACCTTCTCCGACAGTTCGGTGAGGGTCATGCCGCGCTCGGCCAGGAGCCGGTCGAGGTGGATCCGGATCGCGTGCAGTTCCTCTTCGGGCATCAGATGTTCTCTTCGGTTTCGGGCCTCAGACGGTCCCTTCGAGATCCTCCCGCATACGGACGCCCTCGCGCATGATCTTTCCCATGATCACCGCGGCGAGACCGGCGAGGATGAGCGCCTGCGGCCCGACGATGCTCGGTTCCGAACCGGCGACCGGTGCCATGCTCCCGACGAGCCAGGACTGCGACCAGCCGACGACGAGTCCGGCGGCGGGCGTGCCCACGGTGACGAACCAGCCGAGGGCGGAGAGCCGCCGGGCCGCGGCGTCGGTGAACGGCCCCTGCTCGAGGGCGGTCTTGAGCAGCCGCGAGAAGAGCAGCAGCGTCAGGGCGCCGAACAGGAGCCAGGGCAGTTCGCCCCCGAGGTCGGCGGCGCGCTGTGCGAAGGACGGGCCGTCCTGGCAGAGGCGGGCGGCGCTGCTGGAGGCGTCCACGCCCTCGCTGACCGGGAGGGGTTGGTCCGACGCGAGTGAGGCGTTGGCCCAGAAGCCCGTCTCCACGCAGACCGCTCCGTCGTCGAGCATGTGCGTGACCGCCGTACCGGCGAAGGCGAGCCCGCAGAGCACCGCCAGCGCGAAGGTCACTGACGCCAGGGTCCTCGTAAGTCGCGTGTCCACTGCAAGCCTTCCTATCGTTTATCGATATGCCTCAGGTTAGAGGAGCATATCGATAAACGACAAGTCGCTGCGGCGGCGTCAGTACGCGGAGTTGTTCACCGACCCGCGCCCGCCGGTCCGGCCGTCGGCAGGAACCGCGGCGCCCGCCAGGCCTTGAGTCGGTCCTCGACCGACGCCCCCAGTGACAGCAGTTTCGCGTCCTGGTGGTTGCCGGACATCAGGAGCAGGCCGACCGGAAGCTCGCCCACGGATCCGGCGGGAACCGAGAGGGAGGGGTATCCGGCAACGGCCGCGGGGGTGGAGGAGGGGATGACGTCGTTGTCGCCGCGTGCGCAGTCCGTCGTCCAGGCGGGCGGGTTCGTGGGTGCGGCGATGGCGTCGAGGTGGTGCGTGGCGATGGTCTCGTCCAGGGAGCGCTGCGAGAGGTCCTTCAACTCGGCTCGCACCGCACGGTACTTGGGGTCGGTCGTGGGCGGCGCGGCGAGAGCCTGCTCGAACAGTTCCTGGCCCGCGAAGCAGCTCTGCTCCTGAGGATGGGTGCGGTTGAACTCGATCAGCTCCGCGAGATCTCGCGGGCCCTCGCGCGTGGCGAGGTACGCGTCGATGTCCCGGTGGAACTCGCTGAGCAGCGCCGGGAATTCGAGCTCGGCGAGCCGCGCCTGGTACGGGGGCGTCACCTCGACGACCACCGCTCCGGCCTTGCGCAGCTTCTTCGCCGTACGCGTCATCAGCGCGTCGGCGTCGGCGCCGAGCGAGGGCAGGCGCCACAGGCCGATCCGCTTGCCGCGCAGGCTGCCGCGGGCGGTGTCACCGTACGCGCCCTTGGTCTCGCTCAGTACGGACAGCGTGAGCGCGGTGTCGGTCACGTTGCGCGCCATGGGCCCCGCGGTGTCCTGCTCGGCGGAGATCGGGACCACGCCCGACTGGCTGACCACGCCGAGGCTGGGCTTGTGGCCGACGACGCCGTTCATGCCGGCCGGGCACACGATGGAGCCGTCCGTCTCGGTGCCGATCGCCACCTGGGCCAGCGACGCGGCCAGCGCGGCGGCCGAGCCGGACGACGAACCGCACGGATTGCGGTCGAGGACGTAAGGGTTGTTGGTCTGGCCGCCCACGGCCGACCAGCCCGATGTCGGCTTAGCCGCACGGAAGTTGGCCCATTCGGACAGGTTCGTCTTGCCGAGGATCACGGCCCCCGCCTCGCGGAGCCGGGTCACGAGGGCGGCGTCGGTGCCGGGCGGGCTCCCGGCGAGCGCGAGCGACCCCGCCGTGGTCGGCATGTCGCGGGTGTTCACGTTGTCCTTGAGCAGGACGGGGATGCCGTCCAGAGGCCCGAGGGTCTTGCCGTGCCGGTGCCGCTCGTCGCTCGCGGCCGCCTCGCGCAGCGCCGTCGGGCTGGTGCGCAGCACGGAGTGGATCCTGGGATCGATCTTCTCGATCCGCCCCAGGTACGCCCAGGTCAGCGCCGACGAGGTCAGCGAACCGCGCGCCATGCGGGCCTGTAACTCCGGGATCGTCACGGTGTCGAGGTCGACCCCGGGCACCCGGTCCGAGCCGGTCGGCCGTGCCTCCGCACCGGTGCTGGCGCCTGCGGTCGTACCCGATACGCCTGTCAGAAGGGACCCCGCGACAAGGACGGCGGTCATTGCGGCAATGCTTCTCTTCCCCATGAGGATCAGCGCACTACATGCGCACCACTCGACGCAAGAGGCGCGAGGTGTCCGTGACATGAACCGCCGCTTCCCGGGGCCCGTGGGTGGACCGGGGACGGTGGATCGCGCTCGCACACGACCTGGATGATCTTCAGGGCAAGGTCCGGAGGGGCAGTGTTCCGTGCCCTGCGGGCCATCCCGTACGGCACTCGCGGCGAGTCGAGGGGCGGTGATCACCGCAAAGCGGGGCATAGTACTCCGCTTGTTTCCGGCCGAACCCGCCCCCTGCGCGGTCCCGGCCCCCGGGCCGCATGTTTGCATATGTCCATGATCGTTAACGCACAGCAAACAACCGAGCCGCGGACGTACGTGGACCGCGTCCTGGAGCACTGGCACACGGACGACAGCGCCGAAGCGCTCGTCCAGGGCGAGCAGCGGCTGACCAGGAGAGAGGCTCGGCAGCGGCTGTTCGGTCTGGGGCAGGCGCTGCGCGGGCAGGGGCTGGAGCCCGGCGACGGAGTGGGCCTGTTCCTGGCCAATCGCGTGGACTCCGTACTGGTGCAGCTCGCCGTGCATCTCATCGGCTGCCGCGTCGTGTTCCTGCCGCCCGAGCCGGGGCCCGGCGAGCTCGCCGCGCTGGTCGAGCAGTCCCGGGCGCGCGCCGTCGTCACGGACCCGCTCTTCGCGGACCGGGCCGCCGACGCGGCCGGCCGCAGCGTCCACGCCCCCACGCTGCTCAGCCTCGGGCCCTGCGCCGAGCCGTGCCCGGACCTCCTGGCCCTGGCGGCCGAGTGCCCGCCGGTACGCCCCGAGGGCATACCCGCCCCGGCGGCGGACGAAGCCGTCACCGTCCTCTACACGGGCGGCACCCTGGGCCGCCCCAAGCTCGCCGCGCACAGCCACCGGCTGTACGACGCACTGGTGGGCCTGGTGGACGACGCGCAGCAGGACGCTCCGCAGGACTCCCGGCCGGACGCTCCGCAGGACTCCCGGCCGGAGGCCGCGCGAGACCCCCACGCGGACGCGCCGCACCGCTCCTCGCAGGGCGCCGGCGCCACGCTCTTCCCGCCCATGGCCGCGGCCGCGGACCGCGTGCTCGTCTCCACGCTGCTCACTCACGGCAGCGGCCACCTCACCTCGCTCCAGGCGCTGGTGACGGGGGCACCCCTCGTCGTACTCCCCGAGTTCGAAGCGGGCGCCGCGCTCACGGTGCTGCGCGAGGAGCGGATCACGGCCACGATGTTCGTACCGCCCATGCTGTACGCGCTTCTGGACCACCCGGAGTGCGAGCCGGGAGCCCTTCCCGACCTCCGGCGCGTCATCGTCGGTGGCGCGGCGACGTCGCCCAGCCGCCTGCAGCAGGCCGTCGAGGTCTTCGGGCCCGTGCTCAGCCAGGGCTACGGACAGTCGGAGGCGCTCGGCATCGCCGCGTTCGGCGCGGAGGACCTCGCGTCGGAGGGGGCGAGGCGGCCCGAGCTCTGGCGGAGCTGCGGTCGCGCCATCACCGACACCGAGATCGAGATACGCGCCGAGGACAGTGCGGAGGCGCTGCCCGTCAGGCAGGTCGGCGAGGTGTGCGTGCGGGGCGAGACGGTGATGCTCGGCTACTACGAGGACCCGGAGCGCACCGCGGAGGCGCTGCACGACGGCTGGCTGCGCACCGGCGACATGGGCTACCTCGACGCGGAGGGCTACCTGTACCTCGTCGACCGGGCCAAGGACATCATCGTCACCGGCAGCACCAGCGACAACGTCTACTCGCGGGTCCTGGAGGACTTCCTGCTCACGCTGCCCGGCGTGCGCAACGCGGCGGCGCTGGGCGTGCCGGACGACGAGTACGGCGAGGCCGTGCAGATCTTCCTCGCCACGGCGGAGGGCACCGACGTCGACCCGGACGCGGTCGGCGCGGCGGTGACCGCCGAGCTGGGCGACCTGTACACGCCCCGGAAGACGGTCCTGCTCGACCGGCTGCCGACGACGAAGGTCGGCAAGGTCGACAAGAAGGCGCTGCGCGCGGCGTTGGCGAGCTGACCGCGGACAGCTGACCGCGGCGGACCGATCGCGCGCCCCAGGACCCGTGCGGGCCACCGCTTCTGACCGGTGGCCCGCACGGCCGTCTCCTACTGGCGCCCTCTTGCCGCTGCCTTCCTCCTGTTGCCCTCGCCTCACGCCCGACGCAGCACAGAACCGCCCGCGTATCGCGCCGAGCCGCCCAACTCCTCCTCGATGCGGATCAGTTGGTTGTACTTGGCCGTGCGGTCGGAGCGGGAGAGCGAGCCGGTCTTGATCTGGCCGCAGCCGGTCGCCACCGCCAGGTCCGCGATGGTCGTGTCCTCCGTCTCGCCGGAGCGGTGCGACATGACGGCGGTCCAGCCCGCCCGCTGGGCCGTGGTCACCGCGGCAAGCGCCTCGGTCAGCGTGCCGATCTGATTGACCTTGACCAGGACCGAGTTGCCGACGCCGGTGCGGATTCCCTCGCGCAGCAGCGTCTCGTTGGTGCAGAACACATCGTCGCCGGTGAGCTGGCAGCGGTCGCCGACGCGTGCGGTCAGTTCGCGCCAGCCGTCCAGATCGTCCTCCGCCATCGGGTCCTCGATGGAGACGACCGGGTAGGCGTCGATGAGTTTGGCCAGGTAGTCGACGTTCTCGGAAGGCGTACGGCGCACGCCCTCGCCCGAGTAGTCGTACACGCCGTCACGGAAGAACTCCGACGACGCCGGGTCCATGATGAGGCCGATGTCCGTGCCGGGGCGGTAGCCTGTGCGCTCGATGGCGGCCATCACGAAGTCGAGTGCTTCCTCGGCGGTGCGCAACGCGGGCGCGAAGCCACCCTCGTCGCCGACGCCGGTGGAGTGGCCGGCCGCCAGCAGGTCGCGGCGCAGGGTGTGGAAGACCTCGCTGCCCATGCGGACCGCTTCGGCGAAGGTGTCCGCGCCCACCGGTGCGATCATGAACTCCTGGAAATCCAGCGGATTGTCGGCGTGCGCACCGCCGTTGACGATGTTCATCATCGGCAGCGGCAGGAGGTGGGCGTCGGCTCCGCCGAGGTAGCGGTAGAGGGGCAGACGGTGGGCCGCCGCGGCGGCCTTGGCCGTGGCGAGGGAGACGCCGAGGATCGCGTTGGCGCCGAGCCGGGACTTCGTCGCGGTGCCGTCGAGGGCGACAAGCGCGGCGTCGAGCTCCGCCTGGTCGGCCGCGTCCCGGCCCCGCACGGAGGCCGCGATTTCCCCGTTGACGTGGGCCACCGCCTGGTCGACGCCCTTGCCGTGCCAGCGCGCGGAGTCGCCGTCGCGCAGTTCCACGGCCTCGCGGGCGCCGGTGGAGGCGCCGGAGGGAACTGCCGCGCGTCCCAAGGACCCGTCGGCCAGAAGGACGTCGACCTCGACCGTGGGATTGCCCCGGCTGTCGATGATCCGACGGGCGGTGACGGCATCGATGAGGGTGTCGACGGTTCCGGTTGCTCTGCTGGACATGGGAGTTCCTCCCCGTTGTCGTGTGCCGGGCCCTGGCTGCGACAACGCTGGCGCCGAGCCCGACAGGACGAAACCATACAGCAATGCTGCTCAGTTTTGCTGCACAGCATTGCTGGATAGTGTGTCTGGCCGTGCAGGTCAGATACGCGACGCTGCCGACCGGCGCGATAAAGTGCCCTATGCCCTCCTCGCCCGCATCGCCGACCGCGCGCACCCCGGAAGCCGCCGCCATCGCCGCGGAACTGCGTACCGCGATGGGCAAGCTCACCCGGCGCGTCAAGCACGAGGACCGCATTCCGCTGGGCCAGGTCGCCGTCCTGGGCGCACTCGACCGCGACGGCGCCATGACCACCAGCGACCTCGCCGCCGATCAACGCGTACGCCCCCAGTCGATGGCCCGGGCGGTGGGGCTGCTCATGGAACAGAACCTGATCACGCGCAGGGCGCACCCCACGGACGGCCGCAAGTCGCTGGTCGAGCTGACGGACGAGGGCAGGGCCGCGCTCGAGGCGGAGCGCGGCCGCAGGGTCGGCTGGCTCGCGCAGGCCATCGAGGACGAACTCACGGACGAGGAGCGGGTGTTGCTGGAGCGCAGCGCGGCGCTGCTGGAGCGGCTCGCCTCGCGCTGAGCGCGTCAACCGACAGACGGAGGCGTGAGATGGACATGGGCTGGTCGGACCTCGCGGCGGCCACGCTGGAGAACGCGTACGTCCACCTGCGCCCCGTCACCCGGGGCGACCACGCGTCTCTGCACGCCATCGCGAAGGACCCGGGGATCTGGCGCCACACCGTCGACCGGGTCGCAACCGACGCGGACTTCGACGCATACTTCGAGGGCCTGCTCCGCGAACAGTCGTCGGGGCGACGCGTCGCCTTCCTCGTCACGGACAGACGCAGTGGCCGTGCGGCGGGCGGCAGAAGCTACTGCAACATGGCGGAGGCGCAGGGCCGGCTGGAGATCGGCGGAGCCTGGCTGGGCAGCGAGTTCCGGGGCCGTGGAGTGAACCGCTGGGTGGACCACCTGCTCATGGAGCACGCCTTCGAGCGCCTGGGAGCCGAGCGTGTGGAGTTCAAGACGCACGTGGCGAACCAGCAGGCCCGCAGCGCCCTGACCAAACTCGGAGCCACCGAAGAGGGCACCCTGCGCAGCTACGACCCCACCCCCGGCGGCGGCCGCCACGATGTGGTGTTCTTCAGCGTCCTCAGGGCCGAGTGGCCGGCGGTGAAACGACGAGCCGCCGCCCCGGCCCCTGCGGCCTAGTGGTGGGGTTGGTGGGACTGATCGGGTTGCGGTCCCGTGCAGGCGTCCGTACAGACCGGGATCGCCCCCGGGTTGCGCCAGGCCACCAGTACGGCCACCACGAGCAGTACCGTCAGCACGCTGCCGGACCGGACCAAGCGGTTACGGAAGTTGCGGCTGCGTACGGCCCGCTCCTCCTGGACCGCGTAGGCCGCCTCGAGCAGGGCCGCGACCGCCCACGGCACACGCTCGTCACGCGGCCACTTCTCGCGCCTCAGTTCCTCGACCAGAGCGAGGCGCGGGTCCTGCCGACAGAGCGGGCCTGCCAGGGCGAGTACCGCGTCGATACGGGGCCACGCCCTGGCCGGTTGCGACATCGCGATGATTGCGACCTCGGCCCCGTGAAGGCACGCCAACGTGCCTTCGTACGCCACCCCGTTCCACCAACTGCCCAGCCGCCAAAGGAGGCTGCTGTTTCCGGCGGCCTGCTGCATGTAGTCGTCGGCTTTGGCGAGGAGGCACTCCGCTCCCGCCCGCGGCTGGCTCGTCCGGGTACGTGGTCGGCCAGTGCGGTCCAACGAGGCGTCTGTGACGTCGAGTTGGTGGCGCAGGATGCACATACGGGTCTGCGTGCGGTGCAGCCAGGTGGTGGACCTGGTGCGGAGAGATGTCCGTCGAGGTGGGGGAGGGGGCGGGGGTGGGAGTGGCTCGGGTGGGTCCGCGGTGGTGGATGCCGATGGCGTGGCCTTCGCGGCGGGCCTCGGTTCAGGCGGCCGGCTGCGGGTGAGGTTTCTGTACAGCCATGTCGAGCGGCGCTGTGTCTGCATGCTGTCCCCCGTTGCGTTCTTCTTGTGCAGCATGCTCCCGCGCGCGGCCGGCGTCCACGCCGTACGAGGCGTACGACCCGTACGGACCTCAGCTCTCCTGCGACGTGGCGGGCGCCTGCCCCGCCTTGTCGACCACCGTGGAGTCGATCACGGCCTGGGCCGACATGAGCGTTCCGGCCTTGCCGTACTCGGTGTCCTTGAAGAGGTAGCTCCGCGATCCGAGGAACGTGAGGTCCTGCGGGTCGAAGACCCATTCGGTACGCGCGCCGAACGTCGTGTCGTCGCGGGCGATTCCGACGCCGGTCCGACCGGTGACGTCCTTGGCCGTGGGCACCTTCGTGACTCCGGGGATCCTGGCCGCTGCCTGGTAGAGGGCGGCGGCCGTCTTGGGCGGCGTCACTCCACCGAGGAGGCCGCCGATGCAGTCGAAGACGGCCTGGTCGCGCTCCACCCGGTCGGGCTTCGTCACCTTGGCGTACAGGTAGGTCAGCAGCTTCTCGGGGTCGGTGGGCAGGGTGGACAGCCAGTGGTACGTGGGCCGGTTGAGGCCTGCCGGCGTGCCGTGGGTGTCGCCCAGTTGGGCGTTGATGGGCAGGGTCTCCCCCTCGCTGCGGGTGAGTCCGAGCTCGCGCAGCGGGCCAGGCTCCTGCGACACCCAGGACTCCGTGTCCCTGAGCGGACTGACGACCGCCTTGCCGCTGGTCAGGTCCGCCTCGCGGACCTTGGACCTGGTGTACGCGAACTGGTCGTCCCTGACCTGCAGTGGGTCGCCCTTGCCCGCGGCGTCGGAGATCCGGTCGAGCAGCGCCGCCGCGGGCCGCATGTCCCGTGCGTCGTGCCGGCCGGTCGCCGCGGCGACCGGTGCGTCATCGCCGGTGGTGAGCGCGACGCCCGTGGCGAGGATGCCGCCGAGAGCGAGGGCCGTGACGGGCGCGAGGAGGGCGGGACGCAGGAGGCGGCGGGCGGGGCGGGTGCCGGAGTGGGCCTGATCGGTGCGATCGGTGCGGTCGTTGCGGTTGGCCTGGTCGTGGTCGATGCGTCGCATCAGTCGTTCCTTGTGGTGGAGGTGCTGCTCGTACGGGAGGTCCCGATGGGCCGGGGGCGGCAGCAGCCGGGCGATCTCCTCGATGTCGGCGTCCGAACGCCGGGCCTCGGTCGAGGGGTTCGAGGCGGTCGAGGGGGTGTCCCTGTGGTTCATGCCGTTTCCTCCCGCACGGGCAGGGCCGCGAGTGCGGCTTCACCAGTCATCTCTCCGCGAGCGATGCGCGGTTCCCTGTTTCTTTCCGCCCGTTCGTCCGCGGCCGCTTCGTCGGCGAACCGGGCGAGCTTCGCCCGCGCCCGGGACAGCCGCGAGCGCACGGTTCCGACGGGGACGCCGAGCGCCTCGGCCGTCTGCTGATAGTCGAGACCCGACCACACGCACAGCGTCAGCACTTCCCGCTCCTGGCGCTTCAGCCGGTTCAGGGCGGCCTGTACGGCGTGCAGCCGGCGCGCGTCGTCGATGCGCCCGGCGATCTCGGGGGCGAAGTCGGCGACCACGGTCTGCTGCCGCTGCCGGGCCAGGAACGCAAGGCGGCGGCGCAGGCCGCGCCGCGTGTTCTCCGCCTTGTGGGTCGCGATGCCCAGCAGCCAGGGGCGCAGGGACCCCTCGTCCGCGTGGAGCCGCTCACGCCCCCGCCACGCGGCCAGGAATGTCTCCGACATGATGTCCTCCGCGGTCGACCAGTCACCGGTGAGCCACAGCGCATGCTGGTAGACCTGCCGGGCGTACTGGTCGTACAGCTCGGCGAACGCGTCACGTTCGCCGGCTCTCACGCGTTCGCGCAGATCGTTCTCTGAGTCCCTCACAGTCATTCCCTCTCCGCCGCACCGGCGGAGTTCCTGTGACCTGCGCCATACGTCGACCGGCTGACCGCCACCTTCGTGGCCTCGTCACCGCCCTGGAACGACGGTATGCCAAGGGTGTGGGCGCGAGACGTGGGGGCAGTGTGGGGGCATGACTGCGATGCTCTCCGCCTACGTACTCGGGACGCCTGATCCGCCTGCCCTGGCCGACTTCTACCGGGCCCTGCTGGGCTGGGAGGAGGTCGAGCGCAGCCCGGAATGGGTCCGCCTGCGGCCGCTGGAATCGGAACGGTCCGGCCTCAGTTTCCAGCTGGAACCCGACCACACGCCCCCGACGTGGCCGCAACGCCCCGGTATGCAACAGATGCAGGCCCATCTGGACGTGCAGGTCGACGACCTGGAGGCGGAGACCGAGCGCGCCCGCGCACTGGGCGCGACCCTTGCGGAGCATCAGCCGCTCGAGAACGTACGGATCATCCGCGACCCGCACGGCCACCTGGTCTGTCTCTTCCTCCCCGGAGCATGAACCCCGGAGCATGAACCCCGGAGCATGAATTCCGGGGGCATGAACGCGGGCTAGGTTGACCCTGACCCTACGTCAGGGTTAGAGGCTTGCCGCATGACGAATGACAGCACCGCCTCCGTCCGGCGCACTCCGCCGGTCGGGGGATTCCAGAAGATCGACGACCGCGACGTCTTCGTGCACCGCTCCGGCAGCGGCGGCCCCGCCGTCGTCTTCCTGCCCGGCGCGGGCGCGGTGGGCCTGGACTACTTCGGTGTCCAGCAGATGGCCGCGCGGTTCACCACCACCGTGACGTACGACCGCGGCGGCACGGGCTACAGCGACCGCGTCCCGCTCCCGCGCAGCGCCGCCGAGGTCGCCACGGAACTGCACGAGCTGCTGAGGGCCCTGGACATCCCCGGACCGTACGTGCTCGTGCCGCACTCCCTCGGCGGCCTGTACGCCCACCGGTTCGCTCAGCTGTACCCGCAGGACGTGGCGGGCCTCGTCCGGCTGGACGCACTCGACCGCGACTGGGACGACTTCATGCCCGCCACGGCGACGCTCGCGGCGATCGAGCGGATGGGCCCCGGCCGTGAGCAGATCGACCAGATGCGTCCGGCCTTGCGCGCCATGAGGGCCGAGTTGCTCGCGGACTGTCCGGAGCACGTACGGCAGGCGTTGAGCGAAGCCAAGGAGAGCGAGGAGTGGACCGAGTCGGGCATCGCCGAACGCACCGGCCTCGCCGATCTCGCCACCGAACTGCGGGCCGGGCCGGGCCTTCCCGACGTCCCGGTGATCGCCCTCACCGTGGTGGGCGCCGACCCGGCCCAGAAGGCGTTGGCTTCGGAGCGTACGTGGCAGGAGATGAACGAGGGCAAGACCAGAATGGACGCGGCCCTGGTGGGCACGGTCTCGCGCGGGGAGCAACGCGTCCTCCACGACACCGCCCACCACCGGCTCTGCTTCGACCGCCCCGATGCCGTGGTCCAGGCGATCAGCGACGTCATCGCCCGGATCGACACCTGACCGGGATCGACGCCCGGGTCGACGCCTGACCGGGATCGACCAAGATCACCTCTGGTTAGACTCGATGCGACCACGACCCGGGGAGAGAACGGTGCTCACGATCGGCCAACTCGCCGCGACGGCCGGCGTGACCGTGCGCACCGTTCGCCACTACCACCACGTCGGCCTATTGCCGGAGCCGCGCCGCGACGCCTCCGGCTACCGCCGCTACAGCGCCCAGGCGGCCGTCGACCTCATCCGGATCAGGACACTCGCCGACGCCGGCGTACCGCTGGCCCGCATCGACGCGCTGCTGCACGCCCAGCCGGCCGCATTCGCCGAGGCCATCGACGACATCGACACCGCACTGCGGCGCAAGATCGACCAACTCAACGAGAACCGGCGCCGGATCGCCGAACTCGCGCACGGCGAGCGGCTCGTACTGCTTCCCGAGGTGGTCGCCGTGCTGGACCGGATGCGTGATCTGGGGATCGGCGAACGGCGGATCCGGCTCGAACGCGACGCGTGGATCCTCATGCAGGCGCTGGACCCGCAGCTCGTGCCGCGGCGGATACGGGAGAAGCACGCGGCCCTCGACGACCCCGGGACCACGCGCCTGCTGCTCGCCTGCGACCGGGCCGTCGACTGGGAACCGGACGATCCACGCCTGGACACGCTCATCGACGACCTGGACGCCCGGGAGATCGAACACGAACAGGAGGACGACGGCGACCCCGCCAAGTACCTGAAGCTGGTGTCCTCCCGTATCCGCGAGGCGTCACCGGCGTGGCGGCGCATCGTCGACGCTCTCGTCCACCGCGCCGAGCAGCGCCGGGAGTCGCTCAGCTGGTCAGCGCCTCGGTGATCTGGCGGGAGGTCTGCGCGGCGACCCTGGGGTCGACGGCCGCGTACGTGGTGTAGGCGTTGAGGCCGGTGGCCAGCGCCCAGCCGCGGCCCCTGGTCCACGTGGCGTCGTCGACGCCGAGGGCGGTGCGGAAGGCGGCCCGGCTCCCGGCGGACATCAGGGTGAAGGCGATGGTCAGGTCGCAGGCCGGGTCGCCGATGCCGAGGCCGCCGAAGTCGATGACCGCGCTGAGGCGGCCGTCGACGGTCAGCAGGTTGCCGGTGTGGAAGTCGCCGTGGAACCAGACCGGTGGGCGGTCCCATGCGGGTGCGTCGAGGGCCGCGTCCCACAGCTCGGTCATGGCCGCGGCGTCGAACACGCCGTCCAGATCGGCGATGGCGGCCCGCGTCGTGCGGTCCCGTTGGGCCAGCGGCTCACCGGCGAGGTCGTCGTCGGCACCCGCGACGCCGGCGGCCCCCACCACCGGGAAGTCCTCGGCTACGAACGTCTGCAGGGCGGTGAGGAATTCCGCCAGTTGGACGGCGGCCCGGGGCGAGTCGGACAGTGACTCCGTGGTCGCGACCTCACCGTCCAGCCAGCGGGACACGGCCCACGGCCACGGGTAGCCGAAGTCGGGCTCGCCCACCGCGACCGGCACCGGGATCGCCAAGGGCAGGTGCGGTGCGAGCCGGGGGAGCCACACGGACTCCTTCGCGGCCTGCCCGACGGCATCCTCGTGGCGGGGCAGCCGAACGGCCAGGTCGTCCCCGAGACGGTAGATCACATGGTCGGAGCCCGCCGGTTCGAGCAGTTCGAGGGGCAGTGCGGACCACTGCGGGAACTGCGTGCCGACCAGCCGTCCGGCCAGTGCGGCATCGATCGTCGGCCGGGGGCCCGCGGTTCTTCCGGTCGTCAAGGACAACTCCTGCGCTGGGCCCACTCGTCGCGGCGGGCGGTCGGAGTCATCCCAGCGTCGCACGGGCACATCTGTCGATCCATTTTCCCGTCGCAGGACCGGCCGTGTACCGCCGACCGACCGGGAGCTGAGCGACACGAACATCCTGATCAACGCGGCCTGCCCCGGCTTCTGCGCGACCGACCTCAACGGATTCCGCGGCGTCCGCGGCGGCACGACGGGCTTCTTCGACGACGAGGGGGGAGGTGCCGTGGTGACGTGAACGCTCGTCAGAACGGCTCCGTTCCCCACCCGTCGGTGCCCAGCCAGGTGTAGGTGGGACGCCCCTCGTAGCCGCTGGTGCGGAACGGCTTGCCCTGGTCGTCGAGGCGCAGCACGCCGTGCCGCTTGCCGCTGGACCACTTCAGGTCCATGGACCACTTCACGTCGTGGAGTGCGGTGCCTGCCGTGACGAGGAAGACCTGCGGGTCGCTCTCGCTGACGTCGTAGGGGAAGCCGCGCTGTCCTGTCACGGGCGTGGCGCGCGGCGCCGTCTCGTCTAGGTCGACGGTGAAGGACTTGGCGTAGATCTGGTCGTCGCAGCGAGTCCGTATCTCGAAGTTGTTCCAGGCCGCCGGCGCGTTGCTGCTCTGCACGCGGACGTCCATGGCCTCCAGGACGACACGGTCCTTGCCGGTGCCCTGCACGGTGACCTCGATGTACTGGTGACGGGCAGAAACCGCACCGAGTTCCCCCACCCAGGCGGGCACGTCCTGCTCCGCGGGTGGTTCCGGCATCGCGCCCGGCGCCTTGTTGACCAGGAGGTTGTGTGTACAGCCTTCGTAGAGGAACGGCCTGACGCGCGTCGTCAGCGGCGGGCCGGGAGTCTTGCTCCGCCCGCGGCCGGAGTCGGTTTCCTGCCCGCCGCCGCCCTGGGGAGTGCCGGGCGTCGACCGGCCGCGATCCCCGTGCTTGCGCGGGGGCGCGGACGAACCGTCCCGACTGCCGTGTCGGGCCTTCCCCTTGGCTTCCGCACGGGACGATGCGTCGGCGTCGGGGCGGTCGGTGTCGGCGCTCCTGCCGGACCGGTCGGAGGACGAGGGGCTGGGGGTGCCCCGGGTCGGCGGGGCGGTGGGTCCGGCGATGTGCTGCTGCGTCCGCCCTTCGCCGTCACCGCTGTTGTGCGGGGCGAGGGTGACGGAGCCGATGCCGACGATCGCGGCGGCGACGGTGGCGAGGACGAGGATGCGCCGCCGCGGGTGCGGGACCGACGGGGAGGAGACGGTCGCGCTCCCCGCCTCCAACGCAGACCCGACCTCGGGCGCGGCCCCGGCTCCCGGCGCCGCCCCGGCTCCCGGCACAGATCCGGCCTCCGGTGCGGACCCGGCTCCCGGCACGGACCCGGTCCCCGGCGCAGATCCGGTCCCCGGTGCGGACCCGGCTCCCGGCACAGATCCGGCCTCCGGTGCGGACCCGGCTCCTGGCATGGGCCCGGCTCCCGGCGCCGCCCCGGCCCCCGGCACAAACCCGGCCTCCGGTGCGGCCCGGGTCCCCGGCACAGCCCCGGCCTCCAGCGCATCCGGACCGCCGGAAGCGTCGGACCGCGACGCCCTCGGTCCCCGCTCCGCGTCCGCGACCACCCACAGCCGGTGCGCCTCCACCAGCTCTCGCGGCGACGCCTCGCAGAGCCGCGCGAACCGTTCCACCGTGACGAACTCGGGGGGCACCGCGTCTCCGTTGCAGTACCGGTGCACCGCCGACGTGCTCAGGTGCAGCCGCCGGGCCAGCACCCCGTAGCTGAGGCCGGACCGTTCCTTGAGCTCGCGAAGCAACTCCGCGAGCGAGCCCGCGTCCACCCCGGCCCCCGCCCCAGTCCTCGTCCCCATCTGCCCCGGCACCCCCACCAGCCCCGCCCCGCAACGTGTTCCGGGACCCAGACGCTCTGCGGTCCGAACACGGTTCCGAACGTGGTCCTGCACACGGCTCCGACCAGGCCCCGAAGCCGGCCTGAACCGGCCTGAACCGGCCTCACCACTGGCGGTTCACGGTCGCCTTGCTTCCGGTCACCAGGCTGGCCGGCGGCACGTCGTCGGCCACGACCGCGCCCGCGGCGATCACGGCGTCGCGGCCGATGCTGACGCCGGGAAGGATCGTGGCACCGGCGCCGATCCACACGTTCTCCGCCACGTCGATGGGCCCTCCGGTGAGCCAGCCTCGCCGCTCCTCGGGGTCGACCGGGTGGCCGACGGTGATGAACGTGACCTTGGGGGCGATCATCACGCGCTCGCCGATCCGGATACCGGCGTAATCCAGGAGCGTGCAGTTCTGGTTGATGAACACGCGGTCCGCCAGATCCAGGTTGAGGCCGTGGTCCGTGTAGAAGGGCGGGTAGATCGTGGTTCTCGGGGACAGTGGCCTGCCCAGGATCTGTTCGAACAGGGCTGCTTTGCCGTCGTCGTCCTCGAAGGGCAGGACGTTGAGGCGGGACGTGAGCCCGGTGACCCGCAGGACCCGCTCGGACATGGCCTTGAACTCGGGGCTGTGGATGCGCATGAGCCGGTCGCCGGACATGTCAGGGTCCCTTCTTCTGGTGTTCCGAGGCCGTCACATAATCTCGTGCATGCACACCGCAGTGACTGCGGGGAGTCGTCGCACGGGGGAGGCGAGGGTGTTCCGTAAGGGCACGCGGCTGCTGGCGGGCACCCTGTTCGCGGCCTTCATGCTGCTCGTCGGCCCCAGCGCCCCGAGTGGAGCCCTCTTCGTCAGGTCGCTGCCCGTCGACGCCGTCGGCGATGTCGTGCCGAACCGGGTCATGACGTGGAACATCTGCAACCCCTGCGACGTGAGCAACATCGACCGGGCGGCGGACATCGCCACGTACGCGCCCCAGGTCATCGGTCTGCAGGAAGCGTGCGTACGGGACGTCGAGAGGATCCGGAACTACCTGCGCAGCTTCTACGGGCTGGAGTACCACGTCCGGTACGGGACGGTCCTCCAGGACTGGGGCCGGTGCGGGGGAGTGCCGTGGAACCCGGGAGGTTTCGGCCAGGCGATCCTCTCGGCCGCACCCATGACGGACCCGGTCACCGCGGAGTATCCGGACGGCGGATCCGAGGACCGTGGGTACATGGCCGTCACCACCACCGTCGGCGGCCGGTCCGTGCGGGTCTTCAACACGCACCTCGCCCAGCGGCAGCAGGAAACGTTCCGGGCGGCCCAGGTCGGCGTACTGGCCAAGGCCATCGCCCGGCACGACCGCGCGATCGTTCTCGGCGACTTCAACGCGGTGCCGGACGCCCCCGAACTCAGCCGCATATGGGAGCTGGCCGAGGACACGGACTCCGAGTGCCACCCCGAGCCCACGGGACCCTGCGAACCGACGACCGACTGGCACAGCAAGTTCGACTACGTCTTCCTCCGTGGCTTCGCCGCGCGCGAGCACCGCGTACAGCCCACGCCGTACTCGGACCACCACATGCTGCACACCGACGTGGAACCGAAGTAGGCCGTTCCCGGGGTCAGGGACAGACAGGGACGGGGACGGCGACGGCGGCGGTCACGGCGACGAGGGTCAGCCGTCGTCCTCGTCGTCCTTCCCGTCCTCGTCCACATCGTTCTTGGACGCCCGGCGCCCCCTCGTGACCGCGAGCACGCTGCCGGCGACGGCGATCACGGCGATGGCGAGGGCGATGCTGATCCCGCCCTGCGTGTCCCAGTACACGTCCTCCAGGCTGATCAGCAGCGCCGCTTCGTCGACGACGAGGGCGAGGCCCACCCCGTAGGCCAGCCCTATCCAGGCGCGTGCCCGGGCGGAGCGTTCGGCCAGGCCCGCCGCACCCACGCCCGCCAGGAGCAGGATTCCCCACACGTAGTGGTGGATGTGCACCCCGCCGGCCTGCATGTCGCCGATCCCGGCCACGTCGATGTGGATGAGCCAGGTGAGCAGACGCATCCCGCCGAAGGTCAGGGCGAATCCCCACCAGGCAAGGATGAAGCCCCTGCGCTTCGGTGAGATGCCGGGCAGCAGACGCAGCCAGGGCGAGGGGTGGGACTTCATCCGTGCTCTCCCGCCGTGAACTTCTCGATCAGCGCGGCGAGGGCGTCCGGCGCGCCGAAGTGGGCCGCGTGGGCGGCGCCCGGAAGGTCCTGCGCGTACCCGTCGGCGACGAGGTCCGCCACGCGCCGCGTCCACGCGGAGGAGGCGATGGTGTCACCCGCTCCCCGTACGACGAGGGTGGGCGCGCGGACTCGGGACAGGTTCACCTCGAATGCCGCGGCCGCGTCCCGCAGCGCGTGGCGGAAGGAGGCCGCGCAGCGCAGGGGGCCGGTGACCAGGTAGTCGAACCCGGCCAGCGCGATCAGGCCGAGGGGCTCCCTGGGAGCGTCGGCGACGAGCCGTCCGAACTGCCGCAGACCGGAGGCGCCCGGGTCGAGCGCGGGGCCGACCAGTACGAGGTGGCTCACCAGATGGGGGTGGCGGGCGGCCAGGGCCGCGACCACCTGGGAGCCGACCGAGTTGGCCACCACGACCGCGGGGGCCGGCGAATCCCCGCGGTCCAGGCCGTGCGCCAGGGCATCCGCGAGTTGTCCGACATCGGGCGCACGGCGTACGACGGACCGTGAGCGCCCGTTGCCCGGCAGGTCGGGTACGACAACGGAGGCGCCGCTCGCGGCCAGCCGACGCGCGAGCGGCACGAAGTAGCGGCCCGAGAGCCCGAGTCCGTGCACGAGCACGAAGGCCGGGCGGCCCTCGCGCGGCGGAGGCCCGTACCCGCGGGCGTGGAAGCCGAGGTCAGTCATGTGATCCACATGCCCACGATCGCTTCTCGTACCGCCCAAAAGGTATGACACGCCGAAAATGCGTGACACGCCCGACGCGTCAAGCGGCGAGTGAAGCGGCGAGCCTTCCAGCGCTTCAGGCGTTGACGTCGAAAGGCACACCGGACGGCAGTGCCGCGGCCAGGTGGCCGGGGAAGCTCCCGTCCTTCAGTCCGAAGGTGGCGCTGCCGAAGTCATGAGCGCTCAGCTTGTCCCGCAGGCCCGCCGGATAGCCGTTCCAGCCGACGAGGGCGGGGAACTGCCATGCGCCGCGGTGGTTCTCCGGCGGCTCGTCGCCGGCGGTCGCGGCGCGGAAGCAGTGGGTTCCGATGCCGTCCTTGTGGTAGACGACCTTCGGATGGGTGCCGTCCCAGCGGATCTGGTCGCGCGAGTGGACGCGGAACTTGCCGTGGGCCGAGGTGGCGACGTACTCGGCGCGGCCGTCCTTCACCCACACCACGACGTGCTCCCAGTCGTGCCGGTGGCCGCCGAGGCCGCTGCCGGCGACGGCCTGGTCCTTCTCGAAGTAGAGGCCGTACATGACAGCGCACCAGCCGTTGTTGCACTTGCTGCGGGCGTAGCCGTTGGTGTTGGCGAGGTCGCTCGCGTCACGGCACTGCCCGTTGACGGCGCCGCTCGGCTTGAGCCCGCCGTTCACTGTTCCGTCGGGGCCGATGGCGGGCGTCGGGTAGCAGCCGTCGCCGTCGTAGTCGTACGCGGGCTGGAACGTCTGCTCGGTGCCGTCGGCGCTCGGGGGCAGGGCCTGCGGCGGCGCGGCGACGGCCGACCCCGCGAAGGCCACGACCAGGGTGAGGGCGCCGCCGACGGACAGGGACGCACGGCGGATCGTTCGGCTCGACTTCGACGACGACTCTGATGACGACTCCGGCGACGACTTCAACTTCGACTTCAAGTTCAAGGGGGTTCTCCTCGGGCACTTCGGGACGGCCATGAGCAGCTCGGGCAGCCTTGTCATGCCCGCAACATCTCCTGGTCACGCGTCCGAGGAGTTACGCGTACCGGCAGGGGAGCCGTCGCCCCTCTCCTGGCCCGAACCGCGGAAATGGTTCACGCGTTCGAAGCTCGTTCGTCCCACAGGATGCGGATCCCGCCTCGCGCCCTGAATCTGGAGGAGAAGGGGAGGAACGCAGAGAGTCGAGAGGCAGGTACAGCCCATGTCGGTCATGGACAAGCTCAAGCAGATGCTCAAGGGGCACGAGGACAAGGCCGGGCAGGGAATCGACAAGGCAGGCGACTTCGTCGACGACAAGACCCAGGGCAAGTACTCCAGCCAGGTCGACACCGGTCAGGACAAGCTCCGGGACCAGTTCGGTTCGGACAGGTCCCAGCAGGACCCGCCGCAGAGTTAGGCGGGCGGCGCATTCGCGCACGGTGCGGGCCCCCGATCCTCCGAAGGACACGGAGGATCGGGGGCCGCATGCGCTTCGACGGATGGATCGCTGGCCTCGGCACCGGTTCCGGCGTGCGCCTGGTCGTCGGTCACTGGCCGGTGTCCCCGCTGGGGCCGTTCGCCGACGTCATGGTGGAGCACGCCGACGGCCGTCGCGTGCTGCTCGCACCGTCGGACGAGGTGGCGGAGTTCGTCACCGCCACGTACCACTTCGACGACATCGCCATCTGCCCCGTGACCGTCGAGCCCGGGCGGGGGTGGGAACAGTGGACCGTGACCGCGGGGCCGCTGCGGCTCGCCTTCGAACCCGGGCGGTCCACCGTGCTCGGGCGCCTGCTGCGCCTGGTCCCGGGGCGCCTCGCGAGCAGCCCCGGCTGGGCCGCCCTGTGTGACGTGCCGGCCCGCCTGCTGATGCCGGGCGTGCGGACGCGCGGCAGCGCGGGCAGGGGGCGCAGGGAGTGGTACGCCGCCAGGGACCTGCGTACTGTCACGTCGGCGCGCGCGTCGTGGGACGGGCGGGACCTGGGCGCGCTCACGGCGGTGGAACCCCCGGTCCGCTTCGGTTTCGGGTCCGTGCCCCGCAGGCCGTCCCTGACCCGCGTCGTCACCACGGTGGAACTCGCGGCCACCGAGCGCCCGCGACGGTCCGATTCATGACTTGTGTTCGCAGGGCGGCTCCCTGTCGCAGTTTGGCCTGAGCCCCCGGACGGAATGTGCTCGTACGAGCCGCCGGGGCGTCCGGCGTCGCAGTCCGCCCGGGAGGCCGAGGTCATGAACGCACGCATCGGGGAGCCAGGCGGAAGCGGGCGTGCGGTCGTCCTGGGCGCGGGCATGGCCGGGATGCTGGCCGCCGGCGTCCTGGCGGGACGGGTGGACGAGGTGGTGCTCGTCGACCGGGACCGCATGCCCGAGACGGCCGGACCGCGCCGCGGGCTGCCGCAGGCCCGCCACGCGCACATGGTGATGTCGGGCGGCGCGAGCGTCATCGACGCCCTGCTGCCGGGCATCCTCGACGCCTGGGTGGCCGCGGGGGCGCGGAAGCTCGGGGTGACGGACGGAATCGTCGTACTCGGCCCCCAGGGCTGGTTCCCGCGCAGGCCCGACACGAAGTTCCTCGTCTCCTGCACCCGGGACCTCCTCGACGCGGTGCTGCGCGAACGCGTCCTGGCCCTGCCGCAGGTGACTCTCCGCGAGGGCGCGGAAGTGGTGGAGCTCCTCGGCGACCCGCGCCGGGTCACCGGCGCGGCCTTACGGGACATCGACAGCGGAACCGTCGGCAACGTGGAGGCGGACCTCGTGCTCGACGCCTCGGGCCGCGGCTCGCAGGCCTCCCGGCACCTCGCCCGGCTCGGACTGCCCGCCGTACGGGAAGAGGTCGTGGACGCCGGTCAGGTCTACGCCACCCGCCTCTTCCGCGCCCCGCCCGGCGCGGAGGACTTCCCGCTCGTCAGCATCCAGGCCGACCCGCGCGCCGGAACCCCCGGCCGCGGCGCCACGCTGCTGCCCGTCGAGGGCGGCCGCTGGCTGGTCACCATCGCGGGCACCCGTGGTGGCGAACCCACCAGGCACGCGGCCGACTTCGAGCCGTTCGCCCGCAGCCTGCGCGACCCCCTCGTGGCCGACCTGATCTCACGCGCCGAGCCCCTGACGGACGTCCACCTCACCCGCAGCACCGTCAACCGGCGCCGCCGCTACGACCGGCTGCCCGCCGCGCCGGACGGGTTCATCGCCCTGGGCGACGCGGTCGCCACGTTCAACCCCGTCTACGGCCAGGGCCTGTCGGTGGCCGCCCGCAGCGCGGCCGCACTGGACCGCGCCCTCGGTGAGCGCCCGGCCGACCGCGAGGGGTTCGCCCGGCACGTCCAGCGGTCGGTGGCCCGCGCGACGGGCGGGCCCTGGGACTTGGCCACCGGCGAGGACCTCAACTACCCCGGCACCACGGGCGGCCGACTCCCGCCTGCCGCGCGGCTTTTGCGCGGATACACCCAGCGGATGATGCGGTCCGCCACCGGCAACACCGCGGTCCTGCGCGCACTGACCGATCTTATGACCCTGTCCGCGCCCCTGACCTGCCTCGCCAGGCCGCAGGTGCTGCTCGGCGTCGCCCGGGGGCCGGGGCGCGGCGCTCAGACGGGCCCCTCCATCACGCCCGAGGAACTCGCGGTGTGCGGACTGAGCAGCACGCGGCGCTGAGAGCCGAACGCAGCACACCGCACGCACCCCGCGCGTGACCACTCCCGCCCTCACACGTTCTCCATGTCTTCGAGACTTGACCGAGAACACGCATCTATTGACGTGACTCGTTCAGGAAATTTATGGTCCCTGGACCCTCGCAAGGCGAACCAGAGTGACGGAGAACAATGACGTACTCCCTCGGTGCGCGGCCGCGTGCCGTCCGACTGACCGCGGTGCTGCTGGCCGGAACCCTCGTCGCCTCGGTGCCCTCGGTCGCGGCCGGAACGGGCCCGGACGGTGACACCACCCCCGCCGCGCACTGCCGCACGGGTGACGGCTGGACCCTCGGCACCACCACCCGGGCCGACGCCAAGGACACCCACCACGCCTTCGTCGGCAACGGCTACCTGGGACAGCGCGTGGCGCCCAACGGTGCCGGATACACCGAAAGCGAGGCCAAGACGGGGTGGCCGCTGTTCACCCCGCGCTACGACGGCTCCTTCGTGTCCGGGCTGTACGCGCACAACCCGAAGACCGCCGAGAACCGTCAGGCCGTCGCCGCCCTGCCCAACTGGTCCGCCCTCACGGTCAGTACGGGCGGAGCGCAGGGCGATACCTTCAACTCTTCTACGCCGTCCGACCGCATCTCCGACTACCGCCAGTCGCTCCTCCTGCACTGCGGTGTCGTCCGTACGTCGCTGACCTGGACGGCCGCCGACGGGCGCCGCACCGATCTCGTCTACGAGGTGCTCGCCGACCGCACCGACCCGCACGTCGGTGCCGTCCGGATGAGGATGACGCCGCACTGGAGCGGCAAAGCCACCGTCACCGACCTGCTGGACGGCCGCGGCGCACGTCGCATCCAGCAGACCGGCGGCGGCGACCGGACCGGCGGACACCGCGACGGCTCCCGTGCCACGCCGAGCATGGACGTCGCCTTCCGCACGGAGGGCACGAAGGTCGACGGAGCCGTCGCCTCCACGCTGCGCGCCGACCACGGGGCGCGCGGAGCCAAGGCCCAACAGGCCAAGCACGCAAAGAACCTGACGGCGCGCCAGGACATCGCGCTGCCGGTCCGGCGCGGACAGTCGTACGACTTCACCAAGTACGTCGGCGTCGACACGGGCCTGACCTCCCGCGCACCGCGCCGGGACGCCACCGCCACCTCGCGGCGGGCCGCCGACCGCGGCTGGCGGACCCTGCTGCGCGCCCACACCGCCGCCTGGGCCGAGCTGTGGCGGGGCGACATCGAGGTGCGCGGGCAGCGCGAGATGCAGTCATGGGTGCGGTCCGCGCAGTACGGGCTGCTCGCCAACACCCGCCGAGGCGCCTCGAACAGCATCGCGCCCGCGGGCCTGACCAGCGACAACTACGCCGGTCTCGTCTTCTGGGACGCCGAGACCTGGATGTACCCGGGCCTGCTCGCCACCCGGCCCGAACTCGCCAAGTCCGTGGTCGACTACCGTTACCGCACCCGCGCGGGAGCCCGCGAGAACGCCCGGAAGTTCGGTTACGAAGGTCTCTTCTACCCCTGGAACAGCGGGAGTTCGGGCAACCTCGCCAAGGAGTGCCACAGCGTCGATCCGCCGCACTGCCGCACCCAGATCCACCTCCAGTCCGACATCTCCCTCGCCACCTGGCAGTACTACCTGGCCACCAAGGACACGGACTGGCTGCGCGAGCGCGGCTACCCGGTCATGAAGGGCATCGCCGAGTTCTGGGCCGGCCGCGTCAGCCGCAACAAGGACGGCAGCTACTCGATCAAGGACACGGCCGGGCCCGACGAGTACAGCAACGGCGTCGACGACGCGGTCTTCACCAACGCGGGCGCCGTCACCGCCCTGCGCCACGCCAGCCGCGCCGCCGAACTCGCCGGGGAGCGGGCCCCCGCGGAGTGGAAGACCGTCGCCGACCGCATCCGCATCCCGTACGACGAGGGACGCAAGGTCTTCCAGCAGTACGACGGCTACAAGGGCAGCACCATCAAGCAGGCCGACACGGTCCTCCTGATGTACCCGCTGGAGTGGAAGATGCCCGAGGGCGCGGCGGCCGCCACCCTCGACTACTACGCGCAGCGCACCGACCCGGACGGCCCGGCCATGACGGACTCGGTGCACGCCGTCGACGCCGCCGGAATCGGTGAGCCGGGCTGCTCCACGTACACCTACCTGGAGCGCTCCATCAAGCCGTTCGTCCGCGGCCCCTTCGCGCAGTTCTCGGAGGCCCGCGGGGACAAGGCGGGCGCCGATGACCCCCTGTCGGGCTCGCCCGCGCACGACTTCCTCACCGGCAAGGGCGGCTTCCTGCAGACCTTCACCAACGGCCTCACCGGCATGCGGATGCGGGAGAACAGCCTCCACCTCGACCCGATGCTGCCCCCGCAGCTCGGCCGCGGCGTCACCCTGCGCGGCCTGGCCTGGCAGGGGCGCACGTACGACATCGAGATCGGCGCCCGCCGCACGACCGTGCGCCTCACCGGCGGAGCGCCGATGACGCTCGACACCCCGCAGGGCAGGCGGACCCTCGGCAAGGACGCCCCCGTCGTCCTGGAGACCCGCCGCCCCGACCTGGCCCCCACCACCAACGCGGCCCGCTGCACCACCGCCAAGGCCTCCTCCGAGCAGCCCGGCATGTACGCGGGCGCCGCCTTCGACGGCAACTCGGCGACCGCCTGGGTTCCGGACGGCGCGAACGGCCGGCTCACGACGGACCTCACCAAGCCGATGCGCGTCAAGAAGGCCACGCCGACCTGGAGCGACATCGAGCCGGCCGCCCACAGCGTCGAGGTCTCCCTCGACGGACGGAACTGGCACCGGGTGGACGCGCACGACCCGCGGCTCGCGCGGTACGTGCGGGTGACCGTGCGCGGCGAGGCGGGGGCGAAGAAGCACCCGGGAGTCGCGGAGCTGACGGTGAACTAGCGCAGGAGGGCGTCGGTTCCGGAGCGGATCAGCTCCAGAACCCGACCAGGGCGGCGGCTAGTTCGGCGGGGGCCTCCTCGGCGATGTGGTGGCCGGACTCGACAGGCCCCCCGGACGGTGGGCGGACCGCCCAGTCGCGCCAGACGCCCAGTACGTCGCCGTAGAGCTCGGCCATGTCGTCGCGGGTGGCCCACAGCACCTGGAGAGGACACTCGATGCGCCGGCCGGCCAGCCGGTCGGCGTCGTCGTGCTCCCGGTCGACGCCGAGGCCCGCCCGGTAGTCCTCGCACATGGCGTGCACGGTGGCCGGGTCGTGGATCGCCCGCCGGTAGTCCTCGTACGCCGCGGCGCCCATCTGCTCCGGAGTGGCCCTGTACCAGGCGTCGGGGTCGGCGTTGATGACGCGTTCGGCGCACTTGTCGGTCTGGCCGAGGAAGAACCAGTGCCACCAGCGCGCGGCGAACGTCGCGTCGCAGCGCCGCAGTGCCTCGCCGATGGGAACGGCGTCAAGGACGCTCAGGGCGGACACCGAGTCCGGGTGGTCCAGAGTCAGGCGCGTCGCCACGTACGCACCCCGGTCGTGCCCCACCACGGCGAACCGTTCGTGCCCGAGTCCGCGCATCACCGCGAGGCAGTCACCCGCCATGGCGCGCTTGGAGTAGGGGCTGTGCCGCTCGTCGGTGGGCGGTTTCCCGGAGGCGCCGTAGCCCCGCAGGTCCGGGCAGACGACCGTGTATCCGGCCGCGACCAGCAGCGGGGCGACGCGATGCCAGGTCGCGTGGGTACGAGGATGACCGTGCAGGAGCAGCACCGCGGGCCCGCTCCCGCCGTGCCGTACCCGCAGTCGCACCCCGTCGCCCTCGCACCGCGTCAGCTCGAAGTCGTCGAACACATGGCCTCCTGTGTCTCAGTCGGTGCCTCGATCACCGTAGGTGCGGACGAGTACCCACCGGGAAGGGGTGGGCGACGGCCGGGGCCCGAGCGAGGGCGCGTCAGCGCCGGTGGCCCAGCGGACACAGCGTCGCGCCCTCGCCGGCTGCCGTCTCCTGGTGGCGCCAGTGCCGGGCGCAGTAAGGGACATCGCACTCCGCGCAGAAACCCGCGTCCCCTTTGAGGCCCGCCGTGTGGATGCGGGCGAAGGTGCGCGGATAGCGGAAGGCTCTTCGGTAACGGTCCGCGTCCTCGGCCGAAACGTTTTCACCCGCGCCGTTCGTGTATGCCTCGCTCTCCACGGTGAACCACCAGAGCGAGTGGTTCCTGGACGTCGCGTAGGCGGCCCGGCTCGTCGCGTCCCAGCGCGGCATGCTGACGGGATGCGTGCCGGGAGGGGTGAACTCGAGGTGTGCGATGTGTGCCTTGCACACCGCGCAGGCCACGTACAGGACGAACATGAGCGAGGGAACTTGCCTCATGAGGTGGGGCCTCGGGAGAGGCGCGGAGTACTGCTCGGGTGGACGCATCCTTGCACGGTGCGACGCGACGCAGAGCGCGACAGGAAATGAGCGGGCGCTACGAGCCACGGGCCGGACACCACCGAGTACATCACCTCGGACACATGACGGCCGACCAGGTCACCGCCCGCCCGGTGGGGCACATGTGTGCGGCGCTCCGGTTCGAACCGGAGCGCCGCACGCGCGTCAGGACCTCCTGGCCCCGATCTCTTCGCGGACCGTCCTGGCGGCCGCGACCAGGTTCTCCAGCGAGGAGCGGGTCTCGGGCCAGCCGCGCGTCTTCAGGCCGCAGTCGGGGTTGACCCAGAGCCGTTCGGCGGGGATGGCGTCGAGTCCCTTGCGCAGCAGGGCGGCCGCCTCCTCGGCGCTGGGGACGCGCGGGGAGTGGATGTCGTACACGCCGGGGCCCGCTTCGCGCGGATAGCCGTGCGCGGCGAGCTCGCGGGCCACCTGCATGTGCGAACGGGCCGCCTCCAGGCTGATGACGTCGGCGTCGAGGTCGTCGATGGCCTGGACGATGTCGCCGAACTCCGCGTAGCACATGTGCGTGTGGATCTGCGTGTCCGGACGCACCCCGCTGGTGGTGAGGCGGAAGGACTCGGTGGCCCAGGCCAGGTAGGCGGGGTGGTCGGCGGCGCGCAGGGGCAGCGTCTCGCGCAGTGCGGGTTCGTCGACCTGGATGACCGAGGTGCCGGCCGCCTCCAGGTCGTCGACCTCGTCGCGCAGGGCGAGGGCGACCTGGCGCGCGGTGTCGCCGAGCGGCTGGTCGTCACGGACGAAGGACCAGGCGAGCATGGTGACCGGGCCCGTGAGCATGCCCTTGACGGGCCGGTCGGTGAGGGAGTTGGCGTACGTCGTCCAGCGCACCGTCATCGGCTCGGGGCGCGAGATGTCACCGGCGAGGATCGGCGGGCGCACATAGCGCGTGCCGTACGACTGGACCCACCCGTGCTGTGTGGCGAGGTAGCCGGTGAGCTGTTCGGCGAAGTACTGCACCATGTCGTTGCGCTCGGGCTCGCCGTGCACCAGGACGTCGATGCCCGTCTTCTCCTGGAACGAGATCACCTCCTGGATCTCGGCCTTGATCCGCTCCTCGTACCCGGCGCCGTCGATCCGCCCGGCCCGCAGGTCGGCGCGGGCCGTGCGCAGTTCACCGGTCTGCGGGAACGAGCCGATGGTCGTCGTCGGCAGCAGCGGCAGGCCGAGCGCGGCGCGCTGGGCGGCGGTCCGCTCCGCGTACGGCTGGGAGCGCCGGGCGTCGGCGTCCGTGACGGCGCCGGTACGGGCACGGACGGCCGGGTCGCGGGTGATGGGAGAGCCGGCCCGTGAGGCCAGATCGGCGCGGTTCGCGGCGAGTTGGGTGGAGATCGTGTGGGTGCCCCGGGCCAGGCCGCGGGCGAGCGTCACGATCTCCGCGGTCTTCTGGCGGGCGAACGCCAGCCAGCGCAGGATCTGCGGTTCGATGTCCCGCTCCAGCCCCGTGTCGAGGGGGACGTGCAGGAGGGAGCAGGACGCGGCCACGTCCACCCGCTCGGCGAGGCCCAGCAGTGTGCCGAGGGTGGACAGGGACTTCTCCAGGTCGTTGACCCAGATGTTGCGGCCGTTGACGACACCGGCGACCAGGCGCTTGCCGGGCAGTCCGCCCACGGAGGCCAGCGCTTCGAGGTTGCCGGCGGCCGCCTCGGTGAAGTCGAGGGCGAGGCCGTCGACCGGGGCCTTCGCGAGCACGGGGAGCGCGTCGCCGAGCCGGTCGAAGTACGACGCGACAAGCAGCTTGGGGCGATCGGTCAGGGCGCCGAGGTCACGGTAGGCGCGCTCGGCCGCGTTGAGGTCGGCGGGCGTGCGGTCCTGGACGAGGGCGGGCTCGTCCAGCTGAACCCATTCGGCGCCCGCCGCGCGCAGGTCGGCGAGCACCTCCGCGTACACCGGAAGCAGTCGGTCGAGCAGCGTCAGCGGGTCGAAGTCGGCGGCGACCCCGGGCGCGGGCTTGGCCAGCAGGAGGTACGTCACCGGCCCGACGAGCACCGGCCGCGCCGTCAGACCCAGCGCACGGGCCTCCTTGAACTCGGCCACCTGCTTGGACGAGTCGGCGGTGAACACTGTGCCGGGGCCCAACTCGGGGACCAGGTAGTGGTAGTTGGTGTCGAACCACTTCGTCATCTCCAGCGGCGCCACGTCCTGCGTGCCGCGCGCCATGGCGAAGTAGCCGTCCAGGGCGTCCGCGTCGGTTGCGGCGCGGTGCCGCTCCGGGATCGCGCCCACCATGACGGTGGTGTCCAGGACGTGGTCGTAGTACGAGAAGTCGCCGGTCGGGACTTCGCCGATGCCGGCGTCGGCGAGCTCCCGCCAGTTGGCGCGGCGGAGGTCGGCGGAGGCGGCGCGCAGGGCGTCGGCGGTGACGCGGCCCTTCCAGTAGCCCTCGACGGCCTTCTTCAGTTCGCGGTGGGGGCCCTGGCGGGGGTAGCCGTACACGGTGGCGCGTGCTGCCGCGGCTGCGGTCTTGGTGGTCACGGAGATCTCCTTCGCGAGATGAATCCCTGAGATCCCGGGGACGGGACGACAGCGCGAAGGGGTGACGCACCGGACGGTCCGGGAATCCGCGCCGGGCGCGGTGGTCCGTCAGATGTGTTCGCCGACCCGCCCTCGAGGTCACCGGGATATCCGCGCACGAATGGTTCGGGCACGGACAGCGGGCAGGTCTTCGGACTCGCGGGCACGTCCTCCGGGGGAGGACATCTACTGGCCGTCGCTTCCCAGGACCGTTCGTCGGTCCCAGTGCGTGTGACGGCGGTCGTTCCCGCTCACCGCTGCGGGGCAGTCCCGGATTCCCACCGGGTTCCCTCTTGCGACGCTCCCCTCTGGCGGACGGGGCGAACCAGCTGCACTGATCACCTTACGGCGCCGTCCGCCGGCGGACCGGGTCGTGTCCGGTATTGAGGAGGTGAGGTGGAACACGTGCGCGACGCGCTTGGGTCACGGGGGCGGGAAGGCGGCACACTCCGCGCTTCCCGCCCACCCGCGCGTTCCTGCCCCACCCGGTTGCCGACGGCCCGAATCGGCCGACGGGCAGGGCCGCGGCACGGCAAGCTACGGAGATATGAACCACCATCACGACGACGGTCCACCCCTCGGACCGGCCGGCGGCGACGACCGCGCCGACCCGCTCGACAGGATGGAGAGGGACCTCGCCGAGCACTCCTGCCATCTGCACCGGGACACACCGGGTACCGGCGTCGTGGAGACCGACGACCTCCTGATCGCCGTCGCCGCACGGGCACCGGCCGCGACGGGCCGCGCCTTCTCGTGGTGGGTCCGCCCCACCTCGACAGCGCCGGACCTGTCCGCCCTTCTTGCGGCCGCCGGACTGTCGGCCGCGGAACAGGAGACGGCGATGTGGACACACCTGGACGAGCTCCCGCCGCAACCCTCCGTGCCCGGGCCGGACATCCGGCCCGTATCGACACGTCGGCAACTCGACGACCACGCCACGGTCCCCGCCGCGAACCGGACTCCGCCCGCCGAGACCGTGCGTCGCTTCCACGTCCGCGCCGCCGCGCAGGCACTCGCTCCGGACTGCCCGCCCCGCTTCCTCGTCGGCCACGCGGCGGGCCAAGTTGTCTGCTCCGCCGGGGCGTTCGCGTACGCGGGCGTCGCAGGGATCCACAACATCAGCACCCTGGCCGCACACCGAGGACGCGGCTACGGCGGCGCGATGACCTTCGCCGCGCTCCACGCCGCCCGCGACCGCGACCACACCGTCGCCGTGCTCCAGGCCTCGGCCGACGGCGAGCCCGTCTACCGCCGACCGGGCTTACGGTCCTGCGGCCGGTTCACCGAACACGACCTGCCCGCCGACGACTTCCGCCCGTGATGAGCCGGCGCCCGCCGGCCGAGCGGCTCCTGATCCACCTGCTGCCGGGACTCGGCGCGTCGATCGGCGCGGTCCTCGGAGTTCTCACCTCCGACCACGTCACCACGGCCCTGGTCGTGCTCACGGCTCTGCTCGTCCTCTGCGCATTCGCCGTCCCGCCGGCCGTCGACCGGTTGCGCGACCGCGCCGCGACGCGGGCCGAGCAGGAGCGGCTGCGGGCCCTCACGTCCGACTCCGCGGCCGCACAGCGGGCCGAGCAGTTGCGCAGTCACTTCCACCCCCGGGGCCGGGGGATCCTGCCGTCGATCGTGCGCGAGGGCTCGTACTTCAGCGGCCGCGTCCAGGTCCTGCGGGAGCTGGTCGGCTGGATCCGGGGCGAGGGGCCGGACGTCGAGCGGGCCCGGGTCGTGACCGGCGCTCCGGGATCCGGCAAGTCGGCGGTTCTCGGGAGACTGGTGAGCCTGGCCGATGCCGCGCTGCGCGACGGGTTGCTCGCCACCGCACCGGCAGGAACGCTGCCACCGACCGGAGCCTTCGCCGTCGCCGTCCACGTGCGCGGCCGTACCGCCGACGAAGTGGCCACCGCGATCTGCCAGGCCCTGACGATCGACGAGACGACGTCCAGCGGCCTGTTGGCGCACCTCCGTGAGGAGCCGGACCCGCGGCCCGCCGTGGTGGTCGTGGACGGCGTCGACGAGGCCTCCGACCCGTACCGCCTCATCGTCGACCTGCTCGAACCCCTCGCGGCAGCAGCGGAACGGACGGGAATCCGCCTGCTCGTCGGCACGCGCCGAGGCGGCGACGACGGCCTGCTGCGCCTCTTCGGAGCCTCGGCGGTCGTGCTCGACCTCGATGCCGAGCGCTACCGGGACCGGCGTGACGTCGCCGAGTACGTACGCCGTACGTTGCTCGCCGAGCCCGACCCGCAGATCCGCACGCCCTACCGGACACGGCCCGCACAGGCTGCCGCGGTCGCCACCGCCGTCGCCGCGCGCGCCGGCTCCAGCTTCCTGGTGGCACAGCTGACGGCACTCTCCTTGATGGCTTCCGCCGAGCCGGTCGACCTCGGCGGCCCCGGGCGGACGGAAGCGTTTCCCGCCACGGTCGGCGCCGCCATGGACCGGTACCTGCGCGACGTGCCGGGCGGCCCGTGGCTGCGCGATCTGCTGATGGCACTCGCCTGGTCCCGGGGCGACGGCTTCGACGACCCGCGCATCTGGGCGGCCGCGGCCACCGCGCTGGGAACCGCCGCGTACTCGGAACACGACGTGGCCCGGCTGCTCCTCGACACCAACGCCGTCGATCTGCTCCACCGCACGGACCACGGAGACCGGGTCGCGTTCCGGCTCTTCCACGAGGCGCTCGGCGAACACCTGCGACAGCTCGGCGCACGCCGACGTTCCCCGGTCGGGATCCAACGCGACCTGACGGACGTACTCCTCGGGCAACTGCCGCCGTCCTCCGGTGGCGGCCCTGGCCGGGACTGGGCGAACGCCGACAGGTACACGCGCCTCCACCTGGCCCACCACGCGGGCGAGGGCCGGGTGCTGGACCGGCTCCTGAGTGACGCGGGCTTCCTCGCCCGCGCGGACCCGGCCCGCCTGCTGGCAGCCCTGCCCGCGGCACGCACCGAAGCGGGCCGGCGCGTGGCCCGACTCGTCCAGCGGGTGGGCCAGCAGCTCCTCGTGGCGCCGGAGGACGAGCGCGTCTGCTACCTGGAGATGGCGGCCCGCATGACCGGCGACGAGCGCCTGGCGGAGGCGCTGGGGGCCACCGAGCCCGAGCGTCCCTGGTCGGCGCTGTGGGCGCACTGGGACGCCCTGGCCGAGAGCCGCATGCTCGGGCACCACGAGGACTACGTCATCGCCCTGGCCGTCGTCGCGACTCCTCGGGGAGTCGTCGTGGCCTCGGCGAGCGACTGGGGGGTGCAGGCCTGGTACCTCGCGGAGGGTGAACCGGTGGCGACGGGTATCCGCGAGCCGGCGTCGCCCATCACCGACATGGCGGCCTTCCGGGAGGGCGACGGCATGGCCGTCGTGACCCTGCACGAGGACGGGAGCCTGCTGCGGACGACGCCCGACGCGACGTACTCGCACCAGGTCCTCGCCCGGAACCGTGCCGCATTCGGTGGTGTCTGGTCGGTCCGTCTCGAAGAGCGCACCGCGGTGGTCACCGTCGACAGTGACCTCGCGATCGAGGTCTTGTCCGCGGAGGACGGTCACCGCTTCGCATTGCCGCGCGTCGTGCTCGGGGAAGAGGACCGGATCCTCGACGTGGACCACGTCGCCGGGCGCTGCCTCGCCGTGGTGGCAGGACCGGAAGGCGAGACGGCCGTGTGGGATCTGAACGCCGCCGTCCCGCTCGGCGAACCACTGCGTCCCGCGGTCCGGGTGGCGGACTGGGGGCCGGACACGCACTTCTGGACGGCTTCGATCGCCGAGCGCGAGGGCGAACCCCTGATCCTTCTCGGCGCTCAGAGAGGCCACGTGCTCGCTTGGGAGCCGGTCCGCGGCGAGATCGCCGGGGAACCGCACCAAGGCGACGCCGGCGTCTTCGTCGCGCTCTTCACCGGTCGGCACCGAGAGGCCTGGAGCTGGGGCGACTGGAACGGGAACCTCTTCACGCGTGACGCGCGGGGCGAGGTACGGCAGTTGGCCGCTCACGACGGAGGGATCGAGTCGCTCGCCCAGTGCGAGTTGAACGGTTCCACCGTGCTCATCACCGGGGGACGCGACGGTTCCGTACGTGTCTGGGACAACCCGGCCGTCGGACCACCGGCCCCCGCCAACAGCTACCGGAGCGTCGCCTCGGGCATCGACGCCGCACAGCGCGACTGCGTCGCGGCGGTCAGGGGCGACGGCGCCCTCGTCGTCTTCGACGCGGCCACCGGTGAGGTGCTCGGCGAACTGCCTCCGGAGGAGGAATGCCGTACGGCGGTCACACTTCCCGGCGATCCATGTTCCTTCGTCACCCTGGACGCCCGTCGGCACCTCGCACTGCGGCGGTTCCCGGACGCGCGGGCCGTGCGCGACATGCCCGTCGCGGAAGCCGACACGACCGTCGTGGCCGCAGCGCATCACGGACGGCCCGTACTGCTCGTCCCCACGAGAAGCGGTCACTTGCACTTCGTCGACCTGGCCACCGGTGCACCGTTCCGAGCACCGCTCGCCTGCCACGGCGGCGGATTCCAGGTCGCCGCTCTGCCCGAGGAGCGGCACGGAACTCTCAGGGTCATCACCTGGAACTGGCAGCTGCCCCGCGAAGTACGGCTGTGGGACGTGACCACCGACGAGGCGCGCTACCAGGACCTGCCGCTCAGCGCCCACGGGGGCACGGGTGACCCGCTCACCACCTCGAAGGTCGCGGTCGGCCGTTCGGGAGACGTCCCGGTGGCCGTCGCGGTCGGGTCGTACTCCCGTGTGCTGGTCTGGAACACCGACGACGGGTCGGTGGTGTCCGACGTCCACCTTGAACGCGGGCACGGCATGGAGTTGTCGGACGTCCGCACGACCCACATCGCGGGGAAGCCACTGGCGGTCACCGGAGGACACACCTGTTCGGTGGCGCTGTGGTCCCTCGAGACGCATCAGGAGCACCACCTCCGCATCGGTTCGGTGCTGTGGCACACCCGTTTCCTGCCCGGACATCGCATCCTGGCGGCCGGGCCGCGCGGCATCATGGTTCTCGCCGTGGACCCGCGGCTCCTCAGCAGACTCGAACGCCCGTAGTCGTCAGACCCGTTCAGCGTCACCCGTTCAGCGTCGTCTGTTGAGCGTCTCGACCGCGCCCAGCGCGTCGCCGATCGTCGCGAAGTCGACGGCGATGAAATTGACCGGCCGGCCGCGCTCCTTCTCGCAGCGTCGGGCCCGCTCCAGGATGAAGTCGCGTCTGTTGACGACGGCGGCGTCGAGACGGCTGCCGCCCATGTCGGTGATGAAGTGGTTCAGCAGGAACAGCCGCTTGCCGGTGCCGCCGCGGTGCGGAACGCAGTTCATCTGTCCCGGTGCGGTGTAGGCGAACGGGGTCTCCATGCCGTACCGGTAGAAGTTGCGGTACCAGGGCGCCGGGCCGTCGGCCTCCTCGGCGAAGACCACCAGGCGTCGCCCCGAGTCGATCATCTGGCCGAGTGTGGGCCAGGGGCGGTCCGGGTCGGAGTCCGGTGTGAACAGCAGCCGTTCCAGCCCCGCCCGATGAAACGCCTCCCGCGTCCGCTCGCCGTCGATGGCGTCCTGGACGATCAGGGTGACCAGTTCACCGGGGTGCTCGTCGAGCCAGGTGCCGATCTCGCGCAGCGTCTCCACGAGGGGGATCGCTCCGGCGCGGCACACCGCGTGACACAGCCACATACCCGGGCGCGGCGGGTTGGCGCGCTCGGCCAGACGGGTGATCTGCTGCTTCGTGTCGGGTGGGAAATCCGCTTCCCGGAGCCGCTCGGAGATCTCCTCGGGGGTCTCCCACGTCTGGGTGTCGATCAGGAGGCCCCGGGCCCCAGCGTCCAACTGCGCGACGATGTCCGGGTCCTGGAGCGGGCCGATGAACCGGTCCGCGGTCGTCGACATGGCGTTGTGCGTGGCCAGGAAGGCGACCTGGTCGTACGGCCTGTCGCAGAGCGACTCCGAGCCCAGGCACAGCTCGCGGGCGTCCTTGCCCGCCGCGAGAGGGGCGAGCACCGCGCCCACCATCGCGACGGCCACGAGGACTCCGCCCGCCGTGCCGAGCACCGCGCTCCGCCGCCGCCCGGTCAGCCGCGCTCCGCGGCGCGCCACGATCTTCTCGTACGTCCACGGCGCCCCGGCCAGCGCAAGACCCGCCCCCAGCGGGAGCGCCGACGTGATCAGCCCGACCGAGACGAGGGCGTCGGCCGCACCGTGCTGCACGTCGTCGAGGAGCCGGCTCATGGAGGGCGGCCAGCCCGACGGCGGGCGGACCATCAGGTCCCCGACCTGCCACCGCGCGACGGCGAGGACCACGGCCGACAGCGCGCCTCCCGCGGCGAGCGCTGTGCCGACGCGGCGCACCCGCACCGCCCAGGACGCGGAACCGGTGAAGGCCAGCACGCAGCCCGCCCCGAGGGCCAGCACGCCGGCGATGCCCTGGACCCAGCCCAGCGCCAGCCTGGTGAACCACCGGGCCTGCTCGGCCGCGCCCAGGTCGACGCCCGCGGCCTTCAGATCCGGTACGACGTTCCAGCGGCCGTCGTCCGTGAGGGCCGACAGATCCGAAGCGGCGCCGGGCACCCGGTCGCCGAGCGCGTACGGCCCCACAGCGGCCAGCGCGGATGCCACGTCCCCGGTGCCGAGCGATGCCTCCACCTGAGGACGCAGCGCCGCTCGCCGGTCCTCAGGGACGGCCTTTACGAGCCACTCCGCCGCCTGCCGTGCCGCCGTGGGCTCGAGGCGCAGCTCGGGGAGGTTGTCGGGGCGCCGGCCACGGGAGATGTCGTCCAGAGCGGCCGTCAGCTCTCGCGTGAACGCGGCGAAGTCGGGGGATTCGCGTCCCTGGGCGGAGGCGACCAGGTCACCGAGGTAGATCTCGGCGAAGCTGCCGATGTTCGTCAGGACGGGCCGCAGGTCGACGGAGAGGCGCAGGCGCGGTTCCTGCCCGCGCAGGTACGCCACGGCGTGACCGATCTGCTCGTCCACCAGGGTGCGCAGGGTGGCGGGCGGCAGCACGTTCTTCAGGTTCGCCGTCACCTGCGCCTCGGGCACGGGCAGCCGGCCGAGCAGATCACGGGTGACGCGTGCCGTCGCGGGGTCGACGAGCACCTCGTCGTACAGCCGCTCGTACGCGCCCTGTTCGTCCAGGACGGCCTGGTAGAAGACACGGTTCAGCACCGTCGCGCGGGCACAGCCGGCGAGGACGAGGACGACGGTGCACAGGGTCAGCACGCCCCAGGCCGCGGGCCGCAGCCAGGACGACGGACGCCGCCACCGCCCACGCCACCGGGGCTGCTCGGTCGCGGTGGCGCCCTTGTGCTCCGCGTCGCTGCCACTCACGAAACGATCATCCTCTGGCTCGGGACGCGACGCCACACCGACCCGTCAACCCAGGCACTCCCCGGCCCGGCGACCCGCCCCGCTGAGCAGGTCGACGCGCTGACCGTCCCCTTCCTTGAGCACGTGGAGCGTGCCGTCATCGGGCGTCCAGTCGCGCGGCACGAGGAAAACGCGGTCTCCGGAGACGTGGAACAGGCGCAGCCCGCCGTACTCGTACGCGTACCGGCTCCCCTTGTCGGTGCCGCGCCGGAAACAGCTGCCGCCGCCCCGGCCCGCGATCGCCGCGTACGACGACACGGCCCAGAACAGCGACAGCACGCAGATGAACGGGGTGAGCCCCTACAGCCGCAGGTCTCTCCGGGCGAATGGGCGCGCGCGGCTCAGCGGTGGGCCGGACGCCAGTACAGGGCGGGGTCGGGGTGGTCGACGAAGCCCAGGTTCCGGTACAGCGGCTCGCCTTCGGCTGAGGCGTACAGGTCGACGCGGGAGGCACCTTGCGTACGGAACCAGTCGAGCAGCGCCCGCATGACGGCCCGGCTGTGCCCGCGCCGCCGGTACGCGGGGTCGGTGACCACGCCGATCACGTGGCCGACCCGGCCGGTGAGGCTGTGCGGACCGGGGAACCACTGCTCGACGGTACCGATTCCGCAGGCGGCGAGTCCGTGTGCGCCGTCCACGACGAGGATGCGGGCGGCGTCGGCCGTCAGCTGTTCCTCCAGCACCGCGGCGAGGTTGCGGCGCCAGTCGTCCGGGGCCGGGGCGCCGCCGTTGTCCGGCGCGGGCTTGAAGTACTCCTCGTCGCGGGTCGCGAAGAGCAGCGACCGCAGGCGTACGAGTTCGGGAACGTCCTCCGCCACGGCGCGGCGCACGCGGGTAACGCCGGTCCTGGGCACGGTGAGTTGTTGTCCGTCGGGATGGCTCATGGCCCTCACCCTTCAGTAAGGGTCTTGTACGCCACAACCCTTACCGAGGCGGCGACGAAGCAGTCGATTCTCTGTTGATCGCGGGCGAGCGGCCGGGATAGGAAAGCGACATGACGACTCTCGGCGTGGTCTTCCGTCCCCAACTTCCCCCCGAGCGCCTGCGCGACATGGTGCGCACGGCCGACGACGCGGGCCTCGAAGAGCTGTGGCTCTGGGAGGACTGCTTCCTGGAGAGCGGCATCGCGGCGGCCTCCGCCGCGCTCGCCTGGTCCGAGCGGCTGCGCGTGGGGGTGGGGCTGCTGCCCGTGCCGCTGCGGAACGTCGCTCTCGCCACCATGGAGGCAGCCACGCTGCACCGCCTCTTCCCCGACCGCGTCATGCTCGGTGTCGGACACGGCGTGCAGGACTGGATGGGGCAGGTGGGGGCGCGGGCCGAGTCGCCGGTCACCCTCCTGCGCGAACATCTCGACGCGATGAGGGCGCTGCTCGCGGGTGAGCGCGTCACGACCCACGGGCGGTACGTCCACCTCGACGGCGTGGCGCTCGACTGGCCGCCCGCGACCGCCCCCGCGGTGTACGCGGGTGCACGAGGTCCGCGCTCGCTGCGGCTCACCGGAGAGGCGGCGGACGGCACCATCCTGGACGCGAGCGCGACCCCGGACGGGGTACGCAGGGCACGCCAACTCATCGACGAGGGCCGGAAGTCGGCCGGGCGCGAGGGAGCCCACCCGGTGGTGGTCTATCTGCTCGCCGCGACCGGGCCGGACGCGGAGACCCGGCTGCGGGCCGAGCTCCGCGGCGAGGGGCGGGACGGGACCGAGGGCCTCGGGGTCGCAGGGGGCGCGGAGGCCGTGGCGGAGGCCGTCCGGCGGCTCGCCGGGGCGGGGGCCGACACGGTCGTCCTGCAGCCCACCGCCGACGAACCGGACCCGGAGGGGTTCATCCGCTTCGTCACGGACGCCGTGGCCCCGCTGATGCCCTGACTCCCTGCCCCCCGACCGCCGCAGACCATCGCCGCGTCCCTCCTCACCAGTCGCCCCACCCATCGGCATGCCCTATGCTCCCGCGCATGAGGCATAGGAACACCGATGTCAGCGCCGAAGCCGAAGCCGAAGCCGAGGCCGGTGGGCAGGGGGACGCGGCGCCCGGCGCATCAGGCACTCCGAGCACCACCGCCTCCCTGGACCTGAATCAACTCCGCACCTTCCTCGCCGTCTACCGCTCCGGTTCCTTCACGGCGGCCGCCCGCCTCCTCGGCCTGTCACAGCCCACGGTCACCGCGCAGATCCGGTCCCTGGAGCGCAGGCTCGACCGGGAACTGTTCGAGCGGCTCCCGCGCGGCGCGGCCCCCGCACCCTTCGCGGACGAGCTGGCGGCCCGCATCGTCGAGCCCCTGGACACGCTCGCCGAGGTCGCGGGCCACGGCGGCGACAGCTCCGCCGAGCCGGTGCACGTGGCCGGCCCTGCGGAACTCCTCTCCCACTGCGTACTGCCGCGGATCGCGCCACTGGTGGAGAAGGGGGTGGTGCTGCGGGTCGCGACCGGCCTGACGGACGATCTCCTGGAGGAGATGCGCGCGGGCCGGCACGACCTGCTGATCGCCACGGCCCGCCCCCGCGGCAGGGCCCTGGCTTCCGTGCCCCTCGCCGACGAGGAGTTCGTCCTCGTCACCTCCGCGGTCTGGGCCGAGCGGATCGGCGGGGCGGCGCGGCTCGCCGTCGACGGCCCCGCGGTCCTGCACGGCGTCCCCCTCGTGGCGTACGCCGAGGACCTGCCCATCGTCCGCCGCTACTGGCGTCACGTCTTCGGCAAGCGCCTGGTCTGCAAGCCCGCCGTCACCATGCCGGACCTGCGCGCGGTCAAGGCGGCGGTCGTGGGCGGCGCGGGCTTCAGCGTGCTGCCCCGCTACCTGTGCCTCGACGAACTCGCGTCCGGCGCACTGGTCCTGCTCAACGACCCGGACGACCCGCCCATCAACACGGGCTACCTCGTCCAGCGCCCCGGCTCCTCCGACAACCCGCACGTGGCCCTGGTCAGGGACCATCTGTTGGAGTCCGCGCGCGGCTGGTAGCCGGGGGAGCCAAGGTCCGCGGCCGGGATCAGTGCTCGCCGTCCCGCAGTTGCAGCCCGTTCTCCCAGATCGTGTTGAGCGTCGTGACGAGCCGCTCGTACGGGATGCGCTGCCCGAGCACGAACACCATGTAGGCCATGCGGCTCACCATGACGGACAGGGCGTGCGCGGTGACCAGGGGATCGAGGGACGTGTCGGCCTGGCCGTTCTCCTGGAGGGTCCGGATGAGCTTGGCGTTGCGCCGGGCGAACGCGTTGCCCCGCTCGATGCGCAGCGCCATGAACTGCTCGTCGACCTGGGCGACTTGCTCGAACAGTGCCATCAGGCGGGCGTTCTTCTTGTACGCACGCAGGTATTCGCGGTTCGACGCGTCGATGAGCTTCCGGGGGTCGGTGATGCCGGTGCGCTCGCGCAGGTGCGGGTGGAGCATCTCCTCCTGCACCTGCTCGACCAGCGCCTGGAAGATCTCTTCCTTGCTGTTGAAATACGTGTAGAACGACCCGGAGGCGACGTGCGCCGCCTTGGAGATGTCCGTGATACGGGCGTCCAGGTACCCGTCGCGCTCGAACACCTCGCGCGCGGCGGCGATCAGCGCGTTGCGCGTCCTGACGCCACGGGCACTGCGGGGTGTGATCGGTTGCTTCTCGCCGCCGTCTGCGGCCGGGGCCTGGGCAGCCACTGCGATCCATTCACTGTCGGTCGAACCTGTACGTATCGGTGGCAGCGGATGGTATCAGCCGACCTGGGAGAGGAAGTCGAGCAGAGCGGCGTTCACCTCGTCGGGACGCTGCTGCTGAATCCAGTGGCCGCCGCCTTCGAGCACGACGTGGGCGCGCTGATCGGTCAGCATGTGGTCGAGGTCCTTCGCCGGCATGAACTGGCCGACGAGGTCCTTGGAGCCGGTGAGGAACAGCGAGGGCTGGGTGACGCGGCGGTCGGCCAGGTGCTCGGTGAGCTCCCAGTTGCGGTCGAGGTTGCGGTAGTAGTTGAGCCCGCCGGTGAAGCCGGTGCGTTCGAACGTCTCGACGTAGTAGGCGAGTTCCTCCTCGCTGAGCCACGGCGGGGGCGACGACGGCTCGTCGTGCTGCTCGGCCCACCGGGCCGAGTAGATCTCCTTCGCCACGAGCGTCCTGCGCACGTTGCGGCCGAGGGCCGCGTCCGCCGCGCCGGGCTCCTGGAACCAGACCATGTAGAAGTCCTCGCCGAGCCGCTTGCGCAGGATCGGGATCGGCGGCGCCGGGGCGCGCCGCGTCACCGGCACGCTCATCCCGGCCGCCGCGCGCACCCGCTCCGGGCGGGCCAGGGCCATCTGCCACACCACCATGGCACCCCAGTCGTGCCCCACGAAGACGGCGTCGTCCGCACCCACGTCGTCGAGGACCGCGGCCAGGTCGCCGCAGAGCGTCAGGATGTCGTACGCGTCGACGTCGGCGGGCTGCGAGCTCCCGCCGTACCCCCGCATGTCGGGGACGAGGACGCGGTACCCGGCGCTCGCCAGCGCGAAGACCTGGTGCCGCCAGGAGAACGCCAGCTCCGGGAAGCCGTGGCACAGGACCACCGGAGGCCTGCCAGGCTCTCCGTCGCCGTGGTCGAAGACGCGGAGCGTGATGTCGCCCGAGGTGACCGAGCGCGTCGCGACGCGCTCCCACTCGGCGGGGGTGACGTGTGTCGGCATGTGCAGAACCTCCGTGGTCCGCGCTCTGAACTTGACGTTGGGTTCAATGTACAAGGCGACGCCGTGCTTGGCGGGCGGGACGCCCCACGCTCTTGAACCTGAACCCGGATTCAAATACGTTGACGGGACCGGGACGAGCGAAGGCGCGGTGGCGATGGCGACGGGTGACACGGACGTACGGGTACGCACGGCGGTCCTGTTCGACTTCGGCGGGGTGCTGACCACCAGCGTCGTCACCGCGTTCGAGGAGCTCGGCACGGAACTGGCCGACGATCCGCGGCTGTTGCTGCGGCTCCTCTCCAAGGACGAGGAGAGCGGCGCCCTGCTCGTGGCGCACGAGGAAGGCCGCATCAAGGAGGCGGAATTCGAGAACGGCCTCGCGGCGAGGCTGCGGGCCCACGGAGCGGCGGTCGAGGGCCCGGGCCTGGTGCGCCGCATCCAGGCCCGGCTGCGCCCCGACCCCGACATGATCACCCTGGCGGCGACGTTGCGGGCCGAGGGGCGACGCGTGGGCCTGCTCTCCAACTCCCTCGGAGACCACTGCTACGACGGCTTCGACCTGCCCGCGATGTTCGACGCCGTCACCGTGTCCGGGGACATCGGCGTGCGCAAGCCGTCCCGCCGCGCCTACGCCACCGCGTGCGAGCGTCTCGGCGCCCGGCCCGAGGACACCGTGATGGTCGACGACCTGCCGCAGAACGTCGTGGCGGCGGAACGGCTCGGCATCGCCGGAGTCGTACACCGCGACGCGCCCACGACCGCGGCACAGCTGGCGCGGCTCCTCGTCCCGGCGGGCGGTGCCGGTGCCGCGGCCGGGCCGGGTGTTCCGCGGCGCACCTGAGGACAACCCCTGCGCCGGGGCCCTGATCCGGACCAAGATTGCCTGACCCACGACCGTTGGAGGACGACCCGTGTTCGACGTGACCGACAGGGCCAAGGAGTACCAGGAGCGGCTGCTCGCCTTCATGGACGAGCACGTCCACCCCGCGGAGGCGGTGTACGAGGCCCAGATGGCGGGGTCGGGCGATCCGCACTTCCACCCGCCGGTCCTTGAGGAGCTCAAGGCCGAGGCGAGGAAGCAGGGTCTGTGGAACCTCTTCCACCCGCACCCCGAGTGGGGCCCGGGCCTGACCAACCTGGAGTACGCGACGCTGGCGGAGATCATGGGCCGCAGCGCGCACCTCGCCCCCGAGGCCACCAACTGCAACGCGCCGGACACCGGCAACATGGAGGTCCTCACGCTCTTCGGCACCGAGGAGCACAAGGAGAAGTGGCTGAAGCCGCTGCTCGCCGGCGAGATCGCCTCCGCGTTCGCCATGACCGAGCCGGCCGTCGCCAGCTCCGACGCCCGCAACATCGAGATGCGGATGGTCCGCGACGGCGACGACTACGTCCTCAACGGCCGCAAGTGGTGGACCTCCAACGCCCTGCACAAGAACTGCCGGGTGCTCATCGTCATGGGCAAGACCGACCCGGACGGGCCGAGCCACCGCCAGCAGAGCATGACGGTCGTCCCGCTCGACACCCCCGGCGTCACGGTCCTGCGCAACCTCCCCGTCTTCGGCTACCAGGACCGCGAGGGCCACGCGGAGGTGCTCTTCGAGGACGTACGCGTCCCCGCCACGGCGCTCCTCGCGGGCGAGGGCGACGGGTTCATGATCAGCCAGGCGCGGCTCGGTCCCGGACGCATCCACCACTGCATGCGCACGATCGGCATGGCGGAGCGCGCGCTGGACCTGATGATCGACCGCGCCCAGTCACGTACGACGTTCGGGGCGCCGCTCGCCGACCGGGCGAACATCCAGGACTGGATCGCCGAGTCCCGCGTCGAGATCGACATGGCACGCCTGCTGACCCTCAGGGCCGCGTACCTGATGGACACCGTGGGCAACAAGGAGGCGCGGACGGAGATCGCCGCCATCAAGGTCGCCGCACCCGAGGTCGCGCTCAAGGTCGTCGACCGGGCCATCCAGGTGCACGGCGGCGGCGGTGTCAGCGACGACTTCCCGCTCGCCAGCATGTACGCCCACCTGCGCACCCTGCGGCTCGCGGACGGCCCCGACGAGGTGCACAAGCGGGCCATCGCGCTGCGTGAACTGCGCCGCCGCGAGAACGAGCGGAGCGGCCGATGAGCGCGCCGCGTGACGGTCAGGGCTCCCTGGCCGGGAAGGTCGCCGTCGTCACCGGCGCCTCGCGGGGCATCGGTCTCGCGGCGGCCGCCGCGCTGCGCGACCGCGGCGCGCGGGTCGTGGTCACCTCGCGCAGCGAGGAGCGCGCCAAGGAGGCGGCGGCCCGACTCGGCGACGGGGTATCCGGGTTCGGCGCCCACGCCACCGACGAGGCCGCCGCGCGCGCCTGCGTCGAGCACACCGTCGCGACGTACGGCAGCCTCGACATCCTCGTCAACAATGCCGGTACGAACCCGGCGTACGGCCCGGTCGTCGACCAGGACCACGGTCGCTTCGCCAAGACGATGGACGTCAACCTCTGGGCACCGATCCTGTGGACGTCGCTCGCGGTGAAGACGTGGATGGGCGAGCACGGCGGCTCCGTCGTCAACACCGCATCGATCGGCGGCCTCACGGTCGCCCAGGACGTCGGCATCTACCACGTCTCCAAGGCCGCACTCATCCATCTCACCAAGCAACTCGCCCTGGAACTGGCCCCGAAGGTCCGCGTCAACGCCATCGCCCCCGGAGTGGTCCGCACCAAGCTCGCCGAGGCGCTGTGGGAGGAGAACGAGGCGGCGGTCGCCGCGGCCACGCCCCTCGGCCGCATCGGCGAACCCGAGGATCTGGGCGAGGCCGTGGCCTTCCTCGCCGGGGAGGGCGCCCGCTGGATCACGGGGGAGACCCTCGTGGTGGACGGCGGCCAGCTCCTCGGGGGTGGCCCGCTGTAACGCCCCGCTCACCGCTCGCCCTCCGTACCGCAGGAAGTCGCCCGATGTTCGCCCCCGCGTCACCCGCCCGCTCGGCGGGGGGTGCGAGCATTTCGCGTCAGATCGAGATCCATTCCGCGGTACCCCGAGGGGACAACGTTGCAACGCCCACGTCCAGGACGTACGTACCACCAAGGAGGGGGAGCGCGCACCGCGGTCTCCCTCACGGCGCTGCTGGCGCTGTCACTGACGGGATGCGGTGTCGCGGGGCTCGGGGGCGACGGTGACGGCGGGGACGGTGACGCGGGGTCCGAGGCCGGCGCCGCCGTCGCCGGGATCGACTGTGCCGACGCGGGCAGGGTCCAGGGGACCGGGTCGAGCGCGCAGCAGAACGCGATGAAGTACTGGATCAAGCACTATCAGAGCGTCTGCCCGAAGGTGCGGATCGCGTACAACCCGATCGGATCGGGCGCGGGCGGCGCGCAGTTCCTGCGGGGTGCGACCGCGTTCGGCGGCTCCGACAGCGCGCTCAAGCCCGATGAGGTCGAGCGCTCGAAGGACGTGTGCCGGGGCGGGCGGGCCATCGACCTGCCCATGGTCGGCGGCCCCATCGCGATCGGTTACGACGTGCCCGGCGTCGACGACCTGGTGCTCGACGCTCCCACCCTCGCCAAGATCTTCGACCAGAAGATCACTGCGTGGGACGCCCCGGAGATCCGGCGGCTCAACCCGGGCGCCGCGCTGCCGTCGATGCCCATCCGTCCCGTGCACCGGTCCGACGACTCCGGCACGACGCAGAACTTCCAGGCCTACCTGGCGGGCGCGGCCCCCGCGGCCTGGCCCCACCTCGTGGCCAAGTCCTGGCAGGGGAGGGGCGGCGCGTCCGCGAGCGGGTCGAGCGGTGTCGCCTCGGAGGTGACCTCCGGCGTCGGCGCGATCGGGTACTTCGAGCTGTCCTTCGCGCGGGCCCGCCAGATCAAGACCGTGAACATCGACACCGGCGCGCCCGCCCCGGTCGCACCGACTCCCGCGACGGCGTCGGCGGGCATCGCGGCCGCTCAGGTCGCCGGCACCGGCAAGGACATGAAGCTGAAGTTCCGCTACGGCGCGTCGACGCCCGGCGCGTACCCGATCGTCCAGGTCACCTACGAGATCGTCTGCGACAAGGGGAACCAGAAGGCGACCCTGCCCGCCCTCAAGTCGTTCCTGACCTACACGGCGAGCAAGGTGGGGCAGAAGGACCTGTCACGCCTGAGCTACGCGCCGCTGCCGGAGTCGGTCGCCGGGCAGGTACGGGACGTGGTGGACACGCTCTCCTGAGAGAAGCCGGGGGTACGTCGGGCCCCGGACCGCGTGACGGGCGTCGTCCTCCCCACCGCCGCTCCTAGGCGACCGCGGTCCCCTCCAGCTCGACCAGCTGGCCGGGGATCGCCAGGCGCGTCACCCCGAGCATCGTGGTGGTCGGTGCGACTTCGGCGGCGGCGAGCTGTCCGGCGAGCACGCCGTAGTGCTGGAAGAGGAGGTCGACGTCGGTCGTGTAGACGTTGAGGCGGACGAGGTTCGAGAGGGACATGCCGGCCTCGGCGAGCACCGCCTTGACGTTGTCGACGCTCAGCGCCAGCTGCGCCGCCATGTCGCCGTCGTGCTCGGGTCTGCCTTCTCCGCTCATCGCGGTCTGGCCCGAGAGGTACAGGGTGCGTGAGTGCCCGGAGACGAGCTCGCCCTGGTTGAAGCCCATCTCCGTCGACCAGGTCACCGGGTTGACTGCGTTTCGTTCCATGGTCCCGCTCGCTCCATTCGGTTCGGTTCACTTCGGTTCACTTCGGTTCACTTCGGTTCGCTTCGCCTGGTGGAGCCTTCCAGCAATACATGACATCTCCAGTCATGTATTTCGCTAGGATTTTCGTATGCGCGCCGACCGGTTGGTTTCCTTGGTGCTCCTCCTGCGTCGGCGCGGCCGGATGACGGCGGACGCCCTCGCCCGCGAGCTTGAGGTGTCCACCCGCACGGTGCTGCGTGACATGGAGGCGCTCTCCGCGGCCGGTGTCCCCGTCTACGCCGAACGCGGCCGACGCGGCGGGTTCGCGTTGCTGCCCGACTTTCAGACAGCGCTGACCGGACTGAACCACGACGAGGCGCTCGCCCTGCTGGTCGCCGGATCACGGCGCGGCGCCCAGCTCTTCGGCCTCGACTCGGCGCTCGCGTCGGCGATGCTGAAGGTGTTCGACGCACTGCCCGAAAACCTCCGGGGCGCTGCGGCGGGCGCGGCGCAACGCCTGCTCATCGACCCGGAGTTGGACCTCCTGGCACGGCGAGCGGACAGTGAGGAACTGCCCGAGCCGATCGTCGCCGAGGTCCGGCGCGCGGTGTTCGCGGGCCACAAACTGCGTATCCACTACGCGGCGGTGGGCCAGGCCGCGAAGTGGCGCACGGTGGACCCGATCGGCCTGGTGACCGTACGCGGCCAGGGTTACCTGTTGGCCGTGCGAGGCGGCGCCGACCGTACCTACCGGCTGTCCCGCGTGCTGGCGGCCGAGGCGCTCGACGCACCCGCGCAGCGACCGGACGCGGTCGACCTGGACCGCGCCTGGCAGGAACGCAACACGCAGTTCCGGAACGGCGGCGACCACCAGGTCGCCGTGCGGGTGCGGGTGGATCCGGAGCGACGCAAGGACCTGGTGGCCACCGCGTTGTCCGTCCGTGACGAGGAAGAAGACGTCCTCGGTGAGGGCCGACCGCGGCTGCACCTGATTTTCCAGGACGCCCGGCACGCCGAATGGGCCCTGTGGCAGCTCGCCACGCACGCGGAAGTGCTGTCCCCGGAGTGGCTCCGCACCTCCCTGCGCGATCGCGCCGCCGCGATCGCCGCGCTCTACGCAGCGCCCGCCTCGCCCCAGGTGACAGGGGGCTCGTGGGCGCCGTAGATGTGCACGCCCCCCCCGCAGGGCCACGTCGTCCTCCGGAGCTGTGGCGCGGCGCAGGGTCGGGAGGCGACGTCTGAGTACGCGTACTCATGATTCATCCCCCTTCTCTCGCGCACGCTGGACGCGTAACCCGATGAGAGGAAGACGACTGTGCGCAGCAGCATCCGAGTTCGCCCCGCGTTCCGCGCATCCGGCAGGCGCTCGGCGCGGTCCTTCGCGGCGCTCGCGCTGGCGGGTGCGGCGGCCGCCGCGGTGCTGACCGGCTGTTCCATGGAGGACGCGGTCTGCGGCGGCGGAGAGTATCCGGTCCTGCACGTGGGCAGCGGCGGGTCCGCCTGCCGGCCCGACGGCGAGGAGCCGCCGAAGGGCTACGCCCGCTACCCGGAGGGCAAGGTCCCCGAGCATGTCGGGGACAAGTGGGACACGTACTGGAACGATCACACGCTCGACGAGAACGGGAAGATCATCAAGTTGAAGGACGGCCAGTAGCGGCCTCGCCACCCAGGCCGAAAGGTGGGGGTGGACTTACTAGGACGTCCAACTATATGTTCGTGACCAGAGCCCGCGGTGCAGGGAAGCCGGTGTGAATCCGGCGCGGTCCCGCCACTGTGACCGGGGAGTGCGTTCTCGCCGAGCGATACGCCACTGACGGACGAGTCCCGTCGGGAAGGCGGGAGAACGCGCGCTGATCCGGGAGTCAGGATACCGGCCGCGGGGTGTTCCGTGTTGTCCACGAGGATGGAGCAGACACGCATGGCACCGGTCCGTACCCACGACCCAGGTGAACCGGCGAAGCGAGCGAAGGCCGCGGCCCGCGCCCGACTCCACGACGGCTTCTAGGCCTTCGCGTCCCACGACAGAACCGCCCGCCCACCTCATCCGGTGGCGCCGTCGGACTGCCGTGCCATCCCCGGACTCACCTGACGAGAGCAGGCTCTCATGGTCCGTGAACTGACACATTTCATCGGCGGCAAGCACGTGCCCGGCACGTCCGGGCTCTTCGCCGACGTGTACGACCCCAACTCCGGCACCGTACAAGCACATGTGCCGCTGGCCGGGCGGGCGGAGACCACCGCGGCGATCGCCGACGCCGAGTCCGCCCAGCGCGAATGGGGCGAGTGGAACCCGCAGCGGCGCGCCCGCGTGATGCTGCGGTTCCTGCAACTCGTCGAAGGAGAGCGGGAGTCACTCGCACGGCTGCTCTCGAGCGAGCACGGCAAGACCGTCGCCGACGCCCACGGCGACCTGCAACGCGGCCTCGAAGTCGTCGAGTTCGCCGCGGGGATCCCGCACCTCCAGAAGGGGGAGTTCACCGACAACGCCGGCACCGGCATCGACGTGCACTCCCTGCGCGTACCGCTCGGCGTCACCGCCGGCATCACCCCGTTCAACTTCCCCGCGATGATCCCGCTGTGGAAGGCGGCCCCCGCGCTGGCCTGCGGCAACTCCTTCATCCTCAAGCCGTCGGAGCGTGCGCCCTCCGTGCCGCTCCGGCTCGCCGAGCTGTTCCTCGATGCGGGCCTGCCGCCCGGCGTCCTGAACGTCGTCAACGGCGGCAAGGACGCGGTGGACGCCCTCCTGCAAGACGCGCGGGTGCAGGCGCTCGGCTTCGTCGGCTCCACCCCGATCGCCGCGCACATCTACGCCACCGCCGCGGCGCACGGCAAACGCGCCCAGTGCTTCGGCGGCGCCAAGAACCACATGATCGTGATGCCGGACGCCGACCTCGACCAGGCCGTGGACGCCCTCGTCGGAGCCGGGTACGGCTCGGCGGGGGAGCGGTGCATGGCCATCTCGGTCGCCGTCCCCGTCGGCGAGGAGACCGCCGACGCGCTCGTCACCCGGCTCAAGGAACGCGTCGCCGCGCTCCGCATCGGCCGCTCCGACGACCCGGAGGCCGACTTCGGCCCGCTGGTCAGCCGCGACGCGCTCGACCGGGTCCGCCGCTACGTGGACATCGGCGTCAACGAAGGCGCCGAACTCGTCGTCGACGGACGCGACTTCACCCTGCCCGGGCACGAGAACGGCTTCTTCGCCGGAGCCACCCTCTTCGACCGCGTCTCACCGCGCATGCGGATCTACCGCGAGGAGATCTTCGGCCCGGTGCTCTGCGTGGCCCGCGCCGCGGACTACGAAGCGGCCCTGCGCCTGCCCAGCGAACACCCCTACGGCAACGGCGTCGCCATCTTCACCAGGGACGGCGACACCGCCCGCGACTTCACGCGCCGCGTCGGCGCCGGCATGGTCGGCGTCAACGTGCCGATCCCCGTCCCGGTGGCGTACCACACCTTCGGCGGGTGGAAGCGGTCCGGTTTCGGCGACCTCAACCAGCACGGTCCCGACGCCGTCCGCTTCTACACCCGGACCAAGACCGTCACCTCGCGCTGGCCGTCCGGGCTCAGGGAAGGCGCGAACTTCACCATCCCGACGATGGGATGACCCCGATGACCCCGATGACCCCGATGACCCCGACGGGAACAGCCCTCACCAAGGACCAACTCGCCCTGGCCGAGGTCACGCTCGACTTCGCCGACGAGCACCTCGCACCGCACGCCGTCGCCTGGGACCGCGACAAGCACTTCCCCGTGGACGTGCTGCGCAGGGCCGCCGAACTCGGCCTCGGTGGCGTCTACGTACGCGAGCAGCACGGCGGTTCGGGCCTCGGCCGCACCGACGGCACCCTCGTCTTCGAGGCCCTCGCCACCGGCTGTCCCTCCATCGCCGGTTACCTCTCCATCCACAACATGGTGGCCTGGATGATCGACCGGTACGGCGACGAGAAGCAGCGCGCCCGCTGGCTGCCGGACCTGTGCACCGCCGCGTCGCTGGGCAGCTACTGCCTCACCGAGCCGGGTGCCGGTTCGGACGCCGCGGCCCTGCGGACCCGCGCCGAACGCGACGGCGACACGTATGTCCTCACCGGCGTCAAGCAGTTCATCTCCGGAGCTGGCGCCTCGCACGTGTACGTCGTCATGGCCCGCACCGGCGAGCAGGGCCCCGGCGGCATCTCCGCGTTCGTCGTCGAACGGGACGACCCCGGCCTCGCCTTCGGCGCCGACGAACGGAAAATGGGCTGGAACGCCCAGCCCACCCGCCAAGTGATCCTCGACGGCGTGCGCGTGCCGGCCGACCGGCGCCTCGGTGACGAGGGCGAGGGCTTCCGCATCGCCATGAGCGGCCTCAACGGCGGGCGGCTCGGCATCGCGGCCTGCTCCCTGGGCGGCGCCCAGAGCGCACTGCACCGCAGCCTGGCCCACCTCGCCGACCGTGAGGCGTTCGGCGCGTCCCTCCTGGACGCCCAGGCGCTGCGGTTCCGGCTCGCCGACATGGCCACCGAGCTGACCGCCGCCCGCGCGCTGGTGCGCCAGGCCGCCGACGCGCTCGACCGGGACGATCCGCGTGCCCCGCAGCTGTGCGCCATGGCCAAACGCTTCGCCACCGACACCGGGTACTCCGTGGCCGACCGCGCCCTGCAACTGCACGGCGGATACGGCTATGTGAGCGAGTACGGCATCGAGAAGATCGTCCGGGACCTGCGGGTCCACCAGATCCTGGAAGGAACCAACGAGATCATGCGCCTGATCGTGGCCCGCGGACTGATCGAGGCCGTCCGATGACGGCGGCCGGGGACGCTGTGCAGACGTACGTCGACGGCCGAGCGGGCCACCTGATCCTCAACCGCCCCAAGTCCCTCAACGCCCTCACCCACGCCATGGTGCTCCGCATCGACGAGGCGCTGACCGCATGGGAGCGGGACCCCGCCGTGGAGACCGTCGTCCTCGCGGGGGCGGGGGAGAGAGGGTTGTGCGCGGGTGGCGACATCCGGTCCATCCACGAGGACGTCACGGCGGGCGACGGAGAGGCGACGCGGGCCTTCTGGCGCGACGAGTACCACCTCGACGCGCGCATCGCCCGCTACCCGAAGCCGTTCGTCGCCGTCATGGACGGCATCGTGATGGGCGGCGGAGTCGGCGTCTCGGCGCACGCCGCCGTGCGTGTGGTCACTGAACGGACCCGGGTGGCCATGCCCGAGACGGGCATCGGCTTCGTGCCGGACGTCGGCGGCACCTACCTGCTGAGCCTCGCGCCCGGCAACCTCGGCGCCCACATCGCCCTGACCGGCACCGAGCTGGCGGCTGGCGACGCGCTCAGGTGCGGACTCGCCGACCACTTCGTACCGTCGTCCTCGCTGCCCCGCCTGATCGCCGACCTCGCCGAGTCGCCCGTACGGGAGGTCCTGCCGCGGTACGTCCAGGACGCGCCGCCCGGCCAACTCGCGGACGAGCGGCAGTGGATCGACCACTGCTATGCCGCCGAGACCGTCGAGGAGATCGTGGACCGCCTCCACGCGGACGGCTCACGTGCCGCGAAGGAGACCGCCGAAACGCTGCTCGGCCGGTCGCCCGCGGCGCTGAAAGTGACCCTGGAAGCGCTGCGTCGCGCGCGTGAACTCGGCTCGCTCGAAGCAGTGTTGAACCAGGAGTACCGCGTCTCCTGCGCGGCCCTCGCCTCGCCCGACCTGGCGGAGGGCATCCGCGCCCAGGTCATCGACAAGGACCGCGCACCGCGCTGGAACCCCGGCACGCTCGCCGAGGTGACCGCGGGCGACGTCGCACGTTTCTTCGCGCCGCTCGGAGACCGGGAACTCGCCCTGGACGCCGGCGCCGTGACGCAGGAGGTGGCGTGGTGAACGGAACCGAGGGAACGGAGTCACCGGCGACGAGGACCGTCGTGTTCATAGGGCTCGGCAACATGGGCCGGCCGATGGCCGCGAACCTGGTGGCGGCGGGTCACCGCGTGGTCGGGCACGATCTGTCGGCCGACGCGCTCGCGGCCGCCGCGGAGAGGGGAGTGGCGCCCGCCGCCTCGGCCGCGGAGGCGGTGCCCGGCGCCGACGTCGTGATCACGATGCTCCCGGCCGGACGTCACGTCCTAGCGCTCTACCGCGACGAGGGGCTGCTCGCCGCGGCCGCGCCGGGCACGCTGTTCGTCGACTGCTCCACCATCGACGTCGCGGACGCCCGCACCGCGCACGAGGCCGCGGCCGCCGCGGGCCACCGCGGCCTGGACGCACCGGTCTCCGGCGGAGTCGTGGGGGCCGAGGCCGGCACGCTGACGTTCATGGCGGGCGGCGGTGCGGAGGAGTTCGCCGAGGCGGAACCTCTGCTCGCCGCGATGGGCAAGCGTGCCGTGCACTGCGGGGACGCCGGCGCCGGGCAGGCGGCGAAGATCTGCAACAACATGATCCTCGGTGTCTCGATGGTCGCCGTCAGCGAGGCCTTCGTACTCGGCGAGAGCCTGGGCCTGACCGCGCAGGCACTCTTCGACGTCGCCTCCACCGCATCCGGCCAGTGCTGGGCGCTCACCTCCAACTGCCCCGTACCGGGCCCGGTCCCCGCCAGTCCCGCCAACCGCGACTACCGCCCCGGTTTCACCTCCGCCCTCATGGCGAAGGACCTGGGCCTGGCGGCGGAGGCGGCCCGCGCGACGGGCGTGGACGCCACGCTCGGCCGACGCGCGGCCGAACTGTACGCGGAGTTCACCGCGCAGGGCGGGGCGGACCGCGACTTCTCGGCGATCGTGAGGGCGATCAGGAACCGGTCGGGCGAGCACGTGACGTGAGCGGACACACGACTGGCCCCGACCGCGGAACCCCGCCCGCAAGGCCTCGGCGGGCCTTGCGAGCGGGGGGAGCGGTTCGTCATGGACCGGCGACGACGCTCACGACTCGCCGCGGGGCCGTCGGCCACGGCCGCGGAAAGAGATTTTGACGCGTGGGTGTGAGGGTCCCGTCAGCGGGCAATCGATGTGTGGGCCCCGCCGTGTCTCCCCCGTCGCGGCGGGGCCTGCGATGTCTGCCGCGTGTCTCAGGCGCGTTCGCGGTACGCGAGTGCCGTCGCGGCGACCACCGGCGTGCTCAGCGGGAGCGGCCACCCGATCCCGTGGCAAAGGACCGGCCGCGCGCCGAGGACCGCGGCCGTGATCACCGCGGCCACGGCGAGTCGGCCGACGGTGCCGTTGCGCGGGCCCGTCGCGAGGGCGACCAGGACGATCACCGGGTAGGTCGGCTTCCCCGCTCCCTCGCGGGGCCGGCGGGTTTCGTTCACCGCGTGGCGGCTACTCGTCCGGGACCGAAGGGAGGGGTCCCCGTGACAGCCACGACAACCCCGCCAGGCGTCCAGGCGAGGCCCACCGCGGCGTACGAAGCGTCCATGACCGCGTCCGCAACCCCAGCGACGGAGGAGCAGCAGGAACTCAGCCACGAGGACCTCGTCCGCTACCTGGAGGACCGTTTCGCCTGTGCGCAGGCCTGCGACGACTGCGCACGCGTATGCCTCGTGCGCGCGGGCCCGGGCGAGCCGGGTGAGGCACCCCGCCTCAACACCGCCTGCGCGGACGTCTGCGAGGCGACGTCCCGCGTCCTGGCCGAACAGAGCGACCAGGACGAGCAACGCGTCCGCATGCAGGTCGAGTGGTGCCGGGCGGTCTGCCTCCAGTGCGCTTCGCTCTGCGACCTGCACTCCGCATCGGCTGCCTGGGCGGAAGCCTGCCGCCGCTGCGCGAAGGCGTGTGACGCTTTCCTGACGACGCTGGGCTGACGCCCGGGCGAAAGCTACCCGCAACCGACCGGCGCGGGCCGGGAACCAGAAGTGATTCCGGTCCGACCACTGTTCCAGAGTCCCCACGCGGTGACGCGCACCCACGCACTGGAACGAGGTAGCAGCCCCATGAACTGGTACGAGGACGACGATTTCTGGTCGGACTTCGCCGAGACCATGTTCTCCGAGCGCAGGCGCGCGGAGGTGGCGGCCCTCGTCGACGGAGCGCCGCTGCTCCGTTTCCCGGCCGGGAGCCGGGTCCTCGACCTGTGCTGCGGACCCGGCCTGTACCTCGTACCGCTGGCCCGCGCCGGCGGCACGGTCACCGGGGTCGACCTCAGCCCCGCCATGCTGAAGCGTGCCGACGCCGCGTGCGAGGCGGCGGGCGTCGACGTCCGGCTGGTACGAGGGGACATGCTGACGCACGTCGAGCCGGAGACGTACGACGTGGTGCTCAACCTCTTCACCTCGTTCGGCTACTTCGACGACCCGCAGGACAACGAGCGCGTGCTGCGCAACGCCCACGACTCGCTCGTGCCGGGCGGACGGCTGCTCATCGACGTGATGGGCAAGGAGGTCCTCGCGGGCTGGATCGGCCGGCCTCAGGTCGTCGACCTCGACGCAGGCGCGTACGTGCTGCAGCGCGACACCGTCCTGGACAGCTGGACCCGGCTGCGCACCGACTGGACGCTGGTCAGGGACGGGGAGGCGCGCGAGGCGTCGATCACCTCCTTCCTCTACAGCGCGGCCGAGCTGAGCGCGCTCTTCGAGGCGACCGGCTTCACCGACGTGCGCTGTTACGGCGACTTCGACGGCGGCCCGTACGACCACCACTCGAAGCGGCTGATCGTGACCGGCACCCGTCCGGAACCCTCCTCGCACACGCGGGAAATCTGACGCGTCCGCGGGAACTCTGACGCACCCGCGGCCGACTACTGCTCTGCGGGCGGCAATCAGCACGGCCCGCGTTTCTACGTGTGCACGCCTGCGCCGCACGTCAACGCGCAGGTGAACGAGGGGACTCCATGACCGAGGCGACATCCGCGACGCCGCCCGCGAGCCGCGCCGCCCGCCCGCGGGGCGCACCACGCCAGGACTCCGATGAGCAACCGGCCGGGCGCGGCAGGCTGTTGACCACGCTGGTGGCGCTCTCCGCGACGCTCGTGGTCTCCGTCCTGGCCGGTATCGCGCTGGGACCGACCGTCGTACCGCTCGGCGATGTCGTGCACTTCCTCACCGCGGCACTCACCGGGGGCAGCATCGACGCGGACGACGCGTCGGGGTACGCCATCGTCTGGCACGTGCGCACACCACGGGTCCTGCTCGCCGCGGTCGTCGGCGCCGGGCTCTCCGTCGTGGGCGTCGCCATCCAGGCGCTGGTGCGCAACGCCCTCGCGGATCCGTTCGTGCTCGGCATCTCGTCCGGCGCCTCGGTGGGGGCGACCGCCGTCGTCGTGTTCGGGATCTTCGCGGGTCTCGGGGTCTACGCCCTCTCGGCCGCCGCCTTCCTCGGCGCTCTCGGCGCGACCGTGCTGGTGTATCTGGCCGCGCGCGGACCGCTCGGACTGACGCCGCTGCGGCTGGTGCTGACCGGGGTGGCGCTGGCGTACGGCTTCCAGGCGCTCATGAGCGTGCTGGTGTTCCTCGCGCCGAACGGGCAGGCCGCGCGGACCGTGCTGTTCTGGCTGCTCGGCAGTCTCGGCTCCGCGACCTGGGAGTCCCTGCCCCTGGTGACGGCGGCGGTGCTGGTCGCGGTCGTCGTACTGCTGCGGCACAGCCGGTCGCTCGACGTCCTGTCGCTCGGCGACGAGACCGCGGCCAGTCTGGGCGTGGACGCGGACGCGGTGCGCCGCGGCCTCTTCGTGCTCACGGCGGCCGTCACCGGACTCATCGTCGCGGTCAGCGGCGCGATCGGCTTCGTCGGCCTGGTCCTGCCGCACGTGGTGCGGATCTGGGTCGGCTCCACGCACCGGCGCGTCCTCGCCGTCGCGCCGCTGGCCGGCGCCTGCTTCATGGTGTGGGTCGACCTCGTGGCCCGTACCGCCTTCGCCCCCGAGGAACTGCCGCTCGGGGTGATCACCGCGCTGATCGGCGTGCCGGTGTTCGTCGTCCTGATGCGCCGCCGCGGCTATCTCTTCGGAGGCCGGTAGATGGTTCTCTCCCTCCGCGACCTGACCGTCGAGGCAGCCGGACGTGCCCTAGTCGACCGGCTCAGCCTCGACGTGACCGCCGGTTCGATCGTCGGACTCGTCGGCCCCAACGGCAGCGGCAAGTCGACCGCGCTGCGCTGCGTCTACCGCGCGCTGAGGCCGACGTCCGGGGCCGTACTGCTCGACGGCACCGACCTGACGTCGCTGAAACTGCGCGACAGCGCCCGCTCCGTCGCCGCGCTGACCCAGGAGAGCCACACCGAACTCGACTTCACCGTCGAGGAAGTGGTCGCCCTGGGCCGCGCCCCGCACGCGCGGGGCAACCACGCCCTGACCGCCCGCGAACGGGAGCTGTGCGGTGCGGCGATGGACCGCCTCGACGTCGCCCACCTCGCCGACCGCAGCGTCCTCAGCCTCTCCGGCGGCGAGCGTCAACGCGTACTCGTGGCACGCGCCCTCGCGCAGGAGCCCCGCCTCCTGGTCCTCGACGAGCCCACCAACCACCTCGACGTACGCCACCAGGTGGAGCTGCTGTCCTTCCTGCGCGGCTCGGGACTGACCGTGCTCACGGCCCTGCACGACCTGAACCTGGCCGCGCAGGTCTGCGACCGGATCGCCGTGCTCGGTGCGGGCTGCCTGGTCGCCACCGGTCACCCGGCCGAGGTGCTCACCCCCGAGCTGGTGCGCAAGGTGTTCGGCGTCGACGCGGTCGTCGTACCGCACCCGCGTACGGGCCTCCCGCAACTCCTCTACGACCTCGCCCCGTCCCCGGCCGGCATGGCAACTCCGGCCGGCATCCCCGCCCCCACGCCTGCTTCCCCGTCCCCGGAAGGACCCCACTCGTGACCCGACCACCGTTCCCCCGAGCCCTCGCCGCCGGGCTGCTGGCCACCGGGCTCCTGCTGACCGGCTGCGGCGCCGAGGTCGAATCGGCGGCGGGCAGCAAGCCCGGCACCGGCAAGGGAACCGACACCGTCACCGTCTCCAACTGCGGCAAGGACATCACGTACACGCGCCCCGAACGCGCGATCGCCTACGACGTGAGCGGCGCGGAGAAGATGTTCGCCCTCGGCCTCGCGGACCGCATGCGCGGCTACGTCATGAACAAGCTCGGCGACCCGTCCATCAAGGGCTCGCCCTGGCGCGAGAAGTACGCCGAGGTCGACCGCCTCGGCAACGAACGCATCACCCGCGAGATCGTCGTCGACGCGAAGGCCGACTGGGTCCTCGCGGGCTGGAACTCCGGCTTCAGCGAGGAACGCGGCATCACCCCCGCCCTGCTGGACAAGGTCGGCGTCGCCAGCTACCTGCACACCGAGACCTGCTGGGACTACGGCAACAAGAGCGTCGACACCTCGCCGCTCCAGGCGCTCTACACGGATCTGGACAACCTCGGGAAGATCTTCGGCGTACGGAAGCGGGCCGACGAGCTGGTCGGCGACCTCAAGGAGCGGATCGCCGCGCTGAAGAAGACGTGGCCCGCGAAGGGCGACCCGGCCAAGGTGTTCGTCTACGACTCCGGTACCGACCAGCCGTTCACGGCGGGCCGGCACGCCGCGCCCGACGACATCATCACCGCGGCCGGGGGCACCAACGTCTTCGGGGACCTCGACAAGGGGTGGACGACGGTGGGCTGGGAGCCGGTCATCAAGGCGAAGCCCGAGGTCATCGTGATCGTCGACTACGCCGACCAGCCCGCGAAGGACAAGATCGCCTACCTCAAGAAGCTGCCGAGCCTGAAGTCCGTACCGGCGGTGAAGAACAACCGCTTCCACGTCATGTCGTACGGCGATGTCGTCAGCGGCCCCCGCAACGTCGCGGGAGCCGAGGACCTGGGCCGCTACCTGCGTTCGGTCGGGCGGTGACGGCGACCGTGACCCCCACGCACACCGACGCCGCCCCGCTCGACGCGCCCCTCTCCGCGCACGAGCCCGGGACCGCCCCGGTCCACGACCACATCACCGACGCGATAAAGGCCCCCGACCTGCTGCGGCTGTCCGACAACGTCGTCCTCGCCCGCTTCGAGACCCTCAAGGTCTACGCCGCGCTCGGCGCGGTCCGCACCCTGCTGGAACGCGGAACCGTGCAACCGGGCCAGACCCTCGTCGACAGCTCCAGCGGCATCTACGCACTCGCCCTGGCCATGGCCTGCCACCGCTACGGGCTGCACTGCCACATCGTCGCCTCCACCACGGTCGACGCCACGATGCGCGCCCAACTCGAGGTGCTCGGCGCCACCGTGGACCAGATGCCGCCCTCGCAGGACCTGCGGCTCGACCAGGAGGGCAGGGTCCGGCGCGTCCGTCGGCTGCTGGCCGAGCGGCCCGGCATGCACTGGATGCGGCAGTACCACGACGCCGTCCACTACACCGGCTACCGGGAGTTCGCCGCCCTCGTCGACGGCGCGCTGCCCGGCGTACCGCTGACCGTGGTCGGGGCCGTGGGCACCGGGTCGTCGAGCGGCGGCCTCGTCGAGGCGCTGCGCGGGCGCGACCGCGACGTTCGCCTGCTGGGCGTGCAGCCCTTCGGCAGCGTCACCTTCGGCAGCGAGGGGTTCAGCGACCCGGAGGCGATCATCGCGGGGATCGGCAGCTCCATCCCCTTCGACAACGTCCGTCACGACCTGTACGACACCCTCCACTGGCTCGACTTCCGGCACGCCATGGCGGGTGCGGTGGGACTGCTGCGCGACCACGCCGTCTTCGCCGGCCTGTCGACCGGTGCGGCCCACCTGGTCGCGGGCTGGGAGGCCGCGCGTGACCCCGAGCGCACCCACCTGGTCATCGGCGCCGACACCGGACACCGCTACACCGACCGCGTCTTCGCCCGCCACCGCGAGGCGCTCGACCCGCGCACGCTGAAACCGCACCAGATCACCGACCTCGCGGACCTGACACCGCCCTGGTCGGCGATGGAGTGGAACCGGCGGCGGTACGAGGTACGCAGCGGGGGAGCCGTACCCGCGCCGACGAAGGCCCGGCTCGTACGGGAGACAGATCCGCTCACGCTGTCGAGCGACCCGCTCGGAGCACCGGCCCAGGAGGACCAGGCACCGTGACCATCGCCGCACTCGAAGCACTCACCTTCGGCCTGGGCCGCCTCGTCGAGGCGGCGGGCAACGCCGGGCACCGCCTGTGCCTGCTCACCGGCGACCGCGACGTCTACCGTCACGAACTCGCCCACCTCGCTCCCGGCGCACTCGACATCGTCGACGTCGACACCCACGACGCCGGAGCCTGCGCGGCCGCCCTGTCGGCCGTGCCCGACCTGAGCGGGCTCATCAACTCGACCGACACCTGGAGCGTGCCCGGCGCCGACCTCGCCGCCAAGTTCGGCCTGCCCGGACCCGACCCGAGCGCGGTCCGACGCCTGCGCGACAAGAGCCGGGTGCGCGCGCTCCTCCACGAGCGGGGCCTGAGCGGAAGCCGCGCCCTGGCCGTCCCCCCGGACATCCCCTCGACCACCACCATCGCCGTGGCCGCCGCCGAGATCCTCCGCGAGGTCGGCCTGCCCGCCGTCCTGAAGGACTCCGCGGGCACGTCCTCCCGCAACGTATGGCCGGTGCGCGACGAGCGGCACCTGCACACCGCGCTCACCGAAGCGTCCGAACGCCCCCTCAACGGGCGGCTGTTCGCCGAGCGCTTCTTCTCGGGGCCGGTCTACAGCGCGGAGACCCTCGGCTGGGCGGGCGAGACGAAGCTGCTCGGAGTCCTGAGCCGCCAGATGTCACCCGAGCCGTCCGTCCGCGAGGAGGCCGCGGCGTTCCCCGTGGCCTTCCCTCTGCCCGAACTCGGCCGCATCGAGGACTGGGCGGGACGCGTGCTGGCAGCCGCGGGCCACGACAGCGGCTTCGCGCACGTCGAGTTCGTCCTCACCGCGGACGGCCCGGAGCTGGTGGAGATCAACCGCCGCATCGGCGGCGCCCTCGTGGGCGAGGCCCTGTGCCGTGCCCTGGGCACCAACGTCTACGACGCCATGGTCGACACGGCGCTCGGCCGTCGCCCCGCACTGCTGGACACGGTGACGACCGGGTCTGCCCCCGGCCCGGCCACGGCCTTCGTACTCGTCTACCCCGACCGCCCCGGCACTCTCACCGGCTGGACCGGTCTCGACGGCCTGCCGGCGTTCCCCGGCTCGCCCGAGTGGTACCCCACCGCCGTCCCGGGGCGGCGCGTGGAGCACCTGAGCGACCAGCGCGGATGCACGGGAATCGTGCTGGCCGAGGCCGAAACCGCCGAACTGGCCCTGCACAGGGCGCTCAGCGCGGCCGGCAGCGTACGGCCGACCGTCGTGGGCGACGACAGGCCGGCCGTCATGGCCGACGACGACCGAGAATGACCCAACCACCCCACCTTCCGGTACCGACACGGATATCGACCCGCCTCGCACCCTTCACCCGGTTCACCGGCCCCCAGTACTTCCTCCTCACCGGCTCGTTCCTCATACCCCTGGGCAGCTTCGCCGTGCTGCCCTTCATGTCGGTCCTGCTGCACGAACGGCTGGGCATGCGACTCGGCACCGTCGGCGTGGTGCTGGCCGTCGCCTCGTTCGTACAGTTCGCGGGCGGTGTCGTCGGAGCGGCCCTCGCCGAACGCATCGGCCTGCGGCGCACCATGGTGCTGGCCCTGGTGATCCGCACGGCGGGCTTCACCGCGTTCCTGCCGGGGCTGAGCAGGCCGACGTGGGCGGTCGCCGCGCTGTTCCTCGTCTCCGTCGGGGCCGCGCTCTATCTGCCCGCCAACAAGGCGTACCTGGTCACGGGGGTGGGGGAGGAGCGGCGCGCCCCGCTCCTGTCCGCGAGCAGCTCGGCGCTCAACGCGGGCATCGCGCTGGGCCCCATCGCGGCCGCGCCCTTCGTGCTCACGGCGTCGGCCGGGCTCTTCACCGTGGTCGCCGTACTGTTCGGCCTGATCACGGCGGGCCACGCGCTGCTGCCGCAGACGATCCCGGGGGCGCCCCCGCAAGCGGCCCCGACACCCTCCGAAGCCGAAGCCGGAACTGGAGCCGAAGCCGGAACCGGGACCGAAGCCGAAGCCGGAACTGGAGCCGAAGCCGGAGCCGGAGCCGGAACGGAAGCCGGAGCCGGAGCCGGAACGGAAGCCGAAGCTGGAGCCGACCGCCCGGGCCCCGCCCCGCCGCCCCTCCTCCCCTTCGCGATCACCGTACTGAGCGTGTACGTCTTCATGTTCTTCCAGCACTACCTCGCGCTCTACGCGGTGGGCAGGACGTCGACGTACTTCTACGGCCTGGTCCTCGCCCTCTACGCCCTTCTCCTCGTGGTCACCCAGCCTCTCCTGGCGGACTGGATAGCCCACCTGCCCTACCCGCGCGCCCTGCGCATCGGCTTCACCACGCTGGCCGCGGGCATGACCGCACTGGCCCTCGGCCACCCCGCCGCCATCCTCGGCGGGGCGCTGCTCATCTGTGTCGGTGAGATCGTCCTGTTCCTGAAGAACGACCTCGAAGCGCTGTCGCGGTCCACCCGCTCGCCCGCGGTCGTCTTCGGCCGGCAACGCCTGGCGGCCGGAATCGGCGCGTTCGCCAGCGGCATCGTAGGGGGAGAGTGCTACGCGTGGGCCGAACGCACCGACCACGCGGGCCTGTTCTGGCTGGTTGTCGCGGCGCAGTGCGCGCTGCTGCCACCGCTGTTGCTCCGTGCCCTGCGCAGGCCCCGTACCTCCCGTAGCCGGCGCGGCCCACCCATTCCCTATTTCTGCAACGGGTTCTACTCTGTGCGCCGTCAGGTCCGGGACCGAGCGGGCCGGGCGTCGAGCCGGTAGAGCCTGGAGGGGCAGTGCACCTCGAATACACGCCTGAGCAGCAGCAGTTGCGCACCGAGCTGCGCGCGTACTTCGCCGAGCTGGTACCGGACAACGTCTACTCGCGGTACGGCGAACCCGCCGCCCAGAAGCGGTTCTACCGGGAGACCGTCCGCCGCCTGGGGTCGGACGGGTGGCTGGGGGTCGGCTGGCCCGAGGAGTACGGCGGGCACGGGCTGTCGCCCATGGAGCAGTTCATCTTCTTCGACGAGGCGGCGCAGGCGGGCGTACCGCTGCCGCTGATGGCGCTGAACACCGTAGGGCCGACGATCATGCAGTTCGGCACGGACGAGCAGAAGGCCTACTTCCTGCCGCGGATCCTCTCCGGCGAACTCGACTTCGCCATCGGCTACAGCGAACCCGACGCCGGCACGGACCTCGCCGCGCTGAAGACGAAGGCGGTGCGGGAGGGCGACGAGGAGACCGGCTTCTACACGGTCAACGGACAGAAGATCTGGACCACCAACGGCGACACGGCGGACTGGGTCTGGCTGGCGGTCCGTACGGCCACACCCGAAGAGGGCGTCCCGCTCCACAAGGGCATCACCATGCTCCTGGTCCCCACGAGTGACCCGGGCTACTCCTGCACCCTCATCAACACCCTGGCTTCGCACGACACGACCGCCAGCTACTACGAGAACGTCCGCGTCCCCGTCTCCCGCCGCGTCGGCGAGGAGAACAAGGGCTGGCGCCTGATCACGAACCAGCTCAACCACGAACGCGTCACGCTCGCCGCGCACGGCACCATGGCGATCCGCGCCCTCCACAACGTCCAACGCTGGGCGATGGACACCAAACTGGCCGACGGCCGCCGCGTCATCGACCTCAACTGGGTCCGCGGGCGCCTGGCGAGGACCCACGCGCGGCTCGACGCGATGAAGCTCCTCAACTGGCAGATGGTGAACGCCGTCCAGGAAGGCACCCTCACTCCACAGGACGCCTCCGCGGTGAAGGTCTACGGCTCGGAAGCACGCCGCGACGCGTACGCCTGGCTGATGGAGGTCGTCGCCTCGGCCGGCGCGCTGAAGGAGGGCTCGTCGGGCGCGGTCCTCCATGGCGAACTCGAACGCGGCTACCGCTCGGCGGTCATCTTCACGTTCGGCGGCGGCAACAACGAGATCCAGCGCGAGATCATCTCCTGGATCGGCCTGGGAATGCCGCGCGTGCGCCGCTGAGAGCCCCAACAGGGGTACGTGCACGCCCGGTTGAGTACGCTGCGGACGCGGGATGCGGACCGCGGCGGATCACCGTGCGCCTGTGCCGGCTGGGCGCGGACACCTGTAGAAGGGACTTTGACGTGCGCGCAAGGGGCATCAACTACGACACCGGGTTCCTCCCGGGCTTGGATCTGTCCCGCAAGGACTTCACCCCTGAAACGGTCCGTGACGACATGACGGTGATCGCCGGGGAACTCCACTGCGATGCCGTTCGTATCTCCGGACGAGAGCCGGAACGGCTGAGCATCGCCGCCCGGTACGCCGCGGACGCCGGCCTCGAAGTCTGGTTCGCCCCTTTCCCCGTGGACCACCCCCGCGACCAACTGCTCCCGTACTTCGCCGACTGCGCCGCCCGGGCCGAGGCCGTACGGGAGGCCGGCGCCGATGTCGTGTTCGTCGCCGGCTGCGAGATCAGCGCGTTCTGCGGCGGTTTCCTGCCGGGCGAGACCTACGGCGACCGCCTGCGGACCATGGCCGACGCCGACATGGAGTGGTGGTCCTCCCTCGGGCCGGTGCAGGAACGCGTCAACGGCTTCCTCTCCCGGGCCGCCGGGACCGTCCGTCGGCACTTTGGCGGGCGGGTGACCTATGCCTCGGCCCCCTGGGAGGCCGTCGACTGGGGCCCGTTCGACATTGTCGGCGTCGACGCCTACCGGGCCGCCTACAACGCCGACAGCTTCCGCGACGAGCTGCGCGCGCATCTGAGCCACGGCAAGCCCGTCGCGGTGACCGAGTACGGAACCTGCGCGTACCGGGGCGCGGGTGAACGCGGCGGCATGGCGTGGCAGGTGCCGCGTGGCGCGATCCCGGACGAGGACGAGCAGGTGCGCTACCTCACCGAACTGCTGGACGTCTTCGAGGAGGAGGGCGTGGACACCGCGCTCTGGTTCACCTTCGCCGGTTACTCCAGGCCCGGGAAGCGCGACCTTGGCTCCTACGGTGTCGTGCGGGTGCTGGACGAGAGGCGCTGGGAACCGAAGAAGGTGTTCCACACGATGGCGGCCCGGAACAGGAAGAGGGACAGGAGCAAGAACAGGAACCGCTGAGGGGCGGGTTCAGTCCCGTCGTGGCTCGCCTGCGTAGGGGAACAACGGTGCTCAGGACGCGTCGTGTCCGGGTGCCACGGCCTCCAACTCGTCGACGCTGCCGGACATGACCGTGCGCAGGTGCTCGGTGAGGTGCGGCAGGGGCCAGTCCCACCAGGCCACCGCGAGGAGGCGGTCGATGTCGGTGTCGTTGTAGCGGCGGCGCAGCAGCCGTGCGGGGTTGCCGCCGACGATTCCGTAGTCGGGGACGTCGTCGACGACGACGGAGCCGGAGGCGATGATCGCTCCGTGGCCGATGCGGACGCCGGGCATCACGGTGGTCCGGTAGCCGAACCAGACGTCGTTGCCCACCGTGGTGTCGCCCCGCCCCGGCAGGCCGGTGATGAGGTCGAAGTGGTCCGCCCAGGACGCGCCCATGATGGGGAAGGGGAACGTGGAGGGGCCGTCCATACGGTGGTTGGCGCCGTTCATGATGAACCGCACGCCCTCGCCGAGCGCGCAGAACTTTCCGATGACCAGCTTCTCGGGCCCGTAGTGGTACAGGACGTTGCGGGTCTCGAACGCGGTCGGGTCCTCGGGATCGTCGTAGTACGTGAAGTCCCCGACCTCGATCAGGGGCGAGGTCACCAGCGGTTTGAGCAGCACGACACGGGGCTGCTCGGGCATCGGGTGCACCTGGGTGGGGTCGGCGGGAACGGGTGGCATCTGTGATGGCTTCCTTTTCGGCGAGGGCGGACGTCGGGGAGGGGTGCACATCAGGAGAGAGCGGACGTCCGGTGGTTCGGGCGTGGCGGGTGTGACAAGTGTGACGGGTGTACCGGGCGCGTCGGGCGTGACGGGCGAGCGTGGGCGAGTTTGGTGCGTCGGACGTGCCAAGCGTGCCGGACGTACCGGGTGAGTTGGGCGAGTTGGATGCGTACGCGCAGGCAGAGCAAGCAGAGCAAGATGGTCCACGCTCCTCACTTTGAAACGGCACGTGTCGTGCCGCACGGAAAGAACAGCGCATGACAGCGCACCCCGTCAAGTACGGCACGTGCCGTGCCGTCCCGTTAAGGTGGTCCCATGACCGACTCCCACCGCGGCGCCGCCCGCACCGAAGCCATCATGCGGACCACGCTGGAGCTGGGTCAGGAGATCGGCTACGCGAAGCTCAGCATCGAAGCGATCGCTGCGCGGGCCGGGGCGGGAAAGCACACCATCTACCGCAGATGGCCCTCCAAAGGTGCCCTGCTCCTCGATTCCCTGCTCTCTCTGCACCGGTCCAGCCTGGACTTCTCCGACACGGGTGACATCGTCGCCGACCTGCGCACGCAGATGCACGCGGCCCTCGACCTGCTGGGCAACCCGCCCTTCGGCCCGCTGTACCAAGCCCTGGTCGGCGAGGCCCAGGGCGATCCCCAGGTCGCCGCCGCGCTCAACGAGCGCTTCATCACCCCGCAGGCCGACCTGACCGTCGCCCGGTTGAGGACGGCACGGGATCAGGGTCAGCTGTCGCCCGACTTCGACCTGGACCTGGCCATGGCGATCCTCTCCGGCCCGCTCTACTTCCAGTTCCTGATCACCCAGGAGCCACTGACCCACGCGTATGCCGACCGGATCCTCGACGCGCTCTTCGCCGGTATGGGCAAGTCCTCGTGAAGGGACACCGTGCGCGCCTGAAAGCTTTCGGGGTGGGCGGGAACAACCGCTCCGGCCGCTGCTGTTGATCGACCGGGGACCAGAGCCGGAGCCTTCGGGATCGTGGTGAAACCCCGCACACCGTGGTGCCCTCACCGCACCCTCGGATCGAACCTTGTCCACTTCCTGCTGGAGGACTGTTTCATGGCTGACCGGCCCTTGACGCTCATGGCGGTACACGCCCACCCCGACGACGAGGCCACCGGAACCGGAGGAGTCCTCGCGCGATACGCGGCCGACGGCATCCGTACGGTTCTCGTGACCTGTACCGACGGCGCTTGCGGCGACGGGCCGGGGGGTGTCAAGCCGGGCGACCCCGGTCACGATCCCGCGGCCGTCGCCGCGATGCGTCGGCAGGAGCTCGTGGCGAGCTGCGAAGCCTTGAAGATCAGTGATCTGGAGATGTTGGACTACGCCGACTCCGGAATGATGGGCTGGTCCAGCAACGACGCCCCCGGATCCTTCTGGCGGACCCCCGTCGAGGAAGGCGCCGCCCGGCTCGCGGACCTCATGCGCCACTACCGGCCCGACGTGGTCGTCACCTACGACGAGAACGGCTTCTACGGCCACCCCGACCACATCCAGGCCCACCGCATCACCATGGCGGCGCTCGAGATGACCGGCCTGACGCCGAAGGTCTACTGGACGACGATGCCCCGCTCGTCGATGCAGCGGTTCGGGGAGATCATGCGTGAGTTCGGCGAGGACATGCCGGAGCCGGATCCCGCCGAGGCCGCCGCGCTGGCCGAGATCGGTCTGCCCGACGACGAGATCACCACGTGGGTGGACACCACCCCGTTCAGCGGTCAGAAGTTCGACGCGCTGGCCGCCCACGCCAGTCAGGGCGAGAACATCTTCTTCCTCAAGATGGGCAAGGAGAGGTTCGGCGAGCTGATGGGCATGGAGACCTTCGTCCGCGTCAAGGACGCGACGGGCGCCCCCGTTCCCGAGAGCGATCTCTTCGCCGGACTGCGCTGATCAGGACGTCCCCAGCACCCTGACGCAGGGTGCCGCCCTGCTGCCCGACAGAAGCGGTGCGGAAAGTGTCGGGCGGCCGGGGTCGGCGTCGCCGCACGCTGAGGGCATGGACGACACGACCTTGGTATCCCGGTTTCTTCGCGACGGTTTCGTGAAGGTGGAGGGTGCCGTAGCGCCGCGCGTGGCCGCGGACTGCGCGCGGCTGCTGTGGCGGGAGACGGGCTGCGACCCGGACGACCCGACGACGTGGACGCAACCCGTGCACTGGGTGGGCGGCATGGCGCAGGGCCCGTTCGCCGCCGCGCCCAACTCACCGTTTCTGCAGCACGCGTACGACCTGCTCGTCGGCGCGGGACGCTGGGAGCCGCGCTACTCCCTGGGTACGTTCCCACTCCGATTCCCTCATCAGGACGAGCCGGACGACGCGGGCTGGCACATCGAGGGGAGTTATCTGCCCGAGGGCGAGAGCTGGTACTTCACGAATCTGCGCTCCCGGGGCCGGGCGCTGCTGATGCTGTTCCTGTTCAGCGAGGTCGGTGAGGAGGACGCCCCGACCCGGATCCGGGTCGGCTCACACCTCGACGTACCGAAGGTGCTGGAGAAGTACGGGGAGGACGGGGCCAACGGGCTGACGCTCGCACCCGATGTGGTGGCGGCGTCCGACCACCGGCCCCTCGCCCTCGCCACGGGGGCCCCGGGCGATGTCTTCCTGTGCCACCCGTTCCTGGTGCACGCGGCGCAACCGCACCACGGCACGCGGCCCCGCTTCATGGCCCAGCCACCGCTGCTGCCCACGGCACCGTACGAACTGGAGCGGGCCGACGGCGCGTACTCACCGGTGGAGATCGCGATTCGCCGGGGGCTTGGACGGGACGCTCCCGGCCCGGACGGGACCGGTCACGATTCGTCCCGCGGTTCCGTGCGGTAGTCGAAGTACGCCCACGCGGAGATCGCCACGACCGCCACCGCACCCATCACCACAGCCTGCACGGCAGTCGGGGTGCCGCGTGTGAGGAAGCCGGCCAGGCCCGTCGCCAACGCGCCCACCAGCATCACCGTGCGACTGGCCAGGTACTGCTGTGGAGCGGCGCCGGCGCTGCCGTCCCGCTCCACGAACAGCCCTCTCGCCGCCGCCTTCGCCGGCTGGTTCGCACCCCGGCGCCGCTTCGCCCGGTACTCGAGGCCGAAGCCGACCGCCAGATAGAGCACGAAGATCCCGATCAACAGAGCCCAGTCGCCCGGCCCGTCCATGCTGCTCCCGCGCGCCATCACCGTGGCCGAGACAGCGAGACTCATCACAGCACCCCGTTCATGCGTAGCGGACAGGCCCCCTCGGCCCGACCTGCACAGGCCTTTCAACTACCCCGCATCTGCGGCTTGTTGCATCGCTCCATCGCTCGGCGGGCGGCCAGGTAGCCGGCGACCTTGAACGCCAATGCGTGAGAGCCGAAGTCCACTTCGATCTCCGCGAATTGCGGCGCGCAGTTCTCCTTCTGTGCCGCACGCGGACGCCACGTATCGGATACGGCGGAAAACGGGGCGGCGTCGACGTCACGCCGGAACGCTACCTCGGTCAGCACGCCGCACAGCCGGAGCGCCTGGCCATTCTTGAGGGGACGTGGCCACACTTGGCGGTCAGGCTGTCACCCGTCAGGAGTTGGTCGCACCATGCCGGAGCGCACACACGCGCGTACGTCCATACCCGCACCCGACCCCGCATCCGCCCCTGACCCCGGGCTCTTCGGGCCGGCGTCCGTGACCTGGCAGGCGCACGCCGACCCGATGATGTGGGTCGCCGGGATCAGAGCCCTCTACCTCCAGGCCCTGCATCCCCGCGCGGTCCGCGGCGTGATGGAGAACTCCGACTTCCGCAGGGACGCCTGGGGCCGTCTCATGCGTACCGCCGGCTTCGTGGGCACGACCACCTACGGAACGACCGAGGCGGCCGAGAAGGCCGGCGCCCGGGTGCGGAAGATCCACACCATGCTCGGGGCCACCGACCCCGAGACGGGGGAGCGGTACGGCGTCGACGAACCGGAGCTGCTGCTGTGGGTGCACTGCGCGGAGATCGACTCCTACCTCCACGTCGTACGCCGCTCGGGATTCCGTCTCACCGACGCGCTGGCCGACCGGTACGTCGACGAGCACCGGCGGAGCGCCCGCCTCGTGGGCCTCGACCCGGCGGACGTACCGGCGTCGACGGGTGAACTCGCCGCGTACTTCGAGGAGGTGCGGCCGCGGCTCGCCGCCGGGTCCGACGCGCGCGCCGTCGACGACTTCCTGCAGCGCCCGCCGACGCACGCCCTGCTCGTCCCGGCGCGCGAACTGCTGTGGCGGCGTGTGGCGAACCTGGCCTACGCCTCGCTGCCGCCGTACGCCCACGAGCTGTACGGCAGAGCGGCCCCGCCGTCCCTCACGGTGACCCGCCGCCTCGTCCTCACCGGCACCGTCCTGCGCGCCGTTCCCAACCGTGTGCGCTGGCAACTCCCGCCCAAGCACATCCTGCGCGCCATGGCGAGGCTCGGCCCCGGCAGCCGCCCGGCCCCGTACAAACTCGACAGAGGGGACGCCATACTGGACGGGGCGGGGAGGGCGCGGCGAGGCAACGGGGGCGACAACACGAGATGGCGGACACCAGGCTGATCCAGAGCCGCTACCGGCTCCTGGATCTGATCGGGCGCGGCGGCATGGGCGAGGTCTGGCGGGCCCGCGACGAGTCGCTGGGCCGTCAGGTCGCGGTCAAATGCCTCAAGCCGATGGGGCCCCAGCACGACCAGGCGTTCACGCGCGTGCTGCGCGAGCGCTTCCGGCGGGAGGCGCGCGTCGCGGCCGCGCTCCAGCACCGTGGCGTCACCGTCGTCCATGACTTCGGCGAGTACGACGGTGTCCTGTACCTGGTGATGGAACTCCTCGACGGGCGCAACCTCAGCCAGCTCATGGAGGACAACAAACAGCACCCCTTGCCCGTCGAGGACGTCGTGGAGATCGCCGACCAGGTCGCGGGCGCCCTCGCCTACACCCATGAACAGGGCATCGTGCACCGCGACCTGAAGCCCGCGAACATCATGCGGCTCGCCGACGGCACGGTGAAGATCTGCGACTTCGGCATCGCCCGCCTCGGCGCCGACATCGGCTTCACCTCGCGCCTGACCGGCACGGGCATCGCGATGGGCACCCCGCACTACATGTCGCCCGAGCAGATCAGCGGCGACTCCGTCGACCAGCGCAGCGACCTCTACTCCTTCGGGTGCGTGCTGTACGAGATCGCCACCGGAGCCCCGCCGTTCGACATGGAGGACGCCTGGGCCGTCCTGGTCGGACACCGCGACACGACGCCCGAGCCGCCCCGCAGACACCGCGACGAACTGCCCGCGTACTTCGACCGCATCGTCCTCGACCTGCTCGCCAAGGAACCCACGGGCCGGCCGCACGACGCGCGGGAGCTGGGCCGCCGCATCGCCGCGGGACGCACCTCGATCACGTACGTCCCCACTGTCGCGACGCCACCCGTCCGCCGCGCCGATCCACTGGCCTCCCACGAGCCGCGCCTGCCCTCCTGGACCCGGGGCATGACCACGGGGCACAAGGCGGGCGGCGCGTCCGTGCTGCGCACCACCCCGCCCGACGCGGCCGCGGGCCTGACCGGCGAGTGGATCCCGCGGGTCGACGCGCGTCGCGCCGCGGACCCCCGGCCCACCGAGCGACCCACACCCCCGCCCGAACTGGTCGCCACCCTCACCAACCGCCACAACGCCGGACTGAGCCTCGGCCGGCTCGGCCGCTGGGCGGAGGCGGGCGAGGTGCACCGCTCGGTCGCCGCCGAACGCGAGCACGCCCTCGGCCCCGACCACCCCGACACCCTCGCCAGCCGGTACGAGGTCGGCTTCACGCTCAGTCGCACCGGCCGCGCCTCCGACGCCCTGCGCGAGTACAGCCTCGTCGCGCAGGGCCGGGAGCGCACGCTCGGCCCCGAACACCCGGACACGCTCGCCGCACGCCAGGAGACGGCGTACGTACTGGGCCGGCTCGGACGGCACTTCGAGGCCCACCAGACGTACACCTCGGTGCTCGCCGTCCGCGAGCGCACGTCGGGCCCCGACCACCCGGACACACTGCGCTGCCGCCACAACCTCGCGTACAACCTGAGCCGCCTCGGACGCCTGGAGGACTCCTACCAGCTCGCCGAGGAAGTGGCGGAGGCACGGGCGCGGGTCCTCGGCCCAGCCCATCCGGACACGCTCGTGACGCGCTACGAAGTCGCGTACGCGCTGGGTCAGTTGGGCCGCTGGCCGGAGGCCCTCCAAACCTACCGGGAGGTCGCCGACGCCCGCGTGCGGGCACTCGGCCCCGACCACCCCGACACGCTCACCGCCCGCTACGAGGTCGGCATCAGCCTGGGCCGGCTCGGCCGCAGCGGCGAGGCCCTGGACCTGTACCGCCACCTCATCGACGACCGCATCCGCGTCAACGGCCCCGCCGACCCCGAAACGCTCCGGGCCCGCCACGGACTCGGCGTCAACCTCGGGCGCCTCGGCCGCTGGGAGGAGGCGCTCGCGGAGGCCCGCGACGTGTGCGCCGTCCGCGAACGGGTGCTGGGCCCCGACCACCCCGACACCCTCGTCAGCCGCCGCGAGGTCGCCGTCGGCCTCGGCTGGCTCGGCCGCTGGACCGACGCGCTCACGGAGTACCGCAGGGTGGCCACGTCCCGCGAACAGGTCCTGGGCCCCGACCACCCCGACACCCTCGCCAGCCACAACGACGAGGCCCACTGCCTGGAACAGCTGGGGCGGGGCGCGGAGGCGGTCGAGGTGTACCGGCGGGTGGCGGTGGCGCGGCAGAGGGGGATCGGCGGGGGGCGGTGAGGAGGGCGGAGGCCCTTCATGGCCACGTATGGGGCGACATTGTGCCTTTCCTCATGGTCACGTGGGGGGCGACACTGTGGATCAGGGCGGGCCGGGTCACGGTGCCGCCGTACCGACGGGGACTGGAGAACGCGTGATCGTCATAGTTTCTGTACTGGTCGTTGCCGCGGCAGCGACAGGCGCGTGCTGGCTCGTGCTGCGGCGCCGAGGGGGCTCGGGGGAGCGCGGCGCGTTGGAGCGCGGGGCGGCAGAGCAGGGATTCGCGCAGGGTCTGAGCGCGTCGAACGCCAGGAGTCAGAACACCGGGGGGCCCGCGGTCTGAGTACCGGGGGCCGGATTCTGGATCGCGGGGGCACGTCGAGCCCCCGCGATCACTCTGACGCTGTGCGTCGAATTGAGGCAGCGGGCGCACGACATGGCCGTGCTCATATTTCCTCTGAATAAGCGCTGCGGGGGATTCGTTATGGGGCCGTCACTCAATTCTGGGCAACCTGAAGAGAAGCTTCCAGATCTTCACGTTTTCATCACAAGTGCTGTCGCGTAGGGGTGTGAAAGCGGCACCTTTGACCACGCCTAATGCCCGGCTTGGCGCCATCTTGATCCATATGTCGCACTGGACATGTGAACACTCTGTGGATTTGAATGGCTGTATTCACAAGCTGACGTACCGCTAAAAGCCGCACGCCGCGCGACACGCAAGTGGTGAAAACAGGCCTTGCGCGGCGCCCATTCCGCGCAGGGCGGATGGCGCACGCCCTTGACCACGGTGGCTGCGCGGGGGGAGCAATCCGTGAAGATCGCGTTTCTGATCAACAACGCCTACGGCATCGGGGGGACGATCCGCGCCACCGTCAATCTGTCCCGTGCCCTGGCCGACCGGCACGACGTCGAGGTCGTGAGCGTCCACCAGGTCACCGACAAGCCGGAACTCGCCTTCGACGAACGGGTGACGCTGACCCCGCTGATCGACATGCGCACGGAAAGCCCCACCTACGAAGGCGACCACCCGCTCACCGCCCAGCCGTGCACGATGTTCCCGGACACCGGCGCCGCCGTGAACTCCACACGCCTGCTCCACTCCGCCTTGCACGATGAACGCATCGGAGCATGGCTGCGCGGGACCGACGCGGACGTCGTGATCGCCACCCGCCCCGACCTCAACGGCTACCTCGCCCGCGACGGCCAGAGCCGTTACCTGCGCATCGGTCAGGAACACCTGAGCCTGGGCGCCCACAACCCCGCGTTACGCGCGCACCAGAACAAGGCGGTCGCCCGACTGGACGCCTTCGTGACCGTGTCCGGCGCCGACGCCGCACAGTACCGCCGCGCGTTACCGGACGTACCGACCCGCATCCTCTGCATACCCAACAGCGTCCCCCAGCCCGCTGTCGAACCCTCCGACCTGCGCTCGAACGTCATCATCGCCGCAGGCCGACTCATCGCCGTCAAACGCTACGACCGGCTCATCGACGCCTTCGCGAAGGTCGCGGCCCACCACCCCACCTGGTCGCTGCGCCTCTACGGGCGAGGACCCGAACGCCCCGAGCTGCGCCGCCGGATCGACGAACTCGGCCTGTACGACCGCGTACTGCTCATGGGCCCGGTCTCCCCGATCGAGACCGAGTGGGCGAAAGGCGCCATCGCCGCCGTCTCCTCCGACCTGGAGTCCTTCGGCATGACCATCGTCGAGGCCATGCACTGCGGCGTCCCCGTGATCTCCACCGACTGCCCCCACGGGCCCGCGGAGATCATCGATGAGACGAACGGAGTCCTCGTCCCCCTGGACACCGGCGTGGACGGGTACGCGGCAGCACTCGACCGCCTGATGGCCGACGCGTTCCTCCGTGAGCTCCTCGGCGCCGCGGGCCGAAGACGCGCGCAGGACTACGAACCGTCCGCCCTCGCCCTGCGCTACGAGACCCTGTTCCAAGAACTCTCGGCCCTGCCCCGCAAGCACTCGACCAAGACCGCACACCGCGGCACATGGTGGTCCAAGCTGCGGTCCGCGCTACCGACCGGACCCGGCACACACGAGGAACCGCCGGCACCCGCATCCGCCCCCGATCCGCCGGCCGCCCCTCAACCGACCACCCACCCCGTCGCCTGCGCCCGGATCGCGAAGGACCGCAGCATCACCGTCCGCTTCGACGCGGCGTCGCTACCACCCGGCCCCCTCGACTTCCTGGCCCGCCTGCGCCGCGACCCCAAGGGCCGACACATCCGGATCCCCTTACCGGCCGCTCCCGACACCCACCTCACCCTCGATCCGACCGAGCACGAACTGCCGGAGGGCCGCTGGGACTGTTACGTCGAGGGCCGCGGCACAGCGGTGAAGCGGACACGGCTCGTCTGCGCCCTGGCGGAACGGGCACGCGGCGTCGGCTCCGCACCCGCACTCGTCGACGGCAACGTGACGGCCGCGCTCCCCTACACCACAGCCGACGGCTACCTGGCCCTGCGCACCTGGCGGCGCCCCGCGCACGCCGAGGTCACCAGCATCACGATCGGCGACGCCCACGCCACGGTCACCGCCCGCCTCTTCGCGGCCGGCCTCCCGCGCCCCCTGCACGACGCCTCGGTGATCGCCGTCTCCCGCCAGGGCGATACCTACGACTTCACGGTCCCCGCCGTCCCCGCGCCCCTCAACGACACCCCGGCGACGCCATCAACGAGGGAGCCGTCGAGCTTCTCGTTCACACTGCCCTACTCCCGGGCGCTCACCCGCCGAAGCAGCGCCCACGACGTATGGGACCTACGCCTCTACGTGGGCCACGCCAGCCCGCCCGTCACCATCGGCCGGATCGGAGGCGACATCGTCGACCGCAAGAAGACCGACGTCGCCCCGGCCGTCCACCTGACGCACGGCACACGCGGCGAAACACGCGCCAAACCCTTCTTCACGGTCACCAACGACTTGGCACTGAGCTTGCGGGACGCGGACGCCGACCTCCGGTGAGTCCGTCCTCCGCCCCGGACCCAAGGCAATTGGACCGCGGACCGTGACCGTTTCAGGCGGGGGAGCGGCGCTGCGCGCGGCCGTCACCGTGGCCGTTCAGGGGGATCAGGCTGTCCAGCCGGGCGCCCTTGACCCACGCCCCCAGCAGATCGCGGTGGACCGCGACGATGTCGTGCCGCACCGCCAGGTCCAGCGCGGCTGCCGTGAACCTGCGGCAGGTGGTGACGAACAGGGCGACGTCCGCGCCGTGTTCGTTGCGGGCCGTGCCGAGGAACTTCTGCATGTCCTGGGAGGAGACGCTGCGCTCAGGCGCGTACTTCTTGCACTGGATCACCAGCTTGCGGCCGTCCGCGAGACAACCGATCACGTCGGCACCCAGGTCACCGCGCTTCCCGCTGACGACGACCCGCGTGCAGCCGTCCCGGCGGCACAGGTCCGCGACGTACCGCTCGAAGTCCTGCCAGGAGAGCGTGTCGACCTCGCTCATCGACAGCTCCCGTGCCCGCGCGTCCTCCGCCAGCCGCCACGCCCGGTCCTTGCCGACGGCGAGGCGGTGCGCCTGCCACAGCCCGTACCCGGAGCCACCGAGTACGGCCACGACCAGCACGGCCAGCAGGACCGGCCACACGCTCGCCCAGTTCCCGGCCGCCCACATCGCGGCGACCACCACGGCCGCGCTGCCCCAGAACCGCACCTGCCGACGCGTCTTCTTCCGTAACGGCCGACGCCGTCGCCGTGCTGCTGCCATCAGCTCCCCATCTCCCCTGCCCCGCAGTGTGGAGTGCCCGCCCGCGGGCGACAAGAGGACTTTGCGGCCAAGGCGAGAGCATCAGCGTGCTCATATTGTCGCTCGGTCATGTCGAGGACGTTGCCGGGGTGCGGCCCGGTGCCCGCGGTTCGGTGCGCCACGGGCGGCGACCGGTCCGCAATGCCGCGCGCCCCGTGCTAGGAAGAGCCATGCCCGATCGTGATGCGTACGACGCCGTCATCGTCGGCGGTGGCCACAACGGCCTTGTCGCCGCCGCCTATCTCGCCCGCGCCGGACGATCCGTGCTGCTCCTTGAGCGGCTCTCCGGAACCGGGGGCGCCGCCGTCTCCAGCCGGCCCTTCCCCGGGGTCGACGCGCGGCTCTCCCGCTACTCGTACCTCGTCAGCCTGCTGCCCAAGAAGATCGTCCGGGACCTCGACCTCAACTTCAGGGTGCGCACCCGCACCGTGTCCTCGTACACCCCCACCGAGCGCGGCGGCCACCCCACCGGCCTCCTCGTCGGCGGCGGTGAGGCGCGCACCCGGCAGGCCTTCGCGCGGCTCACCGGCGGACAGCGCGAGTACGACGCCTGGCGCGCGTTCTACGCCATGACCGGCGAGGTCGCCCGCCGCGTCTTCCCCACGCTCACCGAGCCCCTGCCCAGCCGCGCCGAACTGCGCGCCCGCGTCGACGACGACACCGCGTGGCGCACCCTCTTCGAAGAGCCCATCGGCACCGCGATCGAGGAGCGCTTCGCCGACGACCTGGTGCGCGGCGTCGTCCTCACCGACGCCCTCATCGGCACGTTCGCCGACGCCCACGACCCGTCCCTGCGACAGAACCGCTGCTTCCTCTACCACGTCATCGGCGGCGGCACCGGCGACTGGAACGTGCCCGTCGGCGGCATGGGCGCCCTCACCTCCGCCATCGCCGACTCGGCGCGGATGTCGGGGGCGAGGCTGCGCACCGGGTGCGAGGTCACGCGGATCGACACGGACGGGCGGCACGCCGAGGTGACGTACCGGACGGAGGGCACCGAACACACCGCCTCCGCACGCCACGTCCTGGTCAACGCCTCACCGGAGGCCCTCGCCGGGCTCCTCGGCGACGACCTGCCCGAGCCCGCCGAAGGCGCCCAGTTCAAGGTCAACATGCTGCTCGAACGGCTGCCGCGGCTCCGCGACACGTCCGTCGACCCCCGCGAGGCCTTCGCCGGAACCTTCCACATCGCCGAGGGATACGGTGAGTTGGGGACCGCGTACGCCCAGGCCGCGGCCGGTACGCTGCCCGCCGCGCCGCCCTCCGAGATCTACTGCCACTCGCTGACCGACCCCACCATCCTCGGGCCCGACCTCGTCGAACGCGGCTGCCAGACCCTCACCCTCTTCGGTCTGCACACACCGGCACGGCTCTTCGCCGACGACAACGACACCGCGCGCGCCGAACTCCTGAAGTCCACCCTCGCCCAGCTCGACGCGCACCTCGCCGAGCCGATCGCCGACTGCCTGGCCCTGGACGCGCAGGGCCGCCCCTGCATCGAGGCGAAGACCCCGCTGGACCTGGAGCGGGACCTCAGGCTGCCCGGCGGCAACATCTTCCACCGCGACCTCGCCTTCCCCTACGCCCAGGAGGGATCGGGACGTTGGGGCGTGGAGACCCGGCACGCCAACGTCCTGCTGTGCGGCGCGGGCGCGGTGCGCGGCGGCGGCGTCAGCGGCATCCCCGGGCACAACGCCGCGATGGCGGTGCTTGAGTCGGAGCCGGATGCCGGTCAGGCCGGTCAGAAGTAGCGCGTGAACGGGGTCGCGTCCACGGCGAACAGGCCGTCGAAGGGGCTGTCCAGCTGGTAGATGAGGAGGACGGTGAAGGCGATCAGGCCGGACAGGCCCATCACCATCACGACGTGGGTGAAGCTGCGCTGCACGCCGAACATGAACATGAAGGCGATGGTGAGGACGCCGCCGACGATCAGGCCGAACCAGATCACCGGTGACAGTTGTTCCGCGCAGTCGGCCTCACGTCCGCGGCGTGCCTCGTCCAGGACGCTGAGCTGCGCCAGCGTCTCCTGGCCCGTCGCCTGTTGGGCCGGCGTGGCATCGGTCGGCACCTGAGCCGTCGCGCGCACCTTGTCGAGCAGCTGCCAGCCCGTCGTGCCGAGCGGGGCGCGCTCGGCCATGGCGGGCCACTCCGTGTCGGTGACGTGCCGGACGTACGACTCGATCTCGCCGCGCATCCGGTCGGCCTGCCCGGCGGGCAGACCCGGCGCGAGCAGATGGATCTGGTGGGCGGCGCTGGCCTCGGTGGCGGTGTGGTCCTCGGCGCCCGCGTTGGCGTCCCACACCGACACCAGGGCGAGGCCCAGGACGAGGGCGTACAGCACGCTGACCATCATCGAGATGTACTCCGCCACGTCCTCGCGGGGTTCGTCGTCGGGGCCCAGCGGCCAGAGCCTGTGTTTGAGCAGGACGCCCGCTGCGGCGAGCAGGGCGACGCCCAGGACGATGGCGAAACTCTCGATCATCGGCGGTCCCGATTCGTTGCGGACGGTCAGAGTCTGCGCGAGCCGAACACGGCGGCCGCGATCGCTGCGGGGAGCAGGATGAGGAGCAGCGCGGCGAGCATGCCGAGCCCGGTGGGGGTCCGGTCGCGCCGGATGAAGCGGCCGGCCAGGGAGCGCCGTGGTTCGGTACGCCGTTCGGCACGTCGTTCGTCCTTCTTGGGCGGCTGGGCCTGCTCTCGGGCCACCCCCGGTGGCAGGCCCCCCGGCGGCACCGCACCCGGTGGCACGGCCCCCGGTGGCACGGCGCCCGGCGGAACCGCACCTGGTGGAACCGCGCCCGGCGGGACCACTCCCGGAGCCAGCCCCGCTCCGGGCGGCGGCGCGGGCCCGACGGGGCCGAGCACCGGCGCCGCGATGCCCGGCGGCGGCGGTGGCAGGGGGAAGAGGGTGATGACCGGGGGGCCGGGAAGCGGTGGCGCCACGCGGGGTCGCTCCGGGGGCGGCCCCGCGGGCGGGCGCCGCGGTGCCACGGCCGCCGGCCGGGGAGGCCGCGGCACGCGAGCGACGGGTGGCGGCGGCGCGCGGAGCGTGAACCGCGCCGAGGAACGTGCCGTCAGCCGCGGGGGCGCCACCGCGCCGCCGCGGGCGTCGAGCGTGCGCAGCAGGTCGCTGCCGTCGGCCTGGCCCCGGCTCTCGTACGCACCGGGTGCGCGCCGCACCACGGTGACACACGTGGCCCGCGCGCCGGGGGCGAGGTGGGTGACGACCGGCTGCGCGGACCCCGCACAGCCGATCCGCTCCGCGGGCAGCGCCGGGTCCGTGACACGTACGCCGTGGACGGGCTTGTTGCCGTGGTTGGCCACGACGTAACGGACCTCGGCCCGGTCGGGTCCCGTCACGCGCGCCGTCTCCGTCAGGCCGAGGGCCGCGCCGACCCCGGCGTACCCCGAGCGTGCGGTCGCCTGCACCATCGCGCGCAGGTAGGGCTGCTGTCCGACCGCCCGTACGTCGCCGACCCAGGGTCCGGGGCGTGCGGCCGTGGTCGCCGTGCAGTACGCCGAGCGAAGCCCCGCCAGCATCGGCACGCGGTCGAGACCGCCGGGGCAGCGGATCGCGGCACCGGGCATGGCGGGGTCGTGCACCCGTACGTTGTGCAGGTCGGCGCCACCGCGGTTGATCAGGCGGTACGACTTCACGACCGTGGCACCGGTCCGGATACCGGGATCGAGGGCGCCGAGCCCTGGGCGGGTGTTGACCGTGACCTGAAGGGCGAGACCGTTGGCGGTGGGGCCGTCGGCGGCGGAGGGCCCGGCGGCCGACCAGCAGCCGCCGGTCAGGAGAAGGCCGACCAGCAGCCACCGCGCCCGCGCCGGTCCCGCGCCTGCTTTCCCGATGATCACACCGGGATGCTGGTACGGGACGTGGCGGTCGTCGACCCCGGCGCGCGCGCACGCTCGGTGATTCACCTGAGCGGCGGCAGCGGCCCTGCCGACCGGCGCGGAGGCAGGTCTACTGCAGGGAGTGACCCTCAGGGAAGAGGTGGCAGGGATGACGTCCCGGGCAGCCGACGCGGTCGACGAGGCCATCCCCGCACGGGGAGAAGAGCCCGAGGGGGGAGAAAGCCCTGTGCGGCAGGAGCTTCTCGTACGGAAGCAGCACCCCGTATCGCGGGACCAGCTGGAGCAGACCGATCCCGAGCTGCTCGTCGCCGCCTCGATCCTGCTCGCGGACGCCGCGCTCGCCGCGCGCAGGACCGGCGCCGAGCTCACCGTGGCGGGCGCGAGCTGGCGGGTCGGGCTGCAGGCGCTGCGGCGCCCCGCCTGGGCCCTCGGCACCGCGCTGTCCGCGGCCCGCGCGATGTCGAACCCCGCCGGGCTCGGGCTCGCCGCCAACGGCGGCCTGGTCGGTGAGACCGTCCGGTCCCTGGGAGCCGTGGCGCGCCGGCGGCCCGCCTGCGTCGCCATGGCCGTGGACGCCTTCGCGATGCGCATCGAGGCCGCCGCCCTTGAACACCCGAGCCTCGCGGCGCCGCTCGCCAAGCGGCTCACCAACGCCGTCGTCGCGGGGCGCAGGATCGAAGCGCTGCGCGCCGCGCGGGAGTTGGTGGAACTCCTCGGCGTCACCCGCACCCTGACCACGATCAGCCCCGTGGTCATGGAACTGCTCGCGCTGGCCGGGCTGCTCGACGAGAACCCGACCAACGACAGCTTCGCCTGGGTCACCCTGACCGGCGGAGTACCCACCACCGACCCGCTGTTCGGCCTGCCCTCCGTACTGATCAGGCATCTCAACCCGGGGCCCGGGCGGGCGGAGCGCTGCGACGCCGACGCGATGCTGGCCCGCGTCCTGGCCCGGTCCGGCAACGACATCGTCCGCTACATCGACGACATCTCCGCCCTCGGCAACCACGGACTCGCCCTGCTGCGGAGAATCGACTGCACGGACGGCGCCACGCGGTACGTTCTGCTGCTGCCCGGCACCAGCTTCGGGCGGCTGAGCAACAGCACCCCGCAGGATCTCGTCGGAGCGTTCGACGCGCTGCTGCGCACCGACACCACGTACAGCCGCTCCGCGCGGCAGGTGCTGGTCCGCGCGGGTGTGCCCGAGGGCGCCGAGCTGATGATCGTCGGGCACAGCCTCGGCGGCATCACGGCCATGAACCTGGCCTGCGACCTGGACTTCGTGTCCACGTACCGGCTCACCCATGTGCTCACCGTCGGCTCGCCCATCGACACCAAACGACCCGTCGACCCCACCACGCAAGTGGTCAGCCTCGTCAACGAACACGACGTGATCCCCGGCCTCGACGGGCGCGGACCGGCCTCCGCGAACGACACCCCGGCCGGCTGGATCGAGTGCGCCTGGCTGGACGAGACGTACGACTATCCGCTCTCGCACGCCCCGCAGGCGTACGCCGACACCCTCCGCCGAGGCGAGGTGCCGTACCGCGACCGCGTCAACGAGCTCATCACCCGCTACGACGGCGAGATCGTCGGCAACCAGCCCTACCTGGTGCGCGACAAGTGACGCCGCGCTCCAGCAGACCCCAGAGGGAGACCGGCGATGAACGCCAGTGACACCACGACCGCTTCCCGCCGCCCGCCGAGGGCCTGGCCCCTGGAGAGCGCCCTGATCAGCGCCGCGCTGGCGGCCCAGCGCGTCTCCTGGATCGACGCCCCGGCACGCGCCCTCGGACTCAAACCGTTCACCCGGCAGCGCCTGACCCGGCAGGTCCTCGCCCAGTTGCGGCGCACCGCGGGCGGGCGACCGACCCGGCTGCGCACCGCCTTCGGCACCTTCCTGATGCCCCTGAACGTCGACGACGCCGCGGGCCTGATCGACCGGGCCGAGGAAGCCGGGGCCCGGGGCACCGTCACCGCCCTCACCGCGGAAGGGCGCCGCCTTCGGGTGACGCCTCATGCGGCGCTGCCCGTCGCTCTGGGCGCGGTGCGCGCCCAGGTGCGGGAGGCCGCCGCTCAGGAGGCCGCCGAGATCTGCGCGGCACGCCGTACGGACGGCAGCGTCGCCCGCGACGACTGGTGTGCGCTCACGGCCCGCCTCGCGCGGCGGATCGTGCTCGGGGCCGACGCCGCCGACGACAGCCTGATCAGCGCCATCCTCGAAGCCGTGGCCCGGGCGGAGGACAGCACCGAGTACGCGGCCCGCTCCGCCGCGCTGCGCCGGCGTCTCGACGCGTACGTCCATGCAGTGCACCCGGGCGGACTCGCCGGGTCGCTCCGCGACGGCGTCGCCGACGCGGGGGACGACGTCGCCGAGGACACGAGAGACGCCGTGGTCGAGCACGTGCTCGAGACCCTCACCAGGGCACTCGCCGACACCGTGCCGCAGGCCTTCGCGCTGCTCACGGTGCAGCCGCTGATGCCCGGCACCGACCGCGCCGAGCGGGCCGTCGGCGAGGCCCTGCGCCGCTATCCGCCGCTGGCCGCAAGCCTGCACGAGGTGCGCGCCCCCTTCACCTGGCACGGCATGGCGGTCGACGCGGGCACCGAGATCCTGTGCGCCACCGCCTGGCTGCGCGACCTGGACGAGGCGCAGGGGCACGGCAGCCACGACCCGTCGGCCTCCCTGTGCGCGGCACCGGGTCCCTGCGCCGCCGCCGAACTCGCCGTTCTCACCGCCACGGAACTCGTCCGAGCCCTCACCCGGCACGCCGAACCGGTAGTACTCGCCCCGCACCTCACCCCCGACGCGCTGCCGGCCGACCTGCCCGCCGCGTCCCTGCGCCTCGCCCTCGCGGACGACGCGCACGCGGCAGCCGACCTGGCCGCCCGCCCCGCGGTCGACGGGTACGTGGCACCCGCGGCCGGACAGAGCCCCGCCCACTACGCCGCCGCTGCCGAGGCGGGCGCCTGCAGCCTCGAGGAGCACGCCAGGAAACTCACCGACTGCGCGCGGCAGTCCGGCTGGAACCGCGACGCGTTCGGCGAGCAGTGCCGGATGACGCTCCTCGCCCACGCCGAGCGCTGCGGCCGGGCGGCAGCCGATGCCCGCCGGGCCGCCGAATGGCTGGCGAGCTGACCGCTACCGGAACGGCGTCGCCCTGCGGCGCCGGTCCCGGTCGACCATGCCCTGAACCGTGAACCACGCCTCGTCGCACAGGTCCCGCACGGCTGCCGCACGGGCGGCGAAGGACGCGGCGCAGGCCGGGGCAGGGATCGGCTCGCCGATGCTGATCCGCCACTTGAAAGGCAGCGGCAGCGGTGTGGTGACGGGAAAGTACGGCAGGCCGAACCGCCGGGCCAGCGACCGGAGCTCACCGAGTTTCGGCAACGTCTCCTCGGCACCCACGATCGACACGGGCACCACCGGCACGCCGGTCCGCACCGCGGTCACCGCGAATGCGGGGCTGAAGGGGCGCATGCGGTAGCGCTGCGAGAAGGACTTGCCGACCCCGCCGAGCCCTTCGGGGAACAGGGCGACGAGGTGCCCCGCCAGCAACCGGTCCCGGCCCAGCGTCGGATCGTCGGTGAACACGTCGTGCCTGCGGGCGTACGCGGCCACGGCCGGCAGCCGGAAGACCACGGGGGAGGCGTAGACGTGCACCGGCCTGCGCAACTCCCGGTACAGCAGCTTGTGCAGGACGAACGCGTCGAGGCCCCAGGCGCCGGAGTGGTTGGCGACGATGAGTGCGGGCCCCGAGGGCGGGACGTTCTCCAGGCCCGACACCTCGACGCGGAGGTAGTCGTCGGCGAGCCACCCCAGCACGCCGTCCAGCAGATCGATGCCGACGTCGTCCAGCAGGCCGGCCGGGGCGTCGGTCCGCGGTCCCGCGTTCGCTTCGGTCACAAGATCCCACTTTCAGCTGAAAATGGGTCACCGCAAGACTAAAGGTGCCATTGAGGTGGTCTCTCTTCCTAGCGCCCGAATTCCGTGCGCCGTTCAGAAAGGCCCGCCATGAGTACCTCTGCGTCACCCGCGACCGCGGATCTGATCACCGGCCTGCTCATCGACAGGTTCGACGTCGACCCGGCCGCCGTGCGCCCCGACGCGCGGATGACCGAACTGCTCGTCGACTCGCTGATGGTCGTCGAGATGGCCATCACGCTCAAGGACGAACTCCGTGTCGACGCCACCGAGGACGAGCTGCGGGAGCTCACCTTCGCCGAGTTCACCGCCCGCGTCGACGAGCGCCGCGCCGGATGACGCGGGACGTCACCGTCGCGGTGACCGGCCTCGGCCTGGTGACCGCCGCGGGGCACGACACGGACAGCACCTGGGCCGCGGTCCGTGCGGGGCGCGCGACCGCCGGACCCGACCCGGACCTGCGGGACCTGCCGGTCTCCCTGAGCTGCCGTGTCGACGGCATGGACGCGCTGCGCCCCCGGCAGCCCGGTACCGCGCACCTCGACCCCGGGGCCCGTATGGGTCTGGCGGCCGTCACCCAGGCCCTGGACGCCGCCAAGCTCGACCCGGCGGAGTGGGATCCGACGCGCGTCGCCGTCGTCACCGGCTGTTCCGTCGGCGGGATGCACACCCAGCGCACCGCCGCATCGCGCCTCGCGTCGGACGGCCCGGAGAGCGTCTCCCCGTACTTCCTGACCGGCTACCTGCCCAACATGGTGTGCGCCACCGTCGCCCTGCACCTCGGCGTGACCGGGCCGACCCTGAACGTCGCGACCGCGTGCGCCTCGGGGGCCACGGCTCTCGGTACGGCCCGCGACCTGCTCGCCTCCGGCCAGTGCGACATCGCCGTGGTCGTCGGCGCCGACGCGGCCGTGACGCCTCTCGTCGTGACCGGCTTCGCCCAGCTCCGCGCGCTGTCCGACCGGTGCTCGCGCCCGTTCGACAGGGACCGCGACGGCTTCGTCATCGCCGAGGGCGCGGGCGCCCTGATCCTGGAGCGCCCCGAGCACGCGGCCGCCCGCTCCGCGCCCCGGCTCGCCCGGCTCGTCGGGTACGGGGCGAGCAGCGACGCCCACCACCTCGTGGCCCCGCACCCCGAAGGGCGCCACGCCGAGCGGGCCCTGCGCGCCGCGCTCGCCGAGGCGGGCGTGGCCCCCGGCGAGGTCGGTCACGTCAACGCGCACGGCACGTCGACCCCGCGCGGCGACGCGATGGAGGCGGCGCTCCTGGCCCGGGTCCTGCCGCACCGGCCGCCCGTCACCTCCGCCAAGGGCAGCCTCGGCCACACGCTCGGCGCGGCCGGCGCGATCGAGGCCGCGCTGACGGTCCTCGCACTCCGCGAGGACCTCGTCCCGCCCACCGCCGGCCTGACGGACCCGGACCCGGCGTTCGACATCGACGTGGTCGCCGACCGCGCCCGGCCCCTGTCCTCGGACATCGCCGTCAGCAACTCGTTCGGCTTCGGCGGGCACAACGCGGTCGTGGTCCTTGCCCGGGAGTGAGCGCCGGTCCGTGAACCCCTACGGCGCGCCCCCGAGACCGATCTCGTTTCCGTCGGGATCGCGGTACGTCGCCTTGCGGACGCCGTTCGCGTACGTCTCCCGCCGGACGGGGGCGAGGCCGCGGCCCGTGATCTGCGCGACGCGCTCGTCGAAGTCGCCGACGAAGACGGTGAGCCGGGCGTGGCCCGCGTGGTCGGGGAGGTGCTCGATGTACAGGTAGCGGTGTTCCGCGAGCTCCCAGACGGCTTCGACGTCGTTCGGGGAGAACGTGGGAGGGCCGCCCAGCAGGCGTTCGTACCACGTCAGGGCCGAGGCGTAGTCGCTGACCGGAATGCCGGAGAACAGATCGAGGGACATGCCGCCATCGTAGGAAGAGCCGGTCCTGGCCGCGTGTCGAAAGCGCGGCTCACTCAGCCGTCTCCACGATGGCCGGCATCGGCGGCCCGCCCGGATGCCACGCCTGGAGGAAGGCCTGCTGGCGGCTGACGTCGACGAGTTCGACGCGCGCTCCGATGCTGTCCATCCGGTGGTAGGCGAACGGGCGTCCGTGGGGGCAGCCCGAGAAGTCCACGGGGAAGCCCTCCCGTTCCAGGCGCCGGGAGCCCACCCGGATGTCGCTCGACCAGAAGCCGATGTGGTCGAATCTGGCCCCGTCCTCCGTGTGCCACGGGCTGCCGGGAGCGCCCTCGATGAGTTCGATGAACGGAGCCCCGCCCGAGGTGAAGACGATCCGGTAGTCCCATGCCCCGAGCCGGTCGGACACGGGCGCGCTCCATTCGACACCGGCGGAGCGCTGGAAGTCGCGCATGGCCTGTTCGAGGTCGGGGACGGCGAAGCACACGTGGTAGAAGGCAGCCATCCGTCCATGATCGGCTGTCGCGGCGCGCGGGGCCAGGGGGTGGGCGGGTGCCGGGGAAACCGAGTGGATCTGACACTGCATCAGAAAATCTCTTCCCTCGTCCGGGCCGCTGCGGCATCCTGCGCCCATGCAGACGGAGCTGAGCAGGAGACTGGGAGTCGAGCACGCCATCTTCGGCTTCACGCCGTTCCCCGCGGTGGCCGCCGCCATCAGCAGGGCGGGCGGGATCGGGGTGCTCGGCGCGGTCCGCTACACGGCACCCGACGAGCTGGCCAGGGACCTCGACTGGATGGAGGAGCACGTCGACGGGAGGCCCTACGGGCTCGATGTCGTCATGCCCGCCAAGAAGGTCGAGGGCGTCACGGAGGCCGACGTCGAGGCGATGATCCCGGAGGGGCACCGGCAGTTCGTGCGGGACACCCTCGCCAAGCACGGCGTGCCCGAGCTTGCCGAGGGCGAGGCGTCGGGCTGGCGCATCACCGGCTGGATGGAGCAGGTCGCCCGCAACCAGCTGGACGTCGCCTTCGACTACCCGATCAAACTCCTCGCCAACGCGCTCGGTTCACCCCCGGCCGACGTCATCCGGCGCGCCCACGACCACGACGTCCTCGTCGCGGCCCTCGCGGGCAGCGCACGCCACGCCCGCAAACACGCGGACGCGGGCATCGACATCGTGGTCGCCCAGGGGTACGAGGCGGGCGGCCACACCGGTGAGATCGCCTCCATGGTGCTCACCCCCGAGGCCGTCGACGCGGTCGCACCGCTCCCGGTGCTCGCCGCCGGGGGCATCGGCAGCGGACAGCAGATCGCGGCCGCGCTCGCGCTCGGCGCGCAGGGCGTGTGGCTCGGGTCGCTGTGGCTCACCACCACGGAGGCCGACCTGCACTCGTCCGCGCTGACCCAGAAGCTCCTCGCCGCCGGTTCCGGTGACACGGTTCGCTCGCGCGCCCTCACCGGTAAGCCCGCACGCCAGTTGCGTACGGAGTGGACCGACGCCTGGGACGACCCGCAGGGCCCCGGCACGCTGCCGATGCCGCTGCAGGGGCTGCTGGTCGCCGAGGCGGTCTCGCGGATCCAGAAGTACGAGGTGCAGCAGCTGCTCGGCACCCCGGTCGGACAGATCGTCGGCCGGATGAACAGTGAACGCAGCGTCCAGGCCGTCTTCGACGATCTGACGCGCGGCTTCGAGCGGGCCGTCGACCGTGTCATCCGTATCGCGGGAAGGGAAGGCCAGTCGTGAGCACACCCCCGAATGGATTCTGGGCCCAGGCGTCGGCCGACCCCGGCCGCACCGTCCTCGTGGCGCCCGACGGCGAGGAGTGGACGGCGGGACGGCTGCACGGCGCCGTCAACCAGCTGGTGCACGGGCTGCGGGCCGCGGGCCTGGAGCGCGGGGACGCGTTCGCCGTCGTGCTGCCCAACGGCGTGGAGTTCCTCACCGCGTACCTGGCCGCCTCCCAGGCCGGCTTCTACCTCGTCCCCGTCAACCACCACCTGGTCGGCCCCGAGATCGCCTGGATCGTCTCCGACTCAGGCGCCAAGGTGCTCATCGCCCACCAGAAGTTCGCGGACGCCGCGGTCGCTGCGGCCGACGAGGCGGGCCTGTCCGAGACCCACCGCTACGCCGTCGGCGACGTACCCGGCTTCCGCCCCTACGCCCGACTCCTCGACGGACAGCCCGAGTCCGCCCCGGACGACCGCACGCTCGGCTGGGTCATGAACTACACCTCGGGGACGACCGGCCGCCCCCGCGGCATCCGCCGCCCCCTGTCCGGCAAGCTCCCCGAGGAGTCGTACCTCGGCGGCTTCCTCGGCATCTTCGGGATCAAGCCCTTCGACGGCAACGTCCACCTGGTCTGCTCGCCGCTCTACCACACGGCCGTCCTCCAGTTCGCGGGCGCCGCCCTGCACATCGGCCACCCGCTGGTCCTGATGGACAAGTGGACGCCCGAGGAGATGCTCCGCCTCATCGACGTACACAAGTGCACGCACACGCACATGGTGCCGACCCAGTTCCACCGCCTGCTCGCGCTGCCGGAGGCGACACGCGCCGCGTACGACGTGACGTCGATGCGGCACGCCATCCACGGCGCCGCGCCCTGCCCCGACCACGTGAAACGAGCGATGATCGACTGGTGGGGCGAGTGCGTCGAGGAGTACTACGCGGCGAGCGAGGGAGGCGGGGCCTTCGCCACCGCCCAGGACTGGCTGAAGAAGCCGGGGACGGTCGGAAAGGCGTGGCCCATCAGCGAGTTGGCGGTCTTTGACGACGACGGCAACCGCCTCGGCCCCGGCGAGCTCGGCACCGTCTACATGAAGATGTCCACCGGCGGATTCTCGTACCACAAGGACGAGTCGAAGACGAAGAAGAACCGCATCGGCAACTTCTTCACCGTCGGCGACCTCGGCCTCCTCGACGAGGACGGCTATCTCTTCCTGCGCGACCGGAAGATCGACATGATCATCTCGGGCGGGGTCAACATCTATCCCGCCGAGATCGAGTCGGCACTGCTCACCCACCCCGCCGTCGCGGACGCCGCCGCCTTCGGCATCCCGCACGACGACTGGGGCGAGGAGGTGAAGGCCGTCGTCGAGGTCACCGAGGACCGGACCGGCGACGACGCCCTGGCCGCGGAGATCCTCGCCCACTGCGAGCACCACCTCGCCGGCTACAAGCGCCCCAAGAGCGTCGACTTCATCAAGGCGATGCCCCGCGATCCCAACGGCAAGCTGTACAAGCGGCGCCTGCGCGAACCGTACTGGGAGGGACGGGAGCGCGCCCTGTAGGCCGCGCCCCCTGGTCTCCGCAGGGCAGGGGTTCAGCGCCGTTCGCGCACTCGCACCACCTCAAGCTCCGGATCGCGGAGGATGTCCTTCTCGCAGAAGCGCGACGTCACCCAGCGTTCCTTGCCGTAGAGGATCGTCTGGTCGCTGTAGTGCGGGGAGCGGGGATTGGAGGACTGGGAGTACGACAGGAGGGTGCGGGCCTCCGGGCAGCCGCCGGAGTTCCAGCCGACCGCCTGGATGTGGCTCGACCCGTGGGCGACCTCCGTGTAACCCGCCTTCTTGTCCCAGTTCGCCTCGATCTTGTTCCACACGCCCAGGGACTCGGTGCCGCCGGAGACCGGGATGCGCTTGCCGTTGCGCACGACGTACTGGTGCGCGCCGAGCGGGGCGTCCACGGCGGCGCCCGCCGCGGTCAGCTCGGACACCGCGTCGGCGAGCGCGGTACGGAAGCCGGGCAGCGCGGTGTCGAGGGTGTTCGGGGTGCGCACCGGGTCGGCCGCCGAGAACGGCACCTTCCACAGCTGCGCGCCGGGCACGGTCGCCGTCAGCCTGCGCCAGAACCGGTCGAAGAGCAGCGCGCCGCGGCTGTCGGTGTCCATGCGGTGGTCCCAGCGGGCCAGGACCTCGCAGGCCTTGCGCACGTCGACCGCCTTGCCGTCGCTGCCCGTTGCCGTGCCACCGGGCAGCGCCGCGCAGGCCTCCGCCGTGTCGTCCGTAGCGAGGTCGGCCGCGGGGACACGGTTCGCGAACTGCTGGCGCTGGAGGTCCCGGACGGTGAGATCCCCCTTCTCCGCCATCGCCGCCACGTCCTCGACGGCGCCACGCGTGCGCATCGAGCGCTGCGTGCCGACCGTGCCGAAGATCCGTTCGTAGCCGGTGATCGGGTGGTCGGCATTGGTCAGCCAGGCGCTGTCGTTGGAGTTCTCCGCGTACGGGGCGTTCTGCAACGTCGGCATCCGCGACGGGCCGAAGATGCCGGGCTGCACCGCGTCCTTGTCCGAGCCCAGCGCGCACGCGCCGCGCGATCCGTCGAGGACGGCGACACCCGAGGCCGGGTAGGTGACCTTCCCGAGCGGCGTGCTGCAGCGCTCGGCGAGGTCGTCGGTGATGCGGGGGAGTACCTGCGACTGGCTGAGCAGTGAGTGACCGTGCCGGTCGGCGGCGACGGTGTTGACCCAGGGCAGCCCCTGCGTCTCGCGCAGGGACTTGAGGATGCCGGCGGTGGAGCGTGCCCTGCCGAAGCCGAGGTCGGTGTCGCTGCCGCGCAGGTTGACGGCGTTGGGGTCGTTGAGCGCGTACGCCGTGGTCGAGGACCAGGGCAGCGGAAGCTGGGTGCCGAGGCCCGTGACGACGGGGCCGTACCGGGTCCAGTACTGGGTGCGCGTCACCGGGGCGCCGTCCTTGACCGGCACGGTGACGGTGCGCTTCGTCATCTTCCTGCGCTTGCCGTCCACCAGATAGGTGGTCGGGTCGGACGGGTCCAGCGTCAGCTGGTGCAGGTTCAGGGTGACGCCGGTCGCGACCGTGTGGCTCCACGCCACGTCGCCGTTGAAGCCGATGTTGACCACGCTCGTGCCGAGCAACGAGCCGCCGGAGACGTTCAGTTCGCCGGGTATGGTCTGCTGCGACTGCCAGAAGCGGCGGCCGCCCTGCCAGGGGTAGTGCGGGTTGCCGAGCAGCAGGCCCTTCCCGTTCGCCGTGGTCTCTCCGCTGAACGCGACGGCGTTGGAACCCATGTCGGCGTCCTGCGAGGAGAACAGCTCGCGGGCCGCATCCGCGGTGCGCCGGGGGTCGGGGACGGTCTGTCGGCCGGTCGCTCCCGATGGCGCGGCGGTCGGCGGTGCGGCGGCCGTGATGCCGTCGATCCCGCGGCCCTGCCCGCCCAGCACCTGCACGGCGAAGCCCTGCCGCGCCACGTCGAGAGCGGTGATCGGGCGCACCCAGCCGGCCTTCGCGCACGCCGGGTCGGTGATGCGGTTCTGCTTCAGCCAGGCGTTGTAGCCCGCGGCGAAGCCCCGCATCAGCTCCTTCGTGCGGCGGCTCGGCCCGGCCGGCGCGGGCTGCGCGAGGAGCTTCTCCACGGTCCCGGCCTCCCGCACACCGCGGAAGTACAGGTCGCTGCCGAGGTTCGTGGACGCCGACGACAGCGCGGAACCGGGCGAGGCGTCGGGGCCGAAGTGACGGGAGCGCTCGCCGCGTACGGTCACATAGCCGTCGGCGAGCGTGCACACCTGGTCGGCGGCCTGTGCCCAGCCGGTGCCGAAGCCGAGGTTCGCGTAGTCCTTGGCGAGGATGTGCGGAATGCCGTACTCGGTATAGCGGATGGTGGCGTGCAGGCCACCGCCCGAGGGGTGTGCGTCCTTCGGCGCGGCGCCCGCGCCGGACGACGGGAGCAGGGCCAATGCCGTCAGCAGGGTGATTCCCACGGCCGTCGTGCGTCTTGTGCGGATGCGCATCGTGCCTCCCAACTGGAGTTCGGGAAGGGGCGGTTGAGCGTACCAAGCGGTCGGTCACTTTCCCCCGCCGCGGAACGGATCTCTTGACCCCGCCGATGCGGGGACCGAGGATCACGCCATGACGGGTGTACGCGACAACACGGTCGACGGAGTCCTCGGGCGCAGCGCGCGCCGCACGCCGGGGCGTACGGCGCTGCGCTACGGCGAGCGTTCGTGGACGTACGAGGAACTCGACGCCGCCGTGTCGCGCGCGGCCGGCGCGCTGCGCGACAGCGGCCTGACCCACGGGGACCGCGTCGGCGCCTACGCCCACAACTCCGACGCCTACCTGATCGGCTTCCTCGCCTGCGCGCGGGCCGGCCTGGTCCACGTGCCGGTCAACCAGAACCTGACCGGCGACGACCTCGCGTACATCGTCCGGCAGTCCGGCTGCTCCCTCGTCCTCGCCGACCCGGACATCGCGGGACGCCTGCCGTCCGGCGTGCCGGTCCTGGCCCTGCGGGACGCGGACGACTCACTCCTCACGCGGCTCGCGGGGTCTTCGGCGTACGCGCCGTACGACGGGGACGGACCCCGGGGCGACGACCTGGCGCAGCTGCTCTACACGTCGGGGACGACGGCCCTCCCCAAGGGCGCGATGCTCTCGCACCGGGCGCTGGTCCACGAGTACGTCAGCGCGATCACCGCCCTCGACCTCGAGGAGACCGACAAGCCCGTCCACTCGCTGCCGCTCTACCACTCGGCGCAGATGCACGTCTTCCTGATGCCGTACCTGGCCGTCGGGGCGGAGAGCACCATCCTCGACGGGCCCGACGCCGAGCGGATCTTCGACCTCGTCGAGGGCGGCCGCGCCGACAGCCTCTTCGCGCCGCCCACCGTGTGGATCGGCCTCTCGCGGCACCCCGGTTTCGCGCACCGCGACCTCCGCGCGCTGCGCAAGGCCTATTACGGTGCGTCGATCATGCCCGTGCCGGTCCTGGAGCGGCTGCGCGCGAGGCTGCCGGAGCTCGCCTTCTACAACTGCTTCGGACAGAGCGAGATCGGCCCGCTCGCCACCGTCCTCGGCCCCGACGAGCACGAGGGGCGGATGGATTCCTGCGGGCGGCCCGTGCTCTTCGTCGAGGCGCGGGTCGTCGACGAGGACGGCCGGGAGGTGCCGGACGGGACCCAGGGCGAAGTCGTCTACCGGTCACCGCAGTTGTGCGAGGGGTACTGGGACAAGCCGGAGGAGACCGCGGAGGCGTTCCGCGACGGCTGGTTCCACTCCGGGGACCTCGCGGTGCGGGACGCGGAGGGGTACTTCACCGTCGTCGACCGTGTGAAGGACGTCATCAATTCGGGCGGAGTCCTGGTCGCGTCGCGGCAGGTCGAGGACGCGCTGTACGAGCACGCGGGGGTCGCGGAGGCGGCAGTGATCGGGCTGCCGGACGAGCGCTGGATCGAGGCGGTCACCGCCGTCGTCGTACGGGGCGACAAGGACGTCACCGAGGATGAACTCATCGCCCACGCACGGAAGAAGCTCGCCCACTTCAAGGCGCCCAAGAGGGTCCTCTTCGTGGACGAGCTGCCGCGCAACGCCAGCGGGAAGATCCTCAAGAGGGAACTGCGGGATCGTTTCGCCGCAGGCTGAGCGGTGACCTCGTCAGCTCACGCGCTCGCGTGGCGCCGACCGTCGTCCTGCGCGGACGGAGTCGACGGGGTGACTGGTGCGGACGGGGTGGATGGCGTGGTCGGAGCGGACTGCGCGGGGCCCGTCCGGTCCGCTTCGTCGTGGACGAGCAGCGAGAGCAGGGAGGCGACGGCGAGTCCCGACTCCGCCGGGTGACGCAGCACCTTGGCGGGGTCGATCTGGTACGTGTTGGTTCGCCCCTCACGGGTGTGGGACAGATATCCGTCCTGTTCCAGGTCCGCGATGATCTTCTGGACGGCCCGGTCGGTGAGCCGGCAGTGAGCGGCGATGTCGCGGATGCGGGCGTTGTGGTTGTCGGCGATGGCCGCCAGCACGCGCGCGTGGTTGGTGAGAAACGTCCATCCGGTGTGTGGCTCGGGCACTCCATCCATGCGCCAACTCTAGTACCTCTCATTCACGCTTTCAAAAACACGTACTCGATTTCATGTATTAGTTGACGTGCGTGTCCTGAGGCGGGCAGCCTGGAGGCAGCGGTAGGCGCGAGATGAGGAGAGGCCATGCCGGATCCCGCATTCACTCGGCGGCCCTTCGAGAACGAGGGCGGCGAGCACAGCCAGGGCAGCCGCACCCCGACGGCCTCGTTGCCACGGGGCGGCAGTGCCGTGGGTGGCAGGAGGAGTCTCATGGTGCGGGGGGAGCTCGACCTCGACACCGGTCAACGGCTCCGGACAGATCTGTACCGCGCGCTCACCAACTCGGCGGCCGGCCTCGACCTGGACCTGCGCGAGGTGGATTTCTGTGACTGCTCCGGGCTGAACGTCCTGCTCAGCCTGCGTCAGCACGCGGTGCAGCAGGGGAAGACCGTGGTCATCCGCCACAGCAGCCCCGCCGTGGAACGCCTCCTCGAACTGACCGGGACCCGCGGCCTGTTCGCGCTCCCGGAGCCGGAGCCGGAACCGGAGCCGGCCCGGGTGCCGGAGGCCGACGGGGCGTCATGCCCGGTCGTGCACGAGGCGAACCAGCCCGAGGGGGCCACGCAGGACCTGCAGGTCGTCGTGGCCCAGCTGCGCCGGGCCATGCAGACCCGGCCCACCATCGACCTGGCCAGGGGCATCCTGATGTCCACGTTCAACCTGAGCCCCGAGGCGGCCTGGGACGCACTGGTCACGGCCTCGCAGAACACCAACACCAAGCTGCACGTGCTGGCCGGGGACGTGGTCGGCACCGTCCAGGGGGCCGCCCTGCCCGAGGCCGTGCGCAGGCACCTCGACGCCGCGATCACCAAGGCGAGCGCCGCGCATGCCACTCGCCGGGCACGCGCGGCGTCGCGGACCGAGTCGCTGCCCGACCTGGCCGTCTCGGCGGTAGACCCCAGCCCTCCCGCGGACGGCGTGCCATGACTGACCGCTCCGCGGGAAGCGTCAGCCCCGCAGGTCCACGATCCGCTTGAACTTGCCCACCGACCGTTCCAGCGTCTCCGGGTCGACGATCTCCACACCGACCGAGACGCCGACCCCGTCCTTCACCGCCGCCGCGATCTCGCGGGCCGCGGCCTCGCGCCGCTCCGTCGGCGTGTCCGCGCGCGCCTCGGCCCGTACCGTCAGGGCGTCCATGCGCCCCTCACGCGTCAGCCGTAGCTGGAAGTGCGGGGCGATGCCCGCCGTGCGCAGCACGATCTCCTCGATCTGAGTGGGGAAGAGGTTGACGCCCCGCAGGATCACCATGTCGTCGCTGCGGCCCGTCACCTTCTCCATGCGCCGGAAGATCCGCGCCGTACCGGGCAGCAGCCGCGTCAGGTCCCGTGTCCGGTACCGGATGACGGGCATGGCCTCCTTCGTGAGCGACGTGAACACCAGCTCGCCGCGCTCACCGTCCGGCAGCACCTCGCCCGTGATCGGATCGACGACCTCCGGGTAGAAGTGGTCCTCCCAGATGTGCAGCCCGTCCTTGGTCTCCACGCACTCCTGCGCGACGCCGGGCCCGATCACCTCCGAGAGCCCGTATATGTCCACGGCGTCGATGGCGAAGCGCTCCTCGATCTCGCGCCGCATCTCCTCCGTCCACGGCTCCGCACCGAAGACGCCGACCCGGAGCGAGGTCGTACGGGGGTCGACGCCCTGCCGCTCGAACTCGTCGAGGAGCGTGAGCATGTACGAGGGCGTCACCATGATGATCTCTGGGCGGAAGTCCTGGATCAGCCGGACCTGCCGCGCCGTCATACCGCCCGACGCGGGGATCACCGTGCACCCCAGCCGCTCCGCTCCGTAGTGCGCGCCCAGGCCGCCCGTGAACAGGCCGTACCCGTACGCCACATGGACCTTGTCCCCGGGACGGCCGCCCGCGGCACGTATCGAACGCGCCACCACGTCCGCCCACATGGACAGATCCTGCTCCGTGTACCCGACCACCGTCGGCAGGCCCGTCGTGCCGCTCGACGCGTGCAGGCGGCGCACCTCGGACTGCTCCACCGCGAACATCCCGAACGGGTAGTTGGCCCGCAGGTCGTCCTTGGTGGTGAACGGGAACCGCGAGAGGTCGGCGAGCGAGCGGCAGTCGTCCGGGCGCAGACCCGCCTTGTCGAACGCCGCCCGGTAGAACGGGACGTTCTCGTACGCATGCAACAAGGTGTCCTGGAGGCGCTCCAGCTGCAGGGCTGCGAGCTCGCGCGTGCCGAGCCGTTCGGCCGCGTCCAGCAGTAGCGGCATACGCGTCATAGGGAATGCTCCCGTCCTGAACGGGCGACCGATCATTCGGTCGTCGATCTTCTGTGGAGCTCAGTAATCCAGGCCGGGCGGTGGGCGTCAAGGGATCTCGCACAGCGGCTTGAGCTGCGGCGCGAGGGTGCGGGCGGCGGCATGGGCCACCGTCATGGGCCGCGGCGCGACCGCGTTGCCCGTGCGGCACACGGGATGTGATGATCACCCCCATGCCGACATTCAGCGCGTACGACGGGACGGAGCTCGCCTACCACGAGAAGGGGGAGGGCGAACCCCTGCTGTGCGTGCCGGGCGGCCCCATGCGTGCCTCCGCCTACCTCGGCGACCTCGGCGGACTCACCGCCCACCGCCGCCTGATCCTGCTCGACCTGCGCGGCACGGGCGACTCCGCGGTGCCGGACGATCCGGCGACGTACCGCTGCGACCGGCTCGTCGACGACGTCGAGGCGCTCCGCGAGCACCTGGGGCTCGACCGGATCGACCTGCTCGGGCACTCCGCGTCCGGCAACATCGCCACCCAGTACGCGGCCCGCCGTCCGAAGCGGGTCCGCACCCTCGTCCTGGTCGCCCCGGCCACGCACTCCCTGGGCCTCACCGTCACCGACCGGGACCACCGCGAGGCGGCGGCGCTGCGCGCGGGCGAACCCTGGTACCCGGCCGCCGAGGCCGCGCTGGACGCGCTCGCCGCCGGACGCGGCTTCGCCGAAGTCGCGGACGACCTCGCACCCCTCGCCTACGGCCGCTGGGACGCGGCGGCGCAGGCGCACCGCGCGGCGAGCGCGTCGGAGAAGAACGCGGAGGCGGCGGCCGCCTTCTACGGCGACGGAGCCTTCGACCCGGCCGCCACCCGCACCGCCCTGACCGAACTGGCCGCACCGGTCCTCGTGCTCGCGGGGGAGTGGGACGGAGGCCCGAACCCCGCACACGCGCAGGAACTCGCCGGCTTCTTCCCGCACGGCGTACGCCAAGTGCAGCCCCGCGCCGGACACTTCCCGTGGCTGGACGACCCGGAGTGGTTCGTACGGCGCGTCGCGGGATTCCTCGCGCAGGACTGACGCGAGCCGGCCGGACCATGAGGACGGACCTCACCCGATGTCCGTCCGTCAACGATCCTCAGGGGAGACGTCGTGCGCCACGCCACATCCGTCCGCCGCGCGCTGGCCACCGGTGCGCTGACCGCCGCTGTGCTCGCGGGCGGCGGCACCGCCGTCGCGGTGCCCGCGCAGCCTGCCGTCGCGGCGTCGGCGCCCGGTGCTTCCGTCGGCCCGTACGCCCAACTGCACCCCCTCGCCGACCTGTCCGCGCAGCGCCTCGCCACCGCCGACCTCGTCGCCGCCGCCAAGTACGGCACGGACAGCCCCATCGACGACCCGGCCCGCGAACAACAGGTCCTGGACGCGGTGGCCGCGCAGGCGGAGGAGGCCGGCGCCGATCCGGAGGCGACCATCCGGATCTTCCGGGACCAGATCGAGGCCAACAAGGCCGTCCAGCGCGGGCTGTTCCGGCGCTGGGACGCCGATCCGTCGCGGGCGCCGACGGAACGGCCCGACCTCACCGAGGTCCGCGAGCAGATCAACCGCGTCAACGGAGAGCTGGTGCGGTCCGTCGCCGCCACCTCGGTCGCGCGCTCGGCGCCGTACTGCGGGGGAGTGCTGACCGCCGCGGCCGCGCACGTACGGCACGAACAGCGGCTCGACGCCCTGCACTCCGCCGCCCTGGGACGGGCGTTGCCGTCAGTCTGCGCGGGCTGACACCCGCGGCTCGTCGCGCGGGCCGCGGCAGGCGAACCGCGGCAGGAAGAACTGGGTGACGGAGCCGACCGCAACGGCGTAGAGCACCGTGCCCACGCCCACGGTCCCGCCGAGCAGCCACCCCACGGCGAGCACGGCGAGCTCGATGAGGGTGCGGACGCGTCGCAGCGAAAGACCTGTCAGCGCGGCCGCGCCCGTCATCAGGCCGTCGCGCGGCCCGGGGCCGAAGCGCGCTCCCACGTACACGGCCACGGCAAGGCCGTTGAGGACCACCCCGGCGACCAGCAGACCCAGCCGGGCGGGCAGGCCGAGGGCCTCGGGAACGACGAGCAGACCGAGGTCCGAAGAGACGGCAAGGACCACGATGTTGGCGACGGTCCCGAACGTCGGCCGCTGCTTCAGCGGTATCCACAGGAGTAGGACGAGCACCCCGAGCACGGCGCTGATCGTGCCGAAGCTGAGGGGCGTGCGGCGCTCCAGACCCTCGTACAGGACGCTCCACGGATTCACGCCCAACGCGGCCCGCACGAGGAGCGACAGGCTGAACCCGTAGAGGGCGAGACCGAGGAGCAGCTGGGGCAGCCGTCGGGAGGGGCGTTCGCGGAGGGAAACGTATGAGATGGCCATTGCGGTAACTCTGTAGAGTGATTGGCCCGGAAAACACGGCCAATCCCAGGAGAATGGTGTGGTTGACGCCGATCGAACGCTGGGCGGCCGCCGGCTCGCCGCGATGCTGCCCGATCCGTCCGGCACGCGTCCCGCCTACCGCCACCTCGCCCACGCCGTCAGCGCACTGATCCTGGACGGACGCATCGCCCTGCACGTCAGGCTCCCCGCCGAACGCGACCTGGCCGTCGTCCTCGGCACCAGCCGGACGACCGTCACCGCCGTGTACGACCTGCTGCGCGAGAACGGCTACGCGTACAGCCGCCAGGGCGCGGGCACCTGGACGGCGCTGCCCGAAGGCAGCACGCCCAACGGCGTGCGGCGCCTCCTCGCGACCGAGAACACGACGGCCGAAGGCGCCGCGGCAGAGGATTCCGTGATCGACCTGGCCAGAGCCGCGCCGGGCCTGCCCGGGCAGGAACTCACCGACACCCTCGTCCGGATCGCTCCGCGCCTCGCGGAGCACGCGCACACCCCCGGCTACCACCCGTACGGCCTGCCGGAGCTCCGTGCCGCCATCGCCGGGCGCTTCACCGTGCGAGGCCTCGCCACCGTGCCGGAGCAGATCCTGGTGACCTCCGGCGCCCAGCACGCGCTGACCCTCGTGCTGGGGCTCCTGTGCGGGCCGGGCGACCGCGTCCTGACCGAGAACCCGTCCTATCCGAACGCGCTGGAGGCCATGCGGCGCGCCCGCCTGCGCCCGCTGTCCGTGCCCGTGACGGAGGCGGGCTGGGACGTCGGCGTCGTCGCGGCGGCGTTCCGCGAAACCGTTCCGCACCTCGCCTACCTGATCCCGGACTTCCACAATCCCACCGGCTGCCTCATGCCCGAGGACGAGCGGATCCGGGTACTGCGTGCCGCACAGCGGTCCGGCAGCTGGCTCGTCGTCGACGAGACCCTCGCCGAACTCGCCCTGGACGTGCCCGCACCGCCGCCACTCGCCTCCCACGCGGCGCCCGGCGGCGCGGCGAAACTCATCACCGTCGGCTCCATGAGCAAGACGCACTGGGCAGGGCTGCGCATCGGCTGGCTGCGCGCCCCCGCGCGGCTCGTCACCGAACTCGCGGGACAGCGCGTCGCCACCGACATGGGCGGCTCGGTCCTCGACCAGCTGGTGGCCCTCGACCTGCTCCGCAGGACCGACGAGCTGCTGCAGGACCGCCTGGAACGGCTGCGCGAGCAGCGGGCCGCGCTCGCCGCCGCTCTGGACGAGCACCTTCCGGCGTGGAACTGGAGCCTCCCGCCCGGCGGCCTCTCGCTCTGGGTGGACCTGGGCGAACCCGTCGCGTCGGCGCTGGCCGAGCGGGCCCGCGGCAAGGGCGTACGCATCGAGAGCGGCTCCTGCTTCGCCACCGACCCCGGCATCTTCGAACAGCGGCTCCGCATCCCGTACACCGCCACGCCCGACACGTTGCGCGAGGCGGTGCGCCGCCTGGCGGTCACCTCGGCGGACGGTCTCGGGGCGGCGTCCGGTGCGGGACGGCCGCGCTGGGTGGCGTGAGGCGGACCGGGCGGAGCGTCAGGGGCGCGTGGCGGTCGCGACGTCCTCGTGCAGCGCGAATACCTGGTCGAGCCCGACGATGCGCAGGATCCGCCGGGTGTTGGCCGGGACGGCGGCGAGGGCGATGTCCGCGCCGGCCGCCTGTGCGTGGTTGCGGGCGGCCAGCAGGGCGGTGATGCCGCTCGAGTCGCAGAAGTGCATCGCCGTGAGGTCGAGGACGAGGCGGCCGCCGGGCCGCAGGTCGACCGTGGGGAGCACGTCCCGCAGTTCGGGGGCGGTGTGGTGGTCGAGGTCGCCGATGATCTCCAGGACAGGACCCGTCGCGGAGTCGCCGGTGATGATCTTCAGTGGGCTCATGGCGTGGTCTTCGTCGTCGGGTCGTCCGTCATCGAATGGTCCGGCGTCGGGTTTTCCGTCGTGGCCCTCGGGGCGGATGCTCCGAGGGCGAGCAGGGCGGTGTCGTCGTCCAGGCCCGCGCCGAGGCCCGTCAGCAGCTCGGTGAGCGCGGCGACGATACCACCGGCGGAAGCGCCGGCGTGCTCGGCGGTGAAGGCGCGCAGCGCCTCGTCCCCGAAGAGGTCCGAGCGGTCGGCGCCCGTGCGGGCCTCGGTGACGCCGTCGGTGTAGAGCAGCAGCGTGTCACCGGGTGCCAGGGTGGTCCTCGCGGCCGTGAAGTGCGGGCTGGGCAGCGCGCCGACGAGGAGGCCGCCCGGTGTGGGGAGGTAGTCCGCCGTACCGCCGCTCCGCAGGACCAGGGCCGGCGGGTGGCCCCCGGACGCCAGCTCCACGGACACGTACCCGGAGACCGGATCAGGGTCCAGGACGCCGAAGATGACGGTGCAGAAGCGCGGGTCGTCGCCCGAGTACCGGTCGTGCAGGACCTGATTGAGCGTGGTCAGCGCGGCCGCGGGATCGGGGTCGTGCAGGGCCGCGGCGCGCAGCGTGTAACGGGTCAGCGAGGTGACCGCGGCCGCCTGCGGACCCTTGCCGCACACGTCGCCGAGGAAGAAGCCGAAGCGTTTGCCGTCCAGGGGGAAGACGTCGTAGAAGTCGCCGCCGAGCTGGTCCGGGGAGGCGGTGTGGTAGTACGTGGCCGTCTCGACGCCGGGAATGGGAGGCAAGGACGCGGGCAGCAGCGACTGCTGGAGGACGGCGAGCGCCTGCTGCAGCCGGGCCCGGTCGGCGCGGGCCTGCCGTGCGGACTCCTCGGCGGCCTTGCGGCTGCGCAGCAGCTCCGTCTCGTAGGCACGGCGGTCGGTGGCGTCGAAGACGGTGATGCGGGTCAGCAGCGGTGTGCCGGTGCTGCCGTACTTGACGACGGCGGAGACGAGCACCGGCCTGCGGCCGCCGTCCGCCTGCTTGACCTCGAGAGCCACCCCGCTGATTTCGCCCTGCATGCGCAGCAGCGGCGCGAAGTGCGTCTCGTGGTACAGCCTGCCGCCCACGGGCAGCAGGTCCGTGAACCGCAGCCGGCCCACCACCGCATCCCGGTCGAGCCCCAGCCAGTCCAGCAACGTGCTGTTGATCTTCACCACGGTGCCGTCCATCAGCGTGGACAGGTAACCGCACGGCGCGTTCTCGTACAGTTCCTCGGCGCTGTCCTCCAGAAGGGCGGCGAACACCGAGTCCGAGGAGGTTTCGCCGTCGGCCTCCTCGGGACCGGTTCCGGTGCGGCACATCACCCGAGGCCTGCCAGGAACGCGATGATCGCCGCGTTGGTCGCCTCGGGCGCGGACAGGTGCGGGCAGTGCCCGGTCGCGTCGAGGGTGACCAGCTGCGACGAGGGCACCCTTCGGTGTACGTAGGCACCGACCTCGCGGGGCGCGATCGCGTCCTGCGAGCACTCGAGGACCAGCGTCGGGATGCGTACGCTCGTCAGCTCCTCCCGGGCGTCCGAGAGGAACGTGGTCCGGGCGAAGACCAGCGCCATCTCGGGGTCGGTGGCGCAGAAGCTGTTCTTGAGCTCCTCGCCGAGCTCGGGTCGCTCCGGGTTGCCCATGATGAGCGGAGCCATCGCCGCGGACCAGCCCAGGTAGTTCGCCTCGAGGGACTCCAGGAGCTCGTCGATGTCCTCTTCGCTGAAGCCGCCGCGGTAGCCCTCGTCGTCGATGTACCGGGGCGACGGGGCGACCATGACGAGGGCCTTGATGCGCTCGGGGGCCTGCCGGGCTGCCAGGACACCGATCATGGAGCTCACCGAGTGGCCGACGAACACGGCGTCGCGCAGGTCGAGCCGCTCGCACACCTCCACCACGTCCTGGGCGTAACCGTCCAGCGATCCGTACCGCTCCGCGGAGAACGCGGAGAGGTCCGACCGGCCCGCGCCCACATAGTCGAACAGGACCACGCGGTAGTGCGGCTCCAGGGCGGGCACGGTCAGGCGCCACATGTTCTGGTCACAGCCGAAACCGTGGGCCAGGATCACCGTCGGCCCTTGCGGGTTGCCCGTGACGGTGACGTTGTTCCTGCGGATGATGTCCATGACTTCCATGATCTCAGACACCCGGAAGGGGCGGCCCCTTCGATGGGGCCGCCCCGACGGCGTCGAACGGTGCTGCGGTCAGTGCTTGCCGATGTCCTTGGTCTTCTCCTTGGCCTGGCGCGCGTCACCCTTCATCTGGTCGGCGCGGCCCTCCGCGGTGAGGCGCTCGTTCCCGACAGCGCGACCGGCCGCTTCCTTCGCGGCACCCTTGGCCTGCTCGGTCTTCGCCTTGGCCTTCTCGTTGGCGGTCATGGTGCGCTCACGCTCCTTGCCATCGACATCATGTACTGAAGATCCGCATGGCCGCTCGGCGCCGCGTCAAACATCGACGACACACATTCCTTCAGTCGTCAGCCGTTGAGGAGCTTGGTCAGCTGCCGCAGACCGTCCTCGTGCGTGTCGGCCACGATCAGGATGTCGATGACACCCGTGATCTCGAACAGCCGCTGGATGGCACTGTGCAAGGGCCCGCAGAGAACGAAGGGGCGCTGCGCCTGTTCGTGCTCGGCGCGCGCCAGCAGGATCAGGTTGAGCAGGGCGCTGTCGGCGAAGGTCAGCTCGGCGAGGTCGAGCAGGGTGGCCTCGGTGCCGCTCTCGGTCCGGGCGCGCTGGAAGGCGGCGGTGACCTCGCTCCCGTTGTCGAGGTCGATGTCGTGGCGCAACGTGACGACCGCCACCCGGTCCTGTCTGGCGAGTTCGATGCTGTTGAGGGACATGCCCCGACCTTGTCATATGCCGTGGCCGGGTGAGAATGGAGCGGCCCTTTCACCGGGTACGACAGGCCGCGGGGGAGAGGACCGGCAGGGCGCCGTTTCACTGTTGTGAACGTGTTTCCTCCTTGTGGGGTGCGGGGGGTGTGCGGGCAGCGGGGTCGGGCATGCGAACACAAGGAACGGTGCAATGCGGTCGCGTTTGCACGTGTGCAGGGAAAGGATCAAGGCTTCATGAGCGCTCCCGAGATGCCCGACACAGTGCGGACGACCTGCGCTCAGGCCCGCGCCGAGGTGGACGCGGCACTGCTGTCGGTGAGCCGAGGGCTGCCACGTGCGCAGGCGCGTCGCGTGCACGAGGACGCGCTGCTGGTGGTCAGCGAGTTGGCGGCGAACGCGATGCGGCACGGCGGAGGCCTGAGCGGACTCGCTGTCAGCGTCCAAGGCGGTGCCCTGTTGATCTGCGTGAGCGACCGCAGTGAGGCGGTGCCGGTCTACGTGCCCCCGGACCCGGCTCGGCCGGGCGGCTTCGGCTGGCTGATGGTCCAGCGCCTGAGCTCGAGCGTCACCGTCGAAGCGAGGGACGGAGGCAAGACCATCGTGGCCGCTCTGGACCTGTCTTTGGAGCCCGGCCCGAATTTTTCGAAAAACTGTACGCGTGAGACGCGATCGACGGGGTAACCGTGGCGCTGCGGGGGTAAACAGCCGAGCTGAACAAGGAGCGGAACGCCATGATTACCGTGACGCAGGGGCAGACGCAGGACACGGCCACCCGTGCCGGGGAGGACCTCGTCGAGCGCGCGTACACGGACCCCTCCTCCATCGCGCCCAGGGACGCGCGTGAGGTCGGCAAGCGGTTCTTCGACCGCCTCACGCAGCTCGAGGAGGGCACGCACGAGTACCAGTACGTGCGCAATGCGCTGATCGAGATGAACCTCTCGCTGGTGCAGTACGCGGCATCGCGCTTCAAGCACCGCGGCCAGCAGGAGATGGAAGACATCATTCAGGTCGGCACCATCGGTCTGATCAAGGCGATCGACAGGTTCGAGCTCACCCGTGAGGTCGAGTTCACTTCCTTCGCCGTTCCGTACATCACAGGCGAGATCAAGCGGTTCTTCCGCGACACCTCGTGGGCCGTGCACGTGCCGCGCCGGCTCCAGGAAGCACGCATCGAGCTGTCCAAGGCCACGGAGGAGCTGCGCACCCGGCTCGGGCGCATGCCGTCCACCGCCGAGCTCGCGGAGCTGATGCAGCTGGAGCCCGCGGAGGTCGCCGAGGCCCAGAAGGCGTCCAACGGCTACAGCGCGGTCTCCCTGAACGCCGCGGTCAACGGCCAGGACGACGAGTCCGACACGATGCTGGCCGACTTCATCGGCATCGACGAGGAGTCCTTCGAACTCGTCGAGAACTTCCACTCCTTGGCCCCGCTCATCGCGGACCTCGACGAAAGGGACCGGACCCTCATCCACCTCCGCTTCGTGGAGGAGCAGACCCAGCAGCAGATCGCCGACACCCTGGGCTGCTCGCAGATGCACGTGTCCCGGCTGCTCTCCCGCGTCGTGAGCAAGCTCCGCGCCGGTCTCCTGACCACCGACTGACCTGCGGCTCGCCCCTCCGCCACGTCGAAGGCCCGCACGCGACCGAACCGGACGCGTGCGGGCCTTCGACGTGTTCGGCCGCGGGCCGAGAGCGTCCTTGTGACGGCCCGGAACGCGTTCGTACGCTGTGATCGCGTGACGCGTGAACGGGGGAGAACGCAGATGGGGCGTCAGGAGAAGCCGGTGGATCCCGCGGCGGGTCCGGTGGCCCGGTTCGCCTATGACTTACGGAAGGTGCGACAGGAGGCCGACGGCCTGTCGTACCGGGCGATGGCCCAGCGGGCCGGGTACTCGGTGACCGCCCTCTCCAAGGCGGCGGCGGGCGAGAGGCTGCCGTCACTCGAGGTCACGCTCGCGTACGTGCGGGCCTGTGCCGGCGACCTCGACCACTGGGAGAAGCGATGGGAGGACGCGAGCCGCGAACTGGCCCGGCAGACAGTCCCGGACGCCGACGAGGGGACCGGACCGTATCCGGGGCTCGCCCGGTTCGAGGCGGGTGACAGCGGCTCCTTCTTCGGACGGCGGCAACTGCTCGACGACCTGACCGCCACCGCGCGCGCCCACCGGGTCAGCGTGGTGCTCGGCCCTTCGGGCAGCGGCAAGTCCTCACTGCTGCGGGCCGGGTTGATCGCACACCTGCAGCACCTCGCCGACGCGGCCACCAGACCGGCCGCCATCCGCATCTTCACCCCCGGGGCCCGGCCCATGCGCTCCCACCGGGACAGACTTCTTCCGGCGAGCACGCCGGGGGAGACCTGGGTGATCGTCGACCAGTTCGAGGAAGTCTTCACCCTGTGCCACGACGCCGAGGAACGCACAGCCTTCCTCGACGCTCTGCTGGGAGCCGAGCACGGCACTCGGCTGCGCGTCGTCATCGGCCTGCGAGCCGATTTCTACGCACGGTGCCTGGAGCACCGGGCTCTGGCCACCGTGTTGACGGAGGCCGCACTGCCGGTCGTGCCCATGAACCGGCAGGAACTGCGGGAGGCGATCACCAAGCCCGCGGCGGCGCGCACGGTGATCGTGGAACGCGCCCTGACCGCAAGGCTGGTGGACGAGGTCGCCGACGAACCCGGTGGGCTGCCGCTGATGTCGCACGCGCTGCGCGAAGTCTGGCGCCGACGCCGTGGCCGCACGCTGACTCTGGAGGGTTACGAGGCCGCGGGCGGTCTCGACGGAGCTGTCGCCCGCACCGCCGAAACCGTATACGGGGAGTTGACACCGGACGAGCGGATCGTGGCCCGTCACCTCCTGCTCCGGCTCATCACGCCCGGCCAGGGCACGCCCGACACCAGGCGGCCCGCCGGGCGCGCGGAGCTGGATGCCGGGGAGGACACAGACGTACGCCATGTCCTCGAATGTCTGGCCCGGGCGCGGCTGGTGACCGTCGCCGAGGACTCGGTCGAACTGGCCCACGAGGCGCTCATCACCGCTTGGCCCCGACTCCAGGCCTGGATCGAGGAGGACCGTCAGAAGCTGCTCGTGCACCGCAGGCTCACCGACGCCGCACGCGACTGGGCCGAGCGCGGCCATGACCACGGGGTGCTGCTGCGTGGGAACGCACTCGCCGAAGCGGAAGCGGCCTTCCCCCTCCACGGGCAGGACGCGCTGACCTCGCGGGAGCGTCACTACCTCAGCGCCGGCACGGCGGCGCGCACCCGTGAACGTCGCGTACGGCGTGCCGCGATCGGCGCACTGTCACTGCTGGTCGTCCTCGCTCTGGTCGCCGGCACCATCGCGTGGCAGCAGAGCCGGTCCGGCGAGCGGCAGCGGCTCCAGGTCGCGGCCCGCCGGGTGGCCGAGGTCGCGGACGGGCTGCGGTACACCGACCCCGCACAGGCCCGGGCGTTGAGCGTCGCCGCTTACCGGCTCGCCGACCTGCCCGAGACGCGGTCCGCTCTCCTCGGCCTCACCACGGGCCGGGAGGACGACGTCTTCCGCGAGGGAGATTCCAACCCCGGTGTCGCGCGCTTCCTCAGTGGCGACGGACGGCGGCTCGTCTCTGTGAGTGATGACTACATCCAACGTTGGGACGTGCGCTCGCACCGGCAAGTGAACGAATACCGTAAATGGACGAACATGACGGACTCGGTTCCGGTCGGTCTGAGCCCGGACGGGAACAAGCTGGCGATCGATGTCGTGGACGGGATCCGTCTCTGGGACCTGAACGCCGGGCAGCTGGATGATGAAACCATCCCGGTGTCCGCCGGCGGAGTGGCGGAGTTCAGCCCGAGCGGCCGCCTCCTCACCATTGCTCAACCCCAGGGTGACGGGGCCGGAAAAACCGTCCGGCTGTGGGACCTGGCCCGCCGCCGTGCGCTGCTGTCGGTCAGCACCGACGGCCGGTCGACACAGGCCGTCAGCTCGGACGATCGGCGGGTCGCCCTGTGCGAAAAGGGCGGACCGATACAGGTCTGGGACATCGCCCGACGCAGAAGAACGGTCACCGTCGACGCGGACGGAAGGTGCGGAGCCGCAGGCTCCGGCCTGAAGTTCTCTCCCGACGCGAAAACCTTGACACTGGTGGACGGAGACGGGGTCCACGCCTGGCGGCTTCCGTCCGGCAAGAGGGCATGGACCATCAACGGACCGGATGTTCGGGAGATCGCCTTCAGCCCTGACGGCAGGTTCCTCGCCGGGGCCGGGCAGGGCGAGATCCTGATATGGCGCACCGCTCACGTCGGCGTGCCCGCCCTTCGCCACTCCCTGGCCGGACAGCGCAGGGCTCGCGCGCCGCGGTGGATTGCCGGCGGCAGGACCCTGCGGTTCCAGAGCGGTGGTTCGTGGCGGGAGGTCCACTCGATCGACCTGTCGGATCTGACCGATTCCGCGTGGACCGCGCGCCCGATCGGCGCGGCCCTGTTCAGTCCGAACGGCCGGCTTCTCAGTACGGTCCGCCGGAAGTCGGGGAAGGACACGCTGAGCTTTCGGGACCCGGACACCGGAACCGTGCTGAGATCGGTCACGGGACTCGTGCCCGCTGCTCCTCCCGAGCGGAAACTTCCGCCTCTCCCCGCCCCCGGCCTGATGGCGTTCAGTGCGGACAGCGGCACTTTTGGATACGCGGCAGCCGCGGGCGACGACCGGGACCCCGCCTCATTCACCCTCTGGGACACCGAGAACAACTACGAGAAGCGTTCGATGGGCTTCGGGGGAATTCCCGCCGTCGACAGCGAGAGCGCCGTTGCCTTCGGCGCGGACGCGGATCAGCTCTGGGTCCTGCGGTCCGACGGCCGGCGCGTCGAGCGGTGGAACACGGAGAAGGACCGGCGCACGAGCAAGCTGGAGTACCGGGGTTCGGCGGTCACCGTCGCCGGAGGCGGCGGCCTCGCCCTGCGACCGGACGGCGAGGTGCTCGCCACCACGCGGAACATGCGCGCGACGATGCACAACTGGCGGTTCACCGACCGAACACTCAGTGATGAGGCGCCGTGGGCCCTGACCTTCAGCCCGAGCGGAAAGTACCTGGCCGTGGGCGACGCTTCCGGCCGCGTAACCTTCTGGAGCGGTGACGTCACAAGACGCCAAGGAGTCCTGACAGGGCCTCTGGTCACCGAGCGCCGCAACGAGCCCCTTCCCGTGCGCGCCCTGGCGTTCTCGCCGGACGAGCGCACGCTCGCGGTCGGAGACGGGTCGGGCACGGTCCGGTTGTGGGACGTTCCCTCCCATACGCAGTTGGGGACGGAGCTGCGGACACCCGGCGGCGCGGTGCGTGCCCTCTCCTTCAACCGGCGAGGCGACACCCTCCACGTATCCGGCGCGGACGCCCCGGTGCAGCGCTATGCCGTAGCGCCCGATGAGATCGCGGACGACCAGTGCGGACGTGACGGTGATCTGTTGTCACCCGAGGCGTGGAAGACGTACGTCCCGGATGTTCCCTACCGGTCGCTCTGCTGACGTGGTGCGGCAGGGCACGAACCCCCGGCGATCGGCTGGTCTCCGCTGGAACTCGATTGTTTACCCGCACTGAACTGGGCTGATGAACAACGCCATGGCGGGGTGAAATCGGTGCCGGACCGCCCCGGGCGCTCCGGTCCCGTCGACACGACACCAAGGAGTTCCATCATGCGAAGCACCACGTTCGGCCGCGGCGCGATCATGGCGCTGTCAGCCACCGCGCTGGCTGTCAGCGGAGTCCTGGCCACCTCCGCTTCCGCCCCGGCGCAGCCCTCCACGGGGAGCAGCGCCGCCGCGGCTCCCTCCGACTGCCCGAAGTACTACTTCTGCGGGTACAAGGACGCGAACTTCAAGCGGCTGGCGTTCAAGTTCAAGGACTGCTACATGCAGGAGATCCCTGACGGGCTCAACAGCGGCGGCTCCTGGTACAACCACCAGTCCGCCGGCACCAAGGCGAAGATGTACAACAAGAGCAAGCAGCTCATCTACACCACACCCGGAGCTCCGTCGTCCGACTCCCACGGTGACTGGGGCCCTGTCTGGTACGTCGATGCCTGCTGACCGGGGCCCCACCGGTTCGGCCTGAACAGCGGCCGGCGCGTCGCACGGACGCTGCGCGGCCTGTGCCCGCGGAACCCCTCAGGGGCGCCGGGCACAGGCCGCGTGCCGGGGCCACGCGCAGCAGGATCGACCGGCACGGGCATCCGCCACCCACCCGCTGACACCACACCAGGAGTGTCACCATGCGAAGCACGAAGTTCCGCCGCGGCTCTGTCACAGCACTGTCAGCCACCGCGCTGGCTGTCGGCGGAGTCCTGGCCACGTCCGCTTCGGCCCCGGCGCAGCCGACCATCAGGAACAGCGCTGAAGCGGGCCCAGCAGCCTGTCCGTCGGGCTCTTTCTGCATCTTCGTGAAGGGCCAAGTGGTCAGGTTCACGGACTGCCACCTGCACGAGGCCCCCGAGGGGCTCAACGGCAGCAGCTGGTTCAACAACCAGTCCCGAGGTACCAAGGCGAAGTTCTACGACAAGGCCGGTCAGCTCATCTACACCACACCCGCAGCGCCGTCCAAGGGAGACTTCGGTGACGGGAGCCTAGTGTGGTTCATCGACCCCTGCTGACAGGGATGTCGACGAACCGGGGCCGTCTTTCCGATGTGTCCCCTCGGCGGCCACCGCCTTGGCCCAGCGGTAGTCCGCCTTGCCGCTGGGGGAGCGCTGGATGTGGCCCGTGAAGACCACGGACCGCGGGATCTTGTAGCCGGCGAGCAGGGCGCGGCAGTGGTTCTGCACCGCCTCCAGGTCCAGCCCGGCCGCGCCGTCCCTGAGCTGGACGACGGCGGCCACGTGGCTGCCCCACCGCTCGTCGGATACCCCCGCGACCAGCGCGTCGTACACGTCCGGATGCGACTTGAGGGCCTGCTCGACCTCCTCCGGGTACACCTTCTCGCCGCCCGTGTTGATGCACTGCGAGCCGCGGCCGAGCACGGTGACGATGCCGTCCTCGTCGACCGTGGCCATGTCACCGAGCAGCACCCAGCGCTCGCCGTCCCTCTGGAAGAACGTCTCCGCTGTCTTCCTGTCGTCGTTGTAGTAGCCGAGCGGCACGTGGCCGCGCTGGGCGAGTCGGCCCGGCACGCCCACCGGCACCGGCTCGTGGGTGACCGGATCCACCACCTGCGTGCGCTCGTTGACCTCCAGCCGGAAGCCCTTCTCCGGGCCGGAGTCGTCGGTCGCCTTGCCGTTGGAGCCCGACTCGGAGGAGCCGAAGTTGTTCAGGAGCAGCACGTTCGGCGCGAGCTCCTGGAACTGGGCGCGAACGGTCTCCGACATGATCGCCCCGGACGAGGAGACGCTGAACAGCGAGGACAGGTCGGTGCCGGCCAGCGGGCCGCGCAGCGCGTCGATGAGCGGCCTGAGCATCGCGTCGCCGACCAGCGAGACGCTGGACACCCGCTCCTTCTCGATGGTGCGCAGCAATTCCTCGGGTACGTACTTGCGGTGCAGGGCGACCCGCTGCCCGTAGTTGAAGGCGATGAACGACGTCAGGGTCGACGTGCCGTGCATCAGCGGGGGCGCGGGGAAGAAGGTGATGCCGGGCCCGCCCGCCGCGACCCGCTCGGCGAGTTCCTCGGGCCGCTTCACCGGCTCGCCCGCCGGCTCCCCGCCGAAGAGCCCGGCGAAGAACAGGTCCTCCTGGCGCCACATGACGCCCTTGGGCATGCCCGTCGTGCCGCCCGTGTAGATGATGAACAGGTCGTCGGCCGAGCGGGGCCCGAACCCGCGCTCCGGCGCCCCCGCGGCCTCCGCGTCGGCGAACGCCACCACGTCGAGCGCGGGAGCGTCGGCGGGCGGCTCGCCGACCCGCACCAGGTGCCGCAGCTTCTCCGTGCGCGGCAGCGCCGCCGCGACCCGTTCGGTGAACTCGGCGTCGAAGACGAGCGCCGCGAGGTCCGCGTCGCGGTAGAGGTAGACCAACTCCTCCTCCACGTACCGGTAGTTCACGTTGACCGGTACGAGACGTGCCTTCAGGCAGCCGAGGACCGTCTGCAGGTACTCGACGCCGTTGTACAGGTGCAGGCCCAGGTGTTCGCCGGGGCGCAGACCGCTGTCGACGAGGTGGTGGGCGACGCGGTTGGCGGCCGCGTCGAGCTCGGCGTAGGTGAGGCGGCGTTCCGCGCCCGTGCCGGGGTGGTCGATGTAGACGAGCGCCTCGCGGTCGGGGACCACGTCGACGACCGACTCGAACAGGTCGGCAAGGTTGTACTCCACCGCACTCCTCCTGACCCCGGCGTCCACAGTGATGTCTGGCTTGGCGGTCATCAGAGCAGAGGGGCCAACAAGTGGGAAGGGCCCCTGCGGAAGAAAACTGACTGGGTGTCAGAAAACTATTGAACTGGCTCCCCGGCTACTGCAACCTGTTCCAGGTCTGCAGCCGACAGGCCGGCCGCGCGGGCGGCCGTCGACGGAGGGAGCACGGCAATGGGTGGGACGGAACGTGGGACGGAACACCTCTCCGTGCGGCGCGAGGGCGCCACACTGATACTCACGCTGAACAGGCCCGAAGCGAAGAACGCACTGTCGCTCGCGATGCTCGTCGGCCTGTACGACGGATGGGTCGAGGCCGACGAGGACGACGGGATCCGCTCCATCGTGCTCACCGGCGCCGGCGGCTCCTTCTGCGCGGGCATGGACCTCAAGGCCCTCGCCGGAAAGGGCATGGAGGGCGAGCAGCACCGCGACCGGCTCAAGGCCGACCCCGATCTCCACTGGAAGGCGATGCTCCGCCACCACCGCCCCCGCAAACCCGTCATCGCCGCGGTCGAGGGGTACTGCGTGGCGGGCGGCACGGAGATCCTGCAGGGCACGGACGTCCGCGTGGCGGGGGAGTCGGCGACGTTCGGCCTGTTCGAGGTGAAACGGGGGCTCTTCCCCATCGGCGGTTCCACCGTACGGCTGCCGCGGCAGATCCCTCGTACGCACGCCCTGGAGATGCTGCTCACCGGGCGGCCCTACTCGGCGGCGGAGGCCGCGGCGATCGGCCTCGTCGGGCACGTGGTGCCTGACGGCACGGCCTTGGAGAAGGCCCTCGTCATCGCCGAGCAGATCAACGCGTGCGGGCCGCTCGCCGTGGAGGCGGTGAAGGCGTCCGTGTACGAAACCGCCGAGATGACCGAGGCGGACGGCCTCGCCGCCGAGCTGAAACGGGGGTGGCCCGTCTTCGACACGGCCGACGCGAAGGAAGGCTCCAAAGCCTTCGCGGAGAAGCGGGCGCCCGTCTTCCGGCGCGCGTAGGTCGTAGCCCGTCTCTTCACTGCGGGCCCGATGTGGCTGGTCGCGCAGTTCCCCGCGCCCCCGACGGGGCGCCCCCTCACCCGGAAACGGAGTCCCCTCATGACATCCGTCCCCTCCCCAGAAGTGCTCCGTGCCCCTCTTGTCGTCGAGTTCCCCTTCACCCGCTCACTCGGGCCCGTGCAGAGCGCCTTCCTCACCGGACTGCGCGAACGCACCGTGCTCGGCGTGCGGACGGGCGACGGCCGCGTCCTCGTCCCGCCCGTCGAGTACGACCCCGTGACCGCCGAGGAAATCCGCGACCTCGTCGAGGTCGCCACCACCGGCACCGTCACCACCTGGGCCTGGAACCACGAACCGCGCCGCGGCCAGCCCTTGGACACCCCGTTCGCCTGGGTCCTCGTCAAGCTCGACGGCGCCGACACCGCCCTGCTCCACGCACTGGACGTGCCCGGCCCCGACGCCGTGCGCACCGGCATGCGGGTCCGCGTCCGCTGGGCCGGCGAACGCGTCGGCGCCATCACGGACATCGCCTGCTTCGAGACGTACGAGACGTACGAGACGTACGAGACGTACGAGACGTACGAGACGTACGAGGCGTACGAGGGTGACGCTGCGGAGTCCCGGCCCGAGCCGCACACCGGCGTGTTCGACGAACCCGTCACCGGCATCGTCGCAGCCGCACGGCTCGACTACACCTACTCGCCGGGCCGCGCCCAGTCGGCTTACATCACCGCCCTCTCCGACAGGCGGACCGTCGGCGAGCGGTGCCCGTCCTGCCGCAAGGTGTACGTTCCGCCGCGCGGCGCCTGCCCCACGTGCGGGGTCGCCACGGTGGAGCGCGTGGAGGTCGGGCCGCGCGGCACCGTCACGACGTACTGCATCGTCAACATCAAGGCGAGGAACCTCGACATCGAAGTCCCGTACGTCTACGCGCACATCGCCCTCGACGGCGCCGACCTCGCCCTGCACGCCCGCATCGCGGGCATCCCCTACGACCAGGTCCGCATGGGACTGCGCGTCGAACCGGTCTGGACCGAGGGCGGCCGCTTCCCCGACCACTACCGGCCCACGGGTGAACCCGACGCCGACTACGACACGTACAAGGAGCTGGTCTAGATGGCGCCCCACGAGCGGCGGCCCGTCGCCGTCGTCGCCTTCGGGCAGAGCGACCACCTGCGCACCACCGACGAGCTCTCCGAGGTCGAGATGCTCATGCCGGTGCTGCACGAGGTCCTCGCCGCCACCGGCCTGAAGACCAGCGACATCGGCTTCACCTGCTCCGGCTCATCGGACTACCTCGCAGGACGCGCCTTCTCCTTCACGATGGCGCTCGACGGGGTGGGCGCCTGGCCGCCGATCTCCGAGTCGCACGTCGAGATGGACGGCGCCTGGGCCCTGTACGAGGCCTGGGTGAAACTGCAGACCGGCGAGGCCGACACCGCGCTCGTCTACTCCTACGGCAAGTCCTCGCCCGGCTCCGTGCGTGACGTGCTCACCCGACAGCTCGACCCGTACTACGTCGCCCCGCTCTGGCCCGACTCCGTGGCCCTCGCCGCACTGCAGGCACAGGCGTTGATCGACGCGGGCGAGACCGACGAACCCGCACTCGCCGGGGTCGCGAGCCGGAGCCGCACGGCCGCCGTCACCAACCCGCACGCGCAGCTGCGCGGTTCGGTCGCGCAGGGCGAGTACGCCGTACGCCCCCTGCGCACCGGCGACTGCCCGCCGGTCGGGGACGGCGCCGCCGCCGTCATCCTCGCCGCGGGGGAGCGAGCCCGGGAGCTCTGCGAGCGACCGGCGTGGATCCGCGGCATCGACCACCGCATCGAGGCGCACGGCCTCGGCGTGCGCGACCTCACCGATTCGCCGTCCACCCGCTTGGCCGCCGAACGCGCCGGGGTCTTTGAACGGACCGTCGACACCGCCGAGTTGCACGCGCCGTTCACCTCGCAGGAAATCGTCCTGCGCAAGGCTCTGCGCCTGACGGACGACGTCGCCGTCAATCCGTCCGGCGGCGCGCTCGCCGCCAACCCCATGATGGCCGCCGGGCTCATCCGGATCGGTGAAGCCGCCGCACGCATCCACCGCGGTGCCTCGGACCGGGCCGTCGCCCACGCCACGTCCGGCCCCTGCCTCCAGCAGAACCTGGTCGCCCTCCTGGAAGGAGAGACCCGTGTCTAAGGAACCCGTGGCGGTCGTCGGGATCGGCCAGACCAAGCACGTGGCCGCACGCCGTGACGTGTCGATCGCGGGCCTGGTCCGCGAAGCCGCCCAAAGCGCCCTGCGGGACGCCGAGTTGACCTGGGCCGACATCGACGCCGTCGTCATCGGGAAGGCGCCCGACTTCTTCGAAGGCGTCATGATGCCGGAGCTGTACCTCGCCGACGCGCTCGGTGCCGTCGGCAAACCCATGCTTCGCGTGCACACGGCGGGCTCCGTCGGCGGTTCCACGGCGCTCGTCGCGGCGAACCTCGTCGCCGGGCGCGTCCACGGTACGGTCCTCACCCTCGCCTTCGAAAAGCAGTCGGAATCCAACGCGATGTGGGGCCTCTCGCTGCCCGTGCCCTTCCAGCAGCCGCTGCTCGCGGGCGCGGGCGGCTTCTTCGCGCCGCACGTACGGGCCTACATGCGGCGCACGGGCGCCCCTGACACGGTCGGCTCCCTCGTCGCGTACAAGGACCGGCGCAACGCCCTGAAGAACCCGTACGCGCACCTCCACGAACAGGACATCACCCTGGAGAAGGTCCAGGCCTCACCCATGCTCTGGGACCCGATCCGCTACTCGGAGACCTGCCCGTCGTCCGACGGCGCCTGCGCGATGGTCCTCACCGACCGCGCGGGCGCGGCCCGTTCGCCCCGGCCGCCCGCCTGGATGCACGGCGGCGCGATGCGCAGCGAGCCGACGCTCTTCGCGGGCAAGGACTTCGTCTCGCCGCAGGCCGGCAAGGACTGCGCGGCCGACGTCTACCGGCAGGCGGGCATCGCGGATCCGCGCCGGGAGATCGACGCCGTCGAGATGTACGTGCCGTTCTCCTGGTACGAGCCGATGTGGCTGGAGAACCTGGGCTTCGCCGAGGAGGGCGAGGGCTGGAAGCTCACCGAGTCCGGGGTCACGGAACTGGACGGCGACCTGCCGGTCAACATGTCGGGCGGCGTCCTGTCCACCAATCCCATCGGCGCCTCCGGCATGATCCGTTTCGCCGAGGCGGCACTTCAGGTGCGCGGCCAGGCGGGGGAGCACCAAGTGGACGGCGTCCGCAGGGCACTTGGGCACGCCTACGGAGGCGGCTCGCAGTTCTTCTCCATGTGGCTCGTCGGAGCCCAACCGCCCACCGGCTGACGGCACCCGCCGACGCCGGACGGACCGAGGACCTGCCGCCGCGGCCTGTCCGGCGACCGGAGCGAAAGCTAGGCTGACGGCCGGACCGACGCATTCGGGAGGAGCACGGACGTGGCCGACAGCACCACTCAGCAGCATCCGCTCGCGGGCTGGGACAAGCCGGAGCTCGACCTCAGCACGGCGCACTGGCGATCGAGCAGCGAGGGGCGCGGAGACGTCGAGATCGCCTTCGTCGAGGGCTTCATCGCCATGCGCAACAGCGGCCGCCCGGAGAGCCCTTCCCTGATCTTCACCCCGGCGGAGTGGGGAGCCTTCGTCCACGGCGCCCGGGAGGGTGAGTTCGACCTGACCTGACCCGCTGACCCGGCACGCTCGCGAGCACGCGGCCGCGCCGGCCTTCGGTCCCTGCCGATCACGTGACCTTCGACTCTCGCCGCGAGACCCGGACTGCACGAGGCTTGAGCCATGAGCAGCGAACCGGTCGGCAGCGTGAGCAGTGGGTCCGTGAGCGGCATGGGGCCGGAGGACGGCGGTCGACCCGTCGTCGTGGCCGTGGACGGTTCGCGGGGCAGCGGCCGCGCCCTGGAGTGGGCCCTGGCCGCCGCCGCGCTGCGCGACGTGCCCCTGCGGATCGTGCACGTACGGGGATACGACGTACCGCTGGTCGACGGCCCCTTCGCGTCCGTGGTGGAGCGCGGCGAGAGCGACCCGGTGGTGGACCGGGCCCGCGAGTCCGTCGTGGGGCGGGCCGGTCTGCCCGAGCTGGAGTTCGTCACGGTGGACGGCGTCCCGGGGCGCGAACTGCCGCGGCTCGGCGCCGGGGCCGGCCTGCTGGTCCTCGGCTCCCGCGGCAGGGGCGGCTTCGCCAGCCTGCTGCTGGGCTCGAACGGTCTGGCGTGTGCGCGGGAGGCGGCTTGTCCCGTGGTGGTCGTGCCGCGTCCGGCTTCCGAAGACCGTCGAGAGCCCGACGTCCCGGCGCCGGACGTCCGTGCCCCGGGGCCGCGCGTGGTCCTCGGCCTCTCGGCGCCCGCGCCGGACGAGCACTCCGTCGCGTTCGCCTTCGCGGAGGCCGGGCGGCGCGGGGCGAGGCTCCAGGTCGTCGCGGCGTACCCGTGGCCGGTCCTCAGCTCCACGCCCGCCGGAGAGTTCGTGATGAAGGCCGTCGCCGACGAGGAGACGGAACGGGACTACGCAGACCTCGCCGACGACCTGCTCACCCCGTACCGCGAACGTCACCCCGACGTCCCGGTGGACGTGTACATCGTCCCGGGCGACGCGGCCCGCCACCTGGTGGACGCCTCGCACGCCGCCGACCTGGTGGTGGTCGGCCGCCACCGCCGCAGGCTCGCCCCGGGCCGCATCCTCGGCTCGGTCACCCACGCGGTGCTGCTGCACACGGCGTGCCCGGTGGCGGTGGTACCGCCGGAGCCCGCAGGAACGTAACGGAACCGTCGCCGCCCGCACCGCATCACCGCAGCACGACGCAGCCTCCGCCCTCCAGCGCGTCCAGCAGGTCCAGGCGACGGAGTCAGACCGGTGAGGCTATTGCCGCGCGGCCACAGCTCACTGAGCGCGGCGAGCGGGCCGACGGTCTCCGGCAGGCAGACGGGGAACCGTCGGTCAATGGGGCTCCACCTTTCGAGTAGTACGTCCGGGGTGCGGGCCGGAGCGGTTCTGGGGTGCTCCTGGGGTGTCCTTCGCCTGTGGTCCGGTGGCGGTGATTGTGGTCGAGGGGTGACGGGGTTCGCTCCGTGGCTGGTGGGGCGGGCCTCGGTGCTTCGGGGCCCGGCCGCCCCCGCGCCGGAACGCCCCGCAGGCCACGTACCATGGGCGCATGTCCTTCCTCCGCCGCCGCAGCTCCGCCACTCCCGCGGGCCCGGACTTCGATGTCCTGGCCATGGACCCCGGTGACTGGCCCGGCAATCTCGGTGCGGGCCTCCTCCCCGCCCCCGACGGCAGCTGCCAGGGCGTCTTCCTGCGCTACGACCTGTTCGGCGGCCGCGGCCCCGCGATGATCATCGGCAACCTCCCCGAGGGATCGCCCGCGCGCGAGACCGCGGAGGGCGAGGTGCCCTTCGAGGTGGCCCAGCTGCTGCTCGCCCTGGAGAACGACGAGGACGTCACGGTCGTCTCCAGCGAGGACGTGCCGGTGATGCAGGGCGACAACCTCCTCATCGTGCGCCGCCTCAAGCTCTCCGAGAGCCGGATCTCCTGCGTGCAGTTCGACCGCAGCGACAACGTCCTGGTGACCATCGCCGCCTGGGACAGGCCGATCACCGACGACCTGTACGCGCTCCTGAAGCCGCTGCCCGCCGAGCTCTTCCAGCAGGGCTGACAGCACCACCGACCGACGTCCACGTCCTGCCCCGTTCCGTCCTGGGAACGGGGCAGTTCTGCGTCGTGGGCCCGACGGCGCGCGCAGGGCTCTTGTCAACCAGTCATCGGACTTTTAACGTGACCGGTCATGACTCAGGGGATCACGCGAAGGACGAGCATGAAGTCCGCAGTCGGCGGAGCGGCCGCTCTGGCAGCGAGTGGAGGTGCTCGCTGTGGCGCTCCGGCGGCTTCGGCGGTCGCAGAGGAGCCCAGGGAGGGAGGGGCCCCGGAGCGTGACACCTCCGATGAATCGATGCTCTGGTACGCCGCTCCCGCCGCCGACTGGGAGCGCGAGGCCCTCCCCATCGGTAACGGCGCCCTCGGCGCCATGGTCTTCGGCACCCTCGCCTCCGAGCGGCTCCAGTTCAACGAGAAGACCCTGTGGAGCGGCGGCCCCGGCTCCCGGGAGGGCTACGACTTCGGCAACTGGCGCACGCCCAGGCCCGGCGCGCTCGACGCCGTGCGCGACGAGCTCGACGCGAAGGGCAGGCTGACCCCGGACGACGTCGCGGCCGGGCTCGGCCAGGCCCGGCGCGGCTACGGCGCCCACCAGACCTTCGGTGACCTGCACATCGACGTCCCCGGCGCCCCGGACGCGCCCGACGCCACGTACCGCCGTGCCCTGGACCTCGGACAGGGCCTCGCGACCGTCACGTACGAGCGGGAACAGACGCGTCACCGCAGGGAGTTCTTCGCCTCGTACCCCGACGGAGTGATCGTCGGCCGGCTCTCCGCCGACCGCCCGGCCCGGGTCACCTGCACCGTCCGCTACACCTCACCCCGCGCCGACTTCACCGCGAAGGCGGCCGGTGACCGGCTCACCGTCCGGGGTGAACTCGCCGACAACGGGCTGAAGTTCGAGGCGCAGCTCCGCGTCCGGCACCAGGGCGGCACGCGCACCGCGCACGACGACGGCGGCATCACCGTGACCGGCGCCGACCACGTGTGGTTCGTCCTCGCCGCGGGCACCGACTACGCCGACACCTACCCCGGCTACCGCGGCGCCGACCCGCACACCACCGTCACCCGCAGCGTCGACAGAGCCGTCGCGGCGGGCCACGGAACGCTGCGCGCCCGCCATCTGCGCGACCACCGCGCCCTGTTCGACCGCGTCACCCTGGACATCGGCCAGGCGCTGCCCGACGACCTGCCCACGGACCGGCTGCTCGCGCGGTACGGGACCGGGGCGGACACCACTGACGGCCGGGCGGCCGACCGGGCGCTGGAGGCGCTGTTCTTCCAGTACGGCCGCTACCTCCTCATCGCCTCCTCGCGCGCCGGATCGCTGCCCGCCAACCTGCAGGGTGTCTGGAACAACAGCACCACCCCGCCCTGGTCGGCCGACTACCACACCAACATCAACCTGCAGATGAACTACTGGCTCGCCGAGGCCGCGAACCTGCCCGAGACGACCGCCCCGTACGACCGCTTCGTCGAGGCCCTGCGCGCTCCCGGGCGACGTACCGCCAAGGAGATGTTCGGCAGCCGCGGCTGGGTCGTGCACAACGAGACCAACCCTTACGGCTTCACCGGCGTCCACGACTGGTCGACCGCGTTCTGGTTCCCCGAAGCCGCGGCCTGGCTCACCGCGCAGCTCTACGAGCACTACCGTTTCGGCGGCTCCACGGACTACCTGCGCACCACCGCGTACCCGGTGATGAAAGAGGCCGCCGAGTTCTGGCTCGACAACCTGCGCGCCGACCCGCGCGACGGCACCCTGATCGTCACGCCCAGCTACTCGCCGGAGCACGGCGACTTCACCGCGGGCGCGGCCATGGCGCAGCAGATCGTCCACGACCTGTTCACCAACACCCTGGAAGCGGCCCGCGTCCTGGGGGACTCACCGGCCTTCCGCGCCGAACTGGAGAAGGCTCTGGGCGCGCTGGACCCCGGCTTGCGCATCGGCTCCTGGGGGCAACTCCAGGAGTGGAAAGCCGACGTGGACGACCGTACGGACGACCACCGGCACGTCTCCCACCTCTACGCCCTCCACCCCGGCCGCCACATCGAACCCGGCAGCAAGTGGGCCGAGGCGGCGAAAGTCTCCCTGAACGCGCGCGGCGACGGCGGCACCGGCTGGTCCAAGGCCTGGAAAATCAACTTCTGGGCGCGGCTCCTGGACGGCGACCACGCGCACAAGATGCTCGGCGAACAGCTGAAGTCCTCGACGCTGCCCAACCTCTGGGACACCCACCCCCCGTTCCAGATCGACGGCAACTTCGGCGCGACGTCGGGCATCGTCGAGATGCTGCTGCAGAGCCAGCACGACGCGATCGAGATCCTGCCCGCACTGCCGTCGGAGTGGCCCGAGGGTTCGGTGCGCGGCCTGCGGGCCCGCGGCGGCGCGACGATCGACATCGACTGGGCGGCGGGCCGCGCCACCCGTGTCGTGCTGAGGGCCTCACGCACGCGTGAACTGACGTTGCGCAGCGGGCTGTTCAGTGCCGGGGCGAGGACGCTGAAGGTGCGTGCGGGGCAGCGCTACGTCTTCGGTATCTGATCCCGGGGCTTCTGGGGTTCTCGGGGAGGCGGGACGTCGTGTCCGTGCGCGGTGGCGAAGCGTCTGCGGTACTCGCTCGGTGTCGTGCCGAGATGACGGGCGAAGGCGCGGCGGAGCGTCTCGTCGCTGCCGAGACCGCTGCGCCGGGCGGCCACCGTGACGCTGTGTCCTTCCAGGAGGAGCTGCTGTGCGTGGTCGAGGCGGACCCGTTCGACCCAGCGGGCCGGCGTGGTGTTCAGCTCGGTCCGGAACAGCCGTGCGAGGTGCCGGGTGCTGACGGCGGCGGAGGCGGCCATGGCGGGCAGGCTGTGCTCGCCGGCCGGGTCGGCGAGGACGGACGCGGTCAGCGAGCGGAGCACGTCGTTGCGCGCGGGCGGGGTCGCGAGGGCCGTGGAGAACTGTGACTGCCCGCCCGGGCGCTGCATGAAGACGACCAGTTCACGTGCGATCGTCCGGGCGGCGTCCGCTCCGTGGTCGTCCTCCACGAGTCCGAGGGTCAGGTCGATGCCCGCGCTGATGCCCGCCGAGGTGACGTATCTGCCGTCGCGGATGTGGAGGGCGTCCGGCTCCACCCGGACCTCGGGGTAGCGGCGGGCGAGCGTCGCCGCGTGCTGCCAGTGCGTGGTCGCGCGGCGCCCGTCGAGGAGGCCGAGCGCCGCGAGGACGAAGGCGCCGCTGCACACCGAGGCGACCCGCGCCGCCCGCCGGGCGAGCGCGTCGGCTGCTGACAGTACGTCGTCGTCGAGGGGCTGGAGCGCCAACCGGTCGGCGCCCGCGATCACGGCGGTGTCCAGCGGGCCGGCCTCGGCCGCCGCGACCGATCCGGCCAGCACGAGCCCCGAGGACGTCGTGACGTCGCCGCCGCGGGGCGAGACCAGCACCGTCTCGTAGCGGAAGCCGAGCCGTCCCGCCCGGTGAAGCACTTCGACGGGGCCGCTGACGTCGAGCAGCGTCACACCGTCGAAGACGAGGAAGGCCACGCGGTGCGTCATGTCTGAATCTGTGGTTCTGATGGCTGTACGGACATGGCTTCAGGTTAGGGCACCGGGTGAAGGTGGAGTCATCACCGATTCGGCAAGGCTTCGACAAGGGAAGGCGCACCTCATGAGTGAGACGATCGCGGGCATTCGGATCCCGGACAGCGCGTTGGCGAGGGAGGCGACGGAGCTGGTGCGCGATGCCGCCGCGCCGCTGCTCTTCGACCACTCCCGGCGGGTGTTCCTGTGGGGGTCGCTGCGCGGCCGGGAACAGGGGCTGGCTTTCGACGCGGAGCTGCTCTACGTAGGAGCGATGTTCCACGACCTGGGGCTGACCGAGCGCTTCCGCCGCACCGACCAGCGCTTCGAGATCGACGGCGCGGACGAGGCCCGCCGTTTCCTGCACACGCACGGCATCAGCGGCGAGCGGGCGGACCGCGTCTGGACGGCCATCGCCCTGCACACCACCCCCGAGATCCCGTTGCACATGGCACCCGAGGTGGCCCTGGTCACCCGAGGCGTGGAACTGGACGTTCTGGGGATCGGGTACGACGCCGTCACGGACGAGGAGCGCGCCACCGTGGTCGCCGCGCACCCGCGTCCGGACTTCAAGAACCGCATCCTCGCCGCGTTCGCCGACGGCATCAAGGACCGTCCGCGGACCACCTTCGGCAACGTCAAGGCGGATGTGCTGGCGCACTGCGTCCCCGGCTTCGAGCGCGGCGACTTCGTAGAGGTCATCAAGGGCTCCGACTGGCCCGAGTGACGACCGGCCGTCCTCCGCCCTGCGTCCTCCGCCCTCCGTCCTTCGTGCAGGGCCGGCCCGGGGTCGGTCAGGCCGCGCCGTCCACGGGCATCCCGCGCCGCCGCACGTCACCGGTCATGCGGTGCGCCGGTCCCGCGCAGCCCGTCGCGGGCGGCTGCGTGGCGGTCCGCACCAGTTCCGCGTACGCGCAGCGCAGCGCGACCAGCGACTCCTGGGCGTCGCGGTAGGCGTCCGCGTCCGCCCCGCGCCGGTGCGCGAGGGTTCTGACGGCGGCGCTGCGGCGGTCCAGGGTGGACAGCCAGGCGCGGTGCCGGGCGGGGAGGTGCCGACGCTGCTGGCACCGGCTGCCGGCCCCCATGCGGCCGCCCATGCCGAGCACGGCGTCGGCGGCGAGCAGCACCGGCGGTTCCAGCGCCTCGTGCTCGGTCATCGAGGCGAGCACCGCGCACTGCTGCCCGGTCGCGGGCGCCAGACCCAATTTCACGGCGCTCGATCGCAGTTGCCCGTGCAGCGCGTGCTGGATGCGGGTCATGCGGCACAGTGCGACGGAGACGGAGCGGTCGCCGGGGGACCGGCCCGCCAGCGTCTCGGCGAGCCGGAACAGCCAGACCCCGTGGGCCTCCAGGCGCACCGTGGCCAGCATGAGCCGGTCCAGGCGGGACAGCGGCTGCTCCCTGGCCGACCAGCGCACGATCGGCACGAGGGGTTCGGTACGGGCCAGTTGGTCGACCGGCAGGGCCCGGCCGGGTTTGCGCAGCGGCGCCCAGTTGAAGAGGGACAGCGTGGGCAGTCCGACGAGCCGGGAGTGGTCACTGCGGTGGGCGAGGGACGTCCACAGGGCGAGGAACTGCTCGTTCGCCACGCGTCCGGCCCCGGGCGACGCCGGGTCGAGGTCGGTCCACCCGCAGGCCGCCACGATCACCGCCAGGCGCATGGCGGCCGCTTTGGCCCGATGCTCCGACAGCCGGGCGACACGGAGACGCAACGAGGGCAACTCCGTCGTCCGGCAAGCGGCTTCGACGAGGAGGCGGGCCTCCTCCCGGCACGGCGCCGCGGCGGCCGCGTGGGCCAGCGCGTCCAGATCCGTCCAGCCTCCGGCGAGGTTCGGGGCCGGGAGCCGCTGCGGCAGAAAGCCGTGGACGAGCGGATTGTCCGAGTCCGAGAGGGAGGTCATCGGGGCACCCTTTCTCACGGTGACGGATGATCTTTGGCTACATCTTGATCGTCACAGTCCGGAACCCTCGATCGCCCGGCCAAAGGTCCTCAAGGCGGGGGCCTTTGGCCCTCTGGCCACCGTCAGCATGATCGCGGGCGCCGCGGGTGCGTCGACAGCGACCCACCCGGCGGCAGACGAGGCGGAGCCTGGCCTCATCGGGTGGCGCGCAGTCCGGTGAGGACCGGCCGGTGGTCGCTGCCCAGGTCCGGGAGGACCGTCGCCCCCGTCGACGCGAGGCCGCGCACCAGGACGTGGTCGAGCCGGACGACGGGGAACGCCGCGGGCCAGGTGAAGCCCATGCCGTGGCCCGACCCGCCGCTCGCGGGGCGCAGCCCACGGGTCAGCGGGGCGAGCCCCCGGTCCCGCAGGCTGCCGTTGAGGTCGCCGAGGACCACCACGCGTCGTGCGCGGTCCCGGGCGACCCGCTCGGCCAGCCGGGCCGCGCTCGCGTCACGCTGCCGCACGGTGAAGCCCTCGCGGACGGTGACCCGCACGGACGGCAGCCGCACCGCGTACACCGCCGTGTCGCCGATGGGCGTGCGGGCGACGGCCCGCACCGCGTGCGGCCAGGCACCGCCCAGGTCGAGCCGCTCGACTCCGTGCAGCGGGTACCGGGACCACAGGCCGAGCGTGTCGCCCGTCGCACGGTGCGGATAGGCGGCGCGCAGCTCCTGCTCGTACGTTCTCATGGCGTCGCTCGGCACCTTCTCCAGGGCCACCACATCGGCGTCGGTGGCGAGGATGTCGCGGGCCACCTCGCGCGGCGCGGTGCGGTCGCCGCCGACGTTGAGGGTGAGGGCCTGGAAGTCGGTACGGCCGAGCGCCGGTTCGGAGGGTGGGACGAGGCTCGGGCCGAACAGGACGGCCCAGGCGACCGTTGGGACCAGGGCGAAGGCGAGCCCCTTGAGGGAACGGCGCACCGCTGCCGCCGCCAGCAGGAGCGGAATGCCGAGGCCGAACCACGGCAGCGCGGTCTCCACCAGACTCCCCAGGTGCCCCGGCGTGTTGGGCAGCACGCCGGGGAACACCAGGAGCGCCGTGAGAAGGAGGGCGGAGAGGGCGATACGCATCGTCGGTGCCGCCCCCTCAGAAGTCGCCGCCGCCGGCGCGCCGACCGGCCGCGCCCCGACCGGCCACACCCCAGCCCACCAGGGCGAACGCCACCGCCGTGACCGAGGCCCCGAGCAGCACACCGCAGAGCAGCCGGGCCGTCCCGGGAGCAGCGGTGGTCACCGCGGCCAGCAGGACGGCGGCGACCGCGACGAGGGCGACCGCGGCCCGCAGGGACTCGCGCGACGTCATCGCTCGTCTCCCGCCGCGTGGTCCTCGCGCGGCAGCAGCAGGACGCGGTCACGGGCGTCGTACTCGAAGAGCTCGGCGTAACGGCCCCACGTGATGGCGGTGTTGAGCTGCTGCCGCGACGCCTGGTCCGAGGAGCTCGCGCGCAGCCGTTCCATGACGTGGTGCTCCCGCAGACGCCCGCTGTCGGACGCCGTGAGGAGCGTACGGATGGTGGCGATGAGCGGGACGTTGGCGAGTACGGCGGCGGCGAAGAGACGCTTGCGGGTGAGGATGTCGGCGCAGGCGAAGCCGCTGCCGGTGGTGGTCAGGCGCAGCTCACCGGTCCTGATCCGGGCATAGGCGAGTGTTTCCGCGGCCTCCACCAACGGCATCAGGTCGTCGACCTCGTAGTTCAGCGCGTCCGCGAGAGACGGGAGGTCCACCGAGCCGCCCCGGCTGTCGAGTTCCTCCAGGAGTCCGGTGAGCTGCTCCACGTCGGCGTGCGGCAGGGGAGCGGCGACCCGGAGCGGGTCGTGCGTGCCGAGGGCGGGCGGGAGTCCGGCCCGTTCGCCGGTCAGGCATTCGTACGCGTCCTCGATGAGCGCTTCGAAGCCGCGGGTGCGGCGGTTGCGGGGGCGCGGGAGGTCCACCCGCAGTTCGACCTCGATGGTGCCGGGGTCGGTGCCGAGGATCAGGATGCGGTCGGCGAGCTGGACGGCCTCCTCGATGGAGTGGGTGACCAGGAGGGCGGTACGGGTGGGGCTTCCGGGGCGCGTGAGCAGTTCGATGAGTTCGTTGCGCAGGGTCTGCGCGGTCAGTACGTCGAGGGCGGAGAACGGCTCGTCCATCAGGAGCACGTCCGGCTCGACGACCAGGGCGCGCGCGAAGCCGACCCGCTGGCGCATGCCGCCGGAGAGCTCCTTGGGGTAGGCGTTCTCGAAGCCGTCGAGGCCGACCATGTCGATGGCCGCGAGGGCCCGTGCCCGGCGCGCGCTCGGCTCGACGCCCTGTGCCTGCAGACCGAGTTCGACGTTCTGCTGGACCGTGAGCCACGGCATGAGGGCGAACGACTGGAACAGCATGGCCGTACCCGGGTTGGGGCCGTTCACCGGCCTGCCGCGGTAGTGGACCGTGCCGGTGGACGGGGCGAGGAGGCCCGCGATGTGGCGCAGCAGCGTCGACTTGCCGGAACCGGATTTGCCCAGGAGCGCGACGATCTCGCCCTCGCGCACGGTCAGGTCGATGTCCTGGAGGACCGGCAGGACGCCGCCGGTGGGGGAGGGGAAGTGCTTGTGCAGCCCGCGGACGGCGATGACCGCGGTGTCGGTGGCAGGGGCGATGGCAACGGCTGAGGTGTTGTTCATGGAATCGCTCCTCGGCGACGGGGTGAGGGGGTGGTGAAGGTGGCGGCGACGGGGCACGCACAGCTGGTGAGCGCGGGCCCGGTGCCTGCGGGCCCGGTACCTGCGGCGCCCGGTCACAGCGCGCACCGCTTCTGCGCGAACCGGTACAGCCGTCGCCACAGCAGCCGGTTGATGATGACGACGTAGACGCTCATCAGGACCGCACCCAGGAAGTTGCGGGCGAAGTCGCCCGAGTCCGTGGCCTGCGTGATGTAGGCGCCGATGCCGACGGCGGTCAGCGTCGTCGAGCCGTAACCGACGAGCTCGCCGGGGATCGAGGCGTTCCAGGCCCCGCCGGACGCGGCCAGCGCACCGGTCGTGTACGACGGGATGACCGCGGGCAGGATCAGCTTCTTCCAGCGCAGCCAACCACGCAGCCCCAGGTCGTCGGAGGCCTCGCGCAGATCACCGGGGATGGAGCTCGCGCCGGCGATCACGTTGAACAGGACGTACCACTGGGCACCGAGCGCCATCAGCACGATGGCACCCCAGTTCAGCGAGATGCCCGAGGCGCCGAGCACCACGACGGCGAGCGGGAAGAGGAAGTTCGACGGGAAGGAGGCGAGCACCTGGACGATCGGCTGGGCGATCCGGTTGACCCTCGGGTTCATGCCGATCCAGGCACCGACCGGCACCCAGACGAGCGTGGAGAACACCACGAGGATCATCACGCGGCCGTACGTGACCAGCGCGAGCCGGGCCGCGTGCCCGATCTCGCCGGCCGGGACGTTGTCCAGGATGTACGTGCAGGCCTGCCACAGGATGGCCGCTACCGCGGCGCCATACAGCACGTAGAAGGCGAGGTCGGCGCGCTTGCGGCGGACCGGATCGTGGTGCAGCCGCCCGGGGCTGGTGCCGAGGACACGCATGGCGCGGTCGAGCCGCTCGCCGGCCGGGCGCGTCATGCGGCCGAGCAGCGACGGCACCGTGGAGCGGCGCAGCAGGTCGAGGAACCAGCTGCGGGGCTGCTCGGCGAGCTCGCAGTCCTCGGTGCGGAACCGCTCCGCCCAGGCGGTGACCGGCCGCCAGAAGAAGAAGTTCACGGACACGACCATCGCGATCATGACCACGACGGCAAGCGCGACGCGCATGCCTTCGCCGTTGTCCAGGGCCTGCGCGACGTAGGAGCCCACGCCCGGCAGCCCGTTGTCGCTGCCGTTGACACTGATCGTCTCGGAGGCGGACAGCGCGAACCACGCGGCCCCGAAGCTGATCATGCCGTTCCAGACCTGGGCGATCATGCCGCTGGGCACGTCCACCTTCCAGAACCGCTGCCAGCGGGTGAGGCGCATCAGCCGTGCCGCCTCGTCCAGTTCCTTGGACTGGGTGATGAGGGACTGGTAGAACGCCATCGCCATGTTCCACACCAGCGCGGTGAACACGGCGAAGACGGAGGCGAGTTCGAGCCCCAGGGTGGAGCCGGGAAACATCGCGATGAAACCGGTGACGGTGATGCTCAGGAAGGTGAGGACCGGCACCGACTGCAGGATGTCGACGGCCGGCACGATCACCTTCGCCGCGCGCCGCGAGCGGGCCGCCCAGGTGCCGAAGACGAAGGTGAAGAGCACGGCGGGCACGAGCCCGGCGAACATCCGCAGCAGAGAGCGCACCGCGTAGTAGGGCAGCTCGTCCGGATCGGTGGAGACGACCGGGGGCTCGTCGACGTCGTAGGGCTGGTCGGCCGAGGCGCCGACGCGGGCCACGACGTAGAAGAGCGCGACGACCCCGAGTAGGACGAGGAGGTCCACGGGGCGCATACGGGCGACGCGCACGGCGCCGCGGGAGGGGAACTGACGGAGCTTGGACATGGGGACACCCGAAGGTTCTGCGGGCACGACGGCACGACGGCGCAATGGCGCAGCGGCACGGCTGCACGGCGCGGACGACACCGAGCACGGAAGGCCCGGAAGCGGGAGGGGGAGGGGAAGCGAAGGCGGGAGCTCGCCGTGACGGTGTACGTCAGTCGGCGGTCCGCCACGGCTGTCCAGCGGTGACGACACGCATGGAGCAGCGGGACACACGACTGGGAGGGTCGCCGTAGAGCACAACGACCACCTCCTCACATCCTCGGGCAGCGCGTTTCTCGCCACCGGCCCCCAAAGGATCGCGCCACGCCGCTGAAGAGAACCTGAGCGACCTGAGTCCCTCTTCAGCTTCGCCTCCCTCTCCGGCTTCTGGCTCCTCGGCCGGTTCAGGCGCCTCGGCCGGTTCAGGTCCTCAGGAAGCGCTCAGGAACGGCGGCATAGGGTGGGAGGTCCGCGCCGTATTTACTGGATATGTGATATTTGCACCGTGAAGATCCTGGTCATCGAAGACGAGCACGCACTCGCCGACACCCTGCGCCGGGCCATCTCCTCGGACGGCCACTGGGTGGACGTCGCCCATGACGGGCACACCGGACTGGAGCTGGCGCTGACCGGCGGCTACGACGTGATCGTGCTGGATCTGATGCTGCCGGGACTCAGCGGTCTGGAGGTCTGCCGCAGGCTGCGCACCCACGACGAGCACGCCCTCGTCCTGATCCTCACCGCCAAGGACAGCGAGTACGACGAGGCCGACGGTCTCGACGCGGGCGCGGACGACTACCTGACCAAGCCGTTCTCCCTCGTCGTACTCCTCGCCAGGCTGCGCGCCCTCGGCCGCCGCGCCGGACGCGAGCGCCCCGCGACCCTCCAGGTCGGCGACCTCACCCTCGACGTCGTCGCACGGCTCTGCAAGCGAGGCGAGCAGACGGTCGAGCTGACCGCGCGGGAGGTCGAGGTGCTCGGCTGCCTGCTGGCCGCGGACGGCGGCACGGTCTCCAAGCAGGACATCCTCGACGAGGTGTGGGACTCGCCGTCCGACCTCGACCCCAACATCGTCGAGGTGTACGTCAGCTCGCTGCGCAAGAAGGTCGACGCGCCCTTCGGCAGGCACACCATCCGCACCGTGCGGGGCATCGGCTACCGGCTGGCTCCCGATGCCCCCTGACAGGGCCGACGACGCGCGCGCAGGCGTCGGAAACCGCGGACCCCGTAGGGGCCGTGGTCTGCGCCCCCGCATGCCCCGCACGCTCCGGGGCCGGGCCACCGCCGCGGCCGTCCTCATCATGGTCGTGGCCCTCTCCATCGGCGGCGGCTGGTTGTACGTCACCCTGCGCGGCAACCTGGTCGACAACGCGGGCGCCCGCACCGAACTCGCCGCCCGCCAGGCCGCCGCGGACGTCGCGGCCAAGCAGGGGCGCCCGCACGGCGACCTGCCGGAGCCCGACGGCGGTGTGGACGCCGTGCTCGTCCTCGACGACCACGGGCGGCCGCTCGCCAGCACCGCCCCGCACCCCGCCGCCCGCGCCGCCGTCCTCGCGGCGTTCCGTCCCGGACGGGGGGAGGACTCGGCGGTACGTGACTTCGCCGCCGCCCCCGCGCTGGCCAGCCACACCAGCGTCGTCGCGGTCGTCCGCACCCCTTCGCCGAGCGGTGACGGCGACCTCTACGTCTACGCGCTGACCGTCCTCGACGCCGTGGCCGACGCCGAGCGGGCCCTCGGCGTCACGGTCCTCGTCGGCGGCCCGCTGGTCGTCCTGCTCACCGGACTCATCGCCTGGTCGGTGACCGGCGCCGCGCTGCGGCCCGTCGAGTCCATGCGCAGAGAGCTCGTCGCCGTCTCCGCGGACCGGCTCAGCCGCCGGGTGCCCGCGCCGGGCGGCCAGGACGAGATCACCAGGCTCGCCGAGACCGTCAACGACACGCTGCAACGCCTCGAGCACTCCGTCACCCGGCAGCGTCAGTTCGTCGCCGACGCCTCGCACGAGCTGCGCAACCCCATCGCCGCGGCCCGCGCCGAACTCGAACTCGCCCTCCTCAACAAGCCGGACCCCGACACGGCGGCCTCTCTCGGACAGGCACTCGACTCGACCGTACGGCTGGAGCGGATCGCCGCCGACCTCCTGCTCCTCGCCCGGCTCGACGCACAGCAGCCGCCGAACGTGGAGCTCGTCGACCTGTCGCTGCTCGCGGCCGAGCTGATCGCCCGCCGGCGTTCGGCGCGGGTTCCGCTGCTCCTCGTACCGGCCGACGACCCGGTTCTCGTACGCGCCGACCCCGGACAGCTGGAGCGGCTGCTCGCGAACCTCCTGGACAACGCCCAGCGGTTCGCCGACTCCGAGGTGCGCGTCAGCACGGCGACGGACCGCGCCGACGGCACGGCCCTGCTCGAAGTGGCCGACGACGGGCCCGGCATCCCGCCCGAGGCGACGGAAGAGGTCTTCAACCGGTTCACGCGGCTGGAGGCGGACCGCAACCGGGCCAGCGGCGGCACGGGTCTCGGGCTCGCCATCGCCCGCGAGATCGCCCGCGCCCACGGCGGGAGCCTGCGGGTGGAGCCGGGCGGGCGCGGCGCACGCCTGGCACTCCGACTCCCGGCGGCGGATTCGCCACCCCGCTCCTGAAGCCCCCTTCCTGAGGGTTCCTTCGCAGTTTTCTCGAGGACTCCTTCCTGAAGCCCCCTTCCGTTTCCTCAGGATCCGCTCAGGAACGGGCGTTCAGGATCGTCCTCATGTCTCAGCACCGAGCCGTCAGCCCCCGCTCCCGACGACATCGTGCGCGCCGCAGGGCGCGGATCGGCCGCACGCTGCTGGCCCTCACCGGTGTCCTGGTGCTCTGCGGCGGCGCCGCGGCCTGGTACCTGTACCGCGAGATCGACAGCATCGGCTCCTCCGCCGCTCTCGGCGCCGACGCACCCAAGTCGAAGGACGGCTCGACGAACATCCTGCTCATGGGCCTCGACACGCGGAAGGACCAGAACGGGGAGGACCTCCCCGATGACGTGCTGAAGAAACTGCACGCCGGGAGCTCCGAGATCGGCGGCTACAACGCCAACACGCTGATCCTGCTGCACGTCCCGGCCGACGGCGGCAAGGCCAAGGGTTTCTCCATCCCGCGCGACGACCTCGTCGACATACCGGGGTACGGCAAGGACAAGATCAAGAAGGCGTACGGACTCGCGAAGGCGGCGGAGGAGGACAGGCTGCGCCGCGAGGGCGTCACGGACGCTCACAAGCTGGAGCACGAGGGCCGGGAGGCGGGCCGGCAGTCCCAGATCCGGACCGTGCGCGACTTCCTGGGCGTCCCCATCGACCACTTCGCCGAGGTCAGCCTCTCCGGCTTCTACCACCTCGCCGACGCGCTCGACGGCGTCGAGGTGTGCCTCAACCACCCGGTCAGGGACCGCTACTCGGGCGCCGACTTCCCGGCGGGCAAGCAGGAACTCGACGGGCAGCAGGCGCTCGCCTTCGTACGCCAGCGTCACGGCCTGCGGCGGGGCGATCTGGACCGCACCCGCCGCCAGCAGGCGTTCCTCGCCTCCGCGCTGCACCAGGTGAACAGCGTCGGGACCCTCACCAACCCCGCGCGCCTGCTCGACCTGAAGAACGTCGCCACGGACAACGTCGTCCTCGACGAGGGCTGGGGCGTCTTCTCCTTCGTCCGACAGGCCAAGAACCTCACCGGTGGCAAGGTGGAGTTCACCACCCTGCCGGTGGAGAGCTTCGCCAAGCACAACGGCGAGGACGTGAACATCGTCGACCGCGACCTGGTGCGCAGAAGGGTGCAGGAAGCCGAGAAGCAGACCGGTGACAAGGGCGGGAAGAAGTCCGGCGACACCTCCGAGGGCCATTCCGAGGGCCATTCCGGGGGCCAGTCCGAGGACCGCTCCCCGAAGGTCGCGGGAGGCGGTGTGCCGTGCGTGGACTGAACGCCCGCGACGCCGGCCCCCGCGCCCTCGACGCCCGCCGCACCGAGGCGCTGCTGCTCGCCCTCGCCCTCGCCGTCGTCGTCTACGGCTACGCGTCCGCCGGCCTCGCCATGACCGGCGGCCTGCCCGCCCGGCTCACCCACTTCGCGGTCTCCCAGCTCTGCCTGGCCACCGCCGCCCACCTGGCCGTCCGTAGATTCGCGCCCCACGCCGACCCGCTGATCCTGCCGCTCGCCTTCCTCGTCACCGGCCTCGGCCTGGTCCTGGTCCAACGCCTGGACCCCGCCTATGCCGCGCGTTTCCACTCGGCCCCCGCGAGCGGCGGACAGCTCGTGTGGACCGTCCTCGCGGTGGCCGCCACGATCGTCGTGCTGTGGGCGCTGCGGGACTACCGGCAGTTGCAGCGCTATCTCTACGTCACCATGGCGGCCTCCATGGCCCTGCTGATGGCGCCCGCGTTCTTCCCCGGGGACACCTACGGCGCCAAGCGCTGGGTCTACCTCGGCCCGCTCTCGTTCCAGCCGGGCGAGTTCGCGAAGATCAGCATCGTGGTGTTCTTCGCGGGCTTCCTGGTGCTCAACCGCGACGCCCTGTCCTGCACCGGCCGCCGCATGTTCGGCATGACGCTGCCGTACGGCCGGCAGATCGGGCCGATCGCCGCGGTGTGGCTCCTGAGCCTGCTGGTGCTGGTCTTCGAACGTGACCTGGGTACGTCACTGCTGTTCTTCGGCGTGTTCGTCGCCATGCTCTACATCGCGACCGAACGCACCAACTGGGTGGCGTGCGGGGTCGCCATGACCCTGGTGGGCGCCGTCACGGTCGGCGCCACCGAACCGCACGTCAAGGGCCGCGTCATGGCCTGGCTGCACCCCTTCGACATCTACCTGCCGGCCGACCGGCGCCCGCCGGGCCTGATCTCGGACCAGGCCGCGCAGGCGCTGTTCAGCTTCGGCAGCGGCGGCGTCACGGGCAGCGGCCTGGGACAGGGGCACCCGGAACTCATCGGTTTCGCCGGGCGCAGCGACTTCATCCTCACCACCGTCGGCGAAGAGCTCGGCCTCGCCGGAGTGATGGCGGTGGTGCTGCTCTACACCCTGCTCGTCGCGCGCGGCTTCCGCACGGCCATCATCTGCGGCAACCCGTTCGGGAAGCTGCTCGCCGCGGGCCTGTCCCTGGTGATCGCGTTTCAGGTGTTCATCATCGTGGCGGGAGTGACCGGCCTGATGCCGTTCACCGGCAAGGCGCTGCCGTTCCTCGCCCAGGGCGGTTCGTCGATGGTCGCCAACTGGCTGATCATCGCCCTCCTCCTGGCCATCAGCAACCAGGCCCGCAGGGACCTGTACGAGGCCCACCGGCCAGACCCGGGCGCGGACCATTCCGAGCCCGTCGACGCCGGGTTCGAACACCGGGGAGGTTCCCGCCGGGGCTTCGGGATCGCTCCAGATCGTGCGTCGGATCCGGAACCGTCCCCACACGGCCCCGGACCCGAACGGTCGCGGTGCGGCTACTTGCCCGACCGCGCCACCTGCACGTCGGCCGCCCGCACGTAGCCGACCCGGTGCCCGTACTGGATCACGTAGTACATGTCCTTGCCGCGCACCACCTTGTGCGGTGCGGTGTCGAACGTCGGGGAGTAGAAGTACTCGCCCGGCACCTTGTCACCGACGACGTACTTCTGACCCGCGAGGATCCTGTAAGGCAGCGGCGAGACGGTCTGCACCGGCACACCGGCCGGGTAGGCCTCCTTCTCGGGGTACGCGCGCCCGTACACCGGGACCTCGCTCGCCCCGGCCTTCGGCGTCACCACGAGGCCCTTCGCGTCGACCGCGGTGGGCTGCTTCTTCGGGTTCTTGAACCAGGCCTTCTGGCCGAGGTACCAGACGGCCGTCCAGTCGCCCCTGCGCTCGGCGACCGCGTACTGCTGGCCGGTGGAGAGCCGCGCGCCCGTGTCGTTCACGTCGATCGTGGAGTCCTGGCCGCCGGGGCGCTTGCCGATGTCCTTGATCAGCGGCGCGTCGTCACGCGGCTCGGTGTGGACGCGCACCGCGGCCGAACCGTGCGGCACGCACTTCTCGCCGGGCTTGACGCAACCCGTGTACTCGGGCCGGTTCTTGGAGTACTGGGGCGCCACCGTCACCACTCCGCCGCCCGCACCGGCCGTGCGGTGGAACGGCTTGCCGAGCAGCGTGAAGTAGTGCTGCCAGTCCCAGTACGGCCCCGGGTCCGTGTGCATGCCCGGGATCGACGACGTCACGGTGCCCTGGACGTTGTCGTGGCCGAGGATGTGCTGCCGGTCCAGCGGGATGTCGTACTTCTTCGCGAGGTACTTCACCAGCCGCGCCGACGTGCGGTACATCGCCTCCGTGTACCAGGTGTCGGGAGCGGTGAGGAAACCTTCGTGCTCCAGGCCGATCGACTTGGCGTTCACGTACCAGTTGCCCGCGTGCCAGGCGACGTCCTTGGCCTTCACGTGCTGGGCGATGTGTCCGTCGGTGGAGCGCAGGGTGTACTGCCACGACACGTAGGTCGGGTCCTGCACCATCTTCAGGACGCCTTCCCACCTGCCCTCGGTGTCGTGGATGACGATCGTGTCGATGCTCTGGCTCTTCGGCCGGTTCGACAGGTCGTGGTTGCCGTAGTCCGGGTTGCCGTTGGGGTCCTTGAACTCCTCGTACGGCGCCGGGATCCACTCGCACGACACGGTCTTCGGGCACTCCGTCTCACCGGCGGCCGCCCTGCGCAGGCCCATGCGCTTCAGCTGCGCCTCGTCGGGCGAGAGGCCCGGCTCCGGCGCGAGCGTCACGCGCTGGCCCGCGTCCGTGGTGCGCCGCTCGCCGTCACGGATCACCGCGAACACGTCGTTGGCGTACGTGGCCGCGGTGGCCTCGTCGTCCGCTCCGGAGAAGCGGGCCACGGCGCCGTACCAGTCGGCGGGGTCGCTGCTCAGCGGCTTGCCGAGCGTGCGCTGGGCCGCCGCGAGCAGGGCCGCGCCACCCTCGACGTTCGCGGCGGGATCGGTGCGCAGCTCGTCGGCGGACCGGCCGCTCAGCTCGGCGGCGCGGGGCAGCGTCTTGAGGCGGGCGGGGAGTTCGGACTCCGCGGGCACCTCGGTCCTCGGCGGGGGCGCCGGGCGCGAGGTGTCGCCGCGCGGGTCCTCCGTGCCCTCGCTGTGGTGCGGGGCCGAGGCCAGTGCGGTGCGGGCGTCGGTGAGGTGCATGGGGCCGTAGCCCCCGGTGACGCTGGCCGCGCCGCCGTGGGCGTCCCACCGGGACTGCAGGTAGGACACGCCGAGCAGCACGCTCTGGGGCACGTGGTACTCGTCGGCGGCCGCGGCGAAGGCTCCCTGCAGCCGGTCCGGGGCGGCCTGTTGGGGTGCGCCGGACGACGGGGCCGCGCCGAGCAGCGGAACCAGCAGGCCGGCCGACGCGAGGGCGCCCGCCGTCCTGACGGTACGTCTGCGCGCGGACGGCGTACGGGCGGTGTCGGATCCTCGCAATGCAGCCTCCTGGGCCGGTGAAGCGTAACGGGGCGTGCGGGGCCGGGCGTGCGTCAGTGGTACCGGCTCTCCGACGATCCGTCAATCATGCCCAGGGGCCGGAATTTCGCATGTCAGCGCTGGTCCTGATGGGTCAAGGGCGAGGTACGGACAAGTTTTCGCGGACGGCGGCCCCACCGCCTGCGGCGCGTCAGTGGCGTGGACCAATGAGGCCCTGGTGAGATGCCGTGGTCACTCGGCTGTCCGTGCCCTCGCGTGTGCCATCGCGTCTCGGGGCTCCCCGATGTCCAGACATGGCCAGTCCGCGAGGTCCCGCAGCAGTTGCCGGTCGTGCGTCGCCACCACGACAGCGGCGCTCGTGACGCGGAGCGCGTCCGTCAACTCGTCGACGAGCGCGGACGACAGGTGGTTGGTCGGCTCGTCGAGCAGGATCGTCCCCGGCCGCCCGGACAGCGCCAACGCCAGATCGAGGCGCCGCCGCTGCCCCTGCGACATCCGCCCCACCGGTGTGCGCGACGCGTCGCGGTCCAGCAGACCGAGCGACCCGAGCGGGACCACGTCGGCGTCGCGGAGCACCCCTTCGGCCACGAGCCGCCCCACGTGACGTGCGTGCACCTCACGAGCGGTGAGAGCGGGATCCTGCCCGACGGTCTCCTGGGTCACCCGCACGACCCGGGCCCCGGCAGCCGTGGAGACGTACCCCTCCGTGGGCGTCAGCGAACCGTCGAGCACCGCGAGCAGCGTCGACTTCCCGGCACCGTTCGGCCCCGTCACGAGCACCCGGTCGCCGCCGTCGAGCGTGAGGTCGACGGGGCCGGCGAGGCGACCGTCGACCGCGACGCCGTGGGCACGCAGCTGCGCCGCACCCCGGCGGACACCCGGCTCCGGCCACCGGAGCACCGGCGGCGGCTCCGGCACGTCGATCCGGTGCGCCTCCAAGGCGTCCTGCTGCCGCTTCAGGGCCTGCACGACGCCCGGCGCGCGGGACTGCCGCTGGTGCTTTCCGGTGCCCTTGTCCGGACGCCACCCCGTCGAGAGCCGGTCGCGGGCCTTCGCCGTAGCGTCCCGCAGCCGCCGGTGCTCCTCCTGCTGCTCGGCGTGGTCCTGCTCCCAGCGCTCCCGCTCGCGGCGCCGGGCCACCTGCCAGGTGTCGTAACCGCCCGCGTACGAGCGGGTCCTCCCGTCGCGCGTCGGATCGAGGTCGAGGAACCGGTCCGCGACGTCGCGCAGCAGCGCCCGGTCGTGGCTGACGAGGGCCAGGCCACCGTCGTGTTCGCGCAGCCTGCGGGTCAGGAAGTCGAGCCCGTCGGCGTCGAGATGATTGGTCGGCTCGTCGAGCAGCAGGACGTCGTGCCGCGCACCGAGCAGACACGCGAGGCGTACGCGGTACCGCTGCCCGACCGACAGGCTCGCCAGCTCCCGCTCCCTGTCCGTACAGGCGCCGAGGGCCTCCAGGGCCACGTCGACGCGGCGTTCGGCGTCCCACGCGTCGAGCCGCGTGACGGCGTCGAGCGCGGCGGCGTAGCGGTCGTCGGCGGCGGGGTCGCCGTCGGCCATGGCGCGGGTCGCCTCGTCCAATGCGGCGAGCGCCGTGAGTGATGCGGCCAGCGCATCGGAGGTCAGGGTGCCGACGGTCTCGCCGTCCCGCGCGGGCAGCTCCTGTCGGGCGAGCCCGATGGTGCCGACGCGGTGCACGGCGCCCTCGTCGGGTGTGATCAGCCCGGCGAGGACGTGCAGCAACGTCGTCTTGCCCCGGCCGTTCTCGCCGACGACGGCGACGCGTGACCGGGCGGAGACGGTGACCGAGACGTCGTCGAGGACGCGCCGGGACCCGCGGGTGACGGTGACGCCCTCGACACGGATGTGGGCAGGACGGGTTTCGGCGAAGGGAAAAGGGGTGGGGTTCACGGGGTGCTCCGCAGCTCGCAGTGGAGCCGGGCAGCGTCGAGCGGCCGTCCGGCGGGAACCGGGACGGCGAGCGCTGATTCAGTGGGAGAAGGGCGCCGCCGTCAGCGGGCGGAGCGGACCTTCTGCGACCAGATACCTCGTGCCATGTGGATCAGGCCAACAGCGCGACCTGCCGCTCTTCCTGTGGTTTTTCCGGGGCCGGCTTTTCGGGCGCCGGGACGCTGCCGCGGCGCCGCCGTCATCTGATGTCCCCGGCCCACTCGAACCGGGCCCGACCGCCCGGCCGTGGGCGGTACGTCGACCGGCCGCCGGCACCGAACCGACCCAGCTCGGTCGGCAGAGCGACACCCGCGGAGACCTCCTCGCGCGTCCAGCCGGTGACGTCGAGCAGCAGCCCGTCCAACGGGCCGCCCACCAGCTCCACATAGGACTTTCCCGGGCGCGGGCCCGGGCGCTCGTGATCCTGGCCGTAGACCCGGCCGCGCAGCAGCTGCTCATCGTCGCTGTCCATGCGGACCAGCCTCCCAGCCACCACTGACAGTGGACTCCCGGCGACGCCTTTCGCAGATCCGCAATTTTTCTTGCAGGAGCGAAATGGTGCTGCGGATGCTGACGACATGGATGCCACCGAAAACACCACTGACAGCACCACTGCCGGCACCACTCAGAGCACGCCCGACGACACCACTGAGAGCGCCCAGCAGTTCTGGGAGCGTCACTACCGCACCCGCCGCGACTGGGGCACCCGCGTCAACCCGCTGCTCGCCGAGACCGTCGCACCGCTTCTCCCCGGTACCGCCCTGGACCTGGGCTCCGGTGCAGGAGGCGACGCCGTCTGGCTGGCGCAGCAGGGCTGGCACGTCACGGCCGTGGACATTTCCGGTACGGCCGTCGAGCGGCTGCGGGAACGCGCGCGTCACCTCGGTGTCGCCGAGCGGATCACCGCGCAACAGCACGATCTCGGCGGAGGGTTCCCCGCAGGCCGGTTCGACCTCGTCTCCGCCCAGTACTTCCACACCCCGTTCCCACTGCTGCGCACCCGCGTCCTGCGTGCCGCCGCCCGGTCCCTGCGCCCCGGCGGACTCCTCCTGATCGTCGATCACGGCTCCACGGCGCCCTGGTCCTGGAACCAGGATCCCGCCGTCCACTACCCGACTCCGCAAGAGGTGGCCGCCGACCTGGGGCTCGACCCGACGTGCCAGCCGGTCCTGCGGGCGGAGACGGTCCGCCGCCGGGCCACGGGCCCCGCGGGCGAGACCGCCACCGTCGTCGACAACGTCCTCCTCATCCAGTCCACCGCCGGACTCCTCCGGCCCCTCACCGAAACGGAGGGATGACCTCCATGCCGACGCATACCGCCGACGAAAAGGAGACTCTCCTGAACGTCCTCGACCAGCTGCGGCGCTCGATCGCGGACAAGGCCGACGGCGTGCCGGAACCGCAGGTCCGCACGGCCGGGGTCCCGTCGGGCACGAGCCTGCTCGGACTGCTGAAGCACCTGGCGTCCGTCGAGCGGTTCTACTTCCTCGGCGAGGAGCCCGCCGACTGGCAGGCGACCCTGAAACCGTCCACCGAGGACACGGCCGACAGCGTGCGCGCCGAGTACCGGAAGACCGTCGAGCGGGCGAACGAGATCATCGACGCCTGCCCGGATCTGGCCCTCCCCGCCCCGCGAGCCCGTCGCCGAGGGCCGGTGCCGTCGATGCGGTGGGTCCTCGTGCACATGATCGAGGAGACCGCCCGGCACGCCGGGCACGCGGACATTGTGCGCGAGCGGATCGACGGGTCCACCGGCCGCTGAGAGGCCGGTGGAGAGGCGGGCGAAGATGGACGCATGACAGGGGAGAGCGAAACAGCGGATACGGCCGAGGCGACGGACATCGCGCTGGGCAAACAGGACCTCCGCGAGGTCACCGCGTTCGCCGCGGCCCGCGCGGAGGAGGTGCTCGCGGTCTTCGAGGCCGACCGGCCGGACGACGAGCGTCCCCGGGCAGCGATCGACGCGGCGTGGGAGTTCGCCAGGGGCGGCGAGCGCGGCAAGCGCCTCCGCGACACCGCCTGGGCGGCGCTGAAGGCGGCCAAGGAAGCGGACACCGCGGCCGCACAAGAGGCGGCGCGGGCGGCGATGGCCGCGGCGGGAGCCGCTTTTCTGCACCCGCTGGCCAAGGCCGCCCAGGTCAAACACATCCTGGGAGCGGCCGCCCACGCGGCGCGTGCGGCCGAACTCGTGGTGGGTGACGACCGGACAGTCGGAGCCGAGCGCGTCGAGCGGGCGTCGCGCAGGGCGACACGCGCCGTCGTCGACGTACTCGAACGCTATCCGGCGGCGCCGTCCGGCGGCGGACGGGTGGGCGAACTGACCCGTGAGCTGGACGCGCTTCTGCGCCCTTGAGTTGAGCCTCTGCCCCGACACGAGCCGGCGCGGGCACGAAAAAGCCCCGGCTGGACGGGGGAGACCAGCCGGGGCCGTTGGGTGTGACCGGCGGAGGGCGGTCGCCTCTCGGCGAAAGGCTCCATGGGGCTTCAGCCGAACGATCTTCCCCATGGGCTATAGGTGAGGCCCGGGGACACTGTCCCCTCCGCAGCCACACCTACAAGAACGACGCGTTCCTGCCTGTTGTTCCGGACCACTGCCACGTATGGGGTGAAGTGGACCACACGCCCGCCCGACCTGCTCCGACCCCCTCCGCCTACGCTGCTCTCATGCGCCTCCGCCTCACCGACCCCCGCACCACGACCTGGGAACAGGACCACGCCACGTACCGGATCCACTTCTGGGACGTACCGGCCAAGACCTCGCACGAGTACGAGGTCTTGGAAGAGGTCGACGTCGACGAACTCCTCACCTGGGCGGGGGAGTACGCGGCGGAGCGGGACTGGACGTACACGATCTACGTCGTGGCCGCCGACGCCTCCGGCCCCGGCCTCATCCGGCTCGCGGGCGCATCGGGCGATCCCTTCGATTGATGTAGTCACCCGCGATTTTTGTGCGGCCCCGGTGAAAGCGGTCGACAGCGTGTGTCACCGCAAGCGACCATGGTGTGACGCAAGGTGAGAGCCGCGTGCCGAGCGGCTGCTCCACTAGGGAGTGCTCTGTGGAACCGTCCGAAGCGCCCATCGCCCTGGACCGCGACGTGTTCATGCGGAGCCTCATTCGTGAGCTGGCACGGGTCCTGGAGGACGTCGTCGGCCTGGAGGAAGCCGCCGGATACGTGAGCCTCGTCAGTCAGACCATCGGCGTCGACCTCAACCGCCAGTACGCCCACGCGCTCTCCGTCGACCGGCTCGACCGCGGGCAGGTCGCGCAGGTCATGGTCGACTTCAAGAGGCGTGTCGGCGGGGACTTCTACGTTGTGGAGGAGAGCGACCAGCGCATCGTGCTGGGCAACCGGGTCTGCCCGTTCGGCGAGAAGGTCGTGGGTCGCCCCTCGATGTGCATGATGACGTCGAACGTGTTCGGCACCATCGCCGCCGAGAACCTCGGATACGCCCGCGTGGAACTGGAGAAGACCATCGCGCGCTGGGACGTCGGCTGCCGCGTCGTCGTCCACCTCCGCCCACCGTCCGAGACCGAGGCGAGTACGGGGCGTGAGTACTACGGCGATCTGGCGTGATCCGCGACGAGGCGCTCGGCCTCTTCCGGAAAATCACCGCCCTGCACACGGAACCCGTCCTGCTCGTCGCAGCCGACAGCCAGGTCCTCACGGCCAACCCGGCGGCCGTCCGGCTGCTCCCGGGCGTCGAGGACGACGTCCCGCTGAGCGCCCTCGTCTCCGAATCCGCCGACGACGTCGGCCGGTTCGTCCGGCAGTGGCTGCGCACCGGCCACCCGACACCGGCGGGCCTCACCCTCCACGGCTACGACGGCGCACGGCTGCGGTGCCGCTGCTTCGGCGCCCGGGCCCAGTGGCTGCCCGCCCCGACCGTCCACCTCCGCGCCGTCCGCATCGACCCCGGCGACCGCTTCCTCATCCTCAAGGAGCGCGTCAACGCGCTGGAACGCGAGCGCATCCTCCGCTTCCGCGCGACCGAGGACCGCGCCGCGCTCAACGCGTCCCTGTCGACCGTCCGCACCCGCCTCGACCGCCTGCACGCGCTGATCGTGTCGCTCGCCGCGGCGTCCACACCGGAGGCCGTCGCGGAGCTCGTCACCCGACACGTCCCGACGGTCCTCGGCTGCGCCCGGGCCGACCTGTACCTCGCGGACTCGACACCCACGAACACGAACCTCCGCATCCCCGTCCCGCCGCACGCCACCCTCGCCCTCACCGCGGACTCGCCACCCGCACCGGAGCATGTGGAGTCGGTGACCGCCCTGATCGGTGGCGCGCTGGGACGGTTCTGAAGGCGCCGTCAGACGAACCGGCGCACGAACGCGAGCGCCACGTCAGCGACCTCCCGCCACCTGCTGTCGAGCGTCAACGCATGGTCCCGTCCGTGCAGCTCGACGATCTCCGTGACGCCCGGGTTGCGCTTCTGCCGCTTGTACGCCCCGCTGGCGAGCGCCCAGGGGATCGCGTTGTCCTTGCCGCCGGAGATGACGAGCAGCGGGCCGCGCTGCGGATTGCGGCAGTCCACCTTCACCTCCGTGCGGGGGTTGAAGTTGGCGAGCGCCGCCTGCATGGGCGGGGCGCACGGCGCGGGCACGGCGTACCGCTCGTAGATGGAGCGGGCCTCCTCCTCGCTGACGGCGTTGGCATAGGCGTAGCGGAACTGCTCGTACGTCAGAGGCTTTGCGCGCTTGCGGTCGGCGGGGTTCACGATCATCGGGATCAGCGAGCGCACCGTGGACAGAGGCATCGCGAGGACACCGCGGAACGGCGCGGGGTTGATCGCCACCGACGCCACCGAGAGGCCGCGGCCCGCGAGGATCTGCGTCAGCAGCCCGCCGACGGAGTGCCCGATCACCACGGGTTTGCGCTCCAACGTGCCGATGAGCCCCGCCAGATGATCGGCGACCTGCCCGACCGTCCGGCCCGCGATGGTCTCGGGGTACTGCCTCGCCTCGGTCGTCGTCGCCGCTTCGCCGGGCCACGTGAGGGCGACCGGGGCGAACCCCGCGGCCTCGTAGTGCGGGAGCCAGTGGTCCCAGCTGCCGGCCAGCATCCACAGACCGTGCACGAACACGGCCGGTGTGCGGTCGGAGGAATTGGCCCGGTCGATCTGCTCTGCGTCGGTTGCGGACATACCCAGACGCTACGGTCACCGGTGCCGTGCGGTAAGGGGAATGCGACGGTGTTGGCCGATACTGCCGCCCACGCTTCCGGATCGCGCCGTCACCGGCGGGGCGAGCGCGTCCCGGGGCGGCGTGGCGCGATCGCCGACGGCCTCGCTCCGCGCGTCAGCGCACCGCGCCCGACAGGACACGGTCCACCTGCCGCGGCGACAGCGCGTGCTCGACCGCGAGAATCCCCGCGCCGATCGCCGCCGCGTTCTCCCCGGTACGGCTCGGCTCGATGCGCAGCACGTGCGTGGCCAGCGGATGCGAGCGGCGGTAGACGGCCTCCCGGACGCCCGCGAGGAGCTGGTCGTGGACGGCGGCGAGGGCACCGCCGACGACCACCGTGTCCGGATTGAAGAAGTTCACCAGGCCCGCGAGGACCTCGCCGACCGCCCGGCCCGCCTCACGGACCATGCGCACGGCGTCGCGGTTGCCGGACTTGACCAGACGTACGACATCGCTGCCCGACGCGGCCTCCAGACCGAGCGCCGACAGCCTGCGGGCGAGCGCCGCGCCGCCCGCGACCGCCTCCAGGCAGCCCGTGTTGCCGCACCGGCAGGGATCCTCCACGTCACCGACCCGGATGTGCCCGATGTCGCCCGCGCTGCCCTGCGCGCCCCGGTGCAGCCGGCCATCGGCGACGATGCCGCAGCCGATGCCCGTGCCCACCTTGATGTAGAGCAGATAGCGGGTGTCCGGAAACGCGCGGCGCTGCTCGGCCAGCGCCATCACGTTCACGTCGTTGTCGACGAGGGCGCGCGGGCCGAAGCGGTCGGCGAAGAACTCGGGGATGGGGAACTGGTGCCACCCCGGCATGATCGGCGGATCCACCGGCCGGCCCGTGGAGAACTCGACGGGCCCCGGTACGCCGACACCGATCGACTTGAGGCCCCCCGCGTCCCGCCCCGACTCCTTGAGCAGGGTGCGCAGCGTCCGCTCCACGTGGCCGAGAACCGCCTGCGGTCCGTCCGCGATGGACAGCGGGTCCTCGCGCAGCGCCAGCGTCTCGCCGCCGATGTCCATGAGCGCCACCCTGCAGTGCGAGGCACCCAGATCCACGCCCGCCACCGCGTGTTCGCGGGTGCGCAGCCGGAGCCTGCGCGGCGGCCGGCCCCCCGTCGAGCCGCCGTCGGACTCCTCCGCGAGGAAGCCGTGCGCGATCAGCGCGTCCACGCGCTGCGAGACCGTCGACCGCGCGAGGCCCGTCAGCCGGGCGATGTCCGCACGCGTCTCCGCGGCACCGGTGCGCAGCAGGGCGAGCACCTCGCCGGGCGAGGACGGCACGGCTGCGGGGAGATGATCCGGCGCTCCAGACATGCCGCAACCTTAGGGACGACTTCCGCTGCTCACAAGGCCGATGCTGTTCGATCGCCGACCTAAGGCACCGTCAGAAGCCGTACAGACAGACGTGCTTGAGCCCTTGACAGGTCAAAGCTCGCTCACCACATTGCTCTGCAGACCGCTGCCGAAGGAGCCGAGGGTGCAGGCGATGCAGGCAAGCCAGATGAACCGCACGTTGCTGACGATGCACGGCGTCTCCAAGAGCTTTCTCGGGGTGCGCGTGCTGCACGGGGTCTCACTCGACCTGGCCGCGGGCGAGGTGCACGCGCTCGTCGGCGAGAACGGCGCGGGAAAGTCGACCCTGATGAAGATCCTCGCCGGTGAACACGTACCGGACGAGGGCACGATCACGCTCGACGGCACGGAACACGCCTTCACGCATCCCGCGCAGGCGCAGACCGCCGGAATCGGCATCATCCACCAGGAGTTCGCGCTCCTCGAACACCGCACCGTCGCCGAGAACGTCTTCCTCGGCCGCGAGCCCACGCGCCGCGGCCTCGTCGACCGCCGCACGATGGAGACCCGCACCGCCGCGCTGCTGGACGAGGTCGGCGTGCCGGGCATCACCCCGCGCACGTACGTCCGCGACCTGTCCGTCGCCCGCCGGCAGACCGTCGAGATCGTCAAGGCGCTCGCCTCCGAGGTGCGCGTGCTGGTCATGGACGAGCCGACCGCGCCCCTCGCCGACCACGAAGCGGGTCTCCTGCACGCGCTCGTACGCCGCCTCGCGGACCGCGGACTCGGCATCCTGTACATCTCGCACCGTCTGCGCGAGGTCTTCGACCTGTCGCAGCGCGTCACCGTCCTCAAGGACGGCCGCCACGTGACGACCGTGCCCACCGCGCGGACCGACACCGACCAGGTCGTACGCGCCATGGTCGGCCGGGAGCTGAGCGCCTACTACCCGCCCCGCGCCCGCCCCGAAGACATCGGCGACGTCCGCCTGAGCGTGCGCGGCGGCGGCAACAGCCGCCTGACGGACATCGACCTCACCCTGCGCGCGGGCGAGGTCACCGGCATCGCGGGACTGCAGGGATCCGGCCGCACCTCCCTGGCCCGCGCCCTCTTCGGCGCCGCACCCTTCACCGAAGGCACCATGACCGTCGACGGCACCGACCTGCGCCCCACGTCGCCGCGCCGGGCCATCCGCGCCGACATCGCCCTGGTCACCGAGGACCGCAAGGCCGAAGGCCTCGCCCTGCGCCAGTCCGTGCGTGACAACGCCCTCCTCGTCACCCGCGCCGTCGCCGACCGGAACCGGCCGCCCGCCGCCCGCGAACTGACCGCGCTCCTGGAACGCGTCCGGCTGCACGCACGCGGCGAGGACCAGCAGACCCAGTACCTCTCCGGCGGCAACCAGCAGAAGGTCGTCATCGCCAAATGGCTCGCCGCACGGCCCCGCGTGCTGCTCTTCGACGAGCCGACCCGCGGCGTCGACGTCGGCGCCAAGGCCGCCATCCACACCCTCGTCCGCGACCTCGCCCGCGAAGGCCTCGCCGTCCTCCTCGTCTCCTCCGAACTGCCCGAACTCATCGGCATGAGCGACCGGATCCTCGTCATGGCCGAGGGCCGCATCGCAGGCGAACTCCCGCCCGGCGCCGCCGAGGAGGACGTCATGCACCTCGCCACCGGACACCCCGCGGCGCACCCGGCGCCCGGACCGCCCGCACCGACCCACGGCCCGACCCCGCCCGCGCCCGGCAGACCCGCAGAGGAAGGAGCCGCATGACCGGCACCGCCGTCGCGCCACCGACCACCGCGAAACCGAGCGCCCCGCCCCGCCGCGGCCGACTCACCGACCCGGCCGTCGGCATCTGGCTCGCCGCCGCCGCCGTCACCGCACTCGGCTGGATCGTCGTCGCCGCCCGCGGCGGTGACTTCCTCACCCTCGCCAACGCCGTCGGCATCCTGCAGAACTGCGTCGCCCTCGGCCTCGTCGCCGTCGGGCAGACCGCCGTCATCCTCACCGGCTCCCTCGACCTGTCGGTGGCCTACCTCATCAGCCTCGGCACGCTCGTCGCCGCCACCACCATGGAGGACGGCGGCGTCGTCACCGCCGTGCTCGCCGTGCTCGCGCTGTCGGCGGCCGTCGGCCTCGCCAACGGCCTCATCGTCACCGGACTCAAGGTCAACGCCTTCATCGCCACCCTCGGCACCGCGTTCATCCTGCGCGGCTGGATCGAGGACAACTACACCGGCCCCGCCGGCAGGGTCACCGTCTCCTTCCAGCACCTCGGCTACGACCGCATCGGCCCCTTCCCCGTCTCCCTCTTCCTGCTCCTCGCCGTCGCCGCCGCACTCTGGCTGATCACGCGCCGCACCCGCTTCGGCCACCACCTGTACGCCACCGGCGGCGACGAACACGCGGCCCGCCTCTCCGGCGTCCGCACCCGTCGCACCGTCATCGCCGCGCACGTCCTGTGCTCGCTGTGCGTGGGCGCCGCCGCACTGTTCCTCGCCGCACGCCTCGGCTCCGGCGCCCCCTGGGCCGGCACGGAGGCCCGCTACGACCTGGAGTCGATCGCCGCCGTCGTCCTCGGCGGCACCGCGCTCGCGGGCGGCCGCGGGGGAGTGGTCGGCACGCTGGGCGGTGTCCTCGTGCTGGCCGTCCTCGACTCCGTCTTCAACCAGCTCGGCGTCGACCCGTTCTTCAAGAACGTCGTCCGCGGCGTCGTCATCATCGCCGCCGTCGCCCTCTACGCCCGGCGCGGCAGCGGGAGGCCCGCATGACCACGGCCACGGCAACCGGCGCGACGTACAAGCGCGTGGTCCGCTCCCTGGGCACCGGCGCTCCGGTCTACGCGCTCCTCGCGGTGCTGCTCGTCCTCCTCGCGGTCACCGACATCGGCTTCTACGAACCCGACCGCTTCCTCGCCTTCGTCAAACGGGCGGCGCCCCTGGTGATCCTCGCGGCGGGCCAGTACCTGGTCATCGTCTGCGGCGAGTTCGACCTGTCCGTGGGGGCGATCGTGACCGCCGGGGTCGTCGCGGCCGCCGAGGTCTACGGCTCGTTCCCGGGCGCGCCGTGGCTTCTCATCGCCGCCGGACTGCTGCTCGCGGGAGCCCTCGCCGGACTGGTGAACGGCCTGATCACCACCTGGCTGCGCGTCCCCTCGTTCATCACCACGCTCGGCATGATGCTGATCCTCGAAGGAGCCGTCTTCTACTGGACGGGCGGCTCGCCGCACGGCCGACTCCCGCAGGACTTCCGGCAACCGGGGCGCGGCACCGCGATGGGCTGGCTGCCCTGGGCCGTCGTCGTCTGCCTGGCCGCGGGCGCCCTCGCGGTCCTCCTCATGCGCTCCGACTTCGGGCGGACGCTCGTCGCGACCGGCGACAGCGAACGCACCGCCGCCCTGTCGGGCGTACGCGTGCACCGGGCCCGCGTCATCGCCTTCGTCCTCTCCGGGGCGGCCGCCGCGCTCGCCGCCGTCCTCGTCGGCGGTTTCTCCGGCGTGTCCGCGCAGGCCGGGCGGGGGTACGAGTTCGAGGCGATCACCGCCGTGGTCCTCGGCGGCGTCGTGCTCGGCGGCGGCCGCGGCAGCGTCGTCGCCGCGATGGCCGGCGCCTTCTCTTTGCAGGCCCTGTTCACCCTGCTCAATCTGCGGGGCGTGTCCGGCGCCCTGGAGTCCACCGTCCAGGGCGTCATCGTCATCGCCGCCGTCGGCATCGGGGCCGCCGACTGGTCCCGGCTGCGCCGTCGTCGTACTCATCCCTCGGGAGGGACACCCTCATGAACCCCCGCACGGTCCGTGGACGCGCGCTCGCGTCGGCCGCCGTCCTGCTGTCGGGCGCCCTGCTCGCCGCGTGCTCCAGCGACACCCCGCTCGACGCGCCGGCCGCCGCGAGCGGAAACTCGGAGACGGGTGACGACAAGCCGTCCAAGTTCTTCCAACGGTCCGAGTACAAGAGACAGTTGGCACTCGCCCGCGAGACCCCGAGGGGCCCGGCGGGCAGACCCTGGGAGCAGATGCTCGAACCGCAGATGACCAGCACCGCCCAGTACGAGAAGAAGGGCTCGGGCGGCGTCCACCTCTGCTTCTCCAACGCGGGAGTGTTCAACCCCTGGCGGCAGGTCGGCCTCAAGACCATGAAGGCCGAGGTGAAACTGCACGACAACATCTCCGACTTCACCGTCCTGGACGCGCAGGGCAAGGACGACAAGCAGATCTCCGACATCCAGGAACTCGCCGGGAACAAGGACTGCGACGCCCTCATCGTCTCCCCGAACACCACCGCCACCCTCACCCCCGCCGTGAAGGAGGCCTGCGACAAGCTGCCCGTCATCGTCTTCGACCGCGGCGTCGAGACGGACTGCGCGGTCACCTTCGTCAACCCGATCGGCGGATACGGCTACGGCGCGGTCGCCGCAGACTTCCTCGTCGACAAGGTTGAGCCCAAGGGCAAGATCCTCGCCCTGCGGATCTCGCCGGGCGTCGACGTCCTGGAGACCCGCTGGTCGGCGGCGAAACTCGCCTTCGACAAGAGTGAACTCGACGTCGCCGACGTAAAGTTCACCGACGGTGACCCCGCCAAGACCAAGTCCGTCGTCGCCGACGCCATCTCCCGGCACGGTTCCATCGACGGCGTGTGGATGGACTCCGGCGCCACCGCCGTCGCCGCCGTCGAGGCGTTCGAGGACGCGGGCGTCGACGTACCGCCCATCACCGGCGAGGACCAGCAGGACTTCCTGGAGGCCTGGAAGGAGAAGAAGCTCACCGCGATCGCCCCCACCTACCCGACCTTCCAGTGGCGTACGCCCGTCATCGCGGCCCTGCGCGTCCTGGACGGCAAGCCGGTCCCCAAGGAGTGGAAGCTGCCACAGCCCACCGTCACGCAGGCCAACCTCGACGAGTACCTCAGCGACGGCATGCCCCCGCTGCACTACGCCATGTGCGGCTGCCGGAAACTGCCCGGCTACCCCGAGGACTGGGGAGGCAAGAAGTGACACCGACGGACGGACCCCAACCACCGGCCTCCCTCTGGAAGTTGGGCGCCAACCCCTGGATCTGGCACTCGCCCGTGACCACCGACGCCCTCGCCGAGACCCTGCCCCGCCTCGCCGACTGGGGCTTCGACTGCGCGGAACTCCCACTGGAGAGCCCGGACGACTGGAACCCGTCAGCCGTCACCAAGGTCCTCGATGCCACGGGCATCTCCCCGGCCGCCATCGTCGCGGTGATGTCCGAAGGACGCAACCTCGTCCGTGCCGACCCGGTCACCGCGCGCACCACCCAGGACTACCTGCGCCGCTGCGTCGACGCGGCGCACGCGGTCGGCGCCCCCGTGGTGGCCGGACCCGTGTACGCGCCCGTCGGCCGCACCTGGCGCATGGACCCCACCGCGCGCGCGGCCGCCTACGAGGAATGGCGGGCCAACATCGCCCCCGTCGTCGCCCACGCGGCCCGCGCCGGAGTCCGCATCGCCGTCGAGCCCCTCAACCGGTACGAGACGAGTCTGCTCAACACCGTCGCCCAGACCCTCGACGCCCTCGAAGGCCTCCCCGAGGACACCATCGGCATCGCCCTGGACACGTACCACCAGAACATCGAGGAGCACTCCCTGCCCGAGGCCGTGGCCGTCGCGGCGGGGCGCATCGCCCACGTCCAGGTGTGCGCCAACGACCGCGGCGCGCCCGGCGCCGACCACCTCGACTGGCCCGGCTTCCTGTCGGCGCTGCGGGCGGCGGAGTACCGGGGCGCTCTGTGCATCGAGTCGTTCACCGCCCACAACGACGCCATCGCGGTCGCCGCCTCCGTCTGGCGGCCGCTGGCCCGCAGCCAGGACACGCTCGCCACGGACGGCCTCCGCTTCCTGCGCCGCACCCTCGCGGCCCTCTGAACCCTCCGAGTCTTCCGGCATCCGGCATCCGGCATCCCCGTCCCGTCCACACAGAGAGGACCCCCTCATGAGCTGTCATGCTCGTGACACACACGGCCTCAGGGGCCTGCGAAGAGCGGTCGTCGCCCTGACCGCCGCCCTGCTCCTCACCGTGGCCTTCCTGCCCGGCACCGGAGCCACGGCCGCCGACAAGGCCCCCGCCTTCCGCGCCCTGCTCTTCACCAAGGCCGTCGGATACGTCCACGACTCCATCCCCGCCGGCGTCCGGATGGTCAAGGAGCAGGCGGCGGCGGAGAACTTCGAGGTCGTCCAGACCGACGACGCCACCGTCTTCGACGACGCGAAGCTCAAGGACTTCGACGTCATCATCATGCTGCAGAACTCCGGCATGGTCTGGGACACCGAAGCCCAGCGCGACGCCATGAAGAAGTACGTGAAGAGCGGCAAGGGCGTCGTCGCCCTGCACAACACCCTCGACATGGGCGTCGAGGACTCCTTCCCCTGGTGGGACGAGCTCATCAACGCGGGCGCCCACATGCCCGCCCACTCCCCGGGCGTCCTCAAGGGCACCGCCAAGGTCGCCGACCGCGCCCACCCCTCCACCAAGGGACTCCCGGAGCGCTGGGAGCGGCCCGAGGAGTGGTACAACTTCGACAAGAACCCCCGCGGCGACGTCCACGTCCTGGTCACCGCCGACGAGACCACGTACGACCCGGGCGGCTCCGCGATGGGCGCCGACCACCCCATCTCCTGGTGCCGCAACGCCGAGGGCGGCAAGGTGTGGGCCACCGCCATGGGCCACGACAAGGCCTCCTACAGCGAACCCGCCTTCCGCGAGCACGTGCTCGGCGGCATCCAGTGGGCCGCGGGCGACAAGCCCGGTGACTGCGGCGGCACCGTCTGGTCCGGCTACGAGAAGACCGCCCTCGACGACAACACCGCCGACCCCATGGAGCTCGACGTCGCCAAGGACGGCAAGGTCTTCTACGTCCAGCGCAGCGGCGAGGTGAAGATCTTCGACCCGAAGACCCACGCCACGAGCACCGCGGGCAAGCTCGACGTGTACACGGGCGGCGAGGACGGCCTGGTCGGCATGGAGCTCGACCCCAAGTTCGCCACCAACCGCTGGATCTACCTCTACTACGCGCCCGCCAAGGCCACCGACGACGTCAACCGCCTCTCTCGCTTCACGGTCAAGAGGAACAACACCCTCGACCTCGCCGGCGAGAAGAAGCTCCTCGACGTCCCCGCCTACCGCGACCGCACCTTCCCCGAACCCGGCCACACCGGTGGCGCCGTCGAGTTCGGGCCCGACCGCACCCTCTACCTCGGCGTCGGCGACGACACCCCGCCCAACCTCGACCCCGCCTGGCAGGGCTACGCCCCACTCGACTGGCGCCCCGGCAAGCAGATGCTGGACGCTGCCCGTACCGCCGGCAACACCAACGACCTGCGCGGCAAGATCCTGCGCATCAAGCCCAAGGACAAGGGCGGCTACACCATCCCCCGGGGCAACCTCTTCAAGCAGGGCACGGCCAAGACCCGCCCCGAGATCTACGCCATGGGCTTCCGCAACCCGTTCCGCTTCACCGTCGACCCGAAGACGGGATACGTGCACGCCTCCGACTACGGCCCCGACCGCGGCGCCCCCACCACCGAACGCGGCCCCGAGGGCCTGGTCGAGTACAACGTCATCAAGAAGGCGGGCAACTTCGGCTGGCCCTTCTGCCACGGCAACAACCAGGCCTACGCGCCCTACGACCCCGACACCCAGAAGGCGGGCACCAAGTTCGACTGCGCCAAGCCGGTCAACCCGTCACCCAACAACACGGGCCTCAAGGACCTGCCCGCCCTCCAGCAGCCCGAGGTCTGGTACGGGTACGGCACCTCCAAGGAGTTCCCCGAAATGGGCTCCGGCGGCTCGGCACCCATGAGCGGCCCCGTCTACCACTACGACGCGAAGAACCCCTCCACGACGAAGTTCCCCGCCTACTTCGACGGCGCGAACTTCTTCTACGAGTGGGCGCGCGACTCGGTGAAGGAGATCCGGCTCGACAAGGACGGCAAGCTCCTGAAGATCAACGACTTCCTCAAGTCGGCCAAGTTCGCCAAGCCCATGGACATGACCTTCGGTCCCGACGGATCGCTGTACGTCCTGGAGTGGGGCAGCGAGTTCGGCGGCGGCAACAACGACTCCGGGCTCTACCGCATCGACTACGCCCAGGGGCAGCGCATCCCGCTCGCCAAGGCCAAGGCGTCCGCCACCGACGGCCCCGTTCCGCTGAAGGTCGACTTCTCCAGCGCGGGCAGCTCCGACCCCGACGGTGACTCCCTCAGCCACGCCTGGGACTTCGACGGCGACGGCACCTACGACTCGACGGACGCCAACCCCTCCCACACCTACACCGCCAAGGGCGACTTCAACGCACAGCTCAAGGTCACCGACTCCACAGGCAAGTCCGGCTACGCGAACGTCCCCGTCACCGCCGGCAACACCGCGCCCAAGGTGACGATCGAGACGCCGGTCGACGGCAAGCTCATCGGCTTCGGCGACAAGATCCCCTACAAGGTCACCGTGACCGACCCCGAGGACGGCACCGTCGACTGCTCGAAGGTGACGGTCAACCCGGCACTCGGCCACGACGACCACGAGCACCCCACCACCGACATCCCCGGCTGCGAGGGGACCGTCGACACCGGTGACCTCGGCGGTCACCCCGAGGGCGCCGACCTCACGTACGTCCTCAACGCGAAGTACACGGACAAGGGCGGCGACGGCGTCAGCGCTCTGACCGGGTACGGCCGTTCGGTGCTGCAGCCCAGGCACAAGCAGGCCGAGTACCGCGACGACCAGTCGGGGACGCGCATCGTCTCGCGGGAAGGAGCCGAGAACGGCAAGCGCATCGGTGACATCAGCAACGGCGACTGGGTCGCGTTCCACCCGATGAGCGTGGAGGGCGTCGGCAAGGTCGCGTACAAGCTGTCCTCGCCGTACGGCGTCGGCTCCATCGAGCTGCGCGCCGACGCACCCGACGGCAAGCTGCTCGCCACGACACCCGTCCCCGACACGGGAGGCTGGGACACCTACCGGTCGACACCCGCCGTCCCGGTCGACTCCCTGACCGGCACGCACAAGCTGTACCTGGTCTTCAAGTCGCCCCAGGACAATTCCTTCGACGTGGACGCGGTGCAGTTCTCGGTGCCATAACCGCATACGAAAGGTCCGCGGTGCGCCCCTGTCCAAAGCGCACCGCGGACCTGTCTCCCCGTCAGCGAGTGCCGACCGCCGCACGCACGGCCCTGCGGGCCAGCTGGCAGTCGTCGTGCAGCCGCCTCAGCAGCAGCCGCTGTTCCTCGCCGGACGGCGCAGCACCGGGGTGGGCCGGGCCCGGTGCCGCCGGGGCCGCGTCGTGCATCGAACGCTGCACGGCCGTTTCGTACGTACGGATCTCCCGGGTCAGGACCAGCATCAGGTTCACCAGGAACGCGTCGCGCGCCGCCGGACCCGAGGCCTGCGCCAGCTGACTGATCTCGCGCCGGGCCACCGGGGCGTCACCGAGCACCGACCACAGGGTCGCCAGGTCGTACCCCGGCAGATACCAGCCGGCGTGCTCCCAGTCGACGAGGACCGGCCCCGGAGGAGAGAGGAGGATGTTCGACAGCAGGGCGTCACCGTGGCAGAACTGCCACATCGACTGGTGACCGTTCCCCTGATGTGCGACGGAGTGCGCGATGCCGTGCAGCAGCTTCTGCAGGTCGCCCATGTCGCGGTCCGTCAGCAGGCCCAGCTCGTGGAAGCGGGTGACGCGCTTGCCGTAGTCCATCGGCTTGCCGAACATCTCGGACGGCGGCCGCCACTGGTTGAGGCGGCAGATGGAGCCGAGCGCCGCCCGGATGTCCGGACGCGGCGGGGACTCGATGGGGTGCCGGTGCAGGGCCGCCACCCGTCCGGGCATCCGCTCGATCACCAGCGTGCAGTCGTCCGGATCGGCCGCGATGAGCCGCGGCGCCCGGACCGGCGGGCGGTGCCGGACGAACGAGCGGTATACCGCTATTTCGTGCCTGATCCGCTCCGCCCAGCCGGGCGAGTGGTCCAGCAGACACTTGGCGACCGCGGTGCTGCGTCCCGCCGTGCCGACGAGCAGCACGGTGCGACCGCTTCTGCGGAGCACCTGCACCGGATTGAACTCGGGGCAGATGCGGTGCACCGAAGCGATCGCGGTGCGCAGTTGCGCCCCCTGGGGGCCGGACAAGTCGAGTCTCCCGCTGAGCGTTTGCGTGCCGGCCCCCGGCATGCGGGGCGTGCGGCCGGCGCCCAGCGGTGCGCCCGCGGGGCGCACAGGCTCCAGATAGGGGCCGTTCCCCGACGACGGGGTCACCTCGCGGCTCCGGTGGACCGGAGGGCGCGGGTGCAGCGGCCGGGGCGGGGCGGACACGGAGGACGATGCTGCGTACATGGGCGATACAGATCCCTTCGTGTGCCTGCGAGTTGCGTGCGCCTCCCGGCCCGATCACTTTCGGGTGCACCCTGGGGAGTGCCTTGCGGCGACCGGGTCGGGGTGGCGCACTCCTACCTGACACCCGCCGTCCCCTGGCACACCATGTGGCGCACCCTGGCGAACCCTGGCGAATAGTCGCTCAGCAACTGACAGAGGGTTACTGTCAACTCAGCCGAGAACCTGGGGGCTTGACGTGAACGGACAACCCAACACCCGCCTGTCGGACCTGTTCGGCCTGGCCGGCTGGTCGAAGGGGGAGCTCGCGAGACTGGTGAACCGGCAGGCGGCGGCCATGGGCCACCCCCAGCTGGCCACCGACACCTCGCGGGTGCGGCGGTGGATCGACATGGGAGAGATCCCGCGCGATCCGGTGCCGCGGGTGCTGGCTGTTCTGTTCACCGAGCGTCTCGGCCGTGTCGTGACCACTGAGGATCTGGGTCTGGTCCGGCACGGGCGCGCAGGGAAGCGGCGTGGCGACGGGAGTGTGGAGCACCCCGACGGCGTGCCGTGGGCGCCCGAGCGGACGGCCGCGGTCCTCACCGAATTCACGGGAATGGACCTCATGCTCAACCGACGCGGCTTGGTGGGCGCGGGCGCTGCGCTTGCCGCAGGCTCCGCACTCAGCAGCGCCATGCACGACTGGCTGCACACCGATCCGGCCCTCAAGGCCGACGCCCCCCGTACCGGAGACCCCTTGCACGTCGACCCCGCGGGGCTCGACCGCTACGAGGCCGCTCCCATCGGGTCCCAGGAGATCGAGGAACTGGAGCGCTCCGTCGAAGTGTTCCGCGCCTGGGACGCGGCCCGGGGAGGCGGGTTGCAGCGCAAGGCCGTGGTGGGTCAGCTCAATGAGGTGGGCGGCATGCTCGCCTACCGGCACCCCGATCACCTCCAGCGGCGCCTGTGGGGCGTCGCCGCCAACCTCGCCGTGCTCGCGGGATGGATGTCGCACGACGTCGGCCTCGAGCCCACGGCGCAGAAGTACTTCGTCATCGCCGCGCACGCCGCACGCGAGGGCGGCGACCGGCCGCGCGCCGGTGAAGCACTGTCGCGGGCCGCGCGCCAGATGGTGCACCTCGGCAAACCGGACGACGCCCTGGACCTGATGAAGCTCGCCCAGTCGGGGGCGGGCGAGGAGGCGCTGCCCCGCACCCGGGCGATGCTGTACACCATCGAGGCCTGGGCGCACGCGTCCATGGGGCGCGGCCAGGCGATGCGGCGCACGCTCGGTCTCGCCGAGGACCTCTTCGTGTCCGACAAGGGGGATGTGCCGCCGCCGAGCTGGATGCAGATGTTCGACGAGGCGGATCTGCACGGCATGCAGGCCCTGGCCTACCGCACCCTCGCCGATCATGAGGCATCCGCGGCCAACGCCGCGCAGCGGCACGCGAAGGAGGCGATCGAGCTGCGGGCCAAGAACCGCGACCGTTCGCAGATCTTCGACTACATCTCACTCGCGTCGGCCTGCTTCATCGCCGATGACCCCGAACAGGCCGACAGGTACGCGCGGTTGGCGCTGGTGTCGATGCGGGCGAACTCCTCGCACCGCACCTGGGACCGGCTGCGCGAGATGTACCGGCTGACCGCGCAGTACGCGGGCTACCCGAAGATCCAGGACCTCCGAGAGGAGATCAAGTTCGCACTGCCGAAGGGTGCCAGGGGGAGGACAGCCAGGGCGTAGCTCACCGGAGCGGATGAGACATCGCGCGGCCGGAAGGTCAGACTCGCGCGACCAACAGGCAGGCGTCGTCCTCACGAGGTGCCTCGCCGATTTCCTCGACGACGGTCCGTACGCAGTCCTGTGCCGTGCGCGCCCCGGCGAAACGGGACGCGAGGGAGAGCAGCAGGCCCGTCGCCGTGTCCCTGTCGCGCCGCGGCACCAGACCGTCGGTGTGCAGCAGCAACAGGTCTCCGGGCCGCAGTTGCTCGTCGGCCTGCTCGTACGCCGCGCCGGAGGTCGCGCCGAGGAGCACGCCGTGCGGTGGCGTGAGCGCGCGCCCTGCCCCGTCGCGGAACAGCAGCGGGGCGGGGTGCCCGGCCTGTGCCCAGGTGAGTAGGTGCGTGGTGGGATCGAAGCGGCAGCAGACGGCGCTGCCGAGGGCGGGCTGGACCGTGGCATCCAGCAACTGGTTCAGCCAGCCCATGATCCGGCCGGGTTCCGCGAGATGGCCGGGCTGCGCTCCGGCGACCGCCATGCCGCGCAGCGCGCCGAGCAGCATCGCCATGCCGGAGGTGACGGCGACGCCGTGCCCGGTGAGGTCGCCGACGCTCAGCAGGGATTCACCGTCGGGCAGTTCCATCGCGTCGTACCAGTCTCCGCCGATGAGCGCGCTGGTCGCGGAGGGGAGGTACTGGGCGGCGAGGTCGAGCCGTCCCGGTCCGCCGTTCGGCAGCCGCAGGGAGCCGCGCCCCGGCGGCAGGACCGCTTCTTGCAGGGCGACGGCGAGGCGGTGCTCGGTCTGCGCGATGTCGTGGTGGCGCTGGAGCGAGTCGCGGCTCTCGCGCACGACGCGCTGGCTGCGGCGCAGTTCGCTGACGTCCCGCAGGACCGCCCACATGGAGGCGGTGGATCCGTCGGTGGCCAGCACGGGTTCACCCATCATGTGCACTTGGCGTTCGCGGCCGTCGGAGCGCAGGATGCGGAACTCGTCGTCGATGGGTTTTCCGTCGATGAGGCAGTCCGTGACCATCGACGTCAGCTGGGGCTGGTCGTCGGGGTGCACGAGGCAGGGGAACTCGTCGAGGGAGAGCGGGGGAGCGGCGGGGTCGCGGCCGAGGATGTCGTAGAGCTCGGCGGACCAGGTCACCTCGTCGGTGAGCAGGTTCCACTCGGCGCTGCCCACCCGGCTGAGGAGTGAGCCCCGGCCCGGCTCGGTGGACTCGGGGACGACCGGCGCCGCGGGCTCCTCGCCTGTCCGCGGCGGGCCGTCCCGCAGCTGGGCCAGATGGTCGTCGAGGTCGTTGAGCTGAAGGACCGCCAGGTCGCACAGGGCTCGCTGCCAGCGTCCCGCCGGGTCCCCGCGGTCCGCCACGGCGTCGCGCCGCACGGCGTCGACGTCGACGCGGAGCCGGCGCGTCTGCGAGATCAGCGCATCGACCGTGCCGCGCTCGGGCGGCTGGGCGGCTGCGTGGTCCGCAAAGACATGGGACGGCATGAGGTGCTCCGTTGAGGTGCGGTGCGACTCCGTTGAAGGTGCGGTGCGACCAACTTGACGGGTGGTGGACCGCTAACGACTTTCGCACAGCAGGGGGTGGGCCGTAAGGGATTTGGCAACACACGATGCGGTGGTGCTTCTGGCATATGCCTATGTCCTGCGGATACGCGTACCCGGGTGCGGAAGTCTAGAGGGAAAGAGTGAAGACGGTGTAGAGGTGCGTCGCGGAATGTGGGACTCCGGTGGGGAGCCAGGGGTGAGTGGGCACGTGTGGTGCCCGCGTGGGCCGTGGCGGCTCCGTGCCGCGCGCCTGTCGACGGTCCCGCGCCGTCTTGGACGCGAACTCCCGTACGACACAGGTCCGTTGAGGGTGTCAGAACGGCGCGATTTGACCCCTCGGGAATGCGATGGGTGCGCAGGGCTTCTGGTTCGAGTGTTCCTCTTCTCGTGCGATGTCGCTGTCCGTAGCCTTTTGTATTGACCGTCTGAGTCTCTCTGCATAGGCGAGGGATACGTGGACACTGCGGGTTTATTGCTGCTCGGCGCGGCAGGCGGAGCGGTACGCGGAATCGTGCACGCATACGACTGCATGTCCGAATGGCTTCTGAGGCGGCAGGAGTTCCGGCTCGCCGAGCAGCCCGGGACCGAAGAAGCACCGCCCGCGTTCAGCGCGTTCTACGACGTCGCGGGCGAGAGCGTCGCAGCCGTGGTGCACATCGTGATGGGAGCCGGAGTAGCGGCACTCATGGCGGCCTCGGGCCAGGTCAGTGGGGGCTTCGCCACCTTCGCGGTCGGAGCGTCGGCGCCGTTGATCCTCGTCCAGCTGAAGCACACCAGGCTGGCGGAGGTCGTCATAGGCAGCCCCCAGGCGTTGCGGGGCTTCCAGGCGCAGGAGCCCGAGCCACCGGCGACCGGGCCGCCGAACGGGCCGGCCGCCCCTCGGCGGCCGACCGCGGGCCCGAGGGGCGTCGAATGACCCGGCCCACGCTGCTCCGTCGTGCCGCCGCGGCCACCATCGGAATCGGCCGCCGCGCCGACCGCGCTCCCGCTCTGCCTCCTGTGCGGCGCCTCACGCTGGCGCGCAGGGCCGCGGCCGCGGTCATCGGTGTCCGTGCCGACCGCCTGCGTCCGGCAGTGACGGCGCAGAGACTCGCGCAGGACACGGGTGCCGGGCGTGCTGGTGAGAGCCCACAGTCGGAGCGACTTCCGTTGGTGACGTTCGCCCCGGTGGCTCTCGGCGTGCCCGAGGGGCGCCGGGACGGTGGCCGACGCCCGGACCGCGAACGCGGCCGGGCGGCCGGGCCACGCATACCGCGCTTTGGACTCGCCATGGTCACGGCGGCCGCCGTAGGGGCCACCGTGTCCGGGGCGTATTTCTATTTCGAGGGCACTCGTATGACCGGAGAGGGCCCGGCGGGTCAGGCACCCCAGGTGACCGCGACGATCACGCAGACGGGCGTGATCCCGAGCGAGTACCTCGGGACCTGGAAGGGGGAGCTCGAGACCGCAGCAGGCCGCCACACACGGAAGATGGTGATCCGACAGGGCTTCGTGGACGAGACGGTCATGACCCTGACGGCGGTCGGGCCGACGGACAACGGGAGCGACTATCGCTGCGTCTTCGCAGCGCGGCTCGACTCCGTCACGCCCGGCGCCGTCCGGCTGAGCGGATCGACGCCGATCGTGGCGAAACCGGCCTCGATGTGCGAGGCCGGCAGTCCCTCGGAACTGACCTTGGTGACCAAGGACAGGCTGCGGCGCGTCGTCAGCGGCGGGAGCGGCGGGGGCGGCGGGAGCGGCAACAGGACGACGTACGACCGCTCCGAGTAGCTGCCTGCGTCCGTGCCCGATCGGTTGACTAGGGTGACGAACGCGGGGTGTTCGTCTGCTGGCTCTTGTCTGCCTGAACCGGTCGGAGGAAGTAATGAGGGGCGAGGATCGGGGGGCCTCCGGTCAGCAGTTGCCCAGGCTGCGGTTGGACGAACTGCTGGACGAGCTGCAGGTACGGATCGACGCCGCTCGGGGCATGCAGGACCGGGTCCGCAGCCTGCTGGAGGCGGTCCTGTCGGTCGGGCGGGAGCTGGATCTTCCGCAGGTGTTGCGGCGTATCGTCGAGGCCGCCGTGGTGCTGGTGGACGCCGAGTACGGGGCTCTCGGGGTGATCGCGGGCGATCGGCGGCTGTCCGAGTTCCTGACCGTCGGCATCGACGAGGAGAGACGTGCGCGGATCGGTGCGCTCCCCAGCGGCCACGGCATCCTCGGCGAGCTGATCAGGCATCCGGAACCACTGCGGCTCCGCGAACTCGCGGAGCATCCGGCTTCGTACGGCTTCCCGGACCACCACCCGCCGATGCACTCCTTTCTCGGCGTCCCCATCCGGGTGCGCGACACGGTGTTCGGAAACCTGTACCTCACCGAGAAGCGCGGAGCGGACGAGTTCGACGCGGAGGACGAGGCGGTGCTCTCCACGCTCGCCGTGGCCGCCGGAGTGGCGATCGAGAACGCGCGGCTCTACGAGGAGGCCAGACTCCGGGAACGCTGGCTGCGTGCCAGCTCCGAGGTGACCAACACCCTGATGTCCGGGGCGCCGAGCGCCGACGTACTGGGGCTGATCGTCGAGCAGGCGCGGGTGATCGCCGCAGCGGACGTGGGCATGATCGCGGAGTACGTGCCCGGGGCAGCCGCATTGCAGCCGATGTTCGCGGTCGGCGTGGACGCGGAGCCGCGCACCGGTCTCGTGCTGTCCGCGCAGGACGAATTCGTCGGTGCCGCGCTCTCCGCCGCGGAACCCGTGGTGAGCGCGGACATCGCGAACGACGTCCGCATCGGAGCGGGGGAGCCGCCCTGGACGGGGCTCGGTCCGGTCGTCGCGGTGCCGCTGGGCTCGGGCGGCAAAGGACATGGTGTGCTCCTGCTGGGGCGTCTGGCGGGCCGCGCACAGTTCGTCGACGCGGACACCGGGCCCCTGCTCGGCTTTGCCGGCCAGGCGGCGCTGGCGCTCGAGCTCGCCGAACGGCGCCGCGACGCCGAACAGATCGCCCTGCTCCAGGACCGTGACCGCATCGCGCGCGACCTGCACGACCTGGCGATCCAGCGGCTCTTCGCCGCCGGCATGACCCTGCAGAGCACCCAGCGCTTCGTCGACCACCCCGAAGCGGTCGCGCGACTGTCGCGGACCGTCGACGACCTCGACGACACCATCAAAATCATCAGGTCGACCATCTTCGGCCTCCGGTCGCACACCGCCGGGACCACGGGCGCCCGCGGCCTGCGAGAACGGGTCTCGAGTGCCGTGCACGCCTCGGTGAACCTGCTCGGCTTCGCTCCCGCCCTGCGCATCGAGGGCCTCGTCGAGACCGATGTCGACCATGAGGTCGCCGACCATGCCCTCGCCGTGGTGGGCGAAGCGCTCAGCAACGTGGCCCGGCACTCCGGAGCGCGGTCCGTGGATGTTCATCTGCGCTGTGTTGAAGGTGAGTTGGCGGTCACGGTGACGGATGACGGCCGCGGTCTGCCCGTCGGTGTCGCCCGCAGCGGTCTGAAGAACCTGGAGGAGCGCGCCTCGGCGCTCGGCGGCACGCTCACCCTCGGGGAACGACCCGAGGGCGGTGGCACGCGGTTGGTCTGGCGGGTGCCGGCACGCTCGAAGCGGTAGTCAGCCGGGACGGCGCTCGACGGACGCGGGGCGTTCGAGTTGGGAGACCAGGACCGCGGCCTGGACCCGGCGCTGTACGCCCAGTTTCGACAGCAGCCGTGAGATGTGGTTCTTCACGGTCTTCTCGGAGAGGTAGAGGCTCTTGCCGATCTCTCGGTTGGTGAGCCCCTCGCCGATCAGCGCGAGGACGTCCCGCTCCCGCGGCGACAGGCGCGCCAGCTCCGGAGCCGCCGACGGTGTGCCGGCGGGGTCCGCGCGCAGGGAGCGCATGAGCCGGGCCGTCGTCTCCGGGTCGAGCATGGACTGGCCGGAGGCGACGGTACGCACGGCCGACACCAGGTCGGCTCCCTTGATCTGTTTGAGTACGTAGCCACTGGCTCCGGCCATGATCGCGTCGAGCAGGGCGTCCTCGTCGTCGAACGACGTCAGCATCAGCACGGCGAGACCGGGCATATGGCTGCGCAGCTCCCGGCAGACCGTGATCCCGTCGCCGTCCGGGAGGCGTACGTCCAGGACGGCCACGTGCGGTCGCAGGGCCGGACCGCGGACGAGTGCGTGCTCGACGTTCTCGGCGTCCCCGACCACCGAGATGTCCGGCTCCGCGTCCAGCAGGTCGCACAGGCCGCGTCGTACGACCTCGTGATCGTCCAGCAGGAAGACTCTGATCGGTTCCTGCTCCGTAAAGATGCGTCCCTCAATCACGGCGATCCCTCAATCACGACGAGGCCTCGCTCGCTCCATCACGACGAGTCCTCGTTCTCCTGGCGGCCGCTGTCCGGGCTGCCCCTGACAACGATCATCGCCCGCCCGGGACTTGCGCACCAGGGCCGACCGGGCCACTCGCTCGAACTCGGCTCAGCGGGCGCCGCCGCTGCCGTACGGGGCGTACAGGTCCAGCAGCCGGGTACGGGCCGAACGCAGCCGGTGGGCCACGACGTCGCCCACCCACCGGGTGACCGTCACGCTCAGTTCCGGATCGTCCTGGCACGCCGCCAGAACCGTGGCCGCATCGAACTCGTACGCCCGGACCGGCGTCAACGCCTCGGCACCCAGGTGCCAGGAATGCGGAGTGAACAACCACGACCAGCCGAGGAGTTGATTGTGGCCGAGGGTCTCGATGACTGCTGCCCTACGGCCGGGCACGTGCATGTCGAGAGCGATCGAGCCGGTGCGGATGATCCAGAACCGGTCGGCGCGCCCGCCTTCCTCGAAGAGCCGCGTTCCCTGCGGGATGGACACCTCGACGGCAAACCGCATCAGCCGCTGCCGGTGCTCAGTGGGCAGTGCCCGCAGCATGCTGTGCGAGGGGGGCGCGCTCATGACGTACCTCCAGAGCGTGGGAGCGGGTCGGTCACTTGTAGCGTGCTCCCGTGGCTGCTGCGGGACCAGGGGCCACTTGGCCCCGGACCGGTCCACTCGGCCCCCCGGCCTCCCCGGGCGGACGGTTCAGGAACCGATGGGGATGCGCAGCACCTGTCCGGGCGTGATCTTGTCCGGGTTGGTGATCTGGTCGGGGTTGGCGCGCACGATGTACGTGAAGTGGGAAGCGTCCCCGTAGTAGGTCTTCGCCAGCGCGGAGAGCGTGTCGCCCCTGACGACCTTGTGCTCCCGGTAGCCGTAGTAGCCGGGTTTGATGCGCGGGCCGTAGATGACCGGGAGGGTGACGACGTGTACCTCGCTGCCGTCCTTGGGACTGACCTCGAAGACCTGGACCAGGAGCTGGTCGGACTTGAACGCCGCGCGCGCGACGTCGACGGCGACGTGGAACTGGCCGTGCTCACCGGTGCCTCCGCCCACCTGGAAGTGCCCCGTCACCTCGTCGTGGCCGTCCCCCACGCGGTAGTTGAGCGTGGCCTCGTATCCGGTGCCGATGCCGCCCAGGTGGATCGGGTTCCCCACCAGGTCGAGTTTGCGAGGCTGGTCGATGCGGTTCGTCATCGAACTCTCCTGACCACGAGGCGGTGCGCTGCTGTTCCTGTCCACTCAACTCCTGGCACGACGGTGCACAAGCCCACCTTTCGGACAGCGTCAGCGCCTCCGGTCGGAGCCACGGCACCCGGCGCCCGGATTCGACGTGTTGACGGGTGCCGTCAGGTGTGCGGCACGACGGCGACCGGGCACTTGGCGTGGTGGATGGCCGCGTGCACCGTCGGGCCGAGGTGTTCTCCGGCCGAGGCGCGGCGGCCGACCACCAGCAGTCCCGCGTCCGCGGCCGCCTTGACGAGGTGGTGGCGTGCCAGACCGTGCTCGAGCCGCTCCGAGACGTGTGCCCCGGGATACTTCCTCCTCCACGGAGTGAGCGTGGCCGCGAGCAGACGTGACTTCGGTGCCGCGGGGTCCGTCGCGGAGGCACTGGGCACCAAGGGAACCGCCCACGTGTGGACGACGTGCAGCGGCACGCCGTGGAGGGCGGCCGTGAGGAAGGCGAACTCGATCACTTCGTCACAGGGGCGCCCCGGATCGAGGCCGAGCACCACCGGCCCGAGCGGGCCGGCGGGTGCGCCCGGGCCGCTGCCTTCGGCGTCCTTGCCGACGCGCACCAGGGTTACGGGACAGGAGGCCCGGGCCGTGACGGCCAGGGCGACCGAGCCGACGAGAGCACCGGCGAACGCGCCGAAACCGCGCGAGCCCAGCACGAGCAGGCTGGAGGACTCCGCTGCTCGCACCAGAGCCTCGACCGGTGGCGCGGTGACTTGTTCGTCGAGGATCCCAAGAGCGGGGTGTGCGGAGGAGAGCCGGAGTACGGCGCGGTCGAGCGCACCGCTCTCGCGGTGGAAGGGGACTTCGACCTCAGGCAGACGGGTTCGCTCCGACGGCTCGTCGAAGGCGTGGACGAGGTGCAGCGGCAGGCCGCGGAGCAGCGCCTCGTGTGCGGCCCACCCGGCGGCGGCCAGACTTTCGGCCGAGCCGTCGATGCCTGCGGTGATGAGTTGTCGGTCGGTCATGATGCCTACCCTCGCGGTGCGTCGGGTGGAGAGGAGTCGGCCGGGCGGGCGGTCAGCCGTGGGGGACGAAAGCCACTGGACGGGCCGCATGGTGCAGACCGTGACCTAGGGGTGGGCGGACATCGCTGACCGCGCCGCCTTGCGACATGCCCCCCGTAGGGCTCGCCCTCGGACCATCGCACCGGCGAAGCCGGCGGGGGAGGGGCGAACCGGCCCCGTTGCGGGACGTTCGGCGATCTCCGAGACGGACCTGCTGATGTGCGAGGCCGAGGCCCCGGGGCCCAGCGAGCGCCAGCGCCGTTTCGGGCCTGGCCACCTACGAGATGGCCCGCCCGCGGGCCGAAGGCGTTCCAGCCAGGACCAGGCCGGCTACCTGGTCGGCTCGTGCGAAGCGGACGTCGTCGTGGCGCAGCGCGAATTGGATGAACTGCTCCAGGGCGCGGAGGCGGGAGGGACGCCCGATGAGGAAGGGGTGGACGGTCAGGACGCAGAGACAGCCGTGCCGGCGCATGGCGGCCAGTTCCGCGGTCCACAGGTCGAGGACCTTGGACGGCGTTTCGATGAGGTGGCCGATGTCGGGCTCGGGCAGGTACGCGTACTGCTCCCAGTCGTCCAGGAGCCAGTGCACCGGCAGTTCGGCCAGGGTCACTCCGTTGGCCCGCATGGCGTACGGGCGGTCGTCATCCATCAGGGAGGAGTCGTAGCGCAGCCCGAACTCGCCCAGGAGGTCGAGGGTGTGGCGGGTCATCTGCCAGTTCGGGGCGCGGTATCCGGCCGGGGCGAGGCCGAAGCTCGTGAGGGTGTCCAGGCCGAGTTCGAGTTCCCGGCGCTGTTCGGTGGGCGTGAGGTGAACCGGTGAGCGGTGAGTGAAGCCGTGCAGGGCGATCTCGTGTCCTGCCGCGGCGACGGACTCCACGACGCCGGGCCAGCGCACGGCGGTGGTGCCGGGGATGAAGAAGGTCGCCGGCAGGCGGTAGACGTTGAGCAGGTCCAGGAGGCGCGGTACGCCTACGCGGGGCCCGTAGGCCTGGTGGGACATGGTGCCCAGGTGGTGCAGGTAGCGGTCGCCGTGGGCGAGGATCGGGGCCTCGGCTTCCACGTCGATGGTCAGGATGACCACGGCAGACGCGCCGTTCAGCCAGTCACCGGCAGCGGTACGCCGCGGCCACGCGACGCACCGGGCAGCGGGCCGTGTCACGGGCGGGCGGCCCGGCGCAGGGAGCCGACCACGCCGTTCACCACGGGGTCTGCTCCGCTGCGGCGGCGCCGGCCCCGGTGAGGGGCGCCCGTCCGGGAGCCTCCGTCGGCAGCGTTGCCAGGTTCGCCGTCACCGGAGGGCGTTCGCCGCCGAACTTGAGCTTGTACCGGTGCAGAGAAAGCTGCTCGGAACCTCCCAGGTTCACGCGCTGCACACCGCGTTCCTGCAGGTCCTCGAGTGTCGCGTACAGCCCCGTCTCGGTGAGCCCGGGCCTGTCTCCGCAGACACAGAGATTCGCGTAACATCCCACGGTCCCCTCACCGATGGGTTCGAAGAGGTAGAAGCCGCGCGCTTTCCCGTCCAGGGTCAACACATAGGGATGAGCGTCTTCGGCGGGGTGCGCCAGCATGTTCACGTACGCGTCGGCGGGTACACGCCGTTCGGCTGCCCATTGCGTGACCACGGCCCGTACGGCGTCGACCCAGTCCGCCGGAGGCAATCCGCGACAGGCGCGCACGCTGATCGTCCCTCCTCGGGCATCGTTGCGGAACCGGTTGCATCTCCTGCGCAGTTTGCTGTTCGCCGGCGCCATGAGGGCGTCCCCGGTGAGTTCCCGTAGCTCGACGACGACTTCGGGGAACGAGGCGTCGTCCTGGGGTGCTTCGGCCGCCCAGGGGTATTGCGTCATCGGTACGAAACCCGCGTGCTGCAGCAGTGATCCGGCGTCGGCGAGCGCCGTGTGCTTGGTGTAGACGGGGCGTCCGGACCGTTCGGCCAGCCACGCCACCAGAGTCCTGACCACGGGGACAACGGCTTCTCCCACCGGGCGGACAAGTACGTAATGCCCGCGGTGCAGACCGATGCTGACCAGTGTGCGGCCGTCGAAGTACTTGTAACCGCGTCCCAGACCGCGGCACGCCTGCGTGACATAGCTCCAGCTGTTCCCGTAGGTCTCGGTTCCCCGGTCCGCCTGGAAGAACGCGCGGTACACGGCTTGATCCGCAGGCTCGATAGGACTGACATCAGCAGTACTCGCAGTACTCATCAGGGGAACCTCGCCTCGTCACGTGTGGCGGCCCCGTTCCAGTTACCCATCGCCTCCACGGGCCCGTCATGCGGGCCTAGCCCGGTTGAGTGACATGCGTGCGTCATATTCCAACGGGCGCGGGTCGTGGAAAGCGCCACCGCGGGGCGGCTACGGCACGGAGTCGACCGGCGGACTCAGCCGCGCAGCCGAACGGGCAGCCGCCGCACGCTGTTGCCCACGAACGAGGCGTGGCGCGGCAGTTCGGCGTCCGGTACGGCGAGGTCCAGCCGGGGAAAGCGGGCGAAGAGCTGCTCGAGGGCGACGGTGGCCTCCAGGCGGGCCAGTGGGGCGCCCAGGCAGTAGTGCGCGCCGTGGCCGAGGGAGAGGTGGCGGGCGGTGCGGGTGAGGGCGAACCGGTCGGCGTCGGGGCCGTGGGCTTTCGGGTCGCGGCCCGCGGCGGAGTACCCGGCGAGCACGGGGGTGCCCCGGGGGATGACGGTGCCGTCCAGCGTCAGGTCCCGGGTCGGGTAGCGGAACGGGAAGTAGCTGACGGGGCTGTCCCACCGCAGCGTCTCCTCGACCACGTCCGCCCAGCTCGCCCGGCCCGACGTGACCAGGTCGAGCTGGTCGCGGTGCGTGCACAGGGCGCGTACCGCATTCGTGATCAGGTTCAGCGTCGTCTCGTGCCCGGCGATGATCATGAGCATCAGGGTGCCGAGCAGCTCGTGCGGGCCGAGCCGGTCGCCGTTCTCCTCGCGGGCGGCGATCAGCGCGGACGTGAGGTCGTCGCGGGGGTGCTCCGTGCGGACGGCCACGATGTCACCCAGCACGTCCACCATCTCCCGGTTGGCGGCCAGGGCCTGTTCGGGGCCGATGTCCGTGGAGACGATGTGGTTGGAGAGGTGGTGCAGGCGGTCGTGGTGCACGGCATCGACGCCGAGCAGTTCGCAGATGACGCCCATCGGCAGCGGCAGCGCGAAGTGTGCGCGCAGGTCCACGGTTCCGTCGCCGTCGGCAGCCGCCCGGTCGAGTTCGTCGAGCAGTCGGGACGTCAACGCGGCGATGCGCGGACCGAGTTCCGCCACGCGGCGCGCGGTGAACGCCCGGCTCACCAGCGACCGCAGGCGCCGGTGGTCGGCACCGTCCGCCGTGGTCATGCCCTGCACCGTGGCGAAGGTCTTGAGCGGCCAGCCGTCCGGTATCCCGCCCGACCTCAGGGCGGTGAAGTGCAGCGCGTTCTTGGCGACATCGGGGTGGGAGAGGAACTCCCGGAGCGCGTCGTGCCCGAGCACCACCATGCCTGCCACCTCGCCGGGCAGGACCACGGGAGCGACGGCGCCCCGGCCCAGCAGCCGGGCGTTGGCCGCGTGCGGGCAGCCGCCGGACGGGTCCATGCGGTGCGCCGGTACGGGCCGCTGCGGGGAGGGGACGTTGCTCGGCGGTGGGGTGTCCAACGGGGCTCTCCAAAGGGGGGAGGGGAGTGCGTGGAGTGGATCTGAAGGTGCGTCGTCCGTCCGGATCGTGGCTCAACCATGAGGCCCGCTCAGCTTTGAGGCCCACCGGCCCTGGGCCGCTCAGCCTTGAGGCCCGCTCAGCCTTGAGGTCGCCCCACACTCCGGGACCCGCTCCACCCTGAGACCCTTTTAGAAGGCGGTCAAGACGCGCCGGAACAGGTCCAGTGCCTCGTCGGCCCAGCCGATGACGCGCAGCGTCGAGTCCAGGTTCCCCGGCGGACGGCTGACCAGCGTGTCGTTCCGGATGAGACGCTCGAAGTCGACGTGCACCGGGTCCTCGCGGAGGGTCTCTCCGTCGGGACGGAAGAACCGGACGCCGGCCAGCCGCATCACATTGATCACTTCCTGGGCGAGGATGCCGTATCCGACCGTCGTCGGGTGGACCCCGTCGAGCGAGAACAGACCGCCGTCGGTACGCCGTTCCGCCGCACCGGCGAGGAAGTGGGAGTTCGGGGGCGGCGTCAGTCCTGCCAGGGCCGGCGGCAGGGCGTACGGCCGCCACCACGATGGCTGAGCCGCCTCGTCCTCGGCGTACCGGCGGGACGCGAGGCGGTCCAGCAACCCGCAGGTCTCCAGCAGGTACCAGTCCTTGCCCGAACGTCGGCCGTCGCGGACTGCCGCCGTGATCGCGTCGTTGTAGTCGTCGATGGCCTCGTCGACCTGCCGCGCCTCGTCAGCTGTGATCTTCGGGTCCCGGCGGGGGTCGAAGTCGTCGTTGCTGATCCACGGGCGGGTGTAATACGGGTAGTACCGCGAACCCCTCGCGACCTTGTCGTCGACGCCGCGCGCTATCGGCGCGACGGTGACGTGCGGGACCGTGCACCATATGACGTGCCGCGCCCTGATCCCGGCGATCTCGGCGGCCACCTGCCGCAGTTCGGCCGCGAAGTGCTGGGGCTGCCAGACGGTGAAGTCTCCTTTGCGGGACAGGTCGTCGTACCCGTCCTCGCTCCAGACGACGTTGAGTTCGGTCACGGCCTTCAGCGCGTTGTTCGCACCGAGGAAGACGACCAGGGTCTCGATCCCGTGCTCCGAACCGGTCCCGTCGGTGTCCTCCCCGAGCCGGGCCGCGGCGCCCAGTTGGGTCAGCGACTTCGCCGCCGCGGGCTGCGTGGGCAGCACCCGGAGGGCGGCGCGCTCGCACGCGTTCTTGACGAGCTGCTTGATCAGGTCGTCCTCGGGCGCCTCGATCCGGTCCTCGCACTCGGCCGCCGATTTCGAGAGCGCGTCCCTCAAGTCCCATCCGAAGACCGCGAGATTGTGCATGACGGCCGTCGTGGACGGCACCGCCAGGCCGGGCCCCCGCTCCCAGTAGTCCTCCACCCGGTCCATGAGACCCCGGGCCCGGATCAGCGCGAACGGCGTCTCCCACAGGTCCACGGTCCGCCCGTAAGAGGCTTCGAGGTCACGCAGGAGCAGCTCGATGTTGAAGGGCAGCCCGCCCATCCCGTCGTAGAGGGGATATCGGAACCGCTCGGCGCACCCCAGCTCGTGGGCGACGATCGCCGGATACGACAGTCCGGTGTTGAAGATCGCCAGGCTCTGGAACCCCTGCGTCAGGGAATCCCCGATCGCGACCAGCCGGTGCCTCGGCTCTCCCTGCCGGTCGGCCTGCACAGTGACCCCCACCGTGGGGTCGGTCTCGGGTACCCGTGGCTCCCGACGGCGTACGGAACCGTCCATGATGCCCCCCTGGCCCGCCACGGCGCACCGGCTGTGCCCTCGTGGGGCCTGTTCCTGCATAGCGCAGCCCGGGTCGGGGCGGGACCTCGCGAGCGGGGGATACGTAAAACTCGGTGCTCCGCGCGGCGGAGGACGGGGTGGGGGAACGGGCTCTTACGCCAGTTGGAACGAGTCGGCCAGCATGTCGACCTGTGCGGTGAGCAGTGTCGCCGGCCGGTGGCCCATGCCGGTGAACTGGCCGGCCGCTTCAAGGCTCACGGTGCCGTGCAGTGCGGGCCAGGCGGTGAGGGCGCCGGTCAACGCGACGGCCGCCGCGGACTCTTCGGACGACAGTCCGGTCCACTGCCGCACCCACGCCGCCACCGCCGTGTCGTCCCGCAGCCAGCGGCTGAACTCGTCCACGAGCGGTTCGACGGAGCCCGACGGCCGTCCTTTTGCGAAAACGGGCAGGAACGGACCCAGGACGGCGCGGGCATGCGCCACGGTCTCGTCCGGCGCGCGAAAGCCCGGGACCGGGGTGCCTTGGATGAGCAGGTAGAGGTGTGGCTGTGCCACGGCCCAGGCACGGAAGGCCGTTGCCAGCGCGTACAGTGCCGTTCGCCCGTCGGCCGAGATGTCGACGGCCCGGATTTCGGCCGCGACCGCCTGGTAGGCGTCGACGACCAGTTCGGTGAGCAGGTCGTCGCGGCTGGCGAAGTAGCGGTAGAGGGCCGGCCCGGACATGCCGATCTCCTTGGCGATGCGCAGCAGCGCCACGGCCTCCGTACCCCCGGCGGCGAGCTGGCCCACGGCGATCTGCTTGATCTCCGCACGCGTCTGATCGCGGTACCGCTCCCGTGGGGTGCGGGTCCGGGATGTCGGATTCGGTGTCGAGCTCGATGTCATGCGGCCTACCTCCGAGAACGGATGTTACAGCCTGTCGCGTTCGCGACGCTTCATTGCACCGCACTATCGCGATAGTTATAGTGTGTAACAGAAATGAGTGGTTCCCGAAGCTTCCGAATGGATGTGGATCATGTCCGTCACCTCATCTGACCTGCACATAGTCCTGGGGGCCGGCCCGGCAGGTGCAACGCTGGCCGACGAGCTGGCCCGCCGCGGGCACGAGGTCCGCCTCGTCGACCGTTCCGGCGGCGGCCGTGCTCCCAAGGGCGTCACCCGGGTGAAGGGCGACGTGGGCACCGTCGACGGCGCCCGGGCCGCGATCAAGGGCGCCGCCGTCGTCTACCACTGCGTCAACGTGGCCTACCACCTCCAAGTCGACGTCATGCCCGGCATCCAGGACGCGGTGCTCGGCGCGGTCGAGGCCGAGGGCGCCCGCCTGGTCGTGCTCGACACCCTCTATCCGTATGGCGAGACCCACGGTCGGGTGATGACCGAGGACACCGCGTGGCAGGCGGCCGGTGCGAAGGGCAGGATGCGTGCCGCGCTGGACGAGAAGTACCTGGCCGCACACCGGGAGGGCCGCGCCCGCGTCGTCCTGGGCCGCTCTGCCGACTTCGTCGGCCCCCACGTCCTCAACTCCACCCTCGGCGGCGCCGTCTTCCCCGGCGCCCTGACCGGCACCGAGGTGTACGGCCTCGGCGACATCGACCTGCCGCACAGCTACACCGACATCCGCAACGTGGCCGCGGGCCTCGCCACCCTCGGTGAGCACCCGGACGGCGACGGCCGCGTCTGGCACCTGCCCACCGCGCCCGCCCTCACCACCCGGGAGGTCTTCCAGCTCATCGAGGAGAAGGTCGGGCAGCCGCTGGCCCTGGCCATCGAACCGGAGCCCGTGCCCTTCGGCCCGTTCGACCAGGTCTTCATGGACTCCTACGCCGAGCTGTTCTACCAGCACACCGAACCGCAGGTCATGGATTCGTCAGCGATCCAGGAGACGTTCGGCCTCAAGCCCGTCGCTCTCGACTGCACGCTCGACGACACCATCGCCTGGTACAGCGACTTCCTCGCCACGCAACGCTGGCCGCACCGGAACGGCACTACCGGTACAGCTGCATGAAGCCCCGCAGGATCTCCCGCCCGTGGGCCCGGTACTCCAGGTGGGCCTGGGACCCGATGAGCCTGCCGTCGTCCGACCTGAGGAACTCCACGGACGCCTGCGCGGACCGGCCGATGGTGCGGAAGCCCGGCGGCGCCTCGCGCAGGTACAGGGTGTGGCGCTGGAAAAGGGTCACGACCGGTTGCACATGGGCGAAGAGCGGTTCCTGAGCGTCGACCCGTACTTCACTGCGACCGACCCTCTGAGGCCCGGGCGAGAGACGGCCGCCCGCGGCGACGGCGATGACGTGCATGCCGCCGCAGATGCCCAGCACGGGGACGTCGGCGTTCTGGACGAGATCGACGAGGGGCGCGTAGTGCGCGCGCTCATGGGCCCGTACCTTCGTGCCGCTCAGCACCACCGCCCGGTAGCGGGATGCCAGCCGGGGCGTGACGCGGCGTGTTTCCACGATGGCCGTGGCCGACCCCAACTCCTCCAGACGTCGGCATAGTTGAGGGAGCGAGAGCGTTCCGTTGTCGACGACCAGGACGAGTGGACGTGACACGTCGTGGGCCTCCTCAGACTCGTCCGACGACCGTTCCCGTCCGGTCGGTGAGCAGCTCCGTGACGGTCGCGTCGCCGATGACGACCCGGTCCACGCCGAGAGCCAGGGCTTCGCAGGCGGCTCGTAGCTTCTTGCGCATGCCGCCGGTGACCTCCCTGCCGTCACGTCCGATCGCGCTCTGCGCGGTGAGGCGCCGGACCGGCTCACCACCGATGAGCAGGTGAGGCACGTCGGTGACCAGGGCGAGGTCGGCGGCGCCCACAGCTCCGGCAAGGGCCGCCGCGGCCCGGTCGGCGTCCGTGTTGACCTCTTGCCCTTCCGGGTCGCGTGCCAGCGGTGTCACCAGAGAGACATGACCCGGCTCTGTGCGACCGAGCCGCACGGCGTTGACGCGCGTCGGCGGGCCGACCAGATTCCTCAGCTCGACGAGGCGCTTGCCCTGCCACCACAAGTGCTCTCCCGGACCCGCGCCGATCAGATCGTCGCTGCCGAGCAGCCACTCCGCGGTGAGGCCGCGACCTGTCAGTCGGTGCAGGATCTCCTCGCTCAGCGTGGAACTGACGACCTTGATGTCGGCGAGGACCTCGGGAGTGGTCCAGCGGCTCTGATTGCCGTACCGATCGCGCAGAACCGCGGACGGTTCGCGGTGCCGGGGAGCGAACTGCCGCAACGGGCGCGACCAGCCGTGGACGAGGATCAGAGGCCGTTCCCGCCCCTGTCGCGCAAGGTCGTCCCACCAGTGTTCGTCGAGGAGGGCGAGGCAACTGCCGCCGATCTTGACGACGAGGGCCGGTGCCCTGTGCGGCGGCGCGCTCACGCGGGCATCACCGGCTGCATCGTCAGCCCCGTCTCCTCGGCGAGCCCGAACCTCCGGTTCGCGGCTTGCACCGCCTGACCCGCGGCGCCCTTGACGAGGTTGTCGAGCGCGGCGAGGACGACGATGCGGTCGCCTTCCTCGTCGACGAGTGCGGTGATGTCGCAGAAGTTGGAGCCCAGTACCGCATGTGGATCAGGGACCGGGATACGTGTCTCGGTGTGGGACCGCGGGCGGATGAACGGGTGCCCCTTGTAGAAGCGCAGGTAGGCCCGGTGCAGTTCGCGCTGTTCGACCCTCTGGTCGGTGAACACGTAGAGGCTCGCGAGCAGTCCGCGCACGGTGGCCACGCCGTACGCCGACATGCTCAGGGAGCCGATGGAACCGGGCCGGGTCCGCCGGAAGAAGTCGGTGACCTCCGCCGCGTGACGGTGCCCGGTCGGGGCGTACGGCGCGATGGCGCCGCTGCGCAGCGGGTGCAGGCCCGAGGCCCGCAGGTGCAGACCGCTGCCGCTGGAGCCGCCCTTGGCATCCACGACCACCCTCGTCATCGGCAGACGCATGCCGAGGGCGAGGGGTGCCAGGGCCAGGGTGATCGCCGTCGCGTAGCAGCCGGGGAGGGAGACGAGCGCGGCATCCGTCAACTGCTCACCGATCAGTTCCGGTACTCCGTACACGAAGCGGTCCAGGAGGCCGGGGCCGCGCCGCACGTCCGGGTACCAGCGGTCGTGGAGTTGCCGCGTGCGAATGCGGAAGGCGCCGCTGAGGTCGACGACGAGCGGAATCCGATCGGCGAGCATGGTGACGAGTCGCGCGGAGACCGGCGCGGGCGTGGCGAGGAAGACCACGTCGAGCCGGTCGGCGATGTCCTCGGTGACGGGGCGGACGACGAGGTCGGGGCTCATCCGCAGGCCCGGGTGGAGTTCACCGGCCCGCCTGCCGATGCTGGAGGACCCGCCGAGGAAGACCGGTTCCAGCTCGGGATGCAGGCTGAGCAGTCTGATGAGTTCGCCTCCGACGAACCCGGAGGCGCCGATGACGCCCGCACGGATCATGTGAGGACCTCCCGTACGTGGCGTGCGACGGCCGAGGGGATGTCCGCCTCGGTCGCCAGGGCCACTGCCCGGAACCCCGGGGCGTGGTTGACCTCGTTGACCACGTAGCCGTGCGGGGTGCGGAAGAGATCGACCCCGTGGATTCCCGGCCCGAGCACGGCCACCACGGCGTCGAGGGTCTCGCGCAGTTCCCTGTCGGCGGGGAGGGGGCGGGTCAGGTTGCCGGACGCCGCGTTGGTCCGCCAGTCGGCGGCGTCACCGGTGAATTCCACGGCTCCCAGCAGCTCGTCGCCCACGATCAGGCAGCGCACCGATGTGCCGCCCAGATACGGCTCCACCAGGCACGCCTGCTCGAAGGCGTGCCCGAGGTCCTCGACGTAGTCGTACACAGACGAAGCGGTGTCCGCGTGCCGTAGCAGGGTGACCCGCTTCCCCATGCCGCCGAACACGGGTTTGAGGACCAGCGGGAGCGGCAGTTCTTGCAGACTGCGCTCGAAATCCCGCCGGGAGAGCACGAGTCGGAAGTCGGGGACGGGGACGCCGGCCGCACGCAGCACGGTGCGCAGAGCAGCCTTGTTCTGGCAGGTGCTGATGGTGGGCGCGGAGTTCAGCGTGCGCACGCCGCCGGCCTCGGTGAGCGTGGCGATGAGCCCACCGCGGGTGTAGCTGCGGCTGCGCACCAGCATCGCGTCGTAGCGGGCAGGCGACGGGGCGTCCGGCTGCCCGAGGCACATCGACTCGTCGTTGACCCATTCCAGGTCCAGGCCGAACGCGGTGCCCGCGACGATCAGCCGGCGCTCCTCCCAGCCGATGCGGTCCGCGACGACGCCGACGCGCCTCTTCATGTCACTGGCCCCAGTCGCGCAGTTGCGTCTCGACCATGTGCAGCGTCATGCGGCCGTGGGAGACCGCTTCGACGCGGAGCGTGAGCATGCACTCGGGGCAGGCGAGGGTTTCGCCCGTGAGCATCATCGGAACGGTCAGGTCCGTCTCGCACTCGGGACAGGTGCCGGCGAGTGTGGGGGTCACCATGGGGACTCTCCGATGCTCGATGGGACGCAGGAGGAAGCGAAGGTCGCAGCGGCCGCGCGCACGGCCTCGCGGTCGAGCAGCGGGCCGTTGTTCCGTTCCTGCCGCAGGACGAGCCATGCGGTGAACGCGTCGATGTCCAGGTCGTCCGCCAGGTCGGCGAGGGCCCACGCGGCCACGGCACGGGTGAGACGGCTACGGACACGCAATCGGCGTTCGTTGCCGACGAGTTCGGCGGGCAGTGTTTCGTAGGCCTCCGGGTGCCGGAGCTGGCCGGCCAGCTCGTAGGCGTACGAATGACGGGTGGTCGGCCCGGGCTGGAAGGCCTCGCCGAGGCCGGAGCTCTTCAGCGTGCGGCGGGTCAGCTCGGTGAGGTGGGTCAGGTCGAACCGGGTGTCCGCGTGCAGGACACGGAGCGCGGTGAGCAGTTCCGCCAGCGGGGTGTTGCCGCCGCGCTCGCCGATCCCGCCGACGGTCGCGGAGACCCACCGGGCACCGGCCCGGACGGCCGCCAGGGAGTTGGCCACCGCCATGCCCAGCATGTTGTGCGAGTGGACCTCGATCTCGGAGCCGTCGATGGCCACGAGCCGCGCGATCGTCTCCTCCATCTGCCAGGGCGAGAGGCAGGCGACGGTCTCGGCGAGCCGGAAGCGGTCGGCCCCGGCCCGGAATCCGGCGGTGACGTAGGGGACGAGCCGGTCGACGGGGGTGCGTGCGCCGTCCTCCCCGCTGAAGGTGACGTGGAAGCCGAGGTCCTTGGCCTGGTGAATCGCCGAACGGGCGAGCGCCTTGAGGTACGTGAGGCTGCTCGAGCCGAGCTTCAGCTCCGCATGCCGTTCCGAGGTGGGGAGGGAACACATGACGTGCCGCACGCCGAGCCGCTGTGCCTCCTTGAGCGCCTCGGTGACCTGCCGGCGGTCGCGTACGACGACGAGTGTCATGGCGCGCTCGGGGCCCACGCTCTCGTGGGTGGCGAGGATCAGATCCGCGTCCTTGGCCCGCGGGCCCGAGACCATGCCTGCCTCGACCAGGTGGACACCGGTTCTGACCAGCAGGTCGGCGATGGACGCGGCGTCCTCCGGGCCGAACTCCACCCCTGCCATGTGAGCCGAGTCCCGCAGGGTCGCGTCGGATATGCGAGGTGGCTCCGGCGCGGTGCCCGGATGCTCTGGTGCCATGTGCTTCCCTCCCTCTGCGGGACAGGCCCGCTCACGGCAGGTCCAGGAAGGACTCCAGACCCACGGTCAGTCCGGGAGCCGAACCGACTCGACGTATCCCGAGCAGGAAGCCGGGTGTGAAGCAGGCGCGGTCCGTGGAGTCGTGCCGAAGGGTGAGCGTTTCGCCCGTACCTCCGAAGATGATCTCCTGGTGGGCCACGAGCCCACGCGCACGCACGGCGTGGACCGGGACTCCCTCGACGTCCGCGCCGCGCGCACCCGCCAGAGCGGTCGTCGTGGCGTCCGGCTGCACGGCTCTGCCCGACCTGCGCCGGACTTCGGCGATGTGCCGAGCGGTGCGGGCGGCGGCGCCGCTCGGTGCGTCGGCCTTGTCGGGATGGTGCATCTCGACGATCTCGACGGACTCGAACCAGGCGGCCGCGAACTCGGCGAAACGCAGGGTCAGCATGGCGCCGATGGACAGCGGGCCGACCAGCACGCCCGTCTCCGGCGATGCGGCGAGCCAGCCCCGCAACGTGTCAAGCCGCTCGTCGGTCCAGCCGGTCGTGCCGACCACGCTGTGAATGCCGTGGCGAACGCAGAACTCCAGGTGGTCCATGACAGAGTCCGGGTGGGTCAACTCGACGCCGACCTGAACCCCTGCCCGGGTGAGGCTCTCCAGCGGGTCGGTCCGGCCGAGCGAGGCGACCAGGTCGAGATCGTCGGCCGATTCGACGGCCCGGACCACTTCACGACCCATACGGCCCGCGGCGCCGATCACTCCCACACGGATGGCACTCATCGCTCTCCTCGCGTCAGTGGACCGGTGGCGCCCATCGGCAGCAGGAAGCAGAACCGAACACGAAGAGAGCTGCCCAACCCCGGCTGAGATCACCCGGGAACCCGAGGCGCAGCACTGACAATGGCGCAAAGGCAGCACTCTCTCCCCTCCCGACACCCGACCCCCGACTGCCGACCGCCCTCCCCCTGGCCAGGCCGACGGCCGCGCGGTACACCACGAACATGACCCACGGAACGGGGCGTCTTGAGGGCAAGGTGGCCTTCGTGACCGGCGCGGCCGGCGGCCTGGGCCGCGGTTGCGTCCAGCGGATGGCGGAGGAGGGCGCCGACCTGGTCGTCGTGGACATCTGCCGACCGGTCGACACCGTGCCCTACCCGCAGTCGACACCGGAAGAGCTGGCCGAAGCGGTCGACGAGGTGCGGGAGTCGGGGCGCCGAGTCGTCGCCCGGCAGGCGGACGTACGCGACCGGGCCGCCCTCCAGGAGGCGTACGACGCCGGGCTCGCCGAGTTCGGGCGGATCGACGTCGTCGTCGCCAACGCCGGAATCGCGCCGCTTCTGGTGGACGACCGGGTCCAGGCGTGGCACGACGCCATTGACATCAACCTCACCGGCACCTTCCACACCATCGAGGTGGCCGTCCCTTCGATGATCGACGCGGACCGGGGCGGCGCGATCGTCATCGTCAGCTCCACCGCCGGGCTGGTCGGCATCGGCGGGGCCAGCAACGGCGGCCTCGGCTACGCCGCTTCCAAGCACGGTGTGGTCGGGTTGATGCGGACGTACGCCAACAACCTCGCCCCGCACAGCATCAGGGTGAACTCCGTGCACCCCACCGGCGTGGCCACCCGCATGGTCGCCGACCCGGCCATGGTCGAGTTCGTCGCCCAGGACCCGATCCTGTCCGGAGGGTCCCCGAACGCGCTGCCCGTGGACACCATCGAACCGGACGACGTGGCGAACGCGGTCCTGTGGCTCGCCTCGGACGAAGCCCGCTACGTCACCGGCGTCACGCTGCCCGTCGACGCCGGATTCATCAACCGCCGCTGAGCCGGAGGTATTCATCAACCGCCGCTGAGCCGGAGGTGGGGCGCCATGACCGAGCAGTACGCGGATCTGATCCTCGTGGGCGGGGACGTGAAGACGCCGTCCGGCTGGGCCGAGGGGCTCGCCGTGCGCGCCGGTGTCATCGAGACGGTCGGCACCCGCGCGGACGTTCTGCGCCGCCGCGGCCCGGAGACGCGGGTGCGGGACCTGGCCGGTGGCACCGTGCTGCCCGGCCTGCACGACCTGCACGTGCACCCGATCTACGCGGGCGTCCGTGAACGCCGCTGCAAGATCCCGCAGGGCTCCGACCTCGCAGCCACCCTCCGCATCGTGGCGGAGCACGTCTCCCGTGCCGCCCCCGGCGCGTGGGTCCTGGGCGGCCAGTGGGACGCGTACGCCCTCGGCGGCACCCCGGACCGGACGATGCTCGACGCCGTCTCACCCGGCCACCCGGTCCTCCTGGAGGACACCAGCGGACACAGCTCGTGGGCGAACAGCGCGGCGCTCCGGATCGCCGGCGTCGGCCCCGGCACACCCGACCCCGCGGGCGGCATCTTCGAACGGGACACGGCAGGACATCCCAGCGGCATACAGCGCGAGACGGCCGCCGATCTGCTCGCCGCCTCGGCCCCCAAACCGGACGACGACGAGGTCGAGGCAGCCCTGGAGTGGGCGCTCGGCGAGATGCTCTCCCACGGCATCACGTCGTTCACCGAGGCCGCGGTCGGCTTCACCGCGGGGCCGCGGGCCGAACTGCGCGCCTATACCCGTCTCGCCGCGCGGGGCGCCGTCCGGCAGCGCGTACGCCTCAGCCTCGTGTGGTCGCCGTACGACCCGACGTGCGAGGACGTGATCGCGCACCGCAACCTCTACGCCGGCGCCCACCTCACGCCCGACTGCGTGAAGATCTTCCTCGACGGCGTACCGACCGACAGCCACACGGCCGCCATGCTCGAACCGTACGAAGACACCGTGGCGGGGCGGGGCGACGACGCGGGCCGGCACGGAATGCTCGTGGTCGCGCCCGCCGTGCTCGGCCAGGCGGTGACCCGGTTCGACCGGATGGGCATCACGGTCAAGTTCCACGCGGCCGGCGACGCGGCGGTCAGGGCGGCCCTCGACGCCATCGAGGCCGCCCGCACGGCCAACGGCCACAGCCCCTGCATGCACAACGTGGGCCACTGCACGTTCGTGTCGAAGCCGGACATCGAGCGCGCGACACGGATCGGCGCCACCTTCGAGGTCTCGCCCTACCTGTGGCGGCCGTCGCCGATCTGCTCCGACATCGCGGCCGCCGTCGGCCGGGAAGCCGTCGAACGTGCCTGGCCGGTCCGCGAGATGCTCGACGCCGGCGCACTGGTCGTAGCGGGTTCGGACTGGTGCGTCGTGCCGTCGGTGAGCCCGTGGGCGGCCATGGAGACGCTCGTGACCCGGCAGGAACCCGGGGGAAGCGCCGACCGCTTCGGCGCGTCACAGGCCATCGGCCTGGAGGAGGCCTTCGAGCTGTTCACGGTCAACTCCGCCCGCCAGGAAGGCATGGCGCACCGCGTCGGACGCATCGAGCCCGGCATGCTCGCCGACGTCATCGTCGTCGACCGGAACCCCTTCGAAGTACCGGTCACACAGGTCCACGCCACCGAGGTCCGGATGACGTTCGTCGAAGGGGAACAGGTCGCGTAGGGCTCAGCTGCCGCCGCGGTTGCAGTACAGGACGTCCCAGTGGTTGCCCGCGTCGCCGTAGATGGTGCCGGAACCGGACTTGTACTGCGGGGCGCCGTCACCGCGCGGGCCGATGCCAGAGGACAGAGCGGAAGGAGAGGCGGAAGGCTACTTGCCGCGGTGGAGCAGGTCGTCCGCCTGCTTGTCGAGGGCGGGGGCGACGCTGTCGTTGAAGACGCCGAGCACGTCCTTCGTCACGTCGCCCACCGGCAGCGGGTTCTGCTGGTCGGGTGCCTGGGCCTGGACCACACCGGAGAAGGACAGAGCGGCGGCGCCGGAGAGAGCGACAGCGGCCAGTACACGTGTCGTATTGTTCATGATTTGCCAACGATCGCCCTGTTCGCGGGTCACGCGAGGAGATGGGGCTGTCGCAACTGCACCGGGACTTCGGCCGTCAAGGGTGTCCAGCGACAAGTCGGCCCGGTGGTGGTGCTCGTACGCCGACGGGGGCAACGCGTCGCGGGTCCGCCGTTCACAGGTCCGGTGCGGCTCGACCATGTCGGGGGCGCCCAGCCGGGGCACGCCGACCCTCCGCCACACCTGGTCGCCCAGCCCGAGCAGCCACGCCGCCCACTCCGCCCGCCCGTCGTCGACGGCCGCCGGAGCGAGGGTGTCGAGGGTCATGGTGAAGCGCTTGTCACTGTCCATCGGCCATCGGCCCTCGATCTCCCTCCCCGGCTCCTGGGCAACGTACGCCCGCCGGCCCGCCCCGCGCGTCTCGTCCTCAGAGATCGAGGACGAGGCGGGGCGACACGGCGCGGGACACGCAGGCGAACATGCGGCCCTCGGGCGCGCCGATGTCGTCGCGGTGCTCGGGTGTGCCGTCCAGGACGGTGACTTCGCAGCTGCCGCAGACGCCTTCGCGGCAGCCTGCGGGCAGGGGGCGCCCCGCGTGGGCGAGGGCGTCGAGCAGCGACTCGTCGGCCGGTACGGCGACGGTCTCCCCGGACCGGGCGCAGACCGCCTCGAACGCCGTGTCGGGCCCGAAGGTCCGCTCCACCGGCTGGAAGCGCTCGGCGCGCAGCCGCTCCGCGGGGAACGCCGCTTCGGCCGCCGCCAGCATCGTCGCGGGCCCGCAGCAGTAGACCAGCGTGTCGGCCGGCAGCGTGGCCGCGAGGGCGTGGAGGTCCGGCCTGCCGTGCCGCCCGGTCTCCACGATCCGCACCCGGTCCCCGTACGAGCGGCACAGTTCGTCGGCGAAGGGCATGCTGTCCAGCGAAGGACCCACGTACACCAGCGTCGCGGGGACCCCGGCGGCCGCTGCCGCACGCAGCATGGGGAGCAGCGGCGTGATGCCGATGCCGCCGGCGAGGAAGAGGTAGCGCGGGGCGGGGACGAGCGGGAAGTGGTTGCGGGGGAGGGACACCCCGAGGGCGCGGCCCCGGCGCAGGAAGCGGTGGACGTACTCCGAGCCGCCCCGGCTGAGCGGGTCGTACCGGACGGCGACGCGGTAGGCGTCCCGTTCGGCGGGGTCCCCGCACAACGAATACTGCCGGTCGAGCCAGTTGGGCAGGGACAGGTCGATGTGGGCGCCGGGGTCCCAGGGGGCGAGGTCGCCCGCGGTGGCGCGCAGGGTGAGGGCGACGACGTCTTCGGTGACCCGGTCCATGTGCTCGACGACGGTCTGTTGCATCGGTGGTTCCTGTTGTCTGTGAGGGCGGATGTACGCGAGGGCGGCCGGCGCGGTCAGTAGAGCTTGCGGTAGGCGTCCTCCAAGGACGCCTCCAGGAGCTTCGGGTCCACGTCGACACCGAACTGCGCGGCCGCCATCTCACCCATCGACGGCAGGCCCTCGGCGAGTGCCCGGCTCGCCGGATCCCACAGCCGGGAGCGGAGCAGCGCCCGTCCGCAGTGGAAGTACACTTCGGCCACCTCGACGACGATCGCCAGGTCCGGCCGCTTGGCCTCGATGCGCATCCGGGCCAGCACATCGGGTTCGTCGGTGACGTAGCCGCTGCCGTTGACGCGCAGCACCTCGCGCACGCCGGGGACGAAGAAGCACAACCCGACGCCGTCGTTCTCCGCGAGGTTGCGGAAGGAGTCCGCGATCTTGTTGCCGGGGCGGTCGGGGAGGGCGAGGGTGCGCTCGTCGAGGACCTTCGCGAAGCCCGGGTGGTCGCCGCGCGGCGAGCAGTCGGCACGTCCGGCCGCGTCCGCGGTGGCCATGGTCAGGAACGGTGAGTGGGCTATGAAGTGGCGTACATAGTCATCGATCCGGTCCTTCACCTTCTCCTTGATCATGGCATCGGGTTCCCCGAGCCGTGCGAGCACCTGTTCCGGAGAGATCCGTCGGGGACGTGCGGGGGCATGCGTCATGGTGGCTTCCTCAGGCGGACGACGGTGTGCGACCGCGGGGGACAGCCCCGCATCGCCGCAGCTCATGCCAGTATTGTGAGCAATTACTCAGGTCCCGCGCTACTCGCATTCACGGGCCCTCGCAGGAGGTGTCATGTCGTCCGACCGACGTGGACTACAGCCACGTAAACAGCCCCGTCAGATCCGGGCGGAGCTGACCCGGCAGCGCATCCTCGACGCCGCTGCTCACGTTTTCGCCGAGTACGGGTACGCGGCGGGGACCACCAACCGGATCGCGGAGCGGGCCCGGGTCTCCATCGGATCGCTGTATCAGTACTACCCGAACAAGGACGCCATCCTGGTCGAGCTGCTGATCCGGCATCTCGACGCGGGGATGGCCGCCATCGAGGCGGCCCAGCCGGACCAGGACGCACTGCGGACGCGGTCCGTCGAGAGCATCGTGCGCGCCTACGTCGGAAACGTCATCGAGAGCCACCGCGACGACCCGCAGTTGCTCCGCGTGATGATGGAACAGGGGCCACGCGCCCCCGAGTTGCTGGAGCGCGTGGCACAGAACGAGATGCGCAGCATCGCCTACGCCCACAGGCTGCTGCGCAACCACCCGCAGGTGCGGGTCGCGGATGTCGACGTCGCGGCCCGCCTGGTCGTCTCCACGGTGGAGATGGTGGTGCACAAGGTGATGGCAGGGCCGGGCGACGTCGACCGGGCGCGGTTCGAGGACGAGCTCGTCACGATGCTCACCCGCTACCTGACGGGCGGTCCGGCCGCGTCGGGTCCGTAGTCGGTCAGGGGCGGGGCCGGGTGGCGGTGTCGAGGTAGAAGGCGTCGATGCTCTGCACGGCCGTCTCGAACTCTTCCAGGTTGACGGGCTTCGTCACGTAGGCGTTGGCGTGGCTGCTGTACGCGCCGGTCACGTCCTCCGGGGCGGTCGACGTGGTGAGGACGACCACGGGGATGGTCTGCAGGTCCGCGTCCGCCTTGAGGACCTTGAGGAGGTCCCGGCCGTTCATGCGCGGCATGTTCAGGTCGAGGACGATGAGGTCGGGCCGCGGGGTGCCCGGGGTGCGCAGGTGCTCCAGGGCGGCGACTCCGTCGGTGACCTGAACCAGGTTGCGGGCCCCGCGCTCGGAGAGTGCCTCCTCGATGAGCATCGCGTCGGCGATGTCGTCTTCGACGAGCAGGACGTCGAAGGGGCGGGCGGGGGTCGTCATCATTGAACGCTCCGTGCGTTTCTCGGGGGAGTGGTGAAAGAGCCCCGGCCAGCGACGCCGTGCGCCTTGGCGGGTCATGCCGCACGCGGCGCCGATCTGCGGATAGCCGGCGCCCGCCTCGGCGGCGGCTCCGGCGGCCTCCCGCTGGAGCCGCTCGGTGGCCTGCTGGAGCTGGTCCAGCACATGGAGCAGGCGCAGCGGCTGCGCCGGGTCGTCCGACCCCGGGTGCTCGGGTCCGTCAAGGAGTTGCCGGGCGAGGCGTTGCGCGACGGCGCCGACCGCCGAGTCGGCGATGGCGGCCGTCTCCTGCGGAGTGGCTCGCAACTCGAAATTCTTGCCTCGCATGTCAGGCACTCTAGGTCTCCGCGACTGCTGGCGACAACAAGTGTTGTCAGCCTCTAGAGTATGCGGGCCGCATCCTCAACGCGGCTGTCGCAACAAGGAGTCCACAGGATGACCGGCGAAGAAGGGCGGCCGCGCGTGGGAGCGCTCTCCACGTGGACGACACGGAGATGGCTCCGTGTCGGGGTGGCCTTGTCCCTGGCGATCCTGGCACTGCTCGGGGCCACGGGAGCGTGGGTCCTTTCGCGCACCGCCACCATCAGCAAAGACCTGGTCGATGTCCGTTCGCCCGCGCTGACCACCTCGATCCGCCTGGAAACGGCCATCCTCGACCAGGAGACCGGGATCCGGGGGTACGGGCTCACCGGCACGCCGGAGTTCATCGCCCCCTACCGACGCGGCCTCGACGAACAGAAGGCGAACGCGGCCCGCCTCTCCGACCTGCTGGAGGACGACTCCGAGGGCAGGAAGGACCTGTCGGCCGTGCAGGAGGCCGTCGCGCGCTGGCAGGAGAGGTTCGCCCGGCCGGTCGCCGCGGCGCCGCCTGGCGCACCCTCGTCCCTGGCCACCGAACGGGCCGCGGAAGGCAAGGAGACCTTCGACCGGGTGCGGGACGCGCTGAACGGCCAGCAGGAGCGGCTGCGTGCCGAGCGGGCCCGGGCGAGGGACGACCTGATGGCCACGGCCACCCTGCGGAACTGGGTGTTCATCTCCATCGGGGCGCTGATCCTCCTTCTCACCGCTCTCATTTTCGAAGGGTTGCGCCGCGGCATCAACCGACCACTGGAGCAACTCGGCGCGGAGGCCCGGACCATCGCCGGCGGCGAGTTCGACCACGCCATCACCCCGACGGGCCCCGCCGACCTGCGCCGGCTCAGCGGCGAGATCGACTTCATGCGCCGACGTCTCGTACGGGAACTCGCCTTCAGCGAGGAGGCGCGCCTGCGCCTCGACGCGCAGGCCGCGGAGCTGCAGCGCTCGAACGCGGAACTGGAGCAGTTCGCGTACGTGGCCTCCCACGACCTCCAGGAGCCGCTGCGCAAGGTCTCCAGCTTCACCCAGCTCCTCCAGCGGCGTTACGAGGGACAGCTCGACGCCAGGGCGGACCAGTACATCGACTTCGCGGTCGACGGGGCGAACCGCATGCAGGTCCTCATCAACGACCTGCTCGACTTCTCCCGGGTGGGGCGGCTGCACAACGCCCAACAGAGCGTCGACCTCGACACGGTGCTGGCCCGCACCCTGTCCACGCTGAGCGTCGCCATCGAGGAGGCCGACGCGACGATCACCCACGATCCGCTGCCGACGCTGATCGCCGACCCCACCCAGATGGGCATGCTCTGGCAGAACCTCATCGGCAACGCCGTCAAGTTCCGCAGGCCGGGAACACCGCCCGAGATCCGCGTGACCGCGGAGCGGGAGGGCGAACTGTGGCGCTTCACCGTCACCGACAACGGCATCGGCATCGAACCGGACTACGCCGACAAGGTCTTCGTCATCTTCCAGCGCCTGCACACCAAGGACGCCTACAGCGGCAGCGGCATCGGCCTCGCGATGTGCAAGAAGATCGTCGAATTCCACGGCGGCACCATCGGAGTGGACCCCGAGTACGCCGACGGCGCTCGTCTCACCTTCACCCTGGCACCCGAGCCTCCGGAAGCCATCGGCCCATCCACCCTGCCGGAAGCCACCCGCGCCGGCGCGGAGCACGCACCATGACCTCAATCGTCTCAGCCGTCCCTGACGAGCAGATGTACCGCATCCTGCTGATCGAGGACGACCAGGGCGACGCCCTGCTCGTCGAGGAGCTCCTCCACGACACGGGACTGCGGTTCGAGCTGACCACGCGTACGACACTGGCGGAGGCGCGCACCGCGCTGTCCGGCGGCCCCATCGACTGTGTCCTGCTCGACCTGCACCTGCCCGACGTCTCGGGCATCGACGCCGTCACCGCGGTCCGGCGCCTGGCACCGCACACCGCGGTCATCGTCCTGACCGGGCTCGCCGAGGCCCAGGCGGGCGCGAACGCGATGGCCGCCGGGGCCCAGGACTACCTGGTCAAGGGGAAGGTCGACGGGGAGCTGCTGCACCGGACGGTGCGGTACGCCGTCTACCGCAGCAAGACCGAACGTACGAACGCCGAAGCCCAGGCCGCCCGGTTGCGGGCGGAGGAGAACGCCCGCCTGGAGCGCGGCCTGCTGCCCCAGCCCATTCTCGACACCTCCACGGTCCGAGTCACCACGCGCTATCTGCCCGGCGCCGCGTGGGCGCTGCTCGGCGGGGACTTCCTCGACGTCGTGGAGGGAGACGACGGGCTGCTGCACGCCGTCGTGGGCGACGTCAGCGGACACGGACCCGACGCCGCCGCGCTGGGTGTCTTCCTGCGCATCGCCTGGCGCTCCCTCGTGCTCGGCGGGCATCGCGGCAACGACCTGCTGCACCTGATGGAGCGCATCCTGATCGCCGAACGCGGCAGCCAGCACCTGTTCGCCACGTGCACGCTCCTCACCCTCGACCAGGGCGCCGCCACCGCCACGCTCCACCTGGCGGGACACCACGAACCCCTGCTCACCACCGCGGCGGGCACCCAGGAGCTGGCGGCCGCGCACGGCATCGCCCTCGGCGTCGTCCCCGGCATGCGCAGGTGGCCCTCCACGGTCGTCCCGCTCCCGGCCTCCGGCGCCCTGACCCTCTACACCGACGGACTCACCGAGGGACACAACGGAACCACGGGTGAACGGCTCGGCGTCAACGGGCTGCTCGCGCTCATCGGGGGCCTGCCGACGACGGACCCGGCCGAGCACGTCGACCGCCTCATCGAGAAGACGCACGCGCTGAACGACGGCCGGCACTCCGACGACCTCGCGGTGCTGCGGCTGGACTGGGGGAGTTCCAGCACATCCGGCGGCCGGGAGTAGCCGGGTACCGGTTACCGGGTCCTGGGGGTCAGAGCGGGGAGTTCTCCGCCAGCTCGACCACCGCGGTGATGCGCTTGCCGACGGGCTCCCGGTGCACCGTGAAGCTCCGGCAGAGGGCCATGACGATCTCCAGGCCGTGCTGCCCGATGCGGCTCGGGTCGGGCGGCAGGATCGCGGGCAGCGCGGTGCTGCTGTCCCACACGCTGACCTCGACGGCGCCGGACCGCACGTCCAGGGTCAGCAGTGACGGCCCGGGCGCGTACTTACGGGCGTTGGTCACCAGCTCGCTGACCACCAGCTGCACCGTGCCCATCGCTCCGACGGAGACCGGCAGCCCGTGCACGGCCTGCACGTCCGTCAGGAACCTGCGGGCCATATCACGGGCGGCGCCGATCTCCCCGCTCTCCTCGAAGGCCGCGGACACCGAGAGGAACTCGCCCACCGACGATCGCTGGTCGCTCATACCTGCCGTCCGGCCGCGGTCCGCATTGCCCACCAAACACTCCTGTTTCACAACGTCCGTCTACCCAGAAAAATCCTGAGCATCAGCCCCGATGCGACCGGATTTTGCCGGGCCCGCGTCCGGCCGTTCGACCGTGGTGCTCGTCGGAGCACGGCCGAATGGTGGCACCGTGGGTGTTTCGGCTGTTCAGCGGGCACACGTTGGGCCATGAACGACACGCCAGACACTTCGCCGGAGCCCGGAACCCCGCTCCGGCGGACGCTCACCACCACGCTCCTGTACTTCTTCATCCTCGGCGATGTCCTGGGCGCAGGGGTCTACGTGCTCGTGGGGCAGGTCGCCGCGGAGTCCGGGCCCGCGGTGTGGCTGCCGCTCGCCGTGGCTCTGGTGCTCGCCCTGCTGACCGCCGCGTCCTACGCGGAGCTGGCCACACGCTTCCCGCGGGCCGGTGGTGCCTCGCACTACGCCACCCTCGCCTACGGGCCGTTCGTCGGGTTCCTCGCCGGTTTCTGCATGCTCGCCGCCGGTGTGGTCTCGGTGGGGGCGCTGGCGCGCGGGTTCGCGGGGGACTATCTGGCGGAGTTCGTCTCCCTGCCCCTCGTTCTGGTCGCGGTCGTGTTCCTGGGTGCCCTCGCGCTGCTCAACCTGCGCGGCATCAGCGAGTCCACCAGGGCCAACGCCGTCGCCACCGTCATCGAGGTCGGCGGGCTCGTCCTCGTCATCGGTCTCGGTGTGTGGGTCCTGGCCCGCGGAGACGGGGACGTCGGCCGTCTCGCCGACGTCGGTACGGCAGGGAGCGGGCCCACCGCCGCCGTGCTGAGCGGCGCCGTCCTCGCGTACTACTCCTTCGTCGGCTTCGAGACGTCCGTCAACGTGGCGGAGGAGACCCGCGACCCGCGCCGCTCCTACCCCCGCGCCCTGTTCGGCGCGCTGATCACCGCCGGACTGGTGTACGTCCTGGTCGGCTGCGTCGCCGCGGCGGCCGTGCCCACGCGGACCCTGGTGGACAGCAGCGGGCCGCTGCTCGAAGTCGTCAAGGAGGCCGGCGGCGTACCACCACGCGTGTTCAGCGTCGTGGCCCTGGTCGCGGTGGCCAACGGCGCGCTGCTCACCGGCATCATGACGTCCCGCCTCACCTTCGGCATGGCACGCGACGGCCTGCTGCCCCGCGCCCTGACCCGTGTCCTGCCCGGACGCCGCACCCCGTGGGCCGCGATCGCCGCCACGACGGCGCTCTCCCTGCTCCTCGCCCTGACCGGCAACGTCGCCACGCTCGCCTCCACGCTGGTGCTCCTGCTCCTGGTCGTCTTCTTCATCGTGAACACGGCCGCACTGGTCCTGCGGCGCAAGCAACCGGCCGACGGACGATCCGACCGCGATCACTTCCGGGCCCCCGCCGTCGTGCCCGTGCTCGGCGCCCTGTCCTGCGTGGTCCTCGCGACACAGGTCGAAGGGGAGGTGTGGCTGCGGGGGCTGATCGTGCTCGCCGTCGGATGCGTCCTCGCCACCTGCGCAACCTTGCGCCGCCGGTCGCGGAAGCAGGCGTAGCGCGCGGGTCTCAGCGGTCTCAGCCGTGCATGCGGGCGCCCTTCAGCACCTTGTCGACCGCGTTGCGGGGGCCGTACACGGCCATGCCCACCAGATCCAGCTGGTCCGCGGGCACGGCCCGCACCGCCGCGCGGTTGTCCCGGTCGTGGCCGGTGGCGAAGAGGTCGGAGGTGAAGACCGACCGGGGCAGGTCACGGCTCAGGGCGCGGCGGTGCGCCGCCGTCACCATTTCCTTCGTCCCCTCGAAGACCATGACCGGCTGGCGGAACATCGGCAGGTACGGGGTGCCGTCGGCGTCCTCGTACGGCTCGCCGACCACCTCCGGGTTACGGGTGCCGAGGCCGCTGACCAGGAACGCGGTGACGTTCAGTCGCTGCCAGGTCTCCAGGTCCTCGCGCAGCACCACGGCGATCTTCGTGTCGAAACGGACGGGTGCGCTCTGCGTGGCGTCGGTCGTGGGGTTGGTCGGGCGGCGGGTCGTGGTGTCGGTCTGTGTGCCGGTGTTCGTCATGCGTTCCAGGCTGTCGACGGAGGCGTGTGCACGTCTTGTACGTTCTTAGCGTGCCGTCGTCGCAGCAGGTCTCCGCGTGGCGCCCGCAGGTCCCGGGCGTCGTGGAGGTCTTCCACGCCCACTTCACCGAGCACGCGTACCCGATGCACGTCCACGACGTATGGACGCTGTTGATCGTCGACGACGGCGCGGTCCGCTACGACCTGGACCGGCGCGAGCGCGGCACCCCGGGGGACACCGTGTCCCTGCTGCCGCCGCAGGTGCCGCACAACGGTTCCCCCGCCACGGCGCACGGCTTCCGCAAGCGCGTGGTCTACCTCGACGCGCCCCTGCTCGACGAGACCCTCATCGGCCCCGCCGTGGACGACCCCGACATCACCGATCCGCTGCTGCGCCGACGTATCGGCCAGCTGCACGGGGCTCTGGGGCGGCCCGGCGACGAGCTGGAGGCGGAGAGCCGCCTGGCCATCGTCGGCGAGCGGCTCCGCGGGCACCTGCGGCCCCGCGTCCGTATGCCAGGACCGGGGCCGGGCAGGGGAGTGGCGCACAGCCTGCGGGAGCTGCTCGACGCGCGCGTACTGGACGGCGTGACGCTGGACGAGGCCGCGCGGGAAGTGCAGGCGCACCCCACCCACCTGGTGCGCGCGTTCAGCGCGGCCTTCGGCATCGCCCCGCACCAGTACCTGATGGCGCGCAAGGTCGAGCGTGCCCGGCGGCTCCTCCTCGACGGCAGGCCGCCGGCGGTGGTGGCGACCGAGGTCGGCTTCTACGACCAGGCCCATCTGAACCGGCACTTCAAAAGGATCGTGGGCATTCCTCCCGGCCGCTACGCCGGAAAAGGGCAACCTGTCTCAGGATCTGTCACGAAAACCGACCCGGAATCCGACCCGGAATCCGACCCGGAACCCGTCACCCAGTTGGCCGTGCGGCCTCGGCGACGACGAAGCGCGCCCCGTCGGGATCGCTGAGGACGGTCTCCGCCGACCCGGCTCCGCCCTGGATGACCGTCCCGCCGTGCGCCCGCGCCGCCTCGGCGCACGCCGCCACGTCGGCGACCGTGAAGTGGACCTGCCAGTGCGGCCGGATCCCGGGATCGGGCGCGGACTCCACGGCGCCCGAGTGGATGCGGGCGACCACGTCGCCCTGATTGCGCAGCACGACCTTCTCGTCCTCGTAGTGGACCTCGCAGCAGCCCGCGTCCGACGCCCAGTCGAGGACTTCCGCGTAGAAGATGGCCGCGTCGAAAGCGTTGCGGGTGTAGAGCTCCACGAAGACGGGGGCCGCGCGGCGCCACTGCTCCCAGTTGTTCACGAGCTGGCCCTCCCAGACGCCGAAGGCCGCGCCGTCGCGGTCGGCCAGGAGCGCCGCCCGTCCCGGCGGGAACGAGATGGGCCCCACGGCGGTCGTCCCACCGCGCTCCTGGCTGCGGGCCACCGTCTCGTTGGCGTCGGCAGTGGCGAAGAAGGGCGTCCACGCGACCGCCGCCTGTCCCAGGGCCTCCACGACGGAGACACCTGCCACCGGAAGCCCGTCCACGCTCGCGAACCTGTACTGGTCGCCCAGCTTGCCGATGTGCCAGTCCCACCCCAGCACGGCGTGGTAGAACTCCTGCGCGGCGAGCAGATCGCGGGTGGTCAGACTGACCCAGCAGGGCGCGCCTGCCACCGAGCCACTGCCGACACGGACGTCGGCAGGTGTCTCAAAGCTGTTCATCTTTGTACCGTTCTGAGGTCGACCGAGCTGGTATGTCCCTTCGGCTTCATCATCCCCACGGTCGGGCCCCGCGTCGCGCTGTGCCGGGTCAGACCTGCTGGACCAGCATCCACGCGACGCCCGCCAGGAAGATCACCCCGATGGGGCGTTGCATCGCGCAGAAGCGGCTTGAACCACCCCATCGTGATTCATGGACTCCGACTGCCCTGCCACCGACACGGAGAACGGCCCGGCCGGACGTGGCGGTGTGTGACGGCGAGAGGCCGTGGGTACCCGGGGAAACCGCCGCCCCGAGGCGGTCCCGTGGCGGCATGCACGACAGTGTGCGCAGCCTGGGAGAGAACACGTGCTCGATGTCCACCACCTCGTAGAAAGAATCGCGATGCGCGCCCTGTCGTTGGTCTGCACTCTGAACTCGTCCCCCACGCCCTCCAGCAGCCAGTTGCTCTCGGACCAGGTGATGCGCGAGCTCGAAAAGCTCGACGTCACGACCGAGACGGTCCGTGTGGCCGACCACAACGTGCTCCCCGGTGTGGGCATCGACATGGGGGACGACGACGATTGGCCGAGCCTGCGGGAGAAGGTCCTCCAGGCCGACATCCTTCTGATCGCCACCCCCATCTGGCTCGGGCACCCCTCCAGCATCTGCCAGCTCGTACTCGAACGGCTCAACGCCGAGTCGTCGGAAACCGACGACCAGGGGCGGCCCCTCGTCTACGGCAAGGTCGCCGCGGTGGCAGTCGTCGGCAACGAGGACGGAGCCCACAAGGTCAGCGCCGACGTGTTCCAGGGGCTGAACGACATCGGCTTCTCCCTGGCGCCCAACGCCGTCACCTACTGGGTCGGGGAGGCCCAGCACGGCACCGACTACAAGGACCTGGACGAGACCCCCGAGGAGGTCGCGGACACCACGCACAGCCTCGCCGTCAACGCGGTGCACCTCGCCAAGCTGCTCAACGACAGCCCGTACCCGGCCGGCTGACGGCATGCCCACTCTCCTCTCCGAGAAGGAGCCGGCCGGACTCTCGGCCTGCGTCACGGGCGGCTCACGCGGCCTGGGCCTGCTGATCGCCGACCAGCTCGCCGCCCGCGGCTGCGCCGTCACCTTGGCGGCCCGCGACCGCGAGGAACTGGAGCAGGCCCGGAGCAAGCTGCTGCGACGCCATCCGCGGGCCGTGGTCGACGTCGTGGTCTGCGACGTCAGGGACCAGGACGAGGTGCGGTCCCTGATGCGCGGCATGTACGAGCGGCGCGGCGGACTCGACGTCGTCATCGCCAACGCGGGCGTCATCCAGGTCGCCCCGGTGGAGTCGATCGGCGCCGAGGAGTTCCAGGGCGCCATGGACACCATGTTCAAGGGAACCCTGCACGCGGCCCTGGAAGCCCTCCCGTACCTGAGGAGAAGCCCTCACGGCGGACGTCTCGGCATCATCTCGTCCGTGGGCGGCCTGCTGGGAGTGCCGCACCTGCTGCCGTACGCCTGCGCCAAGGCGGCGGCAGGTGTGCTCGCCGAGGGGCTGCATGCCGAGGCGGCGGCGGACGGCGTGAGCGTGACAGCCGTCTATCCCGGCCTCATGAGGACGGGCTCCCACCTGCACGCGCAGTTCGGCGGCGACCGCACCGCCGAGTACACCTGGTTCTCCGCGCTCGCCGGGGCCCCGCTCGTCTCCATGAACGCGCAGCGCGCGGCCGCCCGGATCACCCGTGCCGTGCTGCGGCGGCGGGTCAGGCTCGTGCTGACTCCCATGGCACGGGTCGCGGACCTCGCGCACGGCGTGGCGCCGGGCCTGACCACGCGCGTCAGTTTGCTGGCGGCCAGGGCGTTGCCCAACGGCACCGGCAGGCGTGAGCCGCTGGCGGAGGGCAAGGACACCGCGCCTCCGGCCCACCCCGTCGCGGCGCGGGTGCGGGCGTGGGGCAGCGCCATGAACGACAAGGTGACGCACTCCTACAACCAACGTCACGGCTGAGCCGCGCACCCCGTGTGCCGGTAGCCGCGTCCCCTGTACTGGTGGCCGCGTCCGGTGGCCGCGCCAACTCTCCGACCAGCGCATATGTTTCGCATGTGACGGTGTGGGCAGGTGCGGCAGCTGAGGCCGGATGCGGACACACGTGTCCGGCACGCTCTTTCCCGAGGTACGGCATCTTCCTGTGCCGCGCCCGGACGGAGCGCAGCACAGGAACGGACGGAGAAACAACCGTGATACGTGGAGCCCGTACCCGCTCGACCGCCCGGGCGGCGACGTTCGCCGCCGCGAGCGGCGCCTTGGTCATGGGCCTGGCCGCCCCGCAGGCAGGCGCCGCCTCCGGCCCGACGGATGCCGGGTCCGGCAAGGCGCCGCAGGCCGAGGCGCGGACCAAGTCGCAGGCCAGGTCGCAGTCCGGGGCGCAGGACAAGCGGCCGGTCTGGGCGATCGCGCACCGGGTGCTGACCGTCGACGGCGTCGACAAGGCACTCGGCCACGGGGCCAACGCGATGGAGATCGACACCACCGCCTGGAAGAAGGGCTGGTGGGCCGATCACGACGGGTCCCCCACGAGTTCCGGCGACACCGTGTCGGACATGTTCGACCGGATCGCGGAGCAGCGCCGCGCGGGCAAGAGCATCGGGTTCGTCTGGCTGGACATCAAGAACCCCGACTACTGCGACAGCGGCGACACGAAGTGGCGGCACTGTTCGGTCGCCGCGCTGCGCGACCTGGCCCGCACCAAGCTGGAGAGCGCGGGGGTGCGGGTCCTGTACGGCTTCTACGGCACGGCGGGCGGGACCGGCTGGAAGGACGTCAGCGGCGGCCTCACCGACCTCGAAGGCGTGGACATCAGCGGCGACTCCGAGGACGTCCGGCGGCAGTACGGCGAGTTCGGCGGGGCCATCGCCCACAATCAACGGGTGATGGACAAGGGCCTGTTCAACCTCAACCTGCCGACCGTCCTTGAGAACGTGACCAAGCAGCTCCGCCTCGGTTCGGAGGCGCGGGACCGCGGCGAACTGGCGCGTGTCTTCGGCTGGACGACGGCGGCCGGTGACGGCGACGCCACCAACCGTCTGCTGGACGAGTCCGGCGGCAACGCCGACGGCCTGATCTACGGCCACCGGGCCTCCTGCTACCCCGACGGCGTCTCCGGCAGCCGCGGCTGCGGCAAGGACGAGTCGGACGCGAAGCAGGCACTCGCCCACATCCACGAGTTCGTCCGGTCCCACGGCGAGACCCGCCGCATGGCCACTACGGACGACGTCCCCTTCGGCAACTGAGAACGAGTCCCTTCAGGAGTCCTGCGGGTACCAGCGCAGCTCCACCGTGTTGCCGTCCGGGTCCTTGACGTAGAGGGAGAGCGCGGTGCCCCGGGCGCCGAAGCGCTTGCCGGGGCCGTCCACCACGGTGAACTCCCCGGAGTCGATGACCTCCTGCCAGTCCAGGGGCTCGACGACCAGGCAGATGTGGTCGACGTTGGAGCCCGCCGGTTCGCCGTCGGGCCCCTCGATGAGGTCGATGATCGTGGTGGGGCTCACCCGCACGGAGGGGAAGGGGACCTGGCCGGCCCGCCACTCGTCAACCCGCACCGGGTCGAGCCCCAGCGGGCCCGTGTAGAAGGCCAGGGAGCGCTCGATGTCGGCGACGTTCAGGACGAGGTGGTCGAAGGCGATGACGCGCATGGCTGACTCCGTGGGTCGAAGGGGAGAAGGGGCTTTTCAGAAGCGGAGAAGGTACTTCTCCAGGAGTGGAGAAGGTGCTCTCCGGGCTGACTCCAGGATCTCCGACCGATGATCCATCGGTCCAACGCATGTTTGTCATCCGATCCATCGTGTTTCACGATGGATCGATGGACCTTCAGCAGATGCGGTACGTCGTCGCGGTGGCGGAGACCGCGAGCTTCACGCGCGCGGCGGCGAAATGCCACGTCGTCCAGTCCGCGCTCAGCCACCAAGTGGCGCGCCTCGAGAAGGAGCTGGGTGCCCGGCTGTTCGAGCGGACCAGTCGCAAGGTGTGGCTGACCGGCGCGGGAGAGGCGTTCCTGCCCGCCGCACGCCAGGCCCTGGAAGCGGCCGAGCGGGCCCGCGCCGAGGTGGCCGCGGCGACCGGTGAGGTGCGGGGCAAGCTGACCGTGGGGTCCATCCCCACGGTGGCGGCCGTCGATCTCCCCGCGGTGCTGCGGGACTACCGAGTGCGCTACCCGCAGGTACGGATAACGTTGCGGGCCGGCTCCAGCGAGCGGCTCGTGGAGCAGGTGCGCGAGGGCGCCGTCGACGCGGCGTTTCTCGGCGTGCAGCCCGGTTTCCGGCCCCAGGGGGTACGGGACCGTGAACTGGCCCACGGGCAGCACGTCGCCGTGGTCGCGCCGGACCACCCGCTGGCCGCCGAGGAGGAGGTCGACCTCGGCCGCCTCGCCGACGAGACGTTCGTGGACTTCGCCGAGGGCAGCGCCGCGCGCTCCCAGTCGGACGACGCGTTCGCCGCCGCGGGGGTGCCGCGCGAGGTCGCCTTCGAGGTGTCCGGCGTCGAGCTCATGTCCCGGATGGTCCGCCATGGTCTGGGTGTCGCCCTGCTGCCCGCGCCCTTTGCCGCGGAGCTGCACGGTGTGCGGTGCGTACCGGTCACCAATGGGCCGGTACGCGTGGAGCGCCTCGTCTGGAGCCGCTTCGCCCCGTCACCTCCGGCCGCCGCCTTCCTGGCCCTGCTGGACGAACTGCCCTAGCCGGGCGGGGCGTTGCGCCCTCTGGCGATCGCCTTGGTTCGCGAAACAGACATATAGGACCAATGGCCTTAGACTGGTCCGAGGGTGGGCGTCACTGGACTCGGTGACGACGTATCTATGAGGAGGCACTGATGCTTGCTCAGCACACACCGCTTCTTTTCACTCCGACGGACACCGAGGCGCTCAGTACGGCCATGGTGGAGCCAGAGGCGATTCTGAGCGACGCGCCGATCTACTCGCCGCGCGCGGAAGGCACCCTCCTCGCGCTGATCCTTCTCTCGCCGAAGCAGCCGAAGGAGCCGAAAGGCAAGTGAGTCCCGATCAGTCGCAGACCGCGTACGCCGCGTCAGCGGCTGACCTGGCCCTCCGTGCCCTCGACGCCCTGCGCGGCGTCGGGGGCACCGCCGTGCTCGCAGAGCACGTCGAACGCGCGGACGACCCCAAAGCGGCGCTGGCCGCCATCCGCGTCGTCGGAGCCGACGGCTTCGCCCCCCACCTGCTGAGCGGCGCGGTCTTCCACCCCCAGGACGCCGCCGCCGTCACCCAGTCCTTCGCGGTGTTCCCGCCCGCGGTGGGCACCCCCCTCCCACCGCCCGAGGGCGCCGTCGAACCGTGGCTCGTCGCCTGGCGCGACTGGGCCACGTCGACCCTGCTCGCGCGGTTCACCGAGGGGGCCGACGAGCAGCCCGGCGGCACGCCTCTCGCACCGCAGCCCGTGGGCGCCCCGGTCCTCGGGGATCCGTCGCACTCGTCCGACGGATCCGCCGACACCGAGTGGCAGCGCTGGTCCGTCCGCATGGGCCAGCTCTCACCGCTCGCCCTCCCCGGCCTCGAAGGACCGGTCCACTCCGCCGCCCGCACCGGAGCCGCGCCGCTGGCTCTCGCCCGCGGCGCCACCCGCGCCATGCTCCGCCGCGACTTCCCCACCGCCGCCCGCATCGCGCGCTGGCTCGTCCTGCTGCACACCGAAGGCGTGCCCCTGCCTCTCGACCCGGCACCGCTCGTCGAACACCTCGGTCTGTACGGCGCCGGACCGCGGCTCGCCCTCGACGTCGCGATCGCCCGGCAACTGCTCGGACTGGAGGACGTATGACGGCGCCCGTGACGCGCACCGCCCACCAGGTGGGCTCGCAGGCCCTCGCCTGGCTCCACGCACACCGCGAGCGCGGCGCGCTACCGTCCGACACCTCCGCCGACCTCGGCGACCCCAACAGCGTCTACAAACCCCTCGGGGAGAGCGCCGCCGCCGCCTCCCTCGTGCTGCGCGAGTCGGTCGCAGGCAGTACCGAGCAGCGCATGGCGAGCGAGCTCCTCGACTTCTGCTGGGAGCAGTTCGGCCAGGGCGACATGCTGTACGAACGGCTGCTGCGCTATCCGATGATGACCGACCCGCTCGAGACGTACGCACCGTTCGTGCGCGGCGGCCTGCGCCACGAACCCCTGGAGCGGCTGCTCGGCCACACCAGTGCGCTGCGCTCCGTCCGCAGTTCCGAATACCTCCCCAACCGGCGGCTCGCAGTGGCCAACGCGGCCCGCATCGTCGGCCTCGACCGCGGGGAACGCGCGTACGACTGGGGCACGTTGACCCGCGCCACCTGGCTCGGCGCGACACCGGAGCCCTGGCTCATCGACTGGATGACCGGCTACTGCCTCACCCACACGGTCTTCCACCTCACCGACTGGGGCGGCACGCCCTCCGGTCTGCCCGCCGGCCTGGCCGCGTACGTGACCACCTGGCTACCGGTCTGGATCGACATCTGGGCCGAGATCGAGCAGTGGGACCTGGTGGGCGAACTGCTGATCGTGGGCTGCTGTCTGGAGGAGCCCTACTGCGAGCCCGCGGACTGGGAGCGGTTCGCCGCGGTCCAGCACCCGGACGGGCTGATGCCGCGCGACGGGGAGCCCGTCGACGACGACCCCGAGCAGCGGTTCACCGACCAGCAGCACACCGCCGTGGTCGCCGCTGTCGCCGGGACGCTCGCGGTGTCGCGGACGCTGGGCGGGACGCACGGGTGAGGAGCCCGAGCGGCGGACGCGGAAGCGGAGCGTGGATCGCGGACCGCAGCGGCACGGGGGCGGCACCGGCGGCGCCAGCCTGGGCGGCACGCATGGTCGACGCCCTGCGCGCCACCGCTCCCGGCGCGAGCGCGGTGGCCCTCGCCGTACGACGGGGCCCCGACCAAGCCCTGATGGCCTCGGGCGCCACCGCACGCGACGGCGGAGCACCCGCAGGCCCCGACACCCGGTTCGAGATCGGCTCCCTCACCAAGACGTTCACCGCGCTCCTCCTGGCCGAGATGGCGGCCCGCGGCGAGGTCGCGTACGACGACCCCATCACCCGCTTCCTGCCCCGCGCCGCCGCCCCCCGCTCGCGCGGCGCGCCCCTCACCCTCCTCCACCTGGCCACCCACACCTCCGGCCTGCCCCGACTGCCACCGGGCTTCCTGCGCACGGCCGCACCCACCTGGTTCAGCAACCCGTACGCGGGCTACTCCGCCACGTCCCTGCACCGCGCCCTGGCCCGCACCCGGCCCCAGCCCGCCCCCGGCACCCGCGTGCGCTACTCCAACTTCGGCGTCGGCCTCCTCGGCGAACTGCTGACCCGCGCCGCCGGCGGGGGAGACTTCGCCCCGCTGCTCGCCGACCGCGTCCTGCGACCGCTCGGCCTCACCCGCACCAACTGCAGCACCGACCAGCCGCAGGCCACCGGCTACTGGCACGGCAGAGCCCGCCCCACCTGGCAGATGTCCGCCCTGCCCGCGGCGGGAATGGTCCGGTCGACCGCACGCGACCTCCTGACCACGCTCGACGCCCTCCGCGACCCTGCCACGGCGCCCGCCACCGTCCCCCGCACGCTGCGTACCGCCCTCGCCGACGTCACCCGCCCCCGCATCGCCCTGCCCCGCGGCGACAGACGCATCGCCCTCGTCTGGAACATCAGACCCCGCCCCGACCGCGACCTCTACCACCACTCCGGAGGCACCCGCGGCTTCACCGCCTTCGCGGGCTTCAGCCCACAGGCCGACGTGGCCCTGGTCGCCCTGGCCAACACCGGCCCCACGCTGACCGGCGCGTTCATCCAGCGTGCCTACCTCGAACTGTGGGCTCTCGCCCAGCCGTCGGAGCAGGACGGCCCGGGCGAGGGCCCTCGCTCATGACCGCCCTGCCGCGCATCGCCCCCATGCTGGCCACCCCGGGGACACTGCCGCCCCCGGCCGATGAGCACCTGTGGAGCACCGAGACCAAGCACGACGGACAGCGGGCGCTGGTGTACCTGCCCGGTGACCGCACCCTCGTCGTCCGCTCCCGCTCGGGCGCGGACATCACCGCCGCGTACCCGGAACTCCGGGGCCTGGCAACAGTGTTGGGCGATGCACCGGTCGTGCTGGACGGGGAGATCGTCGTACTCGACGAGGCGGGCCGTTCCAGCTTCGAACGCCTCCAGCCGCGGATGGGCCTGTCCGGCTCCCCGGCGAAGGCGGCCCGCCTGGCCGCTCGGGCACGCGCACACCTGATCCTCTTCGACGTCCTCCACGTGGACGGCCGACTCCTGACCCAACTGCCGTACACCCGGCGCCGCGACACCCTGAAGGGGCTCGTCGAACCGGGCCCGGACTGGTCGGTCCCGACGGCGGTGACCGGGCACTGCCACCAGGCACTGGAACTCGCCCGGTCGCAGGGCCTGGAGGGGCTCGTACTGAAGCGGCTCGACTCCGTGTACGAGCCCGGCAGGCGCTCCCCGGCCTGGATCAAGGTCAGGAACGTGCACACGGCGGATGTCGTCATCGGCGGCTGGATGCCGGGGCAGGGCCGGCTCGGCGGGCTGCCGGGCGCGGTGCTTGTGGGCGAGTACGTGGACGGGGTGCTGGTCTACCGGGGAAGCGTGGGCACAGGGTGGAACGAACGTGAACGAGCCGACATCGCCCGCCTGTTGGACGTCGCCGCCGTCGACGAGTGCCCCTTCACTCCCGCGCCGACGGCGCCCGGCGCCAGGTGGGTACTGCCGAGGCTGGTCGCCGAGATCCGGTACACCACCCGCACGCGGGCCGGCCTCCTGCGTCACCCGGTGTGGCACCGGCTGCGTCCGGACCTGGCGCCCGAGGTGTGACGCGCCGGAGACTGTCGGGCGACGCGGACCCCGGCCCTCCCGTCTCAGTCTTCGTCGTACTCGTCGTACGCGTCGTTCACGCCGGCCGCCTCGTCCGCGCCGGCCAGGGTCTCGGCGACCATGCGGGTGGCGAAGTCAGGGTCGTCGGTGATGCGGTTGATGTGCTCCGCGAGGAGGAAGGCCGTGGCTTCCAGAGGGTTCATCTCGGCCTCGGTCCAGTCCCCGTACTGCTGACGCCAGAGGTTGGGGCTCAGACCGGTGCCCGCGGCGATGACCAGGCCGGCCATGGTCGGGATCGCCTCGGCCGGAATGCTCTTGGGCATCATGCGCATCGTCGCCACGAGCGTGGGCACCACGTACTCGATGACGTCCTTGCCGTGGTCCTCATGTGCCTTCCGCAGCCACGACATGAACATATAGATGAGCGTGCAGGCGCCGTTGAGCAGGTCGTCGGCCCCTCTCGGACCCAGCGACGCCGCGAACTGCCTGACCATCTCCTGCTGTTCCGGGTCGACCTCGGTCTTGCCGGCGTGAATGGTCTTGAGCCGCGAGTCGATCATCATGAGCGCCGTTCCCACGTCGCCGACGGGAGCGTGTTCGGGGTCGCAGGGCGATGACACAGGGTTCCTCCTCGAGTCGCCACGGAGGGCAACAGGCCGTGCCCGTACAGTAGTCGGCCGACGGGGTCACGGTCTGCCGCATGGTCACTCCGCCCGGTGCGGGAGAGGTGGCCTCTCGTCGGCCCTGTGATCGAACACAGCGACGGACTGGCGTGGACGAGGGCGTGAGCCCCACGGAGCTGGCGATACGCCTCGGCGCGCCCGAGGACTCACCGGTCCTCGACCCGGCGACCATCGAGCGGACCTGGCCCTCGCTCCAGTACAACGACCCGTACATCGGGCGGATCGGCGACGCCGGGAACGGCTGGTCGTTCTGTCTGCTGCCGTGCGCCGCCATGGAGGTGAACGGCTCGGACAACCCTATGGCACCGACGGCGGTTACCCCTCGCAGGGCATCCGGACCATCGAGATCACCGACACCGGAATGGACCCGGCCAACATCATCCACATGCACGACGAGACGTACGTGTGGAGCTGGTTCGACGGGCATTCCCACGACCGTGCCGCGGAGCCGGACCTGCTCGACCTGGACGAGGAGACGCGGGACGCCCACGACCGACAGTACGAGATCGTCTATCAGGCGATCAGCGAGCACTTCGCCATCGGCCTGCCCCGTGAGGAAGTCACGGGGCGCCCGACGGCCCCTACGAGCCGTGCGGGGCCTGCGGCGGCGAGATGGTGCTCGAGAACGCCCAGTGGGGCTCGGACGGCTACTCCCTCACGTGCACGGGCTGCGCCCCCGGGCACCGCGTCGGGAATCTCCGGCGCACCGGAACCAGGACCGAGCCCAACCCGACGTGGGAACGTCTGCGCGCCCTCGGCTTCGACCTCTGAGACGGTCCGTCCGGGTTGCCCGCTCGACGTGCGGGGTGGCCGCGACCGGGGGACGCTGTAGCTGATGCGGCGCAAGAGTGGACGGGGTGGCGACGAGGAACGCGACGTGGAGAGTGTTCTTGACGAGCTCTACGCCACGCCGCCGCCCCGGTTCGTCTCCCGCCGCGAGGAGCTGGCCGCCCGGGCCAGGACGGACGGACGCGCGGAGGACGCCCGTCGGATCCGTGCCGCCCGTCGCCCCACGCTCGCGGCGTGGGCGGCGAACCTGCTGCTGCACTCCCAGCCGGCGGAGAGCCGCAGGTTCCTGGAGCTCGGGCGTGAACTGCGCGCGGCGTACCGGACTCTGGACGCCGCGGAGATCAAGGAACTGTCCAAACAGCGCACCAGCGTCGTCTCCGCCCTCTCCCGGCAGGCCGTCACGCTCGCCATGGACGCCGGCCACCGGCTGTCGGACGCGGCGCAGCAGGACGTCGCGTCCACCCTGCGCGCGGTGCTCGCGGACGAGAACGCGGCGGACCAATGGTCGGCCGGCCGCCTGGAGAGCACGCTCACCCCGCCCTCCGACTTCCCGTCAGGCGCGGACTCGGCGCCGAAGGCGCGGGCTGCGGCCCCCACGGCGAAACGCGCGCCGCGGGAACGCTCGGAGCCAAAGAAGGAACGCGAGGAACACAAGGACGAACTCGCCGAGCGCCGCCGCCAGAAGCAGGAGAAGCGCGCCCGAGAGGCCCGCGAGGCGGCCGAAGCGGCGGATCGGCGACTCGACGAGACACGTGCCGAACAAGAAGAGGCCGACACCGTGCTCCAGCAGGCGCGCGACCGGCACGACCGGACCCGGCAGCAGGTGTCGGACGCGGAGGACGCGCTGGAGCGGGCACGTGAGGAACTCCGGCGGGCCCAACGGGAGCGGAAGAACTCCGAGCGGGAGCAGAAAGAGGCCGAGAAGCGGAGCCGCGCGGCCGCGACCGCGACGACGGAGGCCGAACAAGCGGCGCAAGAGGCCGCGGAGAAGTCGGAACGTCTCCGCGAAGAACTCGACTAGTGCCCCCACTTGCTTCCGCGTCTCCCGGCCGCGCACGCGGTCTCCGCCGCTCGGCCGCCCTCAGCGCGCGCCCCGCGCCCGGGAGTGCCAGCGTGGTCAGCGAGGGCCAGTAGGGCATGACGACGGGAGTGGGCGTACATGGCACGCGCGATCTGGACCGGCGTGATCACCTTCGGGCTGGTCAGCGTGCCGGTGGGTCTGTACACCGCCGTCGAGAACCACACCGTCCACTTCCACCAGCTCCAGCGCGGCACGTCCGACCGGATCCGCAACCGGCGCGTCAACGAACGCACCGGCAAGGAAGTGCGGACCGAGGACATCGTCAAGGGGTACGAGGCGACCGAGGGCGAGTACGTCGTCATCGAACCCGAAGAGCTGGACGAGGTCGCCCCCGGCCGGTCCCAGACCATCGACATCAGCGACTTCGTCGACCTGGACGCGATCGACCCGGTCTACTTCGACCGCACCTACTACATCGCTCCCCGCGGCAAGGACCACACCAAGGTGTACGGGCTGCTGAGGGAGGCGCTCGCGGAGGTCGGCAAGGCGGGCATCGCGACGTTCGTGATGCGCGGCAAGCAGTACCTGACCGCTCTGCGGGCCGACGAGAAGGTACTCGTGCTGCAGACCCTGCACTGGGCGGACGAGGTCCGCGACCCGGCTCAGGAGCTCCCCGAAGTGCCCTCGGGCCGGGCCGGGAAGGGCAAGGAACGGGACATGGCGATCCAGCTGATCGACGCGCTGGACGCGCCCTGGGAACCGGCCAAGTACCACGACACCTATCAGGAGAAGGTGCGGGAGCTGGTGCGCGCGAAGGCGGAGGGTCAGGAGATCACGGCCGCCGAGGAGGCACCCGAGGCCACCAACGTCGTCGACCTGATGGAAGTCCTGCAGGGCAGCCTCGACCGCGCCCGGGGCGGCAAGGGAAGTAAGGGCAGTAAGGGAAGCAAGGCCGGTGGGGGCGGCGAGGGAGCCAAGCGCGGTCAGGGGGCCAACAGCGACGCGGTGAGCAAGGCCGCGTTGCAAGAGCTGAGCAAGAGCGAGCTCTACCAACGCGCCACGGACCAGAACATCGAGGGCCGCTCCAAGATGAGCAGGGACGACCTCATCGACGCGCTGTCCCGTGCGGGGCGGCGCAGGGGCAAGAAGAGCGCGGCTTGATCGCGCGGTCATGGGCTGCCGACGACGACCGCGGTCACCTCCTCGCGGCCAGCACGGCCGCGAGGCCCGCTCGCAGGTCCTCGACGAAATACTCGGGCATTTCCATCGACGGGAAATGCCCCCCGCGTTCGGGCGCGTTCCACCGGACGATCTGTCGGTACCGCTCCTGCGCCCAGGGACGCGGCGACTTCTCTATGTCGCGGGGGTACATGGTGATGGCGGACGGGACGTCGACCCGAAGTTCGGGATCGAGGGAGTTGTGGCTCTCGTAGTAGATGCGGGCCGCCGACGCGCCGCTCCGCGTCAGCCAGTACAGGGTGACGTCGTCGAGAACCCTGTCCATGGAAAGCGTCTCGAACGGGCTGTCCTCGGTGTCCGTCCACTCGGCGAACTTGTCGAGGATCCAGGCGAGAAGCGCGACCGGTGAGTCGACGAGCGCGTAGCCGATGGTCTGCGGCCGGGTCGCCTGCTGTTTCGCGTACGCCGCGCGGTGGTGCCAGAAGTCGTGGGTTTCCTCGGTCCACGCGCGCTCGGTCGCCGTCAGTCCGTCCGTCGTCAAGCCGGGGGGCGCCTCCGCGAACAACGTGTGGATGCCGAGAACGTGCGCCGGGAACCTGCCGCCGAGAACCGTGGTGATGTTGCCGCCCCAGTCGCCGCCGTGGGCCGCGAACCTGTCGTAGCCGAGCCTCCCCATCAGCTCCACCCAGGCGGCCGCGATCTTCTCGGTCCCCCACCCGGTGGTGGCCGGTTTGTCGCTGTAGCCGAAGCCCGGGAGCGAAGGGGCCACGACGTGGAAGGCCGGCGCGTCCGCGTCGTCCGGATCCGCCAGCCCGTCCACCACATCGACGAACTCGGCGACGCTGCCTGGCCAGCCGTGCGTCAGGAGCAGGGGAGTGGCATCCGCGCGCGCGGACCGGCGGTGCAGGAAGTGGATGCCCAGGCCGTCAATGGTCGTGCGGAACTGGCCGATCCGGTCGAGGCGCTCTTCGAAGGCCCGCCAGTTGTACTCGGTGCGCCAATAGTCGACGACTTCGATGAGGTCGGCGAGCGGTACGCCCTGATCCCACCGGCCCGGGCCGGGCGCGGCGCCATGGACCGTCTCGGCCTCCGGGAGCCGCGCCGCGGCCAGTCGCGCGCGCAGGTCGTCGAGGTCGGCGTCGCTCGCGCGGGCTTCACATGCTTGTACGTCCGCTCGTGCATCCGTTGGTACATCTGCTCGTACACCGTCGCTGGTGGGACGGGACATGAGACCTCCTGGCCGTCGTGGAACCGGCAATGAACCATCGCGAACCGGCTAAGCCGGTTCTAGCAGTACACCGAGCCATGCCGCAACCGGCTAAGGTGGTTCCATGCATGCTGAGTTCCCCGGCTTCCGTCTCGGCAAGGTGCTGGCCACCAGCTTCACGGCGACCCTGACGGAGCGTCAGGGAGATCCCGTGGAACGCATTCCCGTGCCGCACCGGCTCGTCGACTGGCTGGCGGTGAGCGGTCTCGCCGTGGACTCCTGCACCCCTGCCCAGCTCGACCTCGCCCGGGAGCTGAGGGAGTCGATCCATGCCGCCGCGACGGCGGCCGCGCTCCAGGACGCTCTCCCCGCGGCCGCCGTCCAGGTCATCAATGACCGCAGTGTCCAGGGTCGGGCCGCGGCTGTCCTGACGGCCGAGGGCGAGCGGCGGTGGCGGCTCGGCTCGGCACCCCGCGTGGAAGACGCCCTCAGCGTGATCGCCGCCGACGCGATCGGCGTCATCGCGGGCGAACGCGACGGAAAACTGGCCTTGTGCGCGTCACCCACGTGCCGGGCCGCCTTCTTCGACACCAGTCAGAGCCGCACCCGCAAATGGTGCGACATGAACACGTGCGGGAACCGCCAGAAGAAGGCGCGCTTCAACGCCAACCAGCGGAAAGACGCCGCGTCGGCGCCGTGATCGCCACCTCGGAGCGTCCTCGCGCCCGGGATGGCGTCGCCTCAGTGGGCGATGCCGTCGATCAGGTCGCGTGCTCCCTGCCGGAGCAGCGCCACGGCGACGGACGTGCCGAGCGTCGCGGGGTCGAGCGGGCCCGCCCACTCATGGGCGTTCAGCACCGTCTTGCCGTCGGGCGTGAACACGCAGGCGCGCAGCGACAGGTCGCCGCCCCGCTCCGAACGGGCGTACCCGGCGATCGGCGAATTGCAGTGCCCCTGCAGGACGTGCAGGAACATGCGCTCCGCGGTCGCCTCCCGCCAGGCGTCCCTGTCGCCCAGGTCCGACACGGCGTCGATGGTCGCGGTGTCGTCCTCGCGGCACTGCAGGGCGAGGATGCCCGCACCGATCGGCGGGCACATCGTCTCCACCGACAGGATCTCGCAGGCCAGCTCGGGGCGGCCGACGCGGTCGAGGCCCGACTGGGCGAGCAGCAGTGCGTCGGCGTCACCGGCCGCGAGCTTCTGCAGGCGGCGGCCGACGTTTCCACGCATCGGCACGCACTGCAACTCCGGGTGCGAGGCGGCGAGTTGCGCCACCCGGCGGACCGACGACGTGCCGATGCGGGTGCCGGCGGGCAGCTCGTCGAGGGTGAGGCCGTCCGGGTGGATGAGCGCGTCCCTGATGTCGTCCCGCTTGAGGAAGGCGGCGAACGTGGTGCCGGCGGGAAGCGGCCGGTCCGCGGGGACGTCCTTGACGCAGTGCACCGCGAGATCCGCCTCACCGGCGAGCAGCGCCGCGTCGACCTCCTTGGTGAACGCTCCCTTGCCGCCGAGCGCCGCGAGATCGCCCATCCAGCGGTCCCCCGAGGTGGTGACCGGCACGACCTCGGTGCGGATACCGGGGTGCAGTTCGGCGAGTTCGGTGCGTACGCGCTCCACCTGGGCGAGGGCCATGGGGGAGGAGCGGGAGACGATGCGGATGAGCTCAGGAACGGACATGCCGTCCACGATAAGGGCTCCGGAGGGGTGCCTCGGACACGCGTCCAACTGATCAAAAGGTCGTAGGAACAAGCGAGTTGGCTCGGCGGGGGCGGCTCGCGCACCGGTCCGGCGCGGCGAGGTCGGCGTTTCGTCCGTCGACCGCGAGTCGGACCCGACAACCACTCGCGGTCCCCGGCCGCCACTCGCGCGGCCCTCGGGGCATGCGCGAGCCCCTGCCGCCTCATAGCGTGAAGACGCACGCAGCCGCGGCCCCGGCGCCGCACCGCCCCTGGGAGGCCCCATGACCAGCCCCGCCGCGCCGGAGCGCGAGACAGAGATCGTCCTCGAACCGATGCGGGCCACCCATCTGGCCGACGTGCTCGCGCTGGGCCGCCGCGTCTACGACACATCGGTGAAGCCCTACACCTCATGGTCCCTCTCCGCCATCGCCCGGCACGCGGACGGCGAGGCGTCCGCCTGCTGGGTCGCGCTCGCCGGTGACGACCTCGCCGGCTACGTCCTCGGCTCGATGGGCTTCGACCAGCGCACCGACTGGGGCAACCTGGAGTGGATCGCCAGCGCCCCCGAGTACCAGGGGCAGGGCATCGCGAGCCGCCTCGTGAAGGCCTGCTGCGCGACGCTCACGGAGGCGGGCGCGAGCGCCGTCGTCACCGACGTCGAGTCCCGCAACACCGCGTCGGCGGCGCTGATGCGGAGCAACGGCTTCGAGGCGAGCGTGTCGGTGACGCTGTTCGTAAGGGAGACTTCGCGGTAAATCGCGTCCCACCCGCGGGGCTGCGATGGCGTGCCGCCCAGGACACGCCACCGCACCCTCGGGCCTGGATCAGCAGGTGGCGTTGAACTGCCAGAACGCGGCCTTGGTCTTCGTGCCGGCGTCCCCGTCGATCGTGCCGGGGTTGAACCCCTTCTTCTTCAGCCAGCACTGCCAGGTCTTCACGGCCTTGGTGCTCACCGCCGGCTTCGCGTCGGACGCGGGTGCGGCGAAGCTCGCGCTCGCCCCCGCCAGGCTGCCCGCGGCGATCGCGGCGACGGCGCTGACGCTCACGAGCGTCCTCGCCATGATGCTGTTACGCATGGGTTCCCCCTTCGGCGCACGTCAGAAGCTGCGGGGCGGCGCATCGGCTTGCGTCAACCCGTGAGTTGAGGCTGCTCAACCAGGAGTTGATGTCCGTCTCCATCGGCCGCGGTGGCACGCGGGGGACGTGCAATTCCCGCGGTATGCGCGACACCGCTGTGCGAGGGGATCCGGGGTGCGGACGGCGTCACTCGCCGGTACGACGTCCGGGCTCCAGCGGCGGCGCCTCGACCCCGCAGCAGGTCCTGCACTGCGGCTCGCTGCCGTGTTCGCCGTGCCAGGCCGCCGTCCGGCCCGGCCGGACGAACAGCGCGGCCGCGGCCGCCGCCAGGACGAACAGCGCGGCGCAGCCCACCGCCGCCTTGCCGAAGGAAGCGTTCAGCGCGTCCGGGTCCGCGTACGCCGTCCCGGACAGGCCGACCACGAGCGGCAGCCCCGCGACGACGAGCAGCTGGGCGATGCGCGCCGCCGTGTTGTTGACACCGCTGGCGAGCCCCGCGCGGCTCGCGTCGACGGAGGCCAGCACGGTCGCCGTGAGCGGTGCCACGAAGAGGCTCATGCCGAGGCCGAGGACGACCACCGCGGGCAGGACGTCGGTGACGTACTCCGCGCCGGGCCGTACCCGCAGCATCAGCAGTACCCCCGCGGCCGCCACCAACGGCCCCGCGACGAGCGGCAGCCGCGGGCCGAGGCGCCGTGCGAGGTCGCCCGCGGACGCGGACAGGAGCAGCATCAGGACGGTGATCGGCAGCGTCGCCGTACCCGCTTGCAGCGCGTCGTAGCCGAGCGTCGTCTGCAACTGCACCGGCAGCATGAACAGGATGCCGCCGATGGCCGCGTACAGGCAGAGCGTCATCACGTTCGCCGCGGTGAACAGGCGGGAGCGGAACAGATCGAGCGGGAGCATCGGGTTCCGCCTGCGGTGTTCGACCATGACGAAGACCGCGCCGGCCGCGAGACCCAGCACGCCCGGCAGGATCACTCCGGCCGCCGACGTGTCCCCGGACGCGCCGATCAGCGCGAAGCTGACGCCCGCGAGGAACAGCGCGGCCAGCCACGCGCCGGGCACGTCGAACGGCTGCTGGGCCGCCGTCTCGTCGCGGCTCTCCGGCACGTGCCGCGCCGCGAACAGGACCAGCGCGGCCAGCGGCACATTGATCAGGAAGATCCACCGCCAGCCGGGCCCGTCGATGAGCCAGCCGCCCAGGAACGGCCCGACCGCCCCGGCCACCCCACCGAGCCCCGACCACGCGCCCACCGCGCGGGCCTGGTCGTCCGGCCGGTACGAGGCACGGACCAGCGCCAGCGAACCGGGTGTCAGCAACGCCCCGCCGACGCCCTGGAGCGCGCGGGCCGCGATGAGCGTCCCGGCATCCTGTGCGAGCCCGCACAGCGCGGAGGCCGCCGCGAACCACACCACGCCGATGACGAGCGTGCGCCGCCGCCCGATGCGGTCGCCGAGCGCCCCGCCGAGGAGCAGCAGCGCGGAGAGGGTGAGCATGTAGGCGTTGACGACCCACTGCAGGGCCGAGAGGGACGCGTCGAGGTCCTTGCCGAGCGTCGGCAGGGCTACGTTGACGACCGTGCCGTCCAGCAGCGCCATGCCCGACGCGAGCACCGCGCACAGCAGCACCCAGCGGCCGCGGGCCGAGGCGAGGGCGACCCCACCCGCGGCCCGGTCCGTGCCCGAACCCATCGTGCCACCGCCCTACATGTGGACCGCGCCGTCGCCCGTCTCCGTCGTCACCGGCGCCCCTCTGCGGTACAGGATCACCGTAACGACCAGGCCGATCGCGAAGAAGAGGGCCGACCACCAGTACGCCGTCGAGTACGACTGCATCGCCGCCTGCGCCCGCACCTCCGGGCTCGGCTCCCTGCCCACCAGGTAGTTCGAGGCAGCCGTGGTGGCGAGCGTGTTCAGCAGCGCCGTGCCGATCGAACCGCCCACCTGCTGACTGGTGTTGACCATCGCGGAGGCCACGCCCGCGTCGTGGGCCGCGACACCGGCCGTCGCCATGCTCATCGCCGGCGCGAAGATCAGGCCGAGACCGAGCCCGGCGACCAGCAGCGGCGGCAGGACGTGCGCGGCGTAACCGCTGGTCACGTCGAGGGCGGTGAGCCAGGCCATGCCGGCCGCGGAGAGACCCATGCCCAGCGGCACGATCGGCTTCGCGCCCACCCGCGGCACCAGGTTGTTGGTGGTCACCACGGAAGCCACCACCATCACCGCCACCATGGGCAGGAAGGCGAGGCCGGTCTTGACGGGCGTGTACCGCAGGATCTGCTGCAAGTAATACGTGAGGAACAGGAACACGCCGAACATGCCGGCGCCCGAGATGAACATCGCGAGGAACGACGCCCCGCGGTCCCTGTCGAGGGCGACCCGCAACGGCAGCAGCGGATGCGCGGCCCGTGTCTGCCACCACGCGAACAGCACCAGGAGTACCGCGCCGACGACGAGGAATCCCCAGGTCAACACGTCACTCCAGGCGTGTGTCTCGGCGTTGGAGAAGCCGTACACGATGCAGAAGAGTCCCGCCGACACCAGCAGCGTGCCGGGCACGTCGAGCTTGGGCCGGTCCGGGGGAGCGCCCGCGTGCAGCAGTCGCGCGCCGCCGACCATGGCGACCAGGGCGAACGCGAGGTTCACGTACAGGCACCAGCGCCAGTTCAGATACTCCGTGAGTACGCCGCCGAGCAGCAGCCCCACCGCGCCGCCCGCGCCCGCGATCGCGCCGTAGATGCCGAACGCCTTGGCGCGCTCCCGTGGATCGGTGAACGTGGTCGTGAGCAGCGACAGGGCCGCGGGCGCGAGCAGCGCGCCGAACACGCCCTGCAGCGCGCGGGCGGCCACCAGCATCGAGAAGCTCGTCGCCGCGCCGCCGATCGCGGACGCCACGGCGAAGCCGGCGAGACCGGCGAGGAAGACGACCTTGCGGCCCACCAGGTCGGCGATGCGTCCGCCGAGCAGCAGCAGGGAGCCGAAGGCGAGCGCGTACGCGGTGACGATCCATTGGCGATTGCCGTCGGAGAAGCCCAGATCCTTCTGGGCGGAGGGCAGCGCGATGTTCACGATCGTCGCGTCGAGCACCACCATGAGCTGGGCGATGCCGACCACCGCGAGGATCAGCCAGCGATGCTCGTGCCGCCCGCCTCCCGTGTGCGGCACGGACGCGCCGGCCTCGCGCGCGGGATCGGACGCCGGAGCGGGTTCCGGCACCGGCATGGCTTCACGGTCCATGGCGACGACCTCCAGACACCCCCGCACCACGCTAAACGCCCTGCTCGGGGGCCGCGACCGGGGCCTCATCAAGGAGGCCCCGGTCGCTGTGGGGGAGTGCCTCGGTCGCGGTACGGACCGCTATGCGGCGTGGTCCGCAGCGAGCAGCAGCTCGCTCACCCGTTCCCTGGCCCGCGCCACGCGCGAACGCACCGTGCCGATCGGACAGCCGACGGCGTCCGCCGCGTCCGCGTAGGGGAGCCCGGCGATCTGGGTGAGGACGAACGCCTCGCGGCGCGGTGCGTCGAGGGTCTCCAGGAGGTCGAGCAGGGCCACGCCCTCGTCGAAGCCCGGCAGGCCGTATGGCTGGGCGCGCTCCGCGGCCGCCTGCCAGTCTCCGGTGTCGGCGATCCGGGGCCGGGCCGCCGCCGAACGGAAGCGGTCGGCGACCACCCGGCGCGCGATGGCGAGAAGCCAGGTGCGGGCGCTCGACCGCGCGGCGAAGCCCGGCAGTGCGGTCAGGGCACGGAGGTACGTCTCCTGCGTGAGGTCGTCGGCGCCGTGCAGGTCACCGCTGAGGTGGGCGACGAAGCGCCAGACGTCGCGGCGCGTGGCCCGCACGAACTGCTCGAACGCCTGGGCGTCGCCGTCGCGGGCCGCGAGCGCCCACTGCGTGGTCAGCTCGTCGCGGGTCGGGTCGCTGCCGGGCCGGGACCGCAAAAGGGCAGGTGTCATCGCAAAAGGTCCTTCGGTGAAGGGAGTTCGGAAAGCGGCGTCGCGTGTCCTGTTCGCCTCATGGGAGTACGGGCGGACGCCGAAGATCCGCCCGGCACCGAGGGGCGCGGGCGGTTTCAGGAACTGACCGGAAGGACCGGTGGACCTCTGCGCGATACGACGTGCTGGAGAAGGACCCCGCGCAGCCGCGGCACGGGCACGCACGTGGCGACGTGCGGCGGCGTCGGCGGAAGGGACGTGACGACGACCGCGAGAACGAACCGCAGCGGCACGAACACGGCCGCGGCGAGCGCACGTCCCGTACGGAAGACGGCGGCCTCACCGCGCCACAGCCACAGGGCGCAGATCAGCGCCGCGACGACGTGGGCGAGGAACATGCCGAAGCCGCTGTGCCCGAAGACCGACATGACCCAGTGGGAGAGGCCGTCGTCGGGCATGGCGGAGTGCGTCGGGAGGGGAGCGGACGAGTCGGCTCCGGGCGCACCGCCGACGGACGGTGACGCGTTCATCGGCATCGGGTGGTTCATGTGGTTCATGCCGTCGTCCGGGTGGGCACGGGTGACGGCCGACGCCCCGCCCCCGACCGGCGGACCGGCCATCCGCTGTGCCAGGCCGAACAGTTCGTGCAGACACAGCTGCGCCGCGACCGTGGCGCCGATGACCGCGGCCGCCCCGCGTTCGCGCCCCGTCAGCCACCACGCGGCGGCGAGCGTGGCGGCGAACGCGTACCCCACGGCCCACCAGGGCAGCACGGCACCGGACATGACCGCGTGACCGAGGGCCGTGGCCACCACGCACACGGCCGCGAACATCGCGGCTCGTGCGAGGCGGAACACCGGCCCAGTGGTCATGGAGAGCATCGTGCCAGGCCGGGGCGTGCTCATGGGAGGGGAGTCCACCAAGTGCCCGAACTGCCCGTATGCCGCCCGGTGATCGGAAGATTTCATTCCGAGCACGAAGAATACGTACCGGTCGGTAACACCCTTGACGCGGCGTGCGCGTATCGAAAATGATCTCGATCAGTGGTCGGCATTGCCGAACGCTGTTCGTTGCCAGCTCCCCCCTTTCACCGTTGGGAATGCTCATGCACCTGCGTCTCGCCGTACGGTCCCTGACCGCCGCGGCCGCCCTCGTCCTCGGATGCGTGGGCCTCGCCGCCCCGGCCCACGCATCCTCCGTCCCCGCCTCCGCGCCGGCCTCGGTCCTGGACATCCCGCCCCGCGGCGCCAACGACTGGTCCTGCAAGCCGGACGCGGCGCACCCGCAGCCCGTCGTCCTGGTCAATGGCACGTTCAAACTGATGGCGGAGAACTGGGCCACGCTGTCGCCCAGGCTGAAGAGAGCGGGCTACTGCGTCTTCGCGTTCAACTACGGAAAGGCGGCCACCGCCGCGGTCCCGCGGTCGGCCGCGGAGCTCAAGGACTTCGTCGAGGCCGTCCGCGCCGCCACGGGGGCGGCGAAGGTCGACCTGGTCGGTCACAGCCAGGGCGGCATGATGCCCCGCTACTACGTCACGTTCCTCGACGGCGCGGACAAGGTCGACGACCTGATCGGCATCGTGCCGTCCAACCACGGCACGTCCAACCCCCTCGCCAAGCCCCTCGGCGACATCGCCTGCCCGGCCTGCCTCGACCAGATGGCGGGCTCCGAGCTGCTCGCGAAGCTCAACGAAGGGACCGAGACACCGGCAGGGCCCGACTACACGGTCGTCACCACGCGGTACGACGAGGTGGTGATTCCGTACACCAGTGCCCTGCTGACCGGCCCCAAGGAGTACGTCACGAACGTGGTCCTCCAGGACCGCTGCCCCCTGGACCCGTTCCTGCACGACCAGGCGACGAAGGATCCGGTCGTGGCCCAGTGGGTGCTGAACGCGCTGGACCGCGAGGGGCCGGCCGACGCGGCCTTCCGGCCCAGATGCGTCGGCTAGTCGGTCCGCGCGTGGGTTCTTGTTCCGGTTGTCGGCCCGGGCGGCACGGGGGGAGTACCGCCTCCCGCGTGCCACCCGGCGCGACAACGACAGAGCCTGTGCGCCGGTCCTAGGACCGGTCGTCGGCGTCCTGCCCGTCCAGGGCCTCGACCGCGTCCCGGGGAGCGGGCACCTGCGCGGCCCCGGCGGCCGACGTACGACGTCGCGCCAGCACGCCGCCCACGTAACCCGCGATGGGCTGCGTGTAACGGGCGGTCAGCGGCCCGACGATCACGAGGATCAGGACGTACGCCGTGGCCAGCGGCCCGAGCGAAGGCTCGATGCCCGCCGCGACCGCGAGCCCCGCGATGACGATGGAGAACTCGCCGCGCGCCACCAGCGCACCGCCCGCCCGCCAGCGGCCCTTGACCGAGACGCCCGCGCGGCGGGCCGCCCAGTAGCCGGTTGCGATCTTCGTCAGAGCGGTGACGACGGCGAGCGCGAGCGCGGGCAACAGCACCGGCGGGATGCTCGACGGGTCGGTATGCAGCCCGAAGAAGACGAAGAAGACGGCGGCGAACAGATCACGCAGCGGCGCGAGCAGCGAGTGTGCGCCCTCGGCGACCTCACCGGACAGCGCGATGCCGACCAGGAACGCGCCGACGGCCGCGGACACCTGGAGCTGCTGCGCGATCCCCGCGACGAGGATGGTCAGACCAAGCACCACCAGGAGCAGCTTCTCCGGGTCGTCGCTGGAGACGAACCGCGAGATGAGCCGTCCGTAGCGCACCGCGATGAAGAGGACGATTCCGGCGGCGCCCAGCGCGATGGCGAGCGTGAGACTGCCGGCCGCGAGACCGACGCCCGCCAACAGGGCGGTGATGATGGGCAGATAGACGGCCATCGCCAGGTCCTCGAGGACCAGGACGCTGAGGATGACGGGCGTCTCGCGGTTGCCGAGCCGGCCGAGGTCGCCGAGGACCTTGGCGATGACACCGGACGACGAGATCCAGGTGACACCGGCGAGCACCACGGCAGCGACCGGGCCCCAGCCCATGAGCAGCGCGGCGATGGCGCCGGGCAGCGCGTTGAGGGTGCAGTCGACCAGACCGGCCGGGTACTGCGTCTTGAGGTTGCTGACGAGGTCGTTGGCCGTGTACTCGAGGCCGAGCATCAGCAGCAGCAAAATGACGCCGATCTCGGCGCCGATGGCGACGAACTCCTCGCTGGCGCCCAGCGGCAGCAGGCCGCCCTCGCCGAACGCGAGTCCGGCGAGCAGGTACAGCGGGATCGGCGAGAACCGGAAGCGACCCGCGAACCGGCCGAGCAGGCCGAGGGCGAGGATGATCGCGCCGAATTCGATCAGAAAGACAGCGGAATGCATACGGTCACTCCCGCCCGAGTATCGTCGCGGCGGTCTCGACGCCTTCGCGCGTCCCGATGACGATCAGGGTGTCCCCGCCCGCGAGGCGGAAGTCGGGGGCGGGCGACGGAATGGCGTCGGCCCTCCGCAGCACGGCCACGATCGACACACCCGTCTCGGTCCGCATCCGGGTCTCGCCGAGGAGCCGTCCGTTCCAGTGCGAGGTCGCCGAGAGCAGGACGCGCTCGGCGACCAGGCCCAGGTCCGTGGTGTGCAGCAGGGTCGGGCTGTGGTGCGAGGGCATGAGGGCGTCGATGAGCGCGTCGGCCTCACCGGAACTCAGCCGCGTCGACAGCGCGCACTCGTCCGGGTCGTCGGACCGGTAGGCGCTCAGCGTCCGTGCGCCGTCCCGGTGCGCGATCACCGAGAGGCGCTGCTGTTCTCGGGTCGTGAGGTCGTACCGGATGCCGATGCCAGGAAGCGGCGTACGGCTGAGTCGTGAGGCGGGCACAGCTTCTCCCCTTGCGTAATGGATGGATCTCCCCCGGCCTGTCACCCTATCGGGGCCAAGGATTGGCAAAATCCACCCTGAGGGGTCAGGCGATGAGGCAGCAGAGCGCGGCGGCGCTCGTCACCCTCGCTGTGCCCCGCCGGGACCGCTCCGCAGCACCGTCTCCACGGTGTCCGCCTCGTCCGGAGACTTGTCCTCGCGGTAGCGCAGGACCCTGGCGAACCGGAGCGTGACGCCCGCCGGGTAGCGCGTGGACTTCTGGAGTCCGTCGTAGGCGATCTCCACGACCAGTTCGGGGCGCACCTTCACCACGTAGCCGTTCTCTTCGACCGCAAGTCCCTTCAAGTGCTCGGTCTGCCAGGCGAGCATGGCGTCCGTCATGCCCTTGAAGGTCTTGCCCAGCATGGCGAACGTGCCGTCGGGCCGCCGCGCGCCCAGATGCAGATTGGACAGCTTGCCGGTACGGCGGCCGTGCCCCCATTCGGCGGCGAGCACCACCAGGTCCAGGGTGTGCACGGGCTTGACCTTCAGCCAGGACGCGCCGCGGCGGCCCGCGCTGTAGGACGCGTCGAGACCCTTCAGTACGACCCCCTCGTGTCCGCGCCCCAGTGTCGCTTCGAAGAACTCCTGGGCCTCGCCGCGCTGCCGCTCGTCACCCGGGTCGGTGACGAGCGTGCGCCGCACCCGCATGGGCTCGGGCACCAGCGCCGCCAGTTCGGCGTGGCGCTCGGTGAACGGCAGATCGAGCAGATCCCGCCCCGCCACGGACAGGGCGTCGAAGAAGACGGGAGAGAGCGGGAGCTCCGCGGCCGCCGCCGACACGTCGATCCGGGAACCGACGCGTCCCGCGATCTCCTGGAACGGCCGGGGCCGCCCGTCCGCGTCCAACGCGATGACCTCGCCGTCCAGGATGAAGTGCGAGCCGTCGAGGCCGAGCGCGGCGGCGGTCAGCTCGGGGAGACGGTCGGTGATGTCGTCGAGGGTGCGGGTGTAGATACGTACGTCGTCACCGTCCCGGTGCACCTGCACGCGGATGCCGTCCAGCTTCTCCTCGACCGCACACGCCCCCAGCTTCTCGACGCCCTCCGCGACCGTGCCGGCGCTGTGGGCGAGCATCGGCAGGACGGGGCGCCCCACGGTCAGCCGGAACTCGTCCAACGCCTCCGCGCCGTCCGTGAGCAGGGCCTGGGCGACGGGGCTCACGGACCCGGCGAGCATCACGGCCCGCCGTACCGCGTCCGCCGGAATCTCCGTGGCCACGGCGAGCCCCTCGACCGCCACCGCGTCCAGAGCGCCCTGCCGGACCTCACCGGTCAGCAGCCCGATCAGGAACCGCTGTTCGTCCTCGGTGGCCGCCCCCATCAACTCACCCACCAGCCGCTTGCGTTCCCCCTGCGACCCGGCACCGGCCACCGCGCCGATCGCGGTGAGTGCCTCGTCCACACCACGCACCGTCAGCGTCGGCTCGTCGGCGGGCGGCACCGCGTGCTTGAGCGTGCTCCACCCGATCCCGAGCCGCCCCTGAGGCAACCGCCCCGAGAGATAGGGAATGGCGATCGGCACGTCGTCCGGCTCAGCGGCCCGGAACAACTCGGCGAGCAGCGCGATCTTCCGGGACCGCGCCGAGGTGGCGGCCACTTCCTTGGACACATGAGCGAGCCGGGCGAGCAGCATGAGGCCATCCTGCATCGGGGGCGGGCGGGGCGCACGGGCGGGCAGGGGTGATGCCGGTGCGCTAGTCCCGGCCGCGGGACGGTCGACCGCGGCGGATCACGGCCTGTGACAGATGTGGATCGGGCCGATCCAGGGCTCGCAGACGGGGGGTTCGGGGGGCGGGGTCGGGTCGACGGGTGTCGGTGTCGGGTCGACCGGGGCGGGGTCCGTTGGCGGGGGTTCGGTCGGGGGCGGCGGGGACGGCTCCGTCGGTGTGGGTGTGGGTGGTGGGGGCGTGGGGCGGGGCGTCGTCGCTGGGGGAGTGGCCGGCCTCTGCGTGGCGGGGGTCGTTTCGCCCTCCGGTGCGGGTCGGACGGGCGTGGGCCGCTCGGGGATGTGGGGCCGGTCCGGGGCCGGCGGCTGGTCGGCCGGCGTACGGGGAGGCGAGGACGCGTCCCGCGCCTCCTGCTCGTCGCGCGAGTCGTCCGTGCCACCCGAACCGTGCGAGGCATGCGAGCCACCGCCCGCATCGTGCGAGGTGTTCGAGTCGTGTGAGCTGCCCGTGTTGTTCGAGCCGTGCGAGCCGCCTGAGTCACCCTCGCCGCCCGAGGCCTCCTGGTCCGTCCCCTCCGGCGGTGCCTGCCACGGCGGTGCCGGCCGTTGCGGCAGGGCGGTCTCCGCCGTCGCTGCCCGCTGCTCCGGAGCGGTCGGTTGATCCGCCCCACCGGCAAGGGCCAGGCCTGCCGCGACCGCGACCCCCGCCACGGTCACTCCGATCACCCCGGATGCCGCGACCGACAGCTTCCCGCCGCCGGTGAGGACGTGCCGCACCCCGTGCCGCAGCGCCCCGCCGCCATGCCCCGCCGACCCGGCCCCCGCGCCGGATCCGGCCCCGGCCCCCGCCGCCAACGGAACGAGGAACTTGCCCGAACCGCCGAGGACGAAGATCAGCAGGGCAGGGCCCGTAAGGGCCGGGAGCCGGTCGTTCGCGCGGCTCAGCAGGGCGAGCCGGACGCGGCAGTCCGCGCATCCGGCCAGGTGGGACAGGAGCCGTTCCGACTGGCGCGGTGACGCCTCCCCCCGGATGTGAGCGGGCATGCGGTCCCAGTGGCCCTCGCACGCGGGGCTCTCGGGAGTCCCGGGGTGCGCCCGGAGGAACGCCTGGCGCATGCCTTCGCGGGCCCGGTGCAGCAGTACGGCCGTCGCCCCGCGTCCGGCGCCTATGCGTCGGCCGATCGCTTCCAAGGGCTGGCCCTCCGCCTCCGCCAGCCACAGCGCCTGCACCCACCGCTCGGGCAGCTGCCCGAGGACGCGGGTCAGGAGGTCGATGACGGAGACCCGCACGGCGGGATCCGGTTCCGCGGCGCTACCGCCGAAGGGGAAGCCCTCCGCACCCGTCGACGGGAGGGACTCCGGTGCCTGCGGATCGCGCGGTGTTTCCCGGCCTGCCGCGCCCCGGCCGACCGCCGTCGCCAGGTGGCGCACGGTCGTCATCAGGTACGCGGGTACGTTCTCGATCTCGTGCCCGGCGGACAGCCGCCGCCACACCCGGAAGTGCGCCTCCGCGACAAGATCGTCGGCGAGCCAGGCGTCGCCGGTGAGCGAGCGCGCGTAGGCCAACAGGCGGGGGTGATGTTTCGCGAAGACACGCGTGTACTCGTCTGTGGTGGGCACCCGGGCGGGCGTGCCGGCAGGCTCCGCGGATATGCCCGAGGGGACGTCGGCAGGGACGTCAGTCATGGCAGGACACTCTCTCGTTCCCACTGCGGGGGTTCGGATGAGTTCGAAACCCTAGGTCACAAATGTCTGATTAAGGAGAGGCGAGTGGCGCAGGTCACATGGATATCTCGACAGATTGGCGTAATAGCGCCCCTCCCTACGGGGTCATAAGGGCACAGGAATCCCCCGCAACCGCATATCGAGCGCAGCAGCAGAACCAGAAGTGGAGCCCCGCTCATGGCCGTCACCCTCGAACAGCCCGCACGTGCCCGTCTCATCACCCCTGAGGGTCGCGAACGCGCTCTGCCCGTCGTTCTGCGCTACTCGGCGGAGGATCCCCTCGCCATCCAGATGGTCTTTCCCTCGCAGGCGTCGCTCGACGGCGCGGAGGTCACGTGGATCTTCGCCCGGCAGCTCCTCGAGGAGGGGATGGGTGCGCCGGCGGGCAGCGGTGACGTGCACATCTGGCCGTGCGGGCGGGCCCGGACGGTCCTCGAGTTCCACGCGCACCAGGGTCTGGCCCTGGTGCAGTTCGACAGGGCCGTGCTGCGCCGGTTCCTGGTGCGGTCGTACGCCGTGGTGCCCGCGGGCGCCGAGGAGGGGAGTCTCGACCTCGACCAGGGACTCTCGCGCCTGCTCGGCGGTGTCTGAGGCAGCAGCGACCGGACCGCAGGGGTCTGAAGGAGAGACGTAACGGGGAGGCGGCGGCGACAGGTCAGCCGTACAGCGCGGGCCGCTCGGCCATCTCCACGCCCACGCGCGCACCGGTCCGCAGCGCGGCGACACCCGCCTCCGCGACGGCCGCCGTCGCGTAGCCGTCCCACGCGCTCGGCCCCGTGACCCTGCCTGCCCGGACGGCGGCCACCCATGCCCGTACCTCCCGGTCATACGCGTCGGCGAACCGCACCAGGTAGTCCTGCGCCACGTCCTCGTACGCCCGGCCGGGCGTCCTGACGACCATCGAGTGCGCGTCCCCGATCTGGGCGCTGCCCCGCTCGCAGACCGCCTCGCACCGCACTTCGTAGCCGAATCCGCTGTTGACGAAGATCTCCACGTCGACGACCGCGCCCCCGGACGTCTCGAAGAGCACCAGCTGCGGGTCGAGCAGACCCCGCGGGGCGCCCGCAGACGGCGTAGGCCGCACCACCGTCACCGCGGTGATCTCCTGCCCCAGCAGCCACCGCGTCGCGTCGATCTCGTGGGAGACGGAGCTGCTGATCAGCATCGACGACGTGAAATGAGCGGGCGAGGACACGTTCCGGTGCCGGCAGTGCAGCATCAGGGGGCGTCCCAGGTCCCCGGAGTCGAGGAGCGCTTTCAGCGCCGCGTACTCCGTGTCGTACCGGCGCATGAACCCCACCTGGATCAGCCTGCGCCCGAGACGCGCCTCCGCCTCCACGACCCGGAGGGCCGAGACCGAATCCGGGGTCAGCGGCTTCTCGCAGAGGACCGGGAGGCCCCGCGCGCAGGCCGCCAGCAGGGCCTCCTCGTGCGCCGCCTCCGGCGAGGCCACCAGGACCGCCTCCACCGCGGGCACACGCAGCGCGTCCTGCGCCTCCCGGTGGACGGACACCCCGGGGCGCCCCGCCACCACCGCCTCGGCCCGCGCCGTGTCGGGGTCCGCGACCGCCACCACGCGGGCCCCGCCCACCGTCCCGCCGATCCGCCGCACGTGGTCGGCGCCCATGTGGCCCGCCCCGAGCACGGCGACCCCCAGCAGATCACTCACCGGACGACCTCCCCGTAACCCTGCCTCCCGGTCGCCCCCGACCGGGTGCACGCCTCACTCGATGACGCGTCGCGCGTCCTTGCGTCGGGCCACCGTAGCCCTCCGCCGCCGGACAGCCATGACGCAGCCCGCGAGCAGGACGGCCGAGCCCGCGGCGACCAGCAGTACCGCGGGCCATTCGGAGTCGCCGGGCTGCACGGCCAGGGCGGCCTGCCCACCCGCGTGCGCCGGGCTGGGCGCCGGACGGCTCTCCTCCGGCGGCACCAGCGAGCCCACCGGCCGTACCTTCCCGGCCGCCGCGAACCCCCAGTCGAGCAACGACCTCGCCTCCTCGTACACGGCCCGCCCGCCGCCCGCCTGTGGGTTCATCACCGTCACGACGAGCGTGCGCCCGCCGCGCTGGGCCGCGCTGATGAGGGTGGAGCCCGCATGGCTGGTGTAGCCGTTCTTGACGCCGAGCAGCCCCGGGTAGGCCGCCACGCCGTCGGCGCCGGTCAGCAGCCGGTTGGTGTTCTGGATGGGGTACGACCAGCCGCCCGCCGGAAACTGGGCGACACGGGTCGAGCAGTACCGGGCGAACTCCGGGTCGGCGAGCCCGGCCCTGCCGAAGACCGCCAGGTCGTACGCCGACGAGACCTGTCCCGCGGCGTCGTAGCCGTCCGGCGACACCACGTGGGTGTCGCGTGCGCCCAGCTCGCGGGCCTTGGCGCGCATCTCCTGAACCGTCTTCTCCAGACCGCCGTTGAGCCCCGAGAGGACGTGCACGGCGTCGTTCCCCGAACTGAGGAACACGCCCCGCCACAGGTCGGCGACCCGGTAGGCGCGCCCCTCCGCGACACCCACCATGCTGCTGCCCTCGCCGACCTGGTCGAGCTCGTGCGGCGCGACGACGTGCCGCGTGGCGGCGTCGAGCCGGGGGAGCGTCGCCAGGGCGAAGAGCGACTTGAGCGTCGAGGCGGGCGGCAGCCTGCGGTGCGCGTTCCGCGCGCCGAGCACCTCGCCCGTATGGGCGTCGGCCACCACCCACGCGAGCGCGGACACGTTGCCGGGTACGGCGGGGGCGCCGGGGTCGGGCCGGACCTGGGTGCCCGGCCGGTCGAGGAGGGCCGACGAGTACGCGGGGACGGGCCGCGGTGGCGCGGGTTCGGCCGGGGCCTCGGTTGCGGCGGCCGGTGAGGACAGGAGGACCAGAGCACCGAGGGCGAGGGCCGCGGTGCGGACGGAGGAGGGGCGCGGAAGGTACCTGATGACCATTCAGCCACCGTATGAGCGCTGCCCGGAGTCCGCAGATCGGCTTGGCCCGGTAGGAGGTATCGCTGCTCCGGGCGGAGGTGGTGCGAGGGGACGGCCCTCCACCGGTCCGGGAGGTGTCGTCCCGTCACTTCGCTTGCGCGGCAGGGATGCTGGGTCGCGGCGGGGCCGAGCCGTCGGGCGGAAGCCGTGCTTCGACGCCGGGCGGCCGGCCCCCTCACGAGTCGCCGGGAAGCCGCCGACGGGGCGGACCGCAGTCGGCGGACGGCAGGCCTTGTCAGGCGGGCAGGTGCTTCTCGACGGCGGCGACGAGCTCGGGAGCGTCGGGTTCGGTCTGCGGCGAGAAGCGGGCCACGACGTTGCCGGACGGGTCCACGAGGAACTTCTCGAAGTTCCAGCGGATGTCGCCCGTGTGCCCCTCCGCGTCCGCCGTGTCGACGAGCCGCGCGTAGAGCGCATGCCGGTTCTCGCCGTTGACGTCGACCTTCTCCGTCATCGGGAAGGTCACCCCGTACGTCGCCGAGCAGAACTCGGCGATCTCCTCCGAGGTGCCGGGCTCCTGGCCCATGAACTGGTTGCAGGGCACGCCGAGCACGCTGAAGCCGCGCGCCGCGTACTGCTCGTGGAGGCGCTCCAGGCCCGCGTACTGCGGAGTGAGCCCGCACTTGGAGGCGACGTTGACGACGAGGACGGCCTTGCCCTCGTACTGGCGCAGGTCGGCGGGGCCGCCCCGCAGGTTTTCGATTTCCACCGCTTCGTAGACAGACATGATCCGGAGCATACGCTCCGGCTGCCGCCCAATCCCCGGCCCCCGGAGCTCCGAATCCTGAGCGAGTACGAATTCGGGTACCGCCTGAGGGGGAGACGTGGCGACCGTCGCAGAACTGGACCTGACGAAGGACGAACGGGCACGGCGCATCCGGGACGGTGAGGCGGCCGAGATGCGGCATCTGCTGCACGACGCCGACGCGGACAGCGTGGTCCCGGCCTTCGTCTGCCTGAGGAAGGGACTGAAGAAGGGGCTGGAGAAGGGGCTACGGAAAGGCCAGCGAAGGGGGTGGCGTACGTGACGCGCCGAACCGTCCGGATCGGCAGGCGCGGGGCCGTGCGGCGGCGCGCGGAGCCCGAGGCGGCCGCCGGGGGAGCCGACGACCGGGACCGTGCCGCGGACGCGTCGCGCAGGGCGGGGCGGGTCACCGCGGCGGCGGCGAGGTTCCTCGCGCGGGAGCAGAGGGGGTGGAGAGGGTAGAGGGAGCAGGGGGAGTGGGAGCGGTCCGGTGCAGGCGGCCGTGGGCGACCAGTTCGACCGTCAGCGCCACCGCGATCGTCTGGACCGCCATCAGGGCGATGAGCACGAAGAGCTGTACCGCTCCGGCCATCGCCGGGGACGCGCCGCCCAGGAGCATGCCGACGAACGCGCCGGGCAGGGTGACCAGGCCCACGGTGCGGGTCTGGTCGAGGCCGGGCAGCAGCGCGTCCGACGCGGCGGGGCGGATCACCTCGATGCGTGCGTCGTGGTCGGGCAGGCCGAGGGCGATGCCCGCCTCGAACTCGCCGTACCGCGTGTGCAGTTCGTCCAGGGCGCGGCGGCCCGCGAGGACCGTGGCGGTGAGCGCGCCGCCGATGAGGATGCCGGTCACCGGGATCATGGCGACGCCCCGCACCGGGAGCAGGCCCGCGAGGGTCAGTCCGGCGACGACCGGGACGACGGGGCCCGCGACGGGCAGCGCCGCCCACCACCATGTGGAGTTCGGCGTGACGCGCCGTCCCGCGGTGCGGGTGGCCACGGCGAACATGAGGAGGAGGAAGGCGTAGAGGGCGGCCGTGTGGTGCACGACCCAGGCGATGACGAGGGACGCGGCCGCCAGCTGCGCGGTGGCGCGCACACCCGCGACCGCGATCTCCCGCGCCCGGCCGCGCGAGCCGTCGGGGGTGAGCCGGAAGACGGCCGCCGCCGTCGCGGCGGCCAGGAGCAGCACGAGCAGGGCGACGGCGAGCGCCGTGTTGACCGGCAGCAGGGTCTGGGCGGCGAGGATGCGCACGGCCACACCCTAGATCGCGGGGCCCGTGGTCTGGGAAAGGAGCGGAGGGAGTGCTGTGTCGAAGCGCTCGACCTGTAACGATGTGGGAGGTAAGACGTGCAGACAGAGAAGGGCTGAAGTCATGGCGCAGCAGGTGCAGGGCGTGATCGCGCGCGCGAAGGGCGAGCCGGTGAGGATCGAGACGATCATCGTCCCGGATCCGGGGCCGGGAGAGGCCGTCGTGAAGATCCAGGCGTGCGGGGTCTGCCACACCGACCTGCACTACCGCGAGGGCGGCATCAACGACGACTTCCCGTTCCTGCTCGGACACGAGGCCGCGGGCGTCGTCGAATCCGTCGGCGAGGGCGTCACCGAGGTCGAGGCCGGCGACTTCGTGATCCTGAACTGGCGCGCGGTGTGCGGACAGTGCCGTGCGTGTCGGCGCGGCCGCCCCCAGTACTGCTTCGACACGCACAACGCGAAGCAGAAGATGACCCTGGCCGACGGCACCGAGCTGTCGCCCGCCCTCGGCATCGGGGCCTTCGCGGAGAAGACCCTCGTCGCCGCCGGGCAGTGCACCAAGGTCGACCCGGAGGCCTCGCCCGCCGCGGCGGGACTCCTCGGCTGCGGCGTGATGGCGGGCATCGGCGCCGCCATCAACACCGGCAACGTGGGCCGCGGCGACTCCGTCGCGGTCATCGGCTGCGGCGGCGTCGGCAACGCCGCGGTCGTGGGCGCCCGCCTCGCGGGGGCCGCGCGGATCATCGCGGTGGACATCGACGACAAGAAGCTGGCGACGGCGAAGGGCCTCGGCGCCACGCACACGGTCAACTCGCGCTCCGCCGACCCCGTCGAGGCGATCCGCGAGCTGACCGACGGCAACGGAGCCGACGTCGTCATCGAGGCGGTCGGCCGCCCGGAGACGTACGAGCAGGCCTTCTACGCCCGTGACCTGGCCGGCACGGTCGTCCTGGTCGGCGTTCCGACCCCGGAGATGAAGATCGAGCTTCCGCTGCTCGACGTGTTCGGACGCGGCGGCGCCCTCAAGTCGAGCTGGTACGGCGACTGCCTGCCCTCCCGCGACTTCCCGATGCTCATCGACCTGTACCGGCAGGGCCGTCTGGACCTGGACGCGTTCGTCACGGAGACCATCGCCCTGGAAGACGTGGAGAAGGCCTTCGAGCGCATGCACCACGGCGACGTCCTCCGTTCGGTGGTGGTGTTCTGATGGCGGCCGGAGCCAAGAGCGACGCGTTCGGCGTGCGCATCGACCACCTCGTCACGTCGGGGACGTTCTCCCTGGACGGCGGCACCTGGGACGTCGACAACAACGTGTGGATCGTGGGCGACGACAACGAGTGCGTCGTCATCGACGCCGCGCACGACGCGGACGCCATCGCGGCCGCGGTCGGGGAGCGGCGACTGGTCGCGATCATCTGCACGCACGCCCACGACGACCACATCGACGCGGCCCCGGCCCTCGCGGCCCGCACGGGCGCGCCGATTCTGCTGCACCCGGCGGACACGGAGCTGTGGAAGCAGACGCACCCCGACCGTGCACCGGACGGTGAGCTCGCCGACGGACAGGAACTGGCCGTCGCGGGCGCGGTCCTGAAGGTGCTGCACACGCCGGGCCACTGCCACGGCGCGGTCAGCCTGCACGCGCCCGCCCTCGGCACGGTCTTCACCGGCGACACGCTGTTCGCGGGCGGGCCGGGTGCCACGGGCCGTTCGTTCAGCGACTTCCCGACGATCGTGGAGTCCATCAAGGAGCGGCTCCTGACGCTGCCGCCCGCGACGGTGGTGCGTACCGGGCACGGTGACAGCACCACGGTCGGCGCCGAGGCGCCGCACCTGGAGGAGTGGATCGCCCGGGGCCACTGATCCCAGGTTCCCCACCTCCGCGTACGTCTCTTGTACGTACGTCTCTTGGCCCCGCGTGGTGCGCCGCGCGGGGCCAAGACGCGTACTGGCCCTGTTCAGCAATCTTCGATAAGTTAGGCAAGGCTTACCTAATGGAGGTTGAGGATGGGTGTCCGTCACAGCAGCACGACCGTGCCCACGGCAGCGGCACGCGCTCGTTCGGTGCTCGCCACCGCGTGGTCCTGCGCGGTGACCACGGAGATCGGCAGGGACGAACTCGTGGGCGCGCACACCGTGACCGAGGACGGCAGGATCCTGCTGTCCCCGCCCGAGGACAGCGCACTCGCCGCCGCCGTCATCTGCGCGCCACGCGGCGAACCGTCCACCCTGGTCGAGTTCGCCGACGTCTCGCCGGTGCCGCTGAGGGACCGGATCCGCGCACGGCTCTGGCTCTCCGGAGCGTTGGGGTACGACGGCGAGCACCTGGTCTTCGAGCCGACGTGCGCCGTGCTGCACGACTCCACCGGGGAGCGTCAGGGCGTGGAGCTCGACGAATTCGCCCTGACCGTGCCCGATCCGCTCGCCGAGGCGGAGTCGCGTCTGCTCACGCACCTTGCCGACGCCCATCCGGAGGCCGTCGAGCAGCTCACCCGCCTCATCAGCCCGGACAGCCTGCAAGGGGTGGTGCGGGTCCGCCCGCTCGCCATCGACCGGCACGGGATCTCCCTGCGTCTCGAACGCGCCCGCGGCCAGGCCGACGTACGCCTCCCGTTCCACCAGCTCGTCGAGGACGTCACCCAGGTGACGGAGTGCATGCACGCCCTCCTCATGAAGGCACGCCTCTCAACCACGCGGCGCGGGCGGCCCGTCGGAGGCTGACCGCAACGACCGCAGTGCCAGCAGCAGCACCCCGATGTCGTCGAGATAGACGGGGTCGGGCACCAGGTCCGCGGGGAGTACGAGGTAGGCGACGGCGCCCCAGAACACCCACTGCCGCTCGACGGGCAGACCGGCTCTGCGCAGGGCGCGGCGGGTCCGGACGAGACGTACGAGCAGGGCGACCGCGACGGCGAGGGTCGCGGCGGCCAGGACGGCGGCGACGACGAGGAGGACGGTCAGGTCCGTGCTCATACCCCCGTACGTTAATCAAGTTGAGGCCCCACGTCTCGTAGGGATGATGGCGGGGTGACGAAACAGCCGATGCCCACGCACCCCTCTCCGCCCCTCGCCCCCACGGGACCTGTCGCGCCCGTCCAGGCACTGATCATTGTCGACATGCAGACAGCGTTCGTCGCGGGCGACGGCGCGGTGCCCGACGCGGAACGCCTCCTGGAGCGCGTGCGGGGTCTGCTGGCCCGGGCGCGCGAGAGCGGCGCTGTCGTCGTGCAGCTGCAGAACGACGGGGAGCCCGGCACCTCCGACGAGGCGGGCACCCCCGGTTGGGAGATACACCTGCCCGCCGACACGGACCGGGGCGAGGTCGTCCTGCGCAAGACCGTCGACGACGGCTTCGAGGAGAACCCGCTCGAATCGCTGCTGCGGGACGCCGGTGTGAAGGAACTCGCCGTCTGCGGAGTGATGTCGGAGATGTGCGTCAGGGCGACGGCAAGCACCGCGCTGGAGCTCGGCTTCCGTGTCGTCCTGCCGCACGACGCCCACGCGACCTACGACATCCCGGCCGCCGAGGGCATCAGCGACGTGGTGCCCGCGGCGACGGTGTCACGCGTCGCGGAGTGGACGCTCGGCGACGAGGTCGAGGTGGTGCCGCGGGCGGCGGACGTGGTCTTCGTCAAGCCCTAGCGGAGGCCGCGGCCTCCGCGTCGCGCCTGCGCCACTTCCAGTGCAGGAGTTCACCGGCCCGATGATCGTGCTCGAACCCCGGGCCGAGGGGCCCCACCCGCTCGTACGCCTCCTCGGTGCGCGGATCGTCGCGGCGGGCCAGCCCCCACGCGGCCTCCAGACGGACGAGCCGGTCGTCGGCGTCCAGCATCGTCATCAGGGCGTCCGAGACGGCGGGCGCGCGGTCCGGGGACGCGGCCAGGATCTCGATCGCCCGGCCGCGCACCGCGGGGTCCGGGCCCTCGATCATGAGGAGCAGTGCCCGGGTGACGTCCGGTCGGAGGTCGTCGTCGCCTGCGCCCACCGAGCAGGCCCGGAGCCGCACTTCCGGGTCCGGGTCGCGGACCAGGGCGAGCAGCGCCTCCCGGCCGGCCGGGGAAGGCGGACCACCGTTCGTCAGGAGCGCGTACGGCACTTCGCGTCGCACGCGCGGATCCGGATGACCGGCGTGCCGGAGGCCTGCCGCCGCGAGGCCGGGATGCTCGTACTCCGCGAACGCGCCCAACACCTTGGCGAGAACGACGCCGTCCGTCTCCTCGGCGGACCAGGCCGCCAGGACCTCGGTCTCGTTCTTCCCGTAGTGGGGATGCTCGACGTCGCAGAACGAACGCGTCCGCAGATAGTCGGCGACGAAACGGCGGTGCGCCGGGTCAGGGTGGTGACGGTGGGCGACCACGGCGGACCAGGACTCGTCGTCGCGGCGCCGGACGAGGACCCAGCAGACGGCCGACCAGTCGACGTGCTCCTCGTCCGGCTGCCGAACGGCACGAGCGATCAGTTCGTCGACGGGCGTCGCCATGTGGCAGGCCGCTTCGAGTGTGCTCAGGATGGCGCCGTGCCCGGCCCGCACGACGAGCCCGCCGAGCGAGACCTCGTACAGCCAGTCATACAGGTCGTCCTCGACCCGGACCGTGCTGACGGGCCCCGCCGCACCGGTCCTGCGCCGCAACACCTCGGCGGCCCCCGTCCGGTACCGGTCCGCGGCCAGGGCGATGAGCGCCGCGCCACGGGATTCCGGCAGCCGCAGCGGGTTCTCCCGGCCGAGCACGGCCTCGAAGACCGCGTGTGAGCCACCGTCAACCGCACGCCACAGAGGCGTCGTCCCGTCGGGCAGCACACGGTCCGGAGCGGCGCCGCCCTCCGCCAGGGCCTGGGCAACCGGCGTGTCGTACGCGGCGACCGCGACGCACAGCGCGGACAGCCCGTCCTCGTCCACCGCGTCCGGATCCGCCCCTTCGTCCAGCAGACCCCGCACGCGCTCGACGTCCCCGGCCCGCACCGCCGCGAGAAGCCGCACATCGAGTCCGCCGTTCTCTGCCATGAATCAGTACTCCGTATCACCCGCCGCCGATGCCCGGCCGAGGGTGTCACGGCCGGGCACCGGTGCGCAGGGCGTTTTCGCGCGGCTAGGGCGCGTCCACCACCAGGTGGCCGGCGGCCGGGACGCGTGATGCGGCGCCGTTGGCGTAGAAGCCCTCGACGCGAGCCTGCTCAGCCGCGTTCGGCACCGCGTTCTTGCAGCTGATGCCTCCGGTGGAGCCCGACATCAGCTGGGAGCACGGGCCGGGCTTGGTGTCGGGCAGACCCAGGTTGTGTCCGATCTCATGGGCGGCGATGCGGGTCTTGTCGTATCCCTGGGTGACCGCTTGGCTGCCCAATTCGACGCGACCGCGGCCGCCCGGCCGGACCGGACCGATCGTCGCCTGCGGCCAGCCGCTGGTGGCCACGATCTGGATCTCGGCCCGGGTGCCGGGCTGGGCCTTGGCCAGCTTGACGTTGTCCACGTTGGTGTTCCAAGAGGCGACTCCGGCGGCGATCGCCGTCTCCCAGCCCCTTGCCTGGCTGTCGTCGTAGCGGAGTGTCACCACGGCGATCGTGCTCTTGGCCGCAACGGTGTCCGGGGTGGACACGGCGTTCGCCGCCGGTGCCGTGGTCAGGGCGGCCGCTGTGGCCGCGATGGCTATGGCCAGCCGTCTGAAGCGCAACATGGTTGTCCCTTCGGGTGTGCGGAGACTCGATTCCGGCGGGAATCGAGAGGGGTGGGGGTGCGGCCGGGCTCCGGCCGACGGGCAGTCGTATTCCGCTCTGTGCCACCAACACGCGCTCGAGCGTGACGGTACATCGTCAAGTGCGGGCTGTGTGGGCTCTGGGCGCGGGTCCGCGGAAGGTCCGTACTAATCCAGCCATGCCGCGTGAGGGTGTATCAGTGCGCATCCTTGACCCGGCGATGGCCACTGTGGGGCATCTCATGATCTTTGAGGGGTGTGGTCCGGTCCCGTACGGGTTTTACTCGCCGCATGACCGACACGAATGGAATGCTGGCCGGCAAGGCCGTCATGATCACGGGGGCTTCGAGCGGGATCGGCGAGGCCGCCGCACGGCTCTTCGCCGCCGAGGGGGCGGCTGTCCTGCTGATGGCCCGCCGCGAGGACACACTGAAGCAACTCGCCCAGGAGATCAACGACTCGGGAGGCAGGGCGGCGGTCAGCGCCGGTGACGTCGCGAGCGCCGACGACGTGCAGCGGGCCGTCGACGCGACGCGCGAACACTTCGGCGCCCTGGACGCGGCCTTCAACAACGCGGGCTACGCCGGGTCGCAGATGCTGCCGCTGCACGAACTCGACCAGGACGTCTTCGAGCGGACGATGGACGTCAACGTACGCGGCACCTGGAACTGCCTGCGCGCGCAGATCCCGGTCATGCTCGAAGCGGGCAGGGGCGCGATCGTCAACACGGCCAGCACGGCGGCCATGGTGGCCACCGGAGCGCCCGTGCCCTACGTCGCCGCGAAACACGCGGTGCTCGGCATGACCCGGGCCGCCGCGGCCGAGTACGCCGCACACGACATCCGCATCAACACGCTCGTCGTCGGCACCACGCGCACGGAAATGATCAGCCACGCGGTCGAGGCACACCCGGAACTGGAACAGGCCTTCGTCGCCCGCCAGATGCAGAAGCGCATGGCCGATCCGGTCGAGATCGCCCAGGCGGCCCTGTGGCTGTGCAGCGACCGCGCGTCGTTCTCCACGGGGACGGCCCTGGCCGTGGACGGCGGACTGACGTCCAACTGAGCCACCGGTGACGCCGGGACGTCAGAGAGGCAGCGCGCACACCGCGATCGGCGAGGCGAACGGCTTACCCGTGAGACGGAGTGCGCCGCTGTCCCCGTCGACCCGGAAGACGCTCACCGAGTTCGACTTCTGATTCGCGGCGAACAGCAGCCGCTGGGACGGGGAGAACGCGAGCTGCCGCGGAAAGTCCCCGCCGACGGGAACCGTGTCGAGAAGCCGCAACCGCGCACCGTCGCCTTCGATCGCGTACCGCGTGATGCTGTTGTGCCCGCGGTTGGCGAGGAAGGCGAAGCGGCCCTCGCGCGTCACCACGATCTGGGCCGGATAACTGGTGCCCTCACCCGTGCCGGTCGACTGCGGCTCGCCGGGTGTGAGACGGCCGGTGGCGGGGTCGTACGCGCAGACGACGACCGTGTTGTCCAGCTCGTCGGCGAGGTACGCGAAGCGGCCCGACGGGTGGAAGGTGAGGTGGCGCGGGCCCGCGCCCGGCCGCAGGCTCGCGTACGACACGCGGCTGAGCCTGCCTGCCTTCTCGTCGAGCCGGTACGTGTAGAGCGTGTCGTTGCCGAGGTCGACGGCCAGGACGTGGCGGCCGTCCGGGGTCGTGATGATCTGGTGGGCGTGGGGCCCCTGCTGGCCGGGGCCCGGCGGCGGTGAGGAGTGCGTGACCAGGTCCGTCCTCCGGCCCAGCGCCCCCGACGTCTCGATGGGGTGCACGGCCACGCTGCCGGAGCCGTAGTTCGCGCTGAGCAGCCAGCGGCCGCTCGGATGCACGGAGAGGTGACAAGGACCGTTGCCGCCGGTGTCGCGTGTGCCGAGGACGTCGTGCTTGCCGTCGGGGGAGAGCGCGACGGCGGTCACGCCGCCCTTCTCCCGCTCGTTGACGGCGTAGAGCGTGCGTCCCGACGGATGGAGCGCCAGATAGGAGGGGTCGGGGACGCCGTCGAGCGTGCCGCTGCCGGTGACGCGGCCCGTCACGTCGTCGTACGTCGCCAGGCCGATGCCCTCGCCGCCACCTTCCTGCGAGGTGTACGTCCCCAGGAACAGCCGGCCCTCGCGGCGCCGATGGTGCGCCGCGGAGGAGGCGGTACCGCGGCGGGTGAGGTCGGAGCGCTCGCGGCTCGCCGGGTCCGGCGAGCCGCAGGCGGACGTGGAGGCGAGCGCCCCGGCGGTCGCCGCCCCGACCAGCGCACCGATGAAGCTCCGCCGCCCGGGGCCGCTCCCGGAACCCGTGCCCGGCTCTGCTCCGCTGTTCATACCTGCACCTCGTGCGTCGGTAGTGACGGATGTGGCAGACACACACAGTGCCCGGTGGAGGAGCGAGCGGACAAGAGCCGCACACGTCGGCGCGGCGACTCGCCGGGCGGAGGCCGGCGGAAGCCGCCCGGAATCGGCCAACGGGGGCGTACATCACGGCGAGTTGACCACGGCGCCCGACGGAGAGCCACGGCTCCGATACGTTGTGCGAGCGATTGCTGTCGACTGCACACAGATGCCCTGGGAGTTGCCGAGTGGACCACAGCCGTGTGATCCGGATCCGTACCGTCCTTGCCGCGCTCGGCGTCGCCGGCGCCTTGACGGCCGCACCTGCCGCGAGCGCCGCGGCCCCGGCCGCCCCCGCGCCGCCGGTGACCGCCGACGCGGCGCACGAGCCGTGCACGGGGAAGTTCCACGGTGACGCCCGCCTCGGTCCCGCCTGGCTGCCCAAGAAGTGGCAGCGGCCCGTCGGCCCGCTCCTGAAGAGCTGGAAGCGGACCGGCAAGCTGTCGCCGAAGGCCTTCCTGAAGAAGTACTGGGAGGGCCCGGCGGACACCGGCAGCTGGAAGTATCCGCCGAACGACGGCTTCGACACCGTCAACGGCCAGGTCGACAAGCACCGCGAGCTCCTGGAGGAGGGCGAGGAGCTGGACCGCTTCGGCTCCGAGTTCGGCGGGTACCTCGCGCCCGCGGGCGACCCGTACGCGAAGCGTGCCCTGCCCCCGCAGAACCTCAACACCCGTGACGCCGCCGTCGCCTGCGACTACCGCGTCTACGAGGTGAGCAAGCCGTTCCACGTCTGGCAGGGAAGCATCGCGCCCTGGTTCGAGCAGCCCGGCCGCGGGCAGCAGATCAAGCTTGACCCGGCCTTCCTGGACCCGGGCGAGGGACAGCGGCTCAATGTGAAGTGGCTGCTGGACCACGGGTACCTCGAGCCCGCGAACGACTAGCGGAGGGGGGCACGGTTCGTGGACGCCCGTGAGACGGCGGTGGCGCTGCATGCCGCCGGGGTCGCCGACGGCTACTACTGGATCGACGGCGTCCACGAACCGTCCCCCACACCCCCCGACTTCGTCTACCTGCGCAGGGTCGGGGATGGGGAGTGGGAGGTCGGGACGTACGAAAGGGGCGTGCACCAGCCTCTGGCCCGGTACGGGGACGAGGCGGCGGCGTGCACGCATCTGCTGCGCCAGCTGACCTGACCCGGCGCGGGGCACCTGGGGGTGTCAGCTCTCCGGGCGCACCAAGCCCCGCTCGTACGCCCTGACCAGTCGCTGCGGCACCATGTGCGACACGCCGTCGACGGTCACGGGCACGAGCTGCGCCGTGGCGGCCTTCCACTGGGCGCGGCGGTGCCGGGTGTTGCTGCGGGACATCTTCCTTTTGGGTACGGCCATGGGGTCCTCCGGGTGGGGTGGTGGGGGTGGAACGGTCGGGGCTTCGGGCAGACATTCGCACGCTATATGAAAATGGATCCCATTAGCAATTGGGCTGCCTTGCGGGCGGGGGCGGGCGCCGTGGTCCGGGCCCGGGTTGACCCTCACGTCGCGTCAGGCTTCAGGCTGAGCGTCGACGAAAGGTGAGGTCCATGAGTTACACCGTCGGTCAGGTCGCAGGCTTTGCCGGGGTCACCGTCCGCACCCTGCACCACTACGACCGTGCCGGGCTCCTCACGCCGGGCGGGCGCAGCGTCGGCGGCTATCGCCTCTATGGCGAGACCGACCTGGCCCGGCTGCAGCAGATCCTCTTCTACCGCGAGCTCGGGTTCACCCTCGACGAGATCGCCGAGATCCTGGCCGATCCGCAGGCCGATGCCCTCGGCCGGCTGCGCGCCAGACGCCAAGCGTTGCGTGAAGAGATCGACCGGCTCGAACGGCTGGTCGAGGTCGCGGAGCGGGCGATGGAGGTGCAGCGGACCGGGGTGACGCTCGACCCCCGGGAGCGGTTCGAGGTGTTCGGCGAGATCTCGTTCGACCTCAGCTACGCCACCGAGGCCGGGTTGAAGTGGGAGGGAAGCGCCGGGCATCGAGCGGCCATGAAGAGCGCCGCCGAACACACCAAGGAGGACTGGGCGGACCTCATGGCCGAGGCCGCGCGGTGGCGGGACGACCTGCTCGCCGCTTACGACGCCGGGGAGCCCGCGGAAGGCGAACGGGCCCTGGAGCTGGCCGAGGCGCACCGCCGGCACATCGCCCGCTGGTTCACGCCGTGCCCGTTCGACATGCATCGGCGCATCGCGGACGACTTCGTCGCCGACGCCCGCGCGTTCGCGCTCGTCGTGCCGCCGTCGCAGCAGCGGCCGGGGCTCGCCGCGTATCTGCGTACGGCGGTACGGGGCAACGCCGAGCGTCGCACCGGGCCACCTCAGGCTCGACCTGAGAACGAGGCCAACCCTCACGCTAAACCTGAGGTCGAGGGTGGTGCCCTCGGGGTCTCCACCGCCTCCCGTGCCTCCCACGCCTCCGCATCCGAAGGAATCCGATTCCGATGACACGCGTCCTGATCGCCGCGGCCGGTTCCTACGGCGATGTCGCTCCCTACACCGGCCTCGGCTTCCGGCTCCGCGCCGCCGGGTACGACGTCGCGCTCGCCACGCACGGCTCCTTCGCGCCGCTCGTCGAGGCCGCGGGCCTGCGCTTCCGCGAGCTGCCGGCCTCTCCGGCGAACGGCCAGCGCGCCGACGGCCGCAAGGAACTCATGCGGTCGGCCTCGACCTTCGTACGAGGGCTCGGGGCCGGTCTCGTCGACGCCGCCGTGCGCGGCGCCGACCTCCTCGTGCTCTCCACGACCACGGCGCCGCTCGGCTGGCAGCTGGCCGAGGCCATGGGCGTGCCGGCGGTAGGGGCCTATCTCCAACCGACGCATCCCACCCGGGCGTTCCCGCCGGTCGTGGGCGGCACCCGGTCGCTCGGCCGGTTCGGGAACCGCGCACTCGGCGCCTTCTCCCTCCGCATGGTCGACCGCGTCTACGCCGACGTCGTCCGCGATCTGCGCGCGCGCCTCTCGCTGCCCGCCGCCGCGCCGGGCCGGGTCCGCGCCCGGCAGGAACGGACGCGGTGGCCGGTGCTGCACGGCTTCAGCCCGGCCGTCGTGCCGCGGCCCGCGGACTGGCGTCCCGGGCTCGACGTCGTCGGCAACTGGTGGCCGTACCACGATCCGGCGCGCCGACTGCCACCGGAACTCGACGACTTCCTGCGCGCGGGGCCGCCCCCGGTGTTCATCGGGTTCGGCAGCATGGCGGGCGGCGACGGGGAGCGGCTGAGCGAGATCGCGGTGACCGCGTTGCGCACGGCGGGGCTGCGCGGCGTGCTGCAGGCGGGCCGGGCCGACCTTGCGGCGTCCGGCGACGACGTCCTGACGATCGGTGAGGTGCCGCACGCTCTGCTGTTTCCCAGGATGGCGGCCGTGGTGCACCACGCGGGGGCGGGCACGTCGGCGGCGGCGCTCCGTGCGGGCGTTCCCGCCGTGCCCGTGCCGGTCACGGCCGACCAGCCCTTCTGGGCCGCCCGGCTCGCGTCCCTGGGCGCGGCGACCGCTCCCGTGCCGTTCAAGGACCTCAGCGCTCCCGGCCTGGCCGACGCGCTCGGGCGTGCCGTCCGTGCAGGTGCGCATGCGAGCGCCGCCGAACGCCTCGCCCGGCTCATGGCGGCGGAGGACGGCGCGGGGCACGCGGTGGCGGCGGTCGAGCGGGCCCTGCGACCCCCGCGCCAGGGTCCTCTAGCCCGAGCGGCCGTCTGACGAGGCGGGCCCCGGGGGCGTCATGGAAGAGTTTCGGACATGACCGAAAGCTATCTGTACATGGCGCATCCCCGGATCACGGTCCTCGGGGTCCAGCCCGGCCACCCCCCGTTCCGCATCGTGGAGATCGACGGTGAGGTGGTGGGCAAGGCGAAGACCGTCACGGACGTTCTCGACGCGGCCGCCATGGCAGGCATCACCGTGCACGACCTCGACGACCCGGACGCCGTGCGCTGGGTGGGCGGTGACAAGTTCACCTGGAAGCCCGACAAGGAGCCGACGCTGCCGTGACCGAGGAGCCTCAGGGGCGCCCCGTCGCCGGAACCTCCTCCCCAGGAGGCACAGGCCCCGGCGCCGTGCCGTCACCGAAGGGGCGGCCGCCCAGCTCCTCCCGGTGATGCGGCGTCAGCCACCCCGAGAGGTCCGGGCCGAGCGGCACGATGGCGGTCGGGTTGATGCCGGTGTGCACTTGGTAGTAGTGCCGCTTGATGTGGTCGAAGTCGATGGTGTCGCCGAAGCCCGGGGTCTGGAAGAGATCCCGCGCGTACGCCCACAGGACCCGGTCCTCGGAGAGTTTCCGTACGTTGCACTTGAAGTGGCCGTGGTAGACGGCGTCGAACCGCACCAGCGTGCAGAAGAAGCGGATGTCGGCCTCGGTGATCGTGTCCCCGACGAGGTAGCGGCGGTTCGACAGGCGCTCGGAGGCCAGGTCGAGACGGTGGAAGACGTCGCGGCACGCGGACTCGTAGGTCTCCTGGTCCGGGGCGAAACCGGTGCGGTACACCCCGTTGTTGACGTCGCGGTAGATGCCGTCCATCACCGTGTCGATCTCGTCGCGCAGCGGCTCGGGATACAGGTCCGGCGCCCCCTCGCGGTGGAGCGCCGTCCACTCCGTGGCGAAGTCCAGCGTGATCTGCTGGAAGTCGTTCGTGACCAGCTTGCCGCTCGGCACGTCGACGAGCGCGGGAACGCTGACGCCACCCGGACAGCCGCTCTCCCGCGCCTCGTAGGCCTCGCTCAGATAGCGGATGCCGAGCACCGGGTCGCGGTCGTCCGGATCCAGCGTGAACCGCCAGCTCCGGTCGTCCTGGATCGGATCGGTGACGGCCAGGGAGACGGCGCCCTCCAAGCCGAGGAGACGCCGCGCGATGAGGGAACGCCCCGCCCAGGGGCAGGCCCGGCTCACCACGAGGCGATACCGCCCCGCCTCCACGGGCCAGCCGTCCCTGCCGTCCGCCGTGACGCGATCCGCGAAATGACTCTTGGAGCGCTTGAACTCCTTGTGCCCGTACGAGGCGTTGCCCTGGTCCGCGCTCATGACTGGCTCCCCTCTCGCGCGCAGGAGTGGGACATCTGCGACCGCTCCCCGGACGGCGGCGCCGGATCGGCGGAGCGCGGGGGAGGGGGCGCGAGGTCGTAGATCCGGTCGATGAGCGCTGCCTCGTTGCCCGCGAGTCCCGCGCGGCGCAGCGCCTCGTCGGCCTCGGCGATGGGCCCCGCGAGCAGCGTCGCCGCGGCCACGGGGGAGACCGACGCGGAGTCGGAGAGTGCGGCGCGCGCCGTGTGCAGCAGGCGCAAGCAGGCCTGGGCGGCGAGCAGTTCCTCGGACGTCGTGCCGGTCATGTCGAGCGACTCCTCTGCGCTGGATGGCATGGTGGCATCAGGGGATGCCACCTCCACTCTTGCGCAAGGGTCTGACAATGGCGCTCTACGCGGCCCGGGCGCGGCGCGACAGACGCAGCGTCAGGCCGTCCGGCATCAGGGTGAGACGCTCGGCGACGCGCAGCCGGTAGCCCGGATCCGCGTGCAGGTCGTAGCGGCGCAGCAGCAGTCCGAGCACCAAGGTCGCCTCGTGCAGCGCGAACTGACGTCCAATACAGGCCCGGGCGCCGGTGCCGAACGGCTTGAAGACGTGCGCGGGGCGGGCGCGTACGGCCGAAGGGGCGAACCGGTCGGGGTCGAACTCCTCGGCGTCATCGCCCCACGCGGCGGGATCGCGGTGCAGCATCGTCGCGAGGACCAGCGCCCACGCGCCGCGCCGCATCGGATGCTCGCCCCCGAGGACGGTGTCCGTGCGCGCCTCGCGGGCGAATCCCGGAGCGGTCGGCCAGAGCCGGAGCGACTCGTCGAGCACCCGGCGCAGATAGCGCGCCTTGGCCACCTGTTCGTACGCGGGCTCCCCCGCCGCGCCCCAGACCTCGTCGACCTCGGCCCGCGCGCGGGCGAGCACTTCCGGGGAGCGCGACAAGTAGTGCAGCGCGAACGACAGCGCACCGGATGTCGTCTCGTGCCCGGCGACCAGGAAGGTGATGACCTGACGGCGGATGTTCTCCGGAGTGAGCCGCTCCCCGGTCTCGGGGTGGGCCACCTGCAGCATGCGGTCGAGCAGGTCACCACTGCCGCTCGATCCCGCACCGCTCTCCGCGCGGCGGGCCGCGATCACCCCGTCGACCGTGCGGTTGAGGTACGCCATGTCCGCTTCGTTGCGCCGGTCTGCGCCGCGCAGCACGAGCGGGGTCAGGAGCGGCGGCACGACGTTGCGCCGCTGGGCATAGGAGAGCGTGCCGACCATCGCCGACACGAACGGGTGCGGCGCGGACCGTTCGAAGGAGCCGAAGTCGTGGCCGAAACCGGTGCGGGCGATCGTCTCCAGTGTCAGTTTGGTCATGTCGCCCGGCACGTCCACCGCCCGGCCCACCGCCTCCCGCTCGTCCCAGCGCGCCGTCAGCTGCCGTGCGACGTCCAGCATCAGCGGGTGGTAGCCCGCCATCGCGTCGCGGCTGAACCCGGGGGCGAGGATGTCGTGCGCCAGCTGCCAGTTGGGCTCGTGGTTGTACGCGGTGAAGAGGCCGTCGCCCGCGACCGGCCGCAGGTTGGCCACGCCCAGACCCACGTGCTTGGCGAACCGCGACTCGTCGGCCATGTCCGCGGCGAGCTCGGCGCCCCACACGAAGACGAACTCCTTGCCGAAGGCCTTGCGCCGGAAGATCGGCCCGAGCCGGCGCGCCAGCTTCATCGAATCCTGGAGCGGTGTGCGGACGTTGGCGCCCAGGATGTCGCCGACGACCGGGAGCCGGTGCGGCGGATGCGGTATCCGGTGCAGCTCGGGCCAGCCGAGCTCGGCGCTGCGGAAACCCTTCGGGGGAAGGGCCGGGGCACGCCGCCCGTCAGGCCCGTTCGCCGCCGCGGACCGCGTCACCTGCGCCATGTGCCCATCTCCCTTGTCCGACGGGCCCGTTGGGCCTGTTGTACGTGGATTCAATAGGAGATCCCAGTCTGGTGCCCCTATTGAATTCGCGTCAAGTAAGGTGCCTGCATGGCCGCGAATCCCCAGGAGCGCACGCGCCGCAGACTGAGTACCGAGGAGCGGCGTGAGCAGCTGCTTTCGGTCGGGGCGCGGCTCTTCGCGCAGAAGCCGTACGACGACGTGTGGATCGAGCGGGTCGCCGAGATCGCCGGTGTCTCGCGGGGGCTCCTGTACCACTACTTCCCGACCAAGCGGGACTTCTTCGCCGCCGTGGTGCACCGGGAGAGCGAGCGCATGCTGCGCCTGACGGCGGCGGTCCCCGGACTGCCGGTGCACGAACAGATCAGCACAGGCCTCGACGCGTTCCTCGGCTACGTGGAGAGCCACGCGCAGGGCTTCCGCGCCTTCCACCGGGCCGAGGCGGCGGGCGACCCGCTGGTCCGCGAGGTCTACCGCAACGGTCTCGCCGCGCAGGAGCGGCAGATCCTCGCGGCCCTTGCCGCGGACCCGGCGGCCTCGGACAGGACGCAGGACCTGCCCGCGCTGCGCCTCGCCGTGCGCGGATGGCTCGCGTTCATGGTGGCGGTCTGTCTGGAGTGGCTGGAGGAGCCGGACCTGTCGCGGGAACAGGTCAGGGACCTGTGTGCCAAGGCGCTGCTGGGCGCGATCACGCGCTGAGGCGGAGCACCTCGCGCAGCCGCGCGGGGGTCGTGAAGAGATGGCCGCGCACGCCGACGGCCTCGGCGGCGCGGATGTTCTCCTCGCGGTCGTCCACGAAGAGGACGCGTCCGGGCTCGGTGCCGAGCGCGTCCAGGCACCAGCGGTAGGCGCCGGGTTCGGGCTTGGCGTGGCCCCTGCGACAGGAGAAGGCGCGCACCTGGAAGTGCTCGAGCCAGGAATGCCGCTCTTCGTAGTGGGCGGCGGTGTCCTCGCCGCGCTGGTCGGCGCTCGCACGCTCAGCTGGGGCTGGAGCCCGGCGGCGACGCTCGGCGCGGTGGCCGCGCTCGGTGCCGTGGCCGCGGCGGCGTCCGCTGCCGCACTGCTGCGCCCCGCACCCCGGGACGTAACGGCACCGGAATCACCGGAGGCATCGGATACGCCCGCGGCCCCGCGGCGCGCGACTCCGCGCCGGATCCGGGTCCTCGCCGCCCTCGCCCTGATGCTGATGCTCTGCGAGGGCGTGGCGAACGACTGGAGCGTCCTGCACCTGCGCGACGCGCTCGACGCGCCCGCCGCGACCGCGGCCCTCGCCTACGGCGCCTTCGCCACGGCCATGACCGTCGGCCGCCTGCTCGCCGACCGGGTCGCCGCGCGGTACGGCCCGGTGGCCATCCTCCGGTACGGCGCGGCCGTCGCCGCGGCGGGCCTGACGGTGGCGGCGCTGTCCCCCTGGATCCCGCTCGCCCTGATCGGCTGGACCGTGTTCGGCGCGGGCCTCTCCGGCTGCATTCCCCAGCTCTTCAGCGCCGCGGGCCACGCGGACCACGAGGCCGCCGGGGCCAACGTCTCCCGTGTCGCGGGGCTCGGCTACCTCGGCATGCTCGCGGGCCCCGCGGTCATCGGCCCGCTGACCCACTTCATGCCGCTCAACCTGACCTTCCTCCTGCCCGTGGCGTTCTGCGTGGTCGCGGCCTGCGCGGCAGGCATCCTCCGGGAGGACCGCAACCAGGGGCAGGACCAAGGGCAGGTTCAGGGCGCCGCGAAGCCCGTCATGAAGTGACGCAGGAGCGTGCGGCGGGACTCGGCGGTGGCAAGGCGGTCCGCCGCCCAGAGGAAGAAGTCGTCGGCGAGCGCGTCGACCCAGTCGTAGGTCGGGTCGAAAGGGGCGGAAGACGCCGTGGAGTAGGGGAGTTCGAGCTCCGCACCCTCGCCGGTACCACCGTCGTCACCGGTCACGGTGAAGTGCCGCGTGCCGTCCGGCAGTGAGGCCTGCCGGACCGAGACCGACGCGCAGTCCCAGCGCCGCGCCCCGAACTGCAGCCACAGCGTCCCCGCGTCCGCCCCGGCGCCGTACAGCGCGGCCGCCGCGTGTTCGCCCTCTCCGGGAAGGTGGACGAAGCCGTGGCAACCGCCGCCGGATGCGGGGGAGAGGAGCCCCGAAGCGGGGTCCAGGTCCCACACCCGGCCGTGCCGGTCGTAGTCCGACAGACGCGTCATCAGCCGCGCGGCTCCAGGCCGAGCTCCCGGTCCACGGCCGCGCTGCTCCGCGTGGCGGCCGCGATGACGGCGCTCCAGCTGCCGTACTTGGCGTACTGCTGGTCCGCCGTCGGGCCCAGCGGATTGCCGTACTTCTTCATGTTGCGGGCCTCCAGGGCCTGCACGGCCTCGGGCGACATGCCCGCGCGCGTGATGTCCTTCGCTTCGTTGCGCATGTCCACGAGTCTGCGGGCGATCTCCTCGTCCGAGCGGCCCGCGGCGTGCATCTCGTCGGCCACGCGCTCCATGGTGTCGAGCAGCTGGTGATAGCGGATCCGGGTCTCGCGCGCCTGCGCGCGCTGCTCCGGAGTCATCTCCCGGATCATGCAGACGGCGGGATCGCTGCTGGTGCACGACTCGTCGACGACGGCCGGCGCGGCGAGGGCCGGCCCGTGGGCGGCCGCGTGAGCCTGCCCCGGGGCGACGAGGAAGCCGTTCGCCGCGGTGAGCAGCGACAGCAGGAAGAGGACGACGAAGCGGGTCGGGGAAGCGCCGCGGTGGGCCGGTGCCGTTCGGGCGGGCACGGATGTCGACATGGGGGAGTGGTCTCGCCTTCTTGCCTGGGAACGTACGGGCAGGGATGAATCGGACGTTACGGGCGTAAAGCGAGGTCGCGCGTGCGCGGCGGCGACGCGTTCGAGTGACCGTGAGGTGTCGGAGGACCGTGCGAAGATCAAGTGCATGGATCTTGAAGTCATACGCGCCGAGCCGCACCTACGCGCGGAGCCCTTCACGCGTGCCGAGCCGTTCACGCGCCCCGAGCCCCGCACGAGGTGCTGCTGACGTGGCGACCCTCGCGCGCTCCTCGCTCCTCATGGCCTTCGGGACCGTGGTCTCACGCGCCACCGGCCTGATCCGGCAGGTCCTCCAGGGCGCAGCCCTCGGCACCGGCCTCCTCGCCGGTACGTACAACACCGCCAACACCGTCCCCACCAGCCTCTACACCCTGCTCATCGGCGGTGCCCTGAACGCCGTCCTGGTGCCCCAGCTGGTGCGCGCCCGCGCGAACGACCCCGACGGCGGCACGGCGTTCGAGCAGCGCCTGATCACCCTCGTCGTCTGTGTCCTCGGCGTCGGCACGGCCCTCGCGGTATGGGCGGCCCCGCAGATCGTCGGGCTGTACATGCGGGACACCGCCGAGAACCACGAGGCGTTCGAGCTCACCGTCGTCTTCGCCCGGTTCCTGCTGCCCCAGATCTTCTTCTACGGGCTCTTCGCGATCCTCGGACAGGTCCTGAACGCCCGCGAGAAGTTCGGCGCGATGATGTGGACCCCCGTCCTCAACAACGTCGTGCTCGTCACCATGTTCGGTGCCTACCTGGGCCTGATGACCGTGCCCGACGATGTCCGGGACATCACCGCCGAGCAGGTCAGACTCCTCGGCATCGGCACCACCCTCGGCATAGCCGTGCAGGCCCTCGCGCTCGTGCCGTTCGTGCGCGCCGCGGGCCTGCGCTTCAGACCGCGCTTCGACTGGCGCGGCACCGGCCTCGGCAGGAGCGCCCGCGCCGCCCGCTGGACGCTGCTGCTCGTCCTCGCCAACCAGGTCGCGCTGACCGTCGTCACGAACTACGCCAACGCCGCCGACCGGACCCTGCCGAAGGACGGCGTCGGATACACCGCGTACTCCTACGCGCAGACCATCTGGCTCCTGCCGCAGTCCATCGTCACCGTCTCCCTGGTGACCGCGCTGCTGCCCCGGATGAGCAAGGCCGCCGCCGAGGGCAGGACCGCCGACCTGCGCGGCGAACTGTCCCGCGCCCTGCGCGTCACCGGCACGGTGATCGTGCCCGCGGGCTTCTTCTTCCTCGCCCTCGGGCCACAGACCGCGGAACTGCTCTTCGCCCACGGCGCGTCCGACGCCGCGGCCACCGCGCCCCTCGGCCACATGCTCCAGGCGTTCGGCCTCGGCCTCATCCCGTTCTCCGCGCAGTACCTCCTGCTCCGCGGCTTCTACGCCTACGAGGACACCCGCACCCCGTTCTGGATGGCGGTCTGGGTGGCGGGCGTGAACATCGGCCTCGCCACCGCCTGCCATCTGCTGCTGCCCGCACGCTGGGCGGTCACCGGGATGGCCGCCGCGTACACGCTGTCGTACGCCGTGGGCCTGCTGCTCACCGCGCGGCTGATGCGCCGCCGCCTCGGCGGCTACCTGGACGGCCGCCGACTGGCCCGCACGTACGGCAAGCTGATCCTCGCGTCCGCCCTGGCCGGGGTCCTCGGCTGGGCCGCCGCCCGCGCCGGATCCGAGGTGACCCCGGCCGGTACGACCGCGACGGCCCTGGCCCTGACCGCCGGCGCCCTGACGATGGCGGTCGGCTACCTCGTCCTCGCGCGCCTGCTGCGGATACAGGAGATGCGGATGCTGCCCGGCCTGCGCGGCTGAGACCGGGCGGCATCCCCGCCGGGCGGGTGGTCAGGCGGCCCGCGCGGTCCGGTGGCGGTGGGTCCGGACAAGGTCCGCGTAGTGGCGGCCGCTGCCCTTCACCGTGCGGCGCTGCGTCGCGTAGTCGACGTGGACCAGCCCGAAGCGCTTGTCGTAGCCGTACGCCCACTCGAAGTTGTCCAGGAGCGACCACGCGTAGTACCCGGCCAGCGGGGCGCCCCTGCGGGCCGCGCGGGCACACGCCGCCAGGTGTTCCCCCAGATAGCGGGTGCGCTCCACGTCGTCGATCGTGCCGTCCGCGCGGACGGCATCGGGGTACGCCGAACCGTTCTCGGTGACGTACAGCCGCCGCGCCCCGTACTCCTCCGTCAGCCGCATCAGCAGAGTCTCGATGCCGTTCGCGTCGATCTCCCAGTCCATGCCGGTGTGCGGCACATCGGGCCGGTACACCTGCCGGGCGAACGGCGCGGGGCCCTCGGGGTCGTCCGCGACGACGGCGGGGAAGTAGTAGTTGAGGCCCAGCCAGTCCAGCGGCTGCGCGATGGTCGCGAGGTCGCCCGCGCGCTCCGGCAGGTCGACGCCGTACACCTCCCGCATGTCGGCGGGGAAGCCGAGTCCGTGCAGCGGGTCGAGCCACCAGCGGTTGGTGTGCCCGTCGACCCGCCGGGCGGCGGCGACGTCCTCCGGCCGGTCCGACACGGCCTCCACCGGCGAGAGGTTGTTGACGACGCCGACCTCCGCGCGGGGCGCCGCCGCACGGATCGCCTGCGCCGCGAGACCGTGCCCGAGCAGCAGGTGGTAGGAAGCGCGCACGGCGGCCGTCAGATCAGTGAGGCCCGGCGCCATGCGGCCCTCCAGGTGGCCGATCCAGGCGGAGCACAACGGCTCGTTGAGCGTCGCCCAGAGCGGCACCCGGTCGCCGAGCCGCTCGGCCGCCACCGAGGCGTACGCGGCGAAGTGCTCGGCGGTCGCGCGCTCGGGCCAGCCCCCGCGGTCCTGCAGCCCCTGCGGCAGGTCCCAGTGGTAGAGGGTCGCGTTCGGGGTGATGCCCGCTTCCAGGAGGGCGTCGACCAGCCGGTCGTAGAAGTCGAGGCCCGCCGCGTTGACCGGACCGTCACCACCGGGCACGACGCGCGGCCAGGCGAGCGAGAAACGGTAGGAGTCGACGCCGAGCTCCCGCATCAGCGCGATGTCCTCGGGCCAGCGGTGGTAGTGGTCGCAGGCCACGTCGCCCGTGTCGCCGCCGTCGATCGCGCCCGGGGTGCGGGCGAACGTGTCCCAGATCGAGGGCGACCGGCCGTCCTCGTCGACGGCCCCCTCGATCTGGTACGCCGACGTGGCCACGCCCCATGCGAAGTCCCGGGGGAGCGCGGAGAGGTCGGGGAAGGAGACGGCCGGGGAGGAGGGGTCGGTCACGGAGTTCCTTTCGGGGAGGGGCGGCAGGCTCACTTGACGGCTCCGGCGGTCAGTCCGGCGACGAGGTAACGCTGCAGGAGCAGGAAGCCCGCGACGACGGGGATGCTCACGACGAGGGAGGCGGCCATGACCTGGTTCCAGTACACGTCGTTCTGCGTGGCGTAGCCCTGGAGGCCCACGGCGAGGGTGCGCGTGGTGTCGTTGGTCATGACCGAGGCGAAGAGCACTTCTCCCCACGCGGTCATGAAGGCGTAGACGGCGACGGCGACGATGCCGGGGATCGCGGCGGGCACCACCACCCGGAACAGCGCCCGCAGCGGCCCGCAGCCGTCGACCAGCGCCGCCTCGTCCAGCTCGCGCGGCACCGAGTCGAAGTACCCGATCAGCATCCAGATGGAGAACGGCAGCGAGAACGTGAGGTAGGTGAGGATGAGCCCGGCGCGCGAACCGAACAGCGCGATGCCCGTGGCGTTGCCGACGTTGACGTAGATGAGGAAGAGCGGCAGCAGGAAGAGGATGCCGGGGAACATCTGCGTGGACAGGACGGTCACGGTGAACACCCGCTTGCCGCGGAAACGGTAACGGCTGACCGCGTACGCGGCGAACACCGCGATGACCACCGAGCACACTGTCGCCGCGCCCGCCACGATCAGCGAGTTCATGAAGTAGTCGGCCAGCGGCACCGTCTTCCAGATGTCGAAGTACGGCCGCACGGTGAACCCGCTGGGCATCCAGCGGAACGTACCGGACACGTCCTGCAACGGCTTGAGGGAGCTGCTCACCATCACGTACACGGGAAGCAGGACGAAGCCGGCGAGGAGCGTCAGGAAGATACGCCGCGACCACAGGAACGAGCGCGGCGCGGCCATCGGTGAGCGGCTAGACATCGGCGGTCTTCCTTCCCCGCGAGGTCACCAGGAGATAGCCGGCCGTCACCACGAGCAGGAAGAGCAGCAGCAGGACCGACATGGCGGAGCCGGTGCCGAAGTTCCAGGTGACGAACGACGACTGGTAGATGTGGATGGAGACGAGGTCGGCGGCCTCGGGCGCCGACTTGCCGAACAGTACGTACGGCGTGTTGAAGTCGTTGAACGTCCACAGGAAGAGCACCAGGACGAGGACCTGGTTCACGGGCCGCAGTGACGGCAGCGTGATGCGCCGCACCTGCTGCCACATCCCGGCGCCGTCGATCGCCGCCGCCTCGTACTGCTCCTTGGGGATGTTCTGCAACCCTGCCATGACGATGAGGAAGGCGAACGGCCAGCCCTTCCACACCGACACGGTAAGCAGCGCGACGAAGCTGTTGTCGCCGATGAGCCAGAACGGACGGCCGTCGGTGAGCCCCAGCTGGTCGTGGAGCACGTGGTTGATCAGACCGGTGTCGCGCTGGAACATGAACGACCAGGTGATGACGGCCGCGTACACCGGCAGCGCGTACGGAATGAGGAAGACGGCCCGCAGCAGACCGCGGCCGCGGAAGTGCTCCTGCATGAAGACGGCGGCGACGGTGCCGATCAGCCAGCACAGGCCCACGGACAGCACGGTGAACGCGACGGTCACGTAGAACGAGTGCAGCAGCGCCTCGCCGACCGGGGCGTCGAAGTCCACCGACAGCTTGTAGTTGTCCAGGCCCGTCCAGGGGGCGGCGCCCCAGTCGCGGATGAAGAACTGCGTGAGCTCCTTGAAGCTCATCACGATGCCGACGCCCATCGGTATGAGGTGGACGACGAGTTCGAGGAGCAGTGCGGGGAGCAGCAGGAGGTAGGGGAGCGAGACGCGGCGCAGCCGGGCGGGCAGGCGAAGCCGTGGGGGGCGCTTGCCGCCGGGCGGTGCGGCCCGCTCCTTGGAGGGGGGTGGTGTGGTGAGGGTGGTCACGGGTCGGCTCTCAGCTCTTCGGCATCTGCTGCTGCGCCTTGGACAGCTCGGACTTCACGGATTCCGTGGTGACCGGCCTGCCCGCCGCCGCGTCGGCGAACAGCTTCTTGACGGCCGTGCCCACCGACGTCTCGAACTGCGACTCGTTGGGCACCTGCGGCAGCGGCGCGGCGCTCTCGCGGAGCGTGTCGCGCAGCACGGCGGTGTCGGCGCGGTCGAAGGCGGCGTCCTCCTGCGCGGCGGTGACCGGCGGGATCGACCCGTACGCCTTGTTGAGGCGGGTCTGTTCGGCGTCGCTCGTCATGAACTTCACGAACTCGCGGGCGCCGTCGAGGTTGTCGGTGTTCTTGAAGACGGCGAGGTTGATGCCCGCGACCATCGAGTTGACCTGCCGCTCCGCGCCGGGCTTCCCGGACGCCACGGGCACGGGGGCGACGCCCCAGTCGTCGGGCTTCATGCCCTGCGCCTCGAACGTGGTCGCCGCGGCCTGCCACAGCACCATCGCCGTCTTGCCCTGCGCGAAGTCCCGCAGCGACTGGTTCTGCGCGTACTCGGCGTTGCCCGGCGCGACGATCTTGTCCTTGGCCATGAAGTCGACGTACTGCTTCACGGCGGACACCGCACCGGGCGAGGTGAAGGTCGGCCTGCCCTGCGCGTCGAAGAAGTCCGCGCCGTGCTGCTTGCCGAGGGCGAAGGCCTGGTGGATGTTGTTCACCAGGTTCGAACCCTCGGCGCCCAGCGCCCACTTGCCGCCCTTGGAGAGCTTCTTGCCGGCGCTTACGAGGTCGTCCCAGGTGGCCGGCGGCTTGCTGATGCCCGCCTCCTTGAACATGGCCTTGTTGTAGTAGAGGGCGTACGACAGTGAGTACAGCGGCACCGCCGCCGGGTCCTTGCCCTCGGTGCCCGTCGAGCCGAGCGCCGCGTCGACGAAGCGGTCCCTGCCGCCGATCGCCTTGAAGTTCTTCGCGTCCCAGGGGAGCAGGGCGCCGGTGGCCTGGAGCGAGGACGACCAGGTGTTGCCGATGTTGAGGACGTCGGGGCCCTGCCCCGACGTGGTCGCCGCGAGGATCCGGTTGAGCAGGTCGGACCAGGGGACGACCTCCAGCTTGACCTTGATCCCCGTCTGCTGCTCGAACTTCTTCAGCTCGGGCGTGAGGATCTTCTTGTCCGCCGCGATGTTCGGGCCCTGGTTGGAGGCCCAGTACGTGAGCGTCTTCGGCGAGGCGTTGCTGCCCTCGCCGCCGGTGCTCGTGCCGCCGCCGCAGGCCGTGAGGGTGGCACCGGAGAGAGCGGTCACGGTGGCGAGAGCTGCCAAGGCTCGGAGTCTGCGCATGGCGGATCCGTCCCTTTCGTGGTGGATGAACGGGAATGGGGACTGTGGAGCACAGGCGTGAGGAGGCGCCGAGTTCGACGTCTGAACGAATTCACGACTTAATTTAGGACGTGAGTTAAAACCTGAGAGAAAGTCGCGTCAAGGGGTCGCGCACCGGTATGTTGCGGATCGGAGAGGAGCCACATGGCCGAGCGGAGCAGTCGAACGGTGCGCGACCTGCGCGTGGGCAACCGCGCCTCGGTATTGCAACGGTTGTATTTCGGCGGACCGATGAGCCGCCAGGCGCTCGGGCCCGCGACCGGACTCAGTTCGGGATCCGTGAGCAACGTCGTCGCCGAACTCACCGCCGACGGCATCCTGGAGGAGGCGGGCAGCGTCGAGTCCGACGGCGGCCGGCCGCGCACGCTGCTGCGCGTGGCCCCTTCGAGCGGCCGTCTCATCGGTGTCGACGTGGGGGAGACGCGGGTCCGCGTGGAGGCGTTCGACCTGGCGCTCAAGGAACTGGCGCGCACGGAGCGTCCGTTGACGGACTCGGGGCACGACGTGGACACGGTCGTCCGCCACATCGCGGAGGGCGTGGCGGAGGTGGCGGCGCAGGCGGGCATCGAACCCGGCGGGGCGGCCGCTTCCACGACCGGTGTGCCGCTCGGGGGTCTGATCGGTGTGGGGGTGGGCGTGCCCGGGATCGTCGACCGTGACGACGCGGGTGGCGTGGGCGGCACGGTGGTGCACGGTCAGTCCATCGGCTGGGACGCGGTCCCACTGGAACACATGCTGCGCGACGCGATCCAACTCCCCCCGGACACCGCCTACTTCGTCGACAACGGAGCCCGTGCCCTCGGCCAGGCCGAGATGTGGTTCGGCGGCGGCCGGGGCGCACGCGACGCGGCGATCGTGCTGATCGGCTCCGGAGTGGGCGCGTGCGTCGTCACCGGCGGCGTCATCCACGGCGGCGCGCGCGGCGGTCCCGCCGAGTGGGGCCACCTGACGGTGAACGTCCGCGGCCGCCGCTGCCGGTGCGGGGCGCGCGGCTGCCTGGAGGCGTACGCGGGCGCCGAGTCCCTCCTCGCGCGCTGGCAGGAGGCAGGCGGTGTACTGCCGCCCGGCGCCGACGAGGAGACCGGGGTGAGCGCGCTGCTCGCGGCGGCGTATCCGCGGGAAGGTGGAGCGCCCGACCCCGTCGCCGCGACGGTGCTCGACGAGACCGCCGAGTACCTCGGCGCGGGCATCTCCGACCTCGTCAACCTCTTCGGCCCCGAACGCGTCCTCGTCGGCGGCTGGGCCGGCCTCCAACTGGGCCCGCACCTGCTGCCCGCCATCCGCCGGTACGCCGAGTCGTACGCACTCCGCCACCCGGCGGCCCGCGCCACGGTCGACCTCGGCCAACTCGGCCCCGACGCGGTCACGGTGGGCGCGGCGACGCTCCCACTCGCCGACTTCTTCACCCGAGGCGGCCGCCGCGCGACCCCGTCACGCACGGAGGCGGCGACACCGGGGGTGCCGGACTGGCAGGCGGTTCTGGAGGGGCGGGGGGTGTGGTGAGGGGGCGCGGCTGAGGGCTGCGTTGGGGGGTGCGTTTGAAGGGTGTGTTTGAGGGGTGTTTGGGAGTACGCCGCCCAGGGCGCCCGGTGCGGCCGTTCAGGAGGTCGGTTCGGGGGCGCTGCGTCGGGTGGCTGTGTGCCGTTCGGCGTCGGGGGCGCCGTCGGGTGCAGAGGCTCGGGTTCCTCGGAGCACGTCCGGTGCGTTCAGGCGTTTGGGGAGCCGGGTCGGGGGCGGGGGATGGGTGTGCGCTGCTTCGCGTCGGAGCGGGTCGGGTGCGGTGGCCTTGGGTTCTCAGAGGGTGTCCGGCGTGGGTGCGTCGGGTGGGTGTGTGCCGCTTGACGTTGGGGTGCCGTCGGTCTGGTTCACCGCCGCGTACCGCGTGGGCGGCCTCCCCGACTCCATGTCCGCGATGAGCTGATGGATGAGCGCTGCGTCGGGTGCCCCGGTCATGGCGGACACGGTGCGCTCGGACTCCGCACCTCCCGCGGCCCGCACGGCCCGCTCAGGCACCGGACTCCCCGCCGCTGCGGTGACCCCGCCGGCAGCCGTCGGCCCGCAGGGCGCGGCCGCTCCCGCCACCCCCACCGCCCCGGCCAGCGCCTTGTGCGCCCTGCGCCACGCGCGGCTTCGGCGGCCGCGCAGATGGTCGACGAAAGCCTGCGCGTACTGCGTCATCGACCGGGTCCACACATCGTGGCGCACCTGCGGCCCCGCCGAGGCGCGCCGGGCACTGCGCCAGGCGTCGGCCGGACTGACCCCGGCCTGCGCCACCGCGAGCAGCGCCCAACTGACGGCCGCCGGCGGCCCGTGTTCGGCGTGCACGGGAATCGTGTCGGCGGCGGCCCGCAGATGGGCGATGGCCCGCTCGGTCCGCCCCTCCGCGAGAGCCAACGCGCCCAGCACGTGCGAGACCCGCCCCACAGTGGCGTCGTCCCCGGCGAGCACGGCCACGCGCCAGGCCTGGCCGAGCAGTTCGACCGCCTCGGGAGCGGGGGACCCGGCGCACACGGCGAGCCAGCCCGCCAGCCACAACGCCTGCCCGCACACCTGCGTGTCGGACCGGACGAGCGGCAGCAGACGGCGCAGCAGCGCGAGACCCTCCTCGGCGTGACCGCAGACCGCCCACCAGAACCACAGGTCGACGGCGACCGCCAGCGTCGTCGACGCCGGGTCCGTCGCGCTCGGCTCCCTGGCCAGGGCCGCGCGCAGGTCGGCCTCCTCGTCGCGGACCAGTGCGACAGCCTGCTCGTGCAGCCCGCAGCTCCACAAATGGTGGGCGGTGGAGGCGACGTGGGCGTACCAGTAAAGGTGACGGCTGACCGCCGCGGCCGTCTCCCCCGCGGACTGCAGCCGCTCGGCGCCGAACCCGCGGACCGCGGCGGACATCCGGTAGCGCGGAGCGAGGACGCCACCGGGGTCACGGACCGGTTCGAGGACCGAGGCGAGCACGAGACGGGCCAGCGCCGGCGGTACGTCCTGGGCGTCGAGACCGCCGCCCGAGCACACGTACGCGGCCGCGTCCTCGTCGAAGCTCCCGGCGAACACGCTGAGCCGGGCCCACACCGTCCGTTCCGCCGTGCCGCACAGCGCGTACCCCGCTCCGACGGCCGCGCGCAACGACCTGTGCCTGCGCAGCGGCGCGTCCGCCATGCCGAGCCAGCCCTGCGCGGACTCCAGCATCCTGGCGAGCTGCGGCAGCGAGTACTGCACGGCCTGCGCCGCCGCCAACTCGATGGCCAGCGGTATCCCTTCGAGCCGTCGGCAGATGTCGTCCGCGAGCCGCAACTCGTCCACGCGGTCGCCGGGTGTGTGGCGGGGGCCGGTGCGGCCGCCGAGGGGAGGCACGTCGTGTCCCGCGCGGCGCCGGGCGTCCCACATCCGCGCCAGGAAGAGCGCGGCGGCGGGGCCGGCGGTGTCCGGGGTGCGGGGGGAGTCGGTGCGGTCGGTGTGTCCGGTGGGGGCGTCGTGCTCGTCGTGCTCGGTATGTCTAGCGTGCTCGGAGTGCTCGGAGTGGCTGGTGTGCCCCGAGCGCTCGGAGTGTCTGACGTTCCCAGCGTGTTCGGCACGCCTGGCGTGCTCGGTGTGGCCGGTGTGGCCGGTGTGCTCAGTGTGGCTAGGGTGCCCGACGTCTCCAGGGTGCTCGTTGTGTTCAGGGTGCTCGTTGTGTCCGGTGTTCCCGGGGTGTTCGGGGCGCCCGTGGTGCTCGATGGTCCCGGCGTGTTCGGCCTGCTCGTGGTGCTCGGCGTGTTCGGGGCGTTCGGTGTGTCCGTGGTGCTCGGTGTTCCTGGCGTGTCCGGTGTGCTCGTGGTGCTCGGCGTGTTCGGGGCGTTCGGTGTGTCCGTGGTGCTCGGTGTTCCTGGCGTGTCCGGTGTGCCCGTGGTGCTCGGCGTGTCCGGGGTGCTCGGTGGTCCCGGCGTATTCGGCGTCTTCGCTGTGCCCGGGGCCCCCGGCGTGCCCGGCGTGCTCGGTGCGCCCGGGATACCCGGCGTGCCCATCGCGCTCAACGCGACCGTCGCGCCCCGTGCCGTCGACGTGCCCAGCGAGCTCCGTGGACGCGGGCACAGCTCCCCGCACCGCGCCCCCCAACGGCCCGAGCCGCAGCACCGCCTCCTCGCCCAGGCCCAGCGGGTGACGCCCCGCAGCCAGGAGCCGCACGTCAGGGGCTCCGTCGAGGAGCGCCCGTACGACACGCACGCACTCACCCCGTACCGGATCGAAGTCGTCCAGCACCACGAGCATCCGCCGCGACCGCAGCCGATCCGTGAGCACCGCGACCCCGTCCGATCCGGACCCCGGCCCGCACACGCCCACGCCCTCCGCCGGCCCCTCCCTCCCGCCGTCCATCGCGTCCACCACCCTCTCCGCGACCGACCGTCGTCGCGCCGGAATGCCGTCCCACCACCGCACCCGCACCACACCGTCCGGCATCGAACTCCCGACCGCGGCGGCCGCGTGCTCGGCGAGCAGGCTCTTGCCGATCCCCGCGCCGCCCACGACGGTCACGAGCCTGCCCCGGGCGAGCATCCTGCGGAGCGCGCTCAGCTCCTCGGCCCGCCCGACCAGCACTCCGGCGCCCTCCCCACGACCGCCGCGCCCCCGCACCCACCCCTGCTCTCGTTCTCCCGCCCACCCTTGCCATCGCACGCCAGACCCCTACTCCCGCTCGCGTCTCTCACACCGCGAGTCCCTGTGCAGAATCGTCTCTGCACCGCATGCGGCTGACCGACTAACTCCCCTCCAGCGCCCCGGGTAGTGACGTGCGGCCCGAATCATGCGGGACGGCGACTCGTCGCATCCCTGTTCGGTGACACCTGCACGTCAGTCAGGTGGATCAGTCCTCGCTGCGTCCTGTCCGACGTGACCGACGCAGCTCCCACCTCCAGACCCACGCCAACGCCACCCACGGGCACCGAGACGGTGGCCGCCACCCCCGAGAAGCCGGAACGACTGCCCGCGAAGGAGACCTGGCGGGCCCTGTACCGCCACTTCCGCCCGCACCGGGGAGCCGTGGCGCTGGGCGCCTTCCTGACGCTGATCGGCTCGGCGACCGGGCTCGCCCAGCCCCTTGCGGCCAAGACACTCGTGGACCGGCTCGGCGGCGACGACTCCATCGCCGGGATCCTGATCCTCCTCACCGCGCTGGTGGTGCTCGGCACCGCGATCGAGTCCGTCGGAGCATACGTACTGGAGCGCACTGCCGAGTCCGTGGTGCTCGCGGCCCGACGCACCCTCATAGGGCGGCTGCTGCGACTGCGTCTCGGGGAGGTGGAGCGGACCCAGCCCGGTGATCTGATGTCACGGGTCACCTCGGACACCACGTTGCTGCGGGCCGTGACGACCCAGTCCGTGGTGTCCGCGGCCTCCGGAGGACTCACCTTCGTCGCGACGATCGTGATGATGGGGCTCATGGACCCGGTGCTGCTCGGCGTCACGCTCGGCGTGATCGTGCTCATCGGCGGCGCGGTCTCGCTCGTCATGCCGAAGATCGCGCGGGCGACGCAGCGTGCGCAGGAGGCGGTGGGGACGATCTCCACGGCACTGGAGCGGGCGTTCGGCGCCTTCCGTACGCTGAAGGCCTCCGGTGCCGAGCAGCGCGAGTCGGCCGCGGTGGAGGCGGCCGCGCAGGAGGCGTGGCGGCACGGCGTGCGGTCGGCGAAGTGGCAGTCGGTGGCGTGGAGTTCGGTCGGCCTCGCGGTGCAGGTGTCGTTCCTGGCGGTGCTCGGGATCGGTGGCGCGCGGGTCGCGTCGGGTGCGATCTCCGTCTCGACGCTGGTGGCGTTCCTGCTCTTCCTCTTCTATCTGATCGATCCGGTGTCGCGCCTGGTCGAGGCGGCGTCGCAGTACCAGGTGGGGTCAGCGGCGATCGCGCGGATCGTACAGGCGGAACGCCTGGAGACGGAGCGGACGGAGAGCGAGACGGTGGACGGGGTTCAGGGGACCGCACCGACGCCACCCGACGCCGCCGCGTCCGTCGCCTTCGACGACGTGACCTTCCGATACCGCGAAGACCTCCCGTACGTCCACCACGGCGTGACCTTCGACGTGCCGGGGCCGGGCATGACGGCGTTCGTCGGGCCGTCGGGCGCGGGCAAGACGACCGTGTTCGGCCTCATCGAGCGGTTCTACGAGGTGACGGGCGGCCGGGTCCTGGTCGACGGCAAGGACGTACGGGAGTGGCCGCTCGCCGAACTGCGGGCCACGATCGGGTACGTGGAGCAGGACGCGCCCGTACTCGCGGGCACCCTGCGCGAGAACCTCCTCTTCGCGGCACCGCACGCCACGGACTCCGAGATCCGGGAGGTCCTGGTGCGTGCACGGCTCGACGCGGTCGTCGAGCGGCTGCCCGAAGGCCTGGACACGGTCGTCGGCCACCGGGGCTCCAAGTTGTCGGGCGGCGAGCGACAGCGGGTGGCGATCGCGAGGGCACTGCTGCGCAAACCACGCCTCCTGCTCCTCGACGAGGCGACCTCGCAGCTGGACGCGGTCAACGAACTCGCGCTGAGGGACGTGGTGGCCGAGGTGTCCCGCGAGGTCACGGTCCTGGTGGTGGCCCACCGCCTGTCGACCGTGACGCTGGCCGACCGGATCGTGGTGATGGACGCGGGGAAGGTACGCGCGGTGGGTACGCACACGGAACTCGTGGCCGCGGACCCGCTGTACGGGGAACTGGCGGCGACCCAGTTCCTGGCAACGACGGCAGGCCCGGCGACGCCGGAGGCTCCGGCGACGTCAGCGAGTCCGGCGCCGCCGGGCGGTGCGACGACGTCGGCGAGCGCGGCAACGTCAGCGAGCTCGGCCACGCCCTCAAGCCCAGCCATGCCAGAAGGTCCAGCCGAGCCAGAGGGGCCGGCGATGCCGGAAAGCTCACCGACCTCGACGCGGTCCGCATGACCGACAGAGCGAAGCCTCCCCCGGAGTCGAAACCCCCGTCCCCTGCCCTCGCCCCCGCACCCGTCCTCACGAGCCCCTGGTTCGTGCCGAGCACACTGCGGGCCGTGGTCTACCGTGACGCCATGACGCGTCCGAGCCTTCACGCGGTCCACGACCGCTACGCCGACCGAATCATCGACCAGACCGCCCAGTTGACCTCGACCATCGCGGGGGCCGACGCCACCGCGCCCGTGCCCGGATGCCCCGGCTGGACCCTCGCCCACCTGCTGCGCCACGTGGGCGGCGCGCACCGCTGGGCCGAGACGGTCGTCCGGACCCGGGCCACCGGACCCGTGCCGGACGAGCAGGTCAACCTCGTCACACCCGAAGCGGACGACGACGTCCCGGCGCTGTCCGCCTGGCTCACCGAAGGCGCCGTGCGGTTCGCGGACACGCTGCGCGAGGCGGGGCCCGAAGTGCGGGTGTGGACCGTCGCGCCGGGCGGCACGCCCCTCTTCTGGGCGCGCCGCATGACGTACGAGACGGTCGTCCACCGCTTCGACGCGACCGCCGCGGTCGGCGGAACGTACACCCTCGACGCGGACGTCGCCCTCGACGGCCTCGAAGAGTGGCTGGAGTTCAGCACGCTGCCCCAGGCCTACGCATCGGAGGCCGAGCTGCGGTCGCTGCTGAGCCCCGACCGCACCCTGCACTTCCACGCAACGGACGCCCCCGAGGGGACGGGGGAGTGGCTGATCGACCTCACCGGCGCACCGATCACCATCTCCCACGACCACAAGAAGTCGACGACAGCCGTGCGCGGCCCGCTCACCGACCTCCTGCTCCTCCTCTACCAACGCCGCGCCCCGACGCCCGCCGACGGCATCGAAGTCCTCGGCGACGAGGCCCTGTTCGCCGACTGGGTGCGGGGCGCGGGGCACTGGCTGCGAAGGTGACCCAGGGCAGCGAGCAGGTCCATGATCACCGCGGATAGGGTGGCCGCCATGTCCTCCGTACTCGTGGTGGGTTACGACCCCGAAGCTCTGCCCGGCACCGATGCCGAGGCCGTCGTCGCCGCGCTGGACGCGGAGTCGGCGCGGTTCCGCGAGCGCGGCATCGATGCGGACGTCGCCCTGGTGTCGTTCGGCGCGGCGGCGGAGGGCACGCTCGTGGCGTCGCTGTCCGAGCGTCCCTGGGACGTGGTGGTCGTCGGCGGGGGCATCCGCAAGACGGAGCAACTGCTCCCGCTCTTCGAGCGGATCGTGAACCTCGTCCGGCGCCATGCGCCGCAGGCGGCCATCGCGTTCAACAGCGGCGTCGGGGACAGCGTGGAGGCGGCGGAGCGCTGGCTCTGAGCGCGAAGGCCCGGGGGAGGGGGAAGGGGGAGCGCATCGGTGGGAATTCCGTTGCCGCGCGCCCGCCTCGGCGTGATGATCCCCGGATGGCTTCCACCCCTGCGCCCGACGGGCGCGCCGGCATCGACGCCGCCCTGGTCCGACGCCTGATCGCCGGCCAGTTCCCGCGGTGGAGCGACCTGCCCGTGACGCCGGCCCTCGCCGACCACGACCGGTGCGCTCATGCCCAATGATCGTGCGCCGCGGCTGCGTTCGAGACGATGAGACGGTGCTTCGGGACGTGCCGTGTCGCGTCGGCGCGGTGACGGTCAGTCGATCAGTCGACTGTGAGGACCACCTTGCCCCGGCCGTGCCGCGTGGCCACGAGGCGGTGCGCCTCCGCAGCCCGCTCCAGGGGGAACGTCGCACGCAGGTGCACGTCCACCGCGCCCTTCTCGTACAGCGCGGTGAGTTCGGCCAGCCGGGCCGCGGACCTGCTGCCGCCCCAGTCGGGCAGCCCGAGGCGCGCCGCCTCTTCCATGGCGACCATCGTGACGACCCGCTCGCGGTCCTTGGCCACGGCCACGGCGGCCCGCAGCCCCTCAGGCCCGGCCGCGTCGAGCGCCGCGTCCACGCCGTCCGGCGCGACGGCGAGGATGCGGTCGACGAGTCCCGCGCCGTACGTCACGGGGATCGCCCCGAGCGATCGCAGATGGTCGTGGTTGACCTCGCCGGCCGTGCCGATCACGGTCGTCGCGCCCCAGGCCCGCGCCAACTGCACGGCGAACGTGCCGAGCGCGCCGGCCGCCGCACCGATCAGGACGGTGTCCCCGGAGCGCACGCGCAACTGGGAAAGGGCGAGGTGGGCGCCCTGGCCGTTGCCGGAGAAGCCGCCTGCGACCGGCCACGGCATGGTCGGCGGTTTGTGGACCAGCTGTTCGGCGGGCACCGACGCGTACTGGGCGTATCCGCCGAGCAAGGAGTACCCGAACACCTCGTCACCCGGTACGAAGTCGCCGACACCCCCGCCGACCAGGTCCACGACGCCCGCGAACTCGTTGCCGGGGACGACCGGGAACCCCGGTTCGGTGCCCGGCGGCACCCAGCCCTCCCGCACCCCGAGGTCGAACGGCTGGACCCCGGCGGCTCTGACCCGCACCCGGACCTCACCGGGGCCCGGTTCCGGGGCGTCGAGCTCCATCGGCCGCAGGACCTCCGGCGGGCCGTAGGCGGTCAGTGCGGCGGCCAACATCTTCACTGCAACTCCCTTGTCGTGCATGCGTCGTGGCGTGGCATCAGGCGGCGTACGGGTGCACCGTCTTGCCGTCGCGCAAGGTGCGGCCCCACCACATGAGCTGGTCGAGCATCGTCTTGGCCGCGGTCTCCGGGCCGGCCGGGTCGATCGGCTCGCCGGACCCGTCGAAGCAGCTCCGCGCGCCGTGGAAGCTCACGGTGTCGCGCACCGTCACCGCGTGGAGCTCCGCGAAGACCTGCCGCAGATGTTCGACGGCGCGCAGGCCGCCCGACAGGCCGCCGTAGCTGACGAAGCCCACCGGCTTGGCGCGCCACTCCGCGTAATGCCAGTCGATCGCGGTCTTCAGCGGCGCCGGGAAACTGTGGTTGTACTCGGGTGTGACGATGACGAACGCGTCCGCCGCGTCGATGCGGGCGGCGACGTCATCGACCTGCGGGCCGGGCCTGCCGGACAGCCCGTCCGGCAGGCGCGCCTCGGCCAGATCGATCACGTCGACGTCCAGATCGTGGCGGGGCGCGGTCTGGCGCAGGAACCAGGCGGTGACGGTCGGTGCGAAGCGGCCCTCCCGCGTGCTCGCGACGATGACGGCCAGCTTGAGGGCCTCCCCGCCCTCGACGAGAGCGCCTTCGTCAGGACCGCCTTCGGCGAGACCGCCCCCGACAAGACCATCCCTGACCGTCCGTTGCGTGGCGTGCGTGTTCATGGTTGCCTCCCGGCTCGTTGCTGGCTCGCGCCTGACACCGACGAAGCTACGAACCCGCACCCCACCCCCGCATCTGTCGCACGACCGGGATCGGTACCTGCGCGAGGCCTAGGCCCACCGGCGGAGGGCGGGGGCCGACCCGTGTACGCCGGGGTGCGCCCGGGCAGGTAGCAGCGGGACGGCCACGGCGGGACAGGCCACGGCACGGGACGGCAGGAGGAGTCGGAGATCATGGCACAACACACGGCCAACGACTGGGAGTTCACCGACGACAGGGACCACCTGGTGAGGACCGCACACCGCCCGTCCCGGCTCGTCGCCTACGTGCCGACCGGCGCGGCCCTGCACGACCACGGCATACGGCCCGTCGGCGTCTTCGGCTCCGCGCACGACGACCCGGCCCTGCCCGACCCGGCCAAGACGGGCAGCCTTCCCCTCGCCGGCCTCCCCTACTTCGGCGCGGGCCCCGCACTCGACCTCGACGCCCTCCTCGCCGCGAGGCCCGACCTGGTCGTGGCGCTCACCTACGGCGGCGGCCAGGTCTACGGCATCGACCCGGAGGCCGCCAAGCACCTGGAGGAGCAGATCCCGCTCGTCGTGCTCGATGTCGGCGGAGGCCGCAGCCTCACCGGGATCAGGGACCGCCTCACCGACCTCGCACGCAGCCTGGGCGCCGCCCCTGACCCGGAGGCGGCCGCCGAACTCGCCGCCGCCGAGCGCCGGTTGGCCGCCTCCGCCGCGGGCCCCGTACGTTCACGCGTGCTCGCCCTCTCCCCGGCGGGACCCGACTCCGTCCACCTGGCGAGGCCCTACGCCTGGCCCGACCTCGCCGCCCTCGCCGGGTTCGGCGTCGGCCTCGTGGACCCCGCGCCGGGGCAGGGCGCGAACTGGTCCACGACGACGTGGGCCGAGGCGGCCGCACTGGAACCCGACCTCGTCCTCACCGACGTACGAGGCAACGCGGCAGCCCTCGGGGACGCACTGGGTCCGCACATCCCCACCCTCTCCTGGAACCCCGAAATGCCCCCCAGTGCCAGGGAGCACACCCGCTTCCACACCGCCGTCGCCGACGCGCTGGCGGCCGTACGGCCCTGACCGGGGTGAACGTGGTCCGCGTACCGTTGATCCATGACACGACTGCTGCACATCACCGAGCGCGCCCTGTGGGACGCCGCGAGGGAAGCCGGGACGTACGAGATGTCGACCCGCGGCAAGACGCTGGGCGACGTGGGATTCATCCACTGCTCGCTGCCCGAACAGCTGCCGAAGGTCGCCGAGTTCCTCTACGGGAAGTACGACGGGCCCGACGAGCTGGTGGTCCTCGGCATCGACAGCGAACGTCTCACCGCACTGGTGCGGTTCGAGGCGCCGCGGCCCGGCGCGGAGGAATTCCCGCACATCTACGGGCCGTTGCCCGTCGACGCGGTGGTCGAGGTGTCCCCGTGGGGTGCGGCTCCGGCGTGACGGCCGACCCTTCAGGGGAGGTCGAAGGTAACCACGGTGCGTGCCGGGACGCGCAGGATATCCCGGGCGATGGGAGAAGTCTCGACGGTGACATTGACACCGTTGTCCGCGGGTCCGGTGGGGTGGAATTCCCAGACCGGGCCGCGCAGCGGTGACCCGCACAGGCCCTCGGGGAGCTCGATCTCGTCGGCGGCGACTCCCTTCTCGCCGTACTTCTCGTCGAACAGCGCCCCGCCCCGGGGGAGGATGCCGACACGGTGCAGATAGTCCGGTATCTGACCGCTCACGAAGGTGACTTCGGCGGTGCCGCCCCTCGTGTAGTAGTGCACGTCCGAGGCATCGGCCGGAAGGGCGGCGCCCCCGGCCACGATCACGCGGGGCAGTTCCACCGCGCTTCCCTCGCACGCCCGCGCATCACCGAACGGGTGGAAGAGTTCCTCGCGGAACAGCCAGACCACACCGCCGCCCAGCACGGCCAGGGTCAGTAGCGCGACCCCCAGACATGACAGCCTCCGCCGCCGGCGGACCCGCTTGTCGACCGCCTGTGAACCGGCGCTGCCGCAGTCCTCCATGACGTTCCGCCCCCGATCTTCCATGTGCATGATCACGGGGAGCATACGCCGCTGGTCAGCACACCTCCGCGCCGCACCGGCATCGGCAGCCGGAGCATGTGGACTCAGCTCTCCTCGGAGCGGCGCGCGCGCAGTGTCCGTACCTTGTGGCGGTTGCCGCAGTGTTCCATCGAGCACCAGCGCCGACGGCCGGGGCGCGAGGTGTCGACATAGACCAGGGCGCAGTCCCCGGCCGAACAGGTGCGGATGCGGTGCGCGAACGGTCCCGTCAGGAGGTCCACCGCGTCCCGGGCGACGGTGGCGAGCAGCCGGGTGCCGTCCGCGGGCCCGGCCCAGGCGCGCCCGCCGTCCGGCCCGACGGCAGGGACCAGCGGCGCATGGGCCGCCGCCGCGTTGACGGCGGCGATGTCGGCCGGGTCCGCGCGCTCGTCGTGGGCCCGCGCGGTCGTCACGCGGAACAGCGCGTCGCGCAGCCGCCGCGCGTCCGCCACCTCGGTGTCGGACACGGCGAGGACCGGGGTGGGCGTCAGCCGTGACCGCTCCGCCCAGTCGGCCAGGTCGCCGGGCGCGTGCAGCACCTCGTACCGCCGGAGCTCACCCGGACCGCCGGTGGGGAGGAGTTCCAGGCAGAGCGCGCCGGGGTCGAACCGGTAGGTGGACCCGCTGTAGGAGCGCAGCACGAGGCCGGGGGGCTGTTCCATGTAACCAATATAAGGAGTTACGTGGCGAGCGTACGGCGCGCCCTAGACTCTCGACATGCCCGACACCTCGCTGGCACAGCTCAGCTCCGGAAAGTACCTGCTGGTCAGCACCTACCGGAAAGACGGCACCCTGGTGCCGACGCCCGTCTGGGTCGTCGAGGACGGCGATGCCCTCGGCATCTGGACGCCCGGCGCATCCTGGAAGGTGAAGCGGATCCGCGGGCGCGCGGACGTCATGGTCGGCCCGTGCGACCGGCGGGGCAAGCCGACCGGCGATCAGGTGCCCGCCACCGCCGAGATCTGCCCGCCCGACGTCACCGCCCGTTACCGCACCCTCATCCTGCACAAGTACGGGCTGCCCGGCTTCCTCACCCTGTTCGGCAGCCGGATCCGCCGCGGCCTCAAGGGCACGGTCGGGGTCCGCATCACCCTCACAGGCTGAGCTCGTAGACCGGTGGCCCCGCCCCGGCCGCCACCCTGACGGCGGCGCCGGGGTGCGGAAGGTCAGGCTCCGACGGCGCAAGCCGCCTCGGCCCGGAACGCGACCACCATGTCGCGGGCGTGCCGCAGTCCCATGCGGTCGAAGTCCGCCTCAAGGGTGGCCAGTTCGGCGAGCGTCGCCTCCCGGTCGCGCCCGAGACGCGCCCGGCACTTGGCCAGGCCGAGCCGGGAGAGCGCGGTGCCGCGCGGCTCCCGCATCGCGGTGAACTCGTCGAGGGCAATGGCGTACGTCTCGCGTGCCGCCACGTAACGCCCGGCGCGGTACAGGACGTTGCCGCGCATCTTGTGGTTGTAGGCGAGCGCGCTCGCCAGGTCCATGGCCCGGCATACGGCCTCCGCCTCGGAGAGCAGCTCCAGGGCGCGGTCCGGGTCGCCCCGCAGGGACAGCACGTCGGCCACGCCCCGCAGCGACCAGGCGCGCCCCCGCGCGTCGTCCGCGTCGGTCGCGATCCGCACCGACTCCTCGAACAGCTCCAGGGCCCTCGCGTGCTCGCCGCGGTTGCGGTGCATCTGCGCTATCCCGGTCATCGCCCACACCATGTGCCGCGCCTCGCCGCGCGCCCGCCCCTGCTCGAGCAGTTCCTCGTGGAGTGCGGCGACGGCCGCGTAATCCCCCTGGATGCGCCCCGTCTCGGCGAGACCCGCGAGCGCGTAGCCGTGCGCGAGCCGGTCACCGCTGCCCGACGCCAGCTCCACGGAGTGGGCGAGCAGCCGCCGCGCGAGCCGCAGCGACCCGCACTGCCGCGCCAGGGTGCCACCGCTCCACAGCGCCCACGCCATGGCCCCCGCGTCCCCCGCGGCGCGGGCGCTGCGGTAGCTCTGCCGCCAGGCGGCACCCGCGTCGTCGACCCGGCCGAGCCGCCTGCTCGCCTCCGCGAGCGCCAGCGCCGCGCGCGCCCGCTCGACCGCGCCTTCCGCCCGGGACAGCGCACGGCCGGCCGACGCGCGCACGTCCTCGTACGAGGAGTTCACGCTCAGCTCCGAGCCCAGCTCGCCCTGGTACTCCGGGGCGAATGCCTTGACGTACATGGATGCGAAGCCTTTCGATCGTCCGGCAAACCGACATGATCAAAAAGCTACGAGCGGGGCCCGGTCCCGCGAATCCCTCCCGATAGGGGTCCTCGCGTACGACTCGAGTGCTACGAGAGGGGGCCCTGGTCAGACTCGGGACGTACGGCCGCCGTCCGGAGAGCCGAGATGCACGCGCCGAGGGCCTGCTGGAGGTCTTCGAGGCGCTTGACCATGTCGTCCTCGTAGATGTCGTCGATGTCATCGACGTCGTCGAACGTCAGCTCCTCGAAGACCTTCGTGGCCTTCTGCAGGCTGCTGTAGAACTTCGCGCGCCGCTCCTGGACCCGCAGTTCCGGGTCGCTCTGGACGGTCTGGGCCACCAGGTCGCGCACGGTGTCGTACGCCTCGCGCGCCCACTCCCCGGACTCCTCGCCGTCGTCCAGCTCGTCGATGAGCGAGAGGTGGCGCTCGGCCTCCTCGCGCAGCTCGGCGGGCGCGTCGATCATCTGTCCTGCGGGCGTCTTGACCTGGCCCTTCTCCACGATCTGGCGGACGTAGTCGACACGGTCGCCGGCCTTGGACTCGGCCGCCACGGCCTTCTTGAGGTCGTCGGTGCGCACGATGTCGCGGACCAGCTCGGTGCGGAGCGCTGGGTCCTCGTCCAGGCGGTCCATCAGGGCCTTGCGGGCCGCCTCGGCGGTGCCGGGGTCGGCGAGGATCGCGGCACGCAGCGCGGTGGGGTTCTCCGCGACCTCCAGGGCCTTGGTGGGACGGATGCCCTCGGCCTCCGCGGCCTCCGTGATCGCCTCGCCGCGCTGGGTCAGGGCGCTGGAGCGGGCGCTGTAGTACGACAACCAGACGTCGGCGTCCGGCAGTTCCACGTCCATGCCGGGGGAGAGCGCCTCGAAGTGCGGCACCATCCCGTCGTCGGCGGCCTTGTCCCACGCCTTGTAGTACCGCATGACGCGGTCGGCCGAGCAGCCCGCCAGCTCCGCGAACTCCTTCGCGGAGATCTTCGGCGTCTCGCCCGCGCTCTGCCCGCCGGGCCGCACGCTGCGGGCGACCTTGAGACCGAAGGCCCAGCCGCCGGTGCGCGCGTAGACCCCGAAGTCGCGGGCGTCCTCGGCGATCAGTGCGGCCGTGTCGGCGGTGGCCTCGGAAGAAGCGGCGCTTTCCTGGGACGGGACGATGGCTACGGTCACAGAGCTGCTCCTGGGTGTCACAGGCGTACGAAGGTTGACGCGATACTTTATCGCTCCTATTGAGATGTTTTGCGCGCGAGTTGGTGCGCCGCCGGACCGCCCGGCAGCAGCTCGCTGTTCGCTCCTCGCCGAACGACCCCCGCAGCCCGTCGTTCCGGGGCGACCCCTCGCATAGGCTGCCCGGATGAGCATTCTGGATGACGCCCGCCCGGGCATGAACCCCGACATCCGGCCGCAGGACGATCTCTTCGGCCACGTCAACGGCGTCTGGCTGGACACCGAGAAGATTCCCGACGACCGTTCCAGCTGGGGCCCCTTCGTGGAGCTGGCCGACACCGCGGAGCAACAGGTCAAGACGATCATCCAGGAGCTGGCCGAGGAGGTCTCGTCCGGCGGGGGCGCGGTCTCCGAGGACGCCCGGAAGATCGCCGCGCTGTACGCCTCCTTCATGGACGAGGAGACCATCGCCGCGCGTGGCCTCGCCCCGGCCCAGCCCCTGATCGACGAGGCCCTGGCCGTGCGGGACACCCGGGAGCTCGCGGCGTTCATCGGCCGCTTCGAGCGGATCGGCGGCTCCGGCCTCTTCGGTGCCTACGTGGACACGGACGACCGCGACTCCGACCGCTATCTCTTCAACATCCTCCAGGGCGGACTCGGCCTCCCCGACGAGTCGTACTACCGCGAGGACAAGTTCGCCGAGATCCGCGAGAAGTACGTCGCGTACCTCACCGAGCTCCTCACCCTCGGCAAGCACGCCGACCCGGCGGACGCCGCGAGGACCGTCCTCGCCCTGGAGACGAAGCTCGCCGCGGGCCACTGGGAGCGCGCCGAGACCCGGGACGTCCTCAAGACCTACAACCTCACCACCGTCGACGAGCTCACCGCACTGGCGCCGGAGTTCGACTGGCGCGGCTACGCCACCGCGCTCGGCGGTTCGGACGCCACCATCGCGGAGACCTGCGTCCGCCAGCCGTCCTACCTCACCCACCTCTCCGCGCTCCTCGCCGAGGTGCCGATCGAGCAGTGGCGGGACTGGCTCCTTACGCGCGTGCTGCGCGCCTGCTCGCCCTACCTCACGGACGAGTTCGTGCGGAACAACTTCGAGTTCTACGGCCGCACCCTCAACGGCACCCCGGAGATGCGGGCCCGCTGGAAGCGAGCCGTCGCGTTCGTGGAGGGAGCCATCGGCGAGGCCGTCGGCAAGCAGTACGTCGCGCGGCACTTCCCGCCGGCCTCCAAGGCCAAGATGGACGACCTCGTCGCCAACCTCCTCGAGGCCTACCGGCAGTCGATCGCCCGCCTCGACTGGATGACCGACGACACGAAGGAGCGCGCGTACGAGAAGCTCGCCACCTTCCGCCCCAAGATCGGCTACCCCGACACCTTCCGCGACTACTCCGCGCTCCAGGTGTCGCCCGACGACCTCCTCGGCAACGCGCAGGCGGCCGCCGCCTTCGAGTCCGACCGGGAGCTCGCCAAGATCGGTTCGCCGGTCGACCGCGACGAGTGGTTCATGCTGCCGCAGACGGTCAACGCGTACTACAACCCGGGCACCAACGAGATCTGCTTCCCCGCGGGCATCCTGCAGAAGCCGTTCTTCTCGCCCGACGCCGACCCGGCGGAGAACTACGGCGGTATCGGCGCGGTCATCGGCCACGAGATCGGCCACGGCTTCGACGACCAGGGCGCCCAGTACGACGGCGCGGGCAACCTCAACGACTGGTGGACCGCCGACGACAAGACCGCGTTCGAGGCGAAGTCGAAGGCGCTCGTCAAGCAGTACGACGGCTTCTCGCCCCGCAACCTCCCCGGCGAGTTCGTCAACGGCTCGCTCACCGTCGGCGAGAACATCGGTGACCTGGGCGGCCTGACCATCGGGCACACCGCGTACCTGATCTCCCTCGACGGGGCGCCGATGCCCGAGAGCGACGGCATGACCGGCTCGCAGCGGCTCTTCAAGAACTGGGCGTACTGCTGGCGGACCAAGCGCCGCAAGGAGCAGGAGCAGCAGTACCTCACGATCGACCCGCACTCGCCGCCGGAGTTCCGCGCCAACATCGTCCGCAACCTCGACGAGTTCCACGAGGCCTTCGGCACGGCCGAGGGCGACGGACTGTGGCTCGACCCGTCGGAGCGCGTACGGATCTGGTGAGACAGGGACCCAGGTCCCTCAGCTGAGGAACGACCCGGTCGCCGCCACGAACGCGGCCGGGTCGTCAAGCCAGGGGAAGTGCGCGGCGCCGGGCTGCACCACCAGCTCGGCGCCCGGGAACAGCTTCGCGAGCTCGGCCATCGCGGGCGGCGGTGAGTTCAGGTCGGCCTCCCCGGCGAGCACGAGCACCGGGCACTCCAGCCGGGTGAGCGCGGCCCGCGTGCCCTCCGGGTCGTAGACACCCTCGGCGCCGAACGCCGCGGCCGCCTCGTCGTTGCGCTGCCCGTCCTCGGCGGCCCGATGGGCCTGTGCCGCCTCGTCCCAGCGGCCGTAGGCGAACGGCGCGATCGCCTCGAAGGCCTCGGCCGTCGCCCGGCCGCCCACGATCTCCTCCAGGGCCGCGAAGGCCACCGGGAACCACGGCTCGTCCTGCCGCAGCAGTGCCGTCTCGCGCCGGACGGAGCCGTCGACCGCGATGCCGACGGCCATCACACTCGGCGTGATCAGCGCCAGCCTGCCGACGCGCTGCGGGTACCGGGCCGCGTAGAGGACCGCGAGATTCGTGCCTCCCGAGTGCGCGAGGAGATCCAGCGTCTCCAGACCGAGGTGCACGCGCAGCGCCTCCACGTCGTCCACGAGACGGTCGCAGCGGTACGAGGAGCGGTCCTCCGGAACGGCGGAGCGGCCGGTGCCGCGCAGATCCAGCATGAGCAGCGGCCGCCGCGCGGCAAGGCCGCCGAGGTCCCCGAGGTACGCGGAATCCTGCATCGGCCCGCCCGGCAGACAGATCACGGGAGCGCCCCCTCCGTCCCCGACGACGTGATGGGCGAGTTCGGTTCCGTCGGGCGCGGCGAAGGTAGGCATGGCCGTGACCATGTCAGCAGCGCAGGTCCGGAGCAAACGAATTACCGGGCCTTTCGCGCCACCAGAGGCAGGGCCTAAGTCCCCGAAGTCCATGCGGAAGGTCCCGGTACGCGAGCTTCCGTTTGCGGAACCACTCGCGGGACCGCACATACCGGGTGGAAAGAGAGCGCTGTGCACAGGGACATCGACATAGACAGAGACCGGGAGCGGCGGGCCCGGGGCGAGGCATCGACTCCGGATGCGAACGGCCGGGATGGGGCGGCTCGACGCGTGTGGACCGGCGACGGTTCGGCGCGCAGGGCCGGAGGTACACGCCTGATCCCGACCGGCGCCCGCAAACCGGCCCTGTCCGGCGGAAGCCTGCCGCCGAACCTCGGAAAGGCCCGCGGCGCACCCTGTTGGCTGAGCCTGGCCTCGCGGGACATCCGGGCCGCCGAGGAGTTCTACAGTAGGGTGCTCGGCTGGTGTCACGTGCCGCTGCTCGGCTCGCCGCGTCGGCCGCGGTCCCTGGCCCTGCAGAACGGCAGGCCGGTCGGCACCCTCAGCGAGACCGCGTCCGACCTGGGCATCTACGCGGGCTGGATGCCGTACTTCGCCGTCGACGACGTGGACGTCACGGTGGCCAGGCTCCATGAGCGCGGCGCCACCGTGGCGGTCGGCCCGCTGACGACCGGTGCCGGGCGCGTCGTGGTGGCGGCGGGCCCCGACGACGCCGTGTTCGGGCTGCGCGAGCAGGCTCCCGACGAGCGCTGGACGGTGGGCGAGGGGCCGGTCGTCCGGCTCGAACTCCTCACGCGGGACATCTTCGCCGCGGCTCTCTTCTACGGGGGCGCGCTCGGCTGGGCGGACTCCTCCTGCGACTGCTGCGAGGTGGAGTACGTCGACGGACAGATCCTGGTCCGCGACGGACCGCGCACCGTCGCGCGGCTGCGGGACGGCACACCGCCGGGCTTCGAGGGCCGCCACCGCTGGCACGCCTGCTTCCGCGTGGCCGACGTCGACTCCGCCGCGGCTGCCGCCGTGCGCTGGGGCGGCCGGGTGATCACCCCGCCGCAGGGGCCCGAGCGCCGGCGCGAGGCCGTCCTCGCGGACCGCGAAGGCATCCCGTTCACGGTGGTGGCGAACTGAGTCCGCGGGCCGGGACGCCGGGCAGCCGAGCCATGGAAGTCGAGAACGTGGAGAACCAGACGATGTTTCTTCGGCAGAAGGGTGTCGCCGACGCCGTCGACGATGCCGTGGAGCCGATACGGCGGACGCGGGACGAGATCGTGGGACTGCCCCGCGTCGCGGCAGCCGACCAGGTCGCACCGAAGGACGCCCGCGAGCTGTCGAAGCTCTTCTTCGATCGGCTCCGGACCCTCGAGGAGGGATCGCCCGACCACCTGTACGCGCGCAACACCCTGATCGAGATGAACCTCTCCCTGGTGCACTATGTGGCCGGCCGGTTCCGCAACCGCGGCAACGGGCAGCTGGAGGACATCGTCCAGGTCGGGACGGTCGGGCTGATCAAGGCCATCGACCGGTTCGACACCAGCCGCGGCTTCGAGTTCGTGTCGTTCGCCGTCCCCTGCATCCTCGGGGAGATCAAACGCCACTTCCGTGACACCAGCTGGGCCGTCCACGTGCCGCGAAGACTCAAGGAGCTCCGCACCGAACTGGTCAAGTCCCGGGAGCGGCTGTTCGCCGTGCTGGGCCGTGAGCCGACCGTCCGTGAACTCGCGGAGGACCTGTCGGTGAGCGAGGAGCAGGTCCTCGAGGTGATCGTGGCCGCCAACGGTTACGCGGCCGGCTCCCTGGACTCCCAGCACGGAGGGAGCGAGGACGGCACCACGCACAAGAACAACCGCTCGCTCGCCGACGTCATGGGGGAGCCGGACCCGGCCATCGAGGTCATCGAGAACATCCACGCCCTGGCCCCGCTCCTCGCGGAGCTCGACGAACGGGAGCGCCGCATCATCGAGATGCGCTTCGGCCAGGAGATGACGCAGGCCGAGATCGGCAGAATCATGGGCATCTCGCAGATGCACGTGTCACGGCTGCTGTCCAAGACGCTGACCCGACTGCGTACAGGGATGCTCGCGCACGAATAGCGCGGACGTCGTGTGCCGGGTGCGCCGGTCCCGCAGGCGCGCCCGGCTTGTCGCCCGCCGACGGCGGCGGTTCACGGACGAGTCACCAGAAGGTAACTGGTCTGGCCTCGTTACCTCATCAACCCGTTCTAGCGTCACGGGAGTTCACGCCGGGCGGCACGCACCGTAGGCCCGGCCAGAGGCAAGGATCCGGATCCCCGTGAGACGTACCCCCTTCGTGATCACCGCTGCGTCCCTGGCGCTGCTGCTCCCGGCCGCCGCCCACGCGATCGTCCCGGCCGCCTCGCCGGCCGGGGCCGGACCCCGCGCCACCGCCGCGCGCACCGCCCCCGCGCCCCCGACGTTCGGCACGGCCGGCGGCCGCTACGAACGCACCGTCCCGCTGACGCTGCGGGCCGAGCGCGGCACCACGGTCCGCTACACCCTGGACGGCACGACACCCACCCGCGCGGACCGCGCCTTCGTGCCGGGCAGGCCGCTGCGTCTCACGAAGGACACCAACGTCACCGCCGTCGCGTTCCGCGGTGGCCGGTCGAGCGTCCCGGTGTCCGCCGGTTATCTGGTCCGGAGCAAGGAGAAGCCCGTCGCACGTCTGGTCGTCATGTCCGACGTGCACATCGGGAACCACGAGAAGAACGACAAGAAGTACGAGAGCTTCTTCGACACCATCGGGTCGGTGTTCCCCGCACCGGACGCGATCCTCTCCAACGGCGACATGATCAACGACAACGGCGACGGCCGCGGCGGCGACCACCGCGTCGTCTCCGAGATCTTCCGCGCCAACCTGAAGCGCAAGGGCATGGACGACACGCAGGTCCTGCTCTCCCACGGCAACCACGACGCGCGCCTCGCCGACATGCGTGCCCACTACCCGCGCGCCTGGTTCCCCGACTCGGGCGGCGGCTACTACGAGTCGACCGTGCGGGGCCTGCACCTGTTCACCGTGAACACGGAGACGTACGACGCGGACCGCGTACAGCGCGCCTGGCTCAAGAAGCGGCTCGCCGAGATCGCCGCGGACCCGGCGAACGCCCACACCCCCGTCCTCGTGCAGGGCCACCGGCCCGCCCCCGGCACCGCGATGGACGGCCAGCAGGCCTCGAACCCCCGGCTCACCGAGGATCTCGCCGCCCACCCGCAGGTCGTCTACTTCTCCGGCCACTCACACCTGAACATCAACGACGAACGCTCCGTCCACCAGCGCGACTTCACCGCCGTCAACGACGGCTCGATGTCGTACGTCGAAATGGACCACGGCTACCAGGCCGTCACGGAGACGGGCCTCGCGGACCGCTTCGAGGCGCCGACCGCGCAGGCCCTGTTCGTCGAGGTGTACCGCGACCGCACGGAGATCGCGCGCGTCAACATGGCCGCCGACAAGCACGACATCTACACCGGCGGCCAGTGGTCGGCCGACTGGCAGCCCCCGTACGCCAGCGCCGGTACTCTCAGCGGGCCGACCTGGACCGTACGCCTCAAGGGAAACAGCCCGCAGCAGATCAAGGACGCCTTCACCTACACCGACGCCCGACGCAACACGACCGCACCGAGGTTCACGGAACGCCGCCCGCTCGCTCTCGTCGACGGCGGCCGGGCCCTGCGCGTCCGCCAGGCGCGGGACGACCAGATGGTGCACCACTACCGCGTCGACGTCGAGAACACGGCGACCGGTACGAAGCTGCTCTCGTCGAAGGTCCTGTCCGAGTACTACTTCATGCCCCGCCCCAACTCCCTGGACATCCCCCTGCCCGCCACGGAGAGGGGCGCACGCTACGTGGCGAGGGTGCGGGCGGTGGACGCGCACGGCAACGCGTCGTCACAGACGACGCTCGGGTTCAGGGGCTGACCAGCGGGACGACGTCCACGTTTGCCCCGTTCAGCGAGCCGGGGCTGACGCGGTGGCCCCCTCTTCGGGCGCCTCCAGCGGAACCCCGAGCGGCCGGGCCAGGCCCACGATCCCCTCGTCGAGCCGCTGCAGGTGCCGCAGCACGCGGAACGCCACCGAACCGGTCCGCAGCACCTCGTGGCGGCCGCTGTCGAGCATCGAGGCGATGCTCGACCCGGACTCGATGACGCCGTCGGGCTCCTCGTCGCGCACCTGAGCGGCGATCAGGTCGATGTTGTGCGTGATGCGCCGCCCGGCGAGCGCGAGGCGCGCGTCGGCCGCGACGCTCTTGCTGGAGGGCACCAACTCGGCCGTCGCCGCCAGCGAACGGGCGTGATAGGCGCAGGTCTCCAGGAGCGCGACGATGTAGCGGGCCGTCTGCCGACGGGCCCGCAGCGGGGCGATCGGATGCGTCAGCGGCTTCGTGGAGCTGCGCAGGTCGTCCAGCGCGGTGTCCAGATCGCGCGCCAGGTCCACGAGGTCGACCGCGGGTCCGCCGCTGAGCTGCGACACGGCGGCCGACACGACGTCCCGCAGCCGCGCGAGGACCGTGCCGAGCTCCTCGTCGGTCCGGTGCGAGGTCCGCACCGGAAGCACCAGGACCGCCGCGATGATCCCGCAGGCCGCGCCGAGCGCCGTCTCCTCGATCCGCAGCACCAGGACGTCGAGGCTGTAGGTGTTGAGCAGGGTGTAGAGCAGGCCCAGCATCGCCGTGACGAAGAACGACATCATCGCGTAGGAGAGCGGCGCGGTGAAGAACATGCCGAAGACGCAGAGCACGACGAGGGCGAACGCCGCCCACGTGTGGTTGCCGACGGCGCCGGCCAGCGCCACCCCGGCCACGACGCCGAGCACCGTGCCGAGGAGGCGGCGGTAGCCCTTGACCATGATCTCGCCCGTGGACGCGGTGTTGAGGAAGACCACCCAGCAGGTCAGCACGGCCCAGTACCACCGCTGTGTGGACAGGAACTCGCCGCCGACGATGGCGAGCGCGGACCCGACCGAGACCTGCACGGCCGCCCGGGTGGTGGGCCGCCGCAGCCCCGTCTGCTGCTCCTCCTCCGCCTCCGCGGCCTCACCGGATATCGAGATCTCCTCGGCCTCGAATTCCTCACGGGACCGCATCACTTCCGGACTGTCGTACTCGTCGTCCGGCGCCCCGTCGGTCGCGAGCCGCAGGCCCAGAATGGCGCGCGCCGCCTCACCGATCGCGCGGAAGCAGTCCTGGATCGCCGGGGAACCCTGCGGCAGGCCCTGCTCCTCGCGGTAGCCGAGCAGCCGGTTGCGTACGTACGGGAGTGCCGTGCCGCGGTCGTCGGGCACCAGGCGCACCACGAGCAGGTGCAGGGCGCGCAGGTCCCTGCGCAGGGCGGTGCCCGCGTCGGGCCCGATGCGGCCGCGCCGCGTGAGGGGGACGGGGGCGCTCGGCAGGTGCAGGGTGAGTGTCTCCACGCGCTCCGCGCTGCGGGCGTTGAGGAGCAGGACGCCGAGGCGTTCCGCGGCGATCTCCGCGTCGGCCACCCTGCGCTGCAGCAGCGCCGCCGCTGCCGCGTCGCGCGAGCCCTCCTCCAGCCGGCCCTGGATCATCAGCGCGGCCTCGTGCAGCCGTGCGGTGCTGCGCCGCAGGTCGTCCAGGACCTTCTCCGGGCCCTCGCCGGAGTCCGCGTCCGCGTCGAGGAGTTCGATCTGGTGGGCGATCAGCTGGGCGAGCCGCGCCCTGAACGCCTCGCGCAGCCGCGCCAGGGTGCGCTCGGGCGTCTCCGGCACCACGGCGAACCGTACGACCGCGCTGCACGCGAAGGCGATGGTCAGGGTCAGGTAGAGCGTGGGCAGCGCCGACGTGGACGCGCTGACGAAGAGCGAGACGAAGTAGACCTGGAAGCCGATGAGCCCGAGCGCGGTGCCACGGTCGCCGAACCGGCGGCAGTAGACGGCCCCGAAGATCAGGACGATGAAGAACACGTCCCCGGCCACCACGCGGGAGTTGAGCAGCGCCCCGAGAGAGATGGCCGCGAGCGCGACCGGCAGGCCGAGCGCCAGGGTGATCGCCTGGCCCCGCACCTCCTTCTCCTGGATCGCGAACGTGGCGACCATCGCCGTCATCGCGCCCGCGACGAGGTGCGTCACCGACGTGCCGAGCGGCGCGAGCACGGCGAGCGCGAGGAGGATCGCCCCGACCGTGCGCAGTCCCGCCATGAGCCGCAGGAGCCCGGGGTCGGATGCCGAGTAGCGGTCCCAGATGCCCTTCGCTGTCCGTCGTACCAGTGCCATCGTTCTGACCGTACTCCCCGTCGTTCGCTCGGTGCCTCCCGGCGATCCCCAGCATCGCACGACGTCGTTTCGCGAGGTCAAGGGCGGTGGGAAGGGCTGGCGACGGCCCGTTGCCGCCGGTCGAGTAGGGTTTCGCTCCCGCACTCGAGGAGGCAGCGTGGCCCCGATGGACCGCACGTCGCACAGGACCCGGGCATGACGGCGCGCGTGGCGGTGGGCGACACCGTCGAGGACTTCACGCTGCCGGACGAGACCGGCACCGCGCGCCGACTCTCCGAACTCCTCCAGGACGGCCCGGTGGTGCTCTTCTTCTATCCGGCGGCCCTCACCCCCGTCTGCACGGCCGAGGCCTGCCACTTCCGTGACCTCGCCGACGAGTTCGACGCCGCGGGAGCGCGGCCCGTGGGCATCAGCGGCGACGAGGTCGACCGGCAGCGTGAGTTCACGGAGCGTCACACTCTGGGCTTTCCCCTGCTCGCGGACCCCGAGGGCGTGGTGCGCGGCCGGTTCGGCGTGACCCGCGGCTTCTCACTGGCACCCACCAAGCGGGTCACGTTCGTCATCGGCAAGGACCGCACCGTCGCCGAGGTGGTCCGCAGTGAGTTCCGCATGAGCGCACACGCGGACCGCGCGCTGGCGGCGGTACGGCGCCTGGCGACCGGCTGAGCCGACCGCTCCCACCGCGCGGCGTCGAGCCAGTCCTTGTAGTGCGTGGGGGCGAGGCGGGCGTTCGGGCCGCCGATCAGAACGGCACCCTCGACCGCGGCGAACATGCCCGCCTTCTCGCCCGTGACGACGGTCCGTGGATCCTGCCGGACCGGACCGTTCGGCACCCCTCCCGAGGAGTGCACGAAGCCGTGCCCCGTCTCCCGCGCGACGGCGGCCGCCGACGCCGCGTGGCGGGTGTCCGCGGGACGTCGCCATCGCCGACCTCGTCGGGTCGGTGCACCGGGACAAGCGGCCCCGAGGCGCTGCCGCGCATCGGCGCCTGGCTCGACTCGTCGGCCGCGACGGACCACCGATCGCGCGGGTGAGCCGCGTCTCACCTGGCCGGTGCCGCTTGTCTATGCAACGAGTTGCATAGAAGGATTCGGGCATGGCGCTCGAGCACGCGATCCTCGTCTCCCTGCTGGAGAAACCGGGCTCCGGATATGAACTCGCCCGGCGGTTCGACCGGTCCATCGGCTACTTCTGGGCAGCCACCCACCAGCAGATCTACCGCGTCCTCAAACGCATGGAGGGCGACGGCTGGATCGACGTCCGCGAGGTGGTCCAGCAGGACCGGCCGGACAAGAAGGAGTACTCCGTCGCCTCCCCGGGCCGGGCCGCGCTCTCCCAGTGGCTGCACGAGCCGATCGAACCCGAGAGCGTCCGGCACGAGCTCGCCGTGAAGATCCGCGGCGCGGCCTTCGACGACCCGGTCGCGCTGATCCACGAGGTGGAGCGGCACCGTCAGGCGCACGCCGACCGCCTCGCCCACTACCTCGCGGGGGAGCGGCGCGACTTCACGGGGCCCGACGCCCCGGCCCGCGAGGCGCCCGAGGCCTCCGGTCGCGCGGAACTCGACGCCGGACGAGAGCTCCAGCACGTCGTGCTGCGCGGCGGCATCGCGTACGAGCGGATGACGCTCGCCTGGCTCGACGACGTGCTCGCCACGCTCCACCGACTCAACTCCGAGCGCTGAGCGCGCTCCACGCACCTCTTGGAAAGGCGAACCGCCATGGCCGACCCGCTGCTGTTCAACCCGAACACCTACGACCCGACCCACTTCGATCCCGAGACCCGCAGGCTGCTGCGCGCGACCGTCGACTGGTTCGAGGCGCGCGGCAAGCGCAAGCTGATCGAGGACTACCGCACCCGCGCCTGGCTCGCCGACTTCCTGGAGTTCTCCGCCAAGGAAGGGCTGTTCGCGACCTTCCTCACCCCGGCGTCCGCCGCCAGGGAGGGGCAGGGCGACAAGCGCTGGGACACCGCCCGCATCGCCGCCCTCAACGAGATCTTCGGCTTCTACGGCCTCGACTACTGGTACGCGTGGCAGGTCACCATCCTCGGCCTCGGCCCGGTCTGGCAGAGCGACAACGCCGCCGCCCGCACGCGCGCCGCCGAACTCCTCGACCAAGGCGAGGTGTTCGCCTTCGGCCTGTCCGAGAAGTCGCACGGCGCCGACATCTACTCCACCGACATGCTCCTGGAGCCGGACGGTGACGGCGGCTTCCGGGCCACCGGCTCCAAGTACTACATCGGCAACGGCAACGCCGCCGGGCTCGTCTCCGTCTTCGGCCGCCGCACCGACATCGAGGGCCCCGACGGCTACGTCTTCTTCGCCGCCGACAGCCGCCACGACGCGTACCACCTGGTCAAGAACGTCGTCGACTCGTCGAAGTACGTGAGCGAGTTCCGTCTGGAGAACTACCCGGTCGGCCCCGACGACGTGCTCCACACCGGCCGCGCCGCCTTCGACGCCGCTCTCAACACCGTCAACGTCGGCAAGTTCAACCTCTGCACCGCCTCGATCGGCATCTGCGAGCACGCGATGTACGAGGCGGTCACCCACGCCACGGGCCGCATCCTCTACGGGCGCCCCGTCACCGCCTTCCCGCACGTGCGCCGCGAACTGACCGACGCCTACGTCCGCCTCGTCGGGATGAAGCTCTTCAGCGACCGCGCCGTCGACTACTTCCGCTCGGCGGGCCCCGACGACCGCCGCTACCTCCTCTTCAATCCCATGACGAAGATGAAGGTGACCACGGAGGGCGAGAAGGTCATCGACCTCATGTGGGACGTCATCGCGGCCAAGGGCTTCGAGAAGGACAACTACTTCGCGCAGGCGGCCGTCGAGGTCCGTGGCCTGCCCAAGCTGGAGGGCACGGTCCACGTCAACCTCGCGCTGATCCTCAAGTTCATGGGCAACCACCTCCTGAACCCGGCCGAGTACGCGCCCGTGCCGACCCGCCTCGACGCGGCCGACGACGCCTTCCTCTTCCGGCAGGGCCCGGCCCGCGGCCTCGGCGCCATCCGCTTCCACGACTGGCGCGCCGCCTTCGACGCGTACGCCGAGGTGCCCAACGTCGCCCGCTTCCGCGAGCAGGCCGACGCCCTCTGCACGTTCGTCACCACGGCGGCCCCCGACGAGCGGCAGAGCCTCGACCTCGACCTGCTCCTCGCCGTCGGCCAGCTCTTCGCGCTGGTCGTGCACGGCCAGCTGATCCTGGAGCAGGCGCGCCTGACCGGCCTGGACGAGGACGTGCTCGACGAGCTCTTCGCCGTCCTCGTACGCGACTTCTCCGCGCACGCCGTCGAACTGCACGGCAAGGACTCCGCCACCGCGGACCAGCAGACGTGGGCGCTCGGCGCGGTCCGGCGTCCGGTCGTCGACGACGCCCGTTCGGCGCGTGTCTGGGAGCGCGTCGAGGCGCTGGCCGGGACGTACGAGATGGCGCCGTGACGGGCGAAGGTCATGGCGTGCTGCCGCGCATGCCCTTGTAGGGGACCGGCCGGCCGGTGAGCGCGTCGAGCAGGACGCGATCGCCGACCGGCCGTGCCAGTTCCACCGTCACCTGCTGCATCTCCGCCTGACTGGTGCAGACACCGCCGTCGTCCCGCTTCCGCTTCTTGACGGAGGGCGTCAGCACGACACTCCCTTCGGTCTCGAGTGCCTTCACCGCCGCTCCGTCGTCGCAGGCGCCGTGGAGGGCTGTCACGGTCACCGCTCGTCCGTCCGCGGCTGTCCCGACGAGCCGGTCGAGCGGGAGACCGGGGAGGTGGAGGGCCCGGCCGATCGGTGGCCGGGGAGGCTTCGACGGGAGGACCGCGGCCTGTTTCAGGGGCGAGGCGTAGCCGTCCAGGGTGTAGAGCCAGGCCGGGACCGTCGCCGGACCGCGGCTGGTGGCCACGCGCATCTCACCCGGCTCCACCCCGGTCACCGTGAGGTGCGGCTCTCCAGTGACCGCGGCCCGGGAGTGGGCGAGTGCCTTGTACGACTCGTCCGCCCCCACGAGGGGTCGCGCGAGCGAGGCGCCGTCGGGCCACGTCACGTTGCCGTCCGCGCGCCCGGGACCGGGCAACTCGCCGCGCAGGACGAAGCGCCCGTCCTCGAAGGCCCGCTCGTCGGCCCGGCCGCGCAGCCCGCCCCGCGGCGGCTGGACCGTCTCCCCGGCCGGGTGGAACCCGGTACGCCACGCGACGGCCGCGGCGGAACCGTCCCAGGCCTCGGCGACCTGCCGGGCACGGTCCGCGAGGGAGGCGCCCCCGGTCCCGGCGGGAGCCTCCTCACCGCCGCATCCGGACGCCGCCACCAGGACCGCGCCGGACACGGCGACCGCGGCGAGCGCGCGGAATGGACGGGTGAGCATGTGACCCCCTCGGTGAAGCCCTGACGCGGCTGCTCCTGTGACGCGGCGGACACCGGAAACGTTCACCGTGTCGGAGGGATGTCGGTGGCCCGATGTGCCGGCCGACGAACTGTCGGAGACATGTCGGTGACCACTGGCACGGTGGGCACCACAGTTCCGCGCCACCGAGGGAGCCCCGCCGACATGTCGCCCACATCCTCCACCCCGCCCTGGAACGTCCAGCGCCTGCCGCGCGCCGACGCCAGCGTCTTCCTGGTCACCGGCGGCAACGCCGGCATCGGCTACTTCGTCGCGGAGCAGCTGTCGGCGACCGGCGCGACCGTCGTGCTGGGCAGCCGCAGCCCGGCGAAGGCCGAGGCCGCCATGGACTCGATCCGCGCACGTGTCCCCGGCGCGCGGGTCCGGGCCGTACGCCTCGACCTCGCCGACCTCGCGTCGCTGCCGTCGGCCGTGGAGTCCCTGGCGGTGGACCGGCTCGACGCGGTGGTGCACAACGCTGGCGTCGCGCTCGACGATCCGCCGCGCCAGGAGACCGGCGACGGACACGAGCTCATGTTCGGCACGAACCACCTCGGGCACTTCGCGCTGACCCGCCGGCTGATGCCGCTGCTGTCGGCGGCGCCCGCGGCCCGCGTCGTGACCATGGGCAGCTTCGCGGCGAAGTCCGAGCGGCTCGACCTCGACGACCTCCAGTCCCGGAAGGACTACCGAGCCAAGCGCACGTACGGCCGCTCCAAGCTGGCCCAGATGTACTTCGGCGTGGAACTCGACCGCCGTCTGCGCGCCACCGGCAGCCCCGTCGCGAGCGTGGTCGCCCACCCCGGCGGCGCCCTCGACTCCCTCACCCCCTCACGGCCGCCGGTCCACGTCCGGACGACCGGCGCGCGGCTCGGCGCGGCGCCCGCGGCCCTCCTCGTCCAGGGCAAGGACGCCGGAGCGTGGCCCGCGGTCCGCGCGGTGCTCGACCCGGCCGTGCGGGGCGGCGAGTTGTGGGGCCCGCGCGTCTTCGGTCTGCGCGGGGAGCCGCGACGCGAGCCGGTGTGGGAGCACCTCGCGGACCCCTCCGTGGCGGCGCGGCTGTGGGACGCGAGCTGTGAACTGACCGGCGCCTCCTGGGAATGCCTGAGGTGAGAGTGCAGAAACAGGTCAGAGAAAGCTGACGTTCTGGGCGAGGGAGAGCCGGCTCGAGTAGTTGATCGTGTTCGTGGCCGACCGCATGTAGGCGCGCCACGCGTCGGAACCCGACTCACGGCCGCCGCCCGTCTCCTTCTCGCCCCCGAACGCGCCGCCGATCTCCGCACCGGACGTCCCGATGTTCACGTTGGCGATGCCGCAGTCGGAGCCCTCCGCGGACACGAAACGCTCCGCCTCCTGCTGGTCGCGGGTGAAGATGCTCGACGAGAGCCCCTGGGGCACGTCGTTGTGGAGGGCGATCGCCTCGTCGAAGGTGTCGTACGTCATGACGTACAGGAGCGGTGCGAACGTCTCCTCGCGCACCACGTCGGTCTGCCGCCCGACACGGACCACCGCCGGCTCCACGTACGCGGCGTCCGGCGCGGACGGTGCCGGGCGACGGGCACCGCCCGCCAGCACCTCGCCGCCCTCACCGCGCACCCGGTCCAGCGCGCCCCGCATCTGCGCGAGCGCCCGTGCGGAGATCAGCGGGCCGACCAGCGTCGCCCGGTCGAAGGGGTCACCGATGGGCAGCTTCCGGTACGCGGCGGTGAGGCGCCCCACGAGCGTCTCCGCGACATCGTGGTGCACGATGAGGCGCCGCAGCGTCGTGCAGCGCTGTCCGGCGGTGCCGACCGCCGCGAACACGATGCCCTGCACGGCGAGGTCCAGGTCGGCCGAAGGGGCGACGACCGCCGCGTTGTTGCCGCCGAGTTCGAGCAGGGAGCGGCCGAAGCGGGCGGCGACGCGCGGGCCGATCTCGCGGCCCATGCGGGTCGATCCGGTGGCGCTGACCAGCGCGACCCGTGGATCGTCCACGAGCTGCTCGCCCACGGCTCGGCCGCCGAGCAGGAGCCGGTGCACGTCGCGGGGCGCGCCTACGTCATCGGCGGCCCGGGCCAAGAGCCTGTCGCAGGCCAGGGAGATCAGCGGGGCCAGTTCGGAGGGCTTCCACACCACGGTGTCACCGCAGGCCAGGGCGACGGCGGTGTTCCACGACCACACCGCCGCCGGGAAGTTGAACGCGGAGATGACGCCGACGACACCGAGCGGATGCCAGCTCTCCGCGAGGCGGTGCCCCGGACGCTCGGAGGCGATGGTGCGTCCGTAGAGCTGCCGGGACAGGCCGACCGCGAAGTCGCAGACGTCGATCATCTCCCGCACCTCCCCGAGCGCCTCCGAGCGGATCTTGCCCGCCTCGATGGTGATCAGGTCCGCCAGGTCGTCCGCGTGGTCGCGCAGCAGGTCACCGAGGCGCCGGACGAGTTCGCCCCGGCGCGGTGCGGGGGTGGTGCGCCAGTCGAGGAAGGCGGCACGGGCCGCCGCGAGCGCTTCCTCGGTCCCGGCGGGACCGGTCGCGGCCAGACCGAAGAGGTCCTCGCCGGTGATGGGGGTACGGGCCCGCAGACCGTTGCCTTCGGGGACGGTGACGCCGACGCGGCCGAGCGCGGAGCGGGCACGGGCGCGCAGCTCGTCGGTGGCGGGCAGGGCGATGCCGGTCATGACGCTCCCTGGGGACGTGGTGCGCGGATGGGACGCAGTGCGCGGGGGAGGAGGGCGAGGGAGCGGTCCCGCTGCCGCTCGTACAGCGCGAAGGGGTCGAGGACATCGCGGCCCATGGCCTCGGAGAGCCGTTCGGAGCCGTACGCACCGCCTTCCCGGTCACGCTCCCGGGCACCGTCTCCGGACCGGGTGCCCTCGAGGTTGGACCGGAAGATGCCGGCGGCCGACCGGGGCAGGAAGTCCTCGTACACGATCGGCTCGGCCCGCAGCCAGCCTCCGTCCAGGAGCCCGCCGAGGTCGGAGGGCGGGCGGCGGCCGTCCGCGGGCCGGTCGGGGACGGCGTGGTACGTGAAGAACCCGAGGCCCCGCGCGGCCAGGCCGTGTTCGGTCGCGGGCAGGTGCTCCGCCCACACGGCGCGGGCCGCCGCGTCCCGCTCGGTGGCCGGCCGGGACGCGGCCCGCTCGTCGACGAGGGCGAGCAGCCGGTCGTAGAGGACGCGGCCCTCGCGGGTGAGGGCGATGCCCCGCGCCTCGACCTCGCCGAACCGCACCCGCAGCGCGCCGCGCCGCACGCTGCCGTCCGCCGCCCGCAGGGAGCGCGGCTCGGCCAGTGCGCGGAACGAGGTCTGGCGCAGGAGCACGTCCGGCCCTGCCCAGCGCGGCGGCCCCTGAATGGTGTCGATCATCTCGATGCCGCGTTCGGTCATGCGCCGGTAGAGCTCGTCGATGTCCAGGACGCGCGGGGTGAGGTGGTTGATGTGGGTGCTGCGGACACCGCCGATGTCCGCGGCGACGGCGGAGACGCGCTCCAGAGACGCGTACCAGTCCTCGTCGACGGGTTCGGCCGACAGCTCGAAGGCGTGCACGGCGAGTCCGAGGAACCGCTCGGCGTCCGCGTCGGACAGTGCACGCTCCGCCTCCGCCCGGTCGGCCAGCGCGAGCAGCTCCGGCGGGAACAGCTCGCGGCCCGCGAGGAACGTGTCGAGACGGGAGCGCAGGCCGTCGTCGAAGAAGCGGGCGTCGTCCACGGTGAGCAGGGACGTGAAGACCCGGAAGGGGTTGCGGGCCAGCTCGTCCTCGTCGACCGGCCGGAACGCCGTCGACACGATGGGGAGGGCACCGGCCGGGGTGTCGCGCAGGTCGTAGAAGCCGACCGGGTGCATGCCGAGGGCGCCGAACACGCGGGCGACCTGCCGCAGTTCCCGCGGAGTGCCGACCCGGATCGCGCCGTGCCGTTCGGCGGTGACGCGGCCGATGGACCCGAGGCGCTCGGCGCCGGTGCCGCGCTCGCGCAGCACGTCCTCGTTGACCTCACGGGAGACGTCCACCAGCGTCGTGTACGCGGGGACCTCGCGCCCGTACATCCGCGAGAGCCGCTCGGCGAACCCGGCGCGCAGCCGCCACTGCTCGATCATCGACATGTCGTCCTTTCGGGTTCACACCACGTGGGCTTCCGGGCGGCTCTCGGACCCCGTGCGGAAACGGTGCGCGCCGAGTGGCTCGACGTCGACGCACGGCCGCCGCCCCAGGTACAGGTCGCGGACGATCTCGCCCACCGCGGGGGCCTGGAGGAAGCCGTGGCCGGAGAAGCCGGTGGCGTAGAGGAAGTTGACCGGTGCGTCGGAGCGGCCGATCAGCGCGTTGTGGTCGGGCGTGACCTCGTACAGGCCCGCCCAGCCGCCGGACGTCTCCATCTCCGCGAGCGCGGGCGCCCGTTGCCGCGCCACGTCACGGAACAGTTCCAGCCAGCCCGGCGTCCACGTGGTGTCGAAGCCCTCGGCCTGGCGGGGGTCGGCGAGGCCGAGGAGCAGGCCGTCGTCGCTGTTGTGGAAGTACGCCGACGACGCGAAGTCGATCGTGAACGGGATGCGCGGCGCGGCGGGCACCAGCGGCACGGTGAGGGCGAGTTGGCGGCGGAGCGGCCGGACCGGCAGCTCGACGCCCGCCATGGCACCGATCCGCGCCGACCACGCCCCCGCGGCGCAGACGACCGTCGAGCAGGAGACCGGCCCGCGGTCGGTGCGGACGGCCGTCACGCGGTCACCGGCCACGTCCATGCCGGTGACCGCGGTACCGGTGGCGAACACGGTGCCGGCCCGCGCCGCGGCACGCGCGTAGCCGCGCACGACGAGCGCGGGGCGCGCGTGGCCGTCGTCGGGGGAGTGGGCGGCCGCCACCAGGCCGTCGGTGGTCAGATAGGGGCAGAGCGCCCGCGCCTCCGACGGCCCGATCATGCGGCTGGGCACGCCGAGGGCGTTCTGGGTCCGCACCCCGGCCTCGAAGTCGGCCACCTGGGCCGGGTCGGTGAGCAGGAAGAGATAGCCGACGGTGTCGAGGCCGATGTCGGCGCCGGGCCGGCGCGGAAAGCCCCGGAAGGCGCGCAGACCGCGCAGGCCGAGCTCGATGTTGAGCGGATCGGAGAACTGCGCCCGCACCCCGCCGATCGGCTTCCCGGAGCTTCCGCCGCCCAGTGCGCCGCGCTCGACGACGAGGATGTCGCGTACGCCCGCCTCGGCGAGATGGAACGCGATGCTCGTACCCATCACCCCGCCCCCGATGATCACGACATCGGCGGTGGACGGGACCGCACGGCGGGCGGACGCGGACGGTGAGGAGGCCAAGAGGCCGCTCCCTTCCGGGCATCGGCCCGGACTGTCGTGGCATGGCATGGCGCGGTACCGCACGGCGTGGCGCGGCAGGCAACGGCTGAACAGCACCTGGACAGCGGTCTGCCCGCCCATGGTGCAGCACGCCGCCCGACGGCGTCCATGAGGCGTATCCGCGCCAACCCTTTGATCGCGACGCCTGTTTCAGCCCGCAAGCGCGCGCCGCAGCACCTCCCCGAGCCGGGCGATCTGCCGCTGGGAGACGTCGGCGGACAGGATGGCCTGCGAGCCGTGGAACGTGCCGGGCCACTGGTGCAACTCGACCGACACACCCGCCTGCAGCAGGCTCACCGCGTAGGCGATGTCCTCGTCGCGGTTCGGGTCGAACTCCGCCGTGGCGACGTACGCGGGCGGCAGGCCCGACAGGTCGGTGGCCCGGGACGGGGCCGCGTACTGCGTGGCGGGCTCGGACCCGAGGTAGTGCCGCCACGAAGCGGCCACGTTGGCGCGCGTGGCCCACGGCGTATCGGTGAAGTTCCGAGCGGACCACGTCTCCAGACGGTCGTCGAGGGACGCCTCGTTGAGCAACTGGAAGCAGATCGGCGGCCCTTCGTGGTCGCGGGCCCACAACGCCACCGCCGCGGCGAGGTTCCCGCCTGAGCTGTGCCCGCCCACAGCGATCCGTGCCGGGTCGACACCGAGCTCGGCGGCGTGCTCCACCGTCCACTCGAGGGCGGCGTACGCGTCCTCCAACGCGGCCGGAAACGGGTGTTCGGGGGCCAGCCGGTACCCCACCGAGACCACCACGGCCCCCGACGCGGCGGCGATGCGCCCGGCCCACGGATGTTCCGTGTCCAGGTCGCCCATGATCCGTGCGCCCCCGTGCATCCACACGACGGCGCCCCGCGCCCCCTGCGGCCGGTAGATCCGCACCGGCACCTCCGGATCGGCGGACACCGTACGGTTCTCGATCTCCATGCCCGTCGTGTCCGGCGCCGGTTTCGACGCGGCGTACGCGCGGTACCTCTCGCGTGCGGCGGCCGGATCGCTGAGGTCCTGGCGGGGAAGCAACGGGATGAACGCTTCGAGTTCGGGATCCATGCCGGTCATCCTCACAGCAGCGACCCGCACTGTCGTCCGCCGACTGTCGGGCACCTGTGCCCCATCGCGCACCGATCGGCGCTCCCCGCGTCCGGCCGTCGGCCCTATTGTCCTCTGTCATGGAAGCACTGGCCGTACGGCTGTCGGGACTCGATCCGCACGTCGAGGGCGCGATCCGCGTCGTCACGTTCTACGACACGCTGATGCGCCGCCGCGTCGACCTCGCGGCGCTCGCCAGGGCCTCGGCGGGCCTGGCCGAGTGCGTGGTCGGAGTACGGATGGGCGGCACCGGACGGGCCGTCCGCCTCTCACCCGAGGGAACCGACGCGTCCGCCCCGCAGGCCCCCGCCTCCAGCACGGCGCCCATCACCCTCGACGACGAGGAGATCGGCACCGTGTGGCTGGAACGCCCCGGACCGCCGAACCCGCTCGACGAGGTGCTCCTGGACCGGCTGGCCATCGCCGCGGCGGCGGCCGTCGAGCGGTACGGCCCGGCCCGCACCACCATGGCCGACCCCGCCCTGGTCGAACTCGCCATCAGCGCCGACAGCGAGGAGGCCGCCCGAGCCCGTGCCCTGCGGCTGCTCGGCTTCGCCGCCGATGTGCCGGTCCGTGTCGTCGCCGTACGCTCGCGGCTGCCGCTCGACCGGATCGGCGGCCTGATCTGCCCGGCCCGCCCGGTGAAGGCGGCGCCGCTCTCCGGCGTAGGAGTCATCCTGGCCACCACCGTCGACCGGGCGGCGTTCCCGGCGGGCGTACGCGCGGGCATCGGGGCCGCGGGAAGCCCGGACCGTTCGTGGCGTGAGGCGCGCACCGCTCTCCGCTTCGCCACCTCCGGCCGGCCGGTCGTGCCCCACGACGAACTGGGGGCGCTGGCCCTGCTCGCGGAGGTTCCCCAGGAGGTCGTACGGGACAACCCCGACGTCGCCGCCGTCGCGGCCCTCGCCGAAGGCACGGAAGACCTGGAGACGCTGGACGCCTACTGCTCCACCGGCTCCCTGCGACGGGCCGCGGACCTCCTCCACCTGCATCACAGCAGCGTCGCCCGGCGTCTGGAGCACCTGGGGAAGAGCCTGGACATCGACCTGACCGAGCCCACCGGGCTGATCCGGGCGAGGCTCGCGCTCACCGCGTGGCGGCTGCTCGACGACTGAGCGAATCGGCGGCCGCCGTGGACGGCGTGCCCCCGCGCCGCCTCTCCACCCGCCGCCACACCGCGAACCCGGCCATGGCGACCAGCAGATACACCGGCACGAGGAGTTCCACATCCGGGGACGACAGCCGCACGGACCACCCCGCATCGCGCTCGTCCCCCTCGAACACGATCCGGTTGACGGACAGAAAGGCCAGATGCGCCCCGATGGCGGCGCACAGCGGGGCGCGCCGCACGGCGGTGCGGGCCGTGACGAGCATCAGGCCGAAGAAGGTCAGCAGGATCAGGTAGTCGACCGGGTTCTGTCCGCCCGGCGCGAGTCCGACGGGCCCGGCGTCGCCTCCGACCAGGGGCGCGACCCCGGCCTCCACCACGGTCGACAGGCCGGGCACCACCAGGAACACGGCCGTCGTGCCGAGCGCGGAGACGACACCGCCGAACCGGCCGCGCAGCGCGGTCCACGTCTGTCCGCGCAGCGTCGTCTCCTCGGGCAGCGCCTCCAGGAGCAGGGCGACCACGCCGTTCGTCACCAGGAACCCGGCCAGCTCGGGCACGTCCGGGCGTGACCAGCTCAGCAGCCCGGCGGCTGTCGCCGCACCCAGCACGAGTGCCGCGGCGCCGGAGGTGACCCCCGCGCCGACGCACAGGGCCCGCAGATTCCCGCCCGGGCCACCGAAGCCGATGTCCCGCAGGGATGCGCCGCGCCGGCGCAGCGCGATCACGACGAGCGGCACCGCCACCGCGCTGACCAGCACGGCCGGAACGAGCCGCGCCGCGAAGCCGGTGAGGCCGAGGCCGTCGGCGAGCACGGGCCCCACCGCCGTGCCCGCACCGAGCGCCACGCCCATGACGAGGCCACCACCAAGTGCCCTTCCCAGAACCACAGTCTCTCCTCGATGCCGGTCGCCGCCGCTCGACACCGCCGCGGCAAGGGGTACTCACCATCCTGGGCGCCCCCGCGATCATGAGAGTCGTGACGGCGGATGAGATCGCCGTACATCTTTCGATGCACCGGCGGGTCGCACCGGACGAAGGGCAGGTCACATCGGGGGAGTGGCGGGCGCGGGGCCCAGCGTGGTGGTGCCGGGCGCGGCCCGGTGGCCGAGGCCCGTGCGGTACGCGTCCATCGCGGCCTCCACACGCCCCGCGCGGCGCAGCAGATCTCCGAGGAGGCGGCAGAGGTCGGCCAGATCGCCCACCGCGCTGGAGCGTTCCAGCAGCGAGAGCGCGGCGCGGTAGTGCTCCTCGGCCCGCTCCGTGTCGCCCCGCTCCTCGGCGATGAGACCGAGCAGCCGGTGCGCGCCGCCCGCGTGCACCGCGCCGCGTCCGGCGCCGAGCGGCCCGGCGCCCCCTTCCTCCTCGTCACCCGCGGTGAGCAGCGGACGCAGCAGTGCCTCGGCTTCGTCGGTCTTGCCGCGCCGCCGCAGCACGTCCGCGAGTTCGACCTCGACCTGCTCGGTGAAGAGCGCGGCGCGCTTGGAGGCGAGGATGTCGCGGGCGGTGCGCAGCTCGCTCTCGGCGTGTTCCAGGTCGCCGTCCTGGGCGTGTACGTAGCCGCGCATCCAGTGGCAGTGGGCGAGTTCGGTACGGATGTGCAGCTGGCGGTAGAGCTCCTGGGCCTTGGCGAGCGACGCGTCGGCCTCCGCGATGCGCCCCTCCGCGATGAGGGTGCGGGCCACCCCGCGGTGCATCCCCGCCACGAGTGCGGGATCGTCCACGCGCGGGGCGAGCGCCAGTGCCAGCTCGGCGGCGTGTGCGGCACGCGCGTGCGCGCCCATGTCCATGTAGGGCGCGATGGACGCCGTGTAGAGGAGCAGCAGGGCCTCGGGGTCGTGCAGCCCGGCTGCGTCGAGCTCGTCGAGGGCGCTCTCCAGGAGGTAGCAGGCGTACCGCAGTTCACCGCTGAGCAGATGCGCGGTGGCGCGTCCCCGTACGGCAGGGACGCGGCGCGGCAGCGGTTCGTCGGCGAGCAGCCGTTCGGCGGCGGCGAACCGGTCGCGGGCGCCGGTGAGTTCGCCGGACTCCAGGAGGCAGTCGCCGAGGCCGAGGAGCGCGTCGGCCTGCTCCTCGGCGAGGTTGTGCGTGACGGCCTCTTCGTGGACGGTGCGGAAGAGTTCGGCCGCGTCCTCGGGCGCGCCGGTGGCCAGCGCGCGGCGGGCGTCGGTGAGGCGCAGGCGCAGCTCGGCGGCGAGGTGGGCGGGGCGGCCGGTGGCGAGCTCTTCGTAGCTGACGCCGAGGCGTTCGGCGAGGTGGCGCAGCGCGGCTTCGGAGGGGCGCACGCGGCCGGACTCCAGTGTGGAGACGTACGCGGCGGTGTAGGCGGGTTCGGCCAACTGTCGCTGGGTGAGGCCGCGTTCGCCGCGCAGGCGCAGGACGCGCCGCCCGATCTCGGCCGGGTCGTCGGGTGGCACACCGCCGGAACTGTTGTGCGTCACTGCTCCCTCTCCACCATCGCTCCGGAGCCCGTCGTGCTCCGGAGGCCTCACTTTTCGTACGCGCCGCCGAGCGGATCCGCTCAGTCCGACCGCGTGAACTCACCCGCCCCATCAGCAAATTGAAGCGCACCCATTGCCTCGACTCCCGGGAACCTCTACGTTGAGCCGCGCCTTAACTCTGCTTAACCCGCCATTTATATCGCGGACTTCGGAAGGACGCCCATGCCCCCCACGCATCGAATATCCATCCGTCCCAGACGCACGCCCCTACGGGTGGCGCTCGCCACGGGCATCGCCCTCGCCGCGGCGGCCACCGCCGCGGGACCCGCGGGCACGGCCGCCGCGGCGGACCCCGCGCCGGAGCCGGCCGCCGCCCAGTCCCAGCGCGTCGAGTACTTCACCGGCCCCGACGCCCACCCGCGCCACACCGACGTCCCCGCCTCCCCGACGCTCTCGCCGAGCGAACGCAAGAAGATCAAGGGGGACGGCGACGTCGTCCCGATCGTGTCGGCGGGACCGACCGACTCCAAGCTCGACGTCGTCTTCATCGGCGACGGCTACACCGCCTCCCAGCAGGAGGACTTCCACGCCGACGTGCGCGCCAAGTGGGCGAAGGTCTCGGCCGTCGAGCCCTACGCGTCGTACAAGAGCCTGTTCAACGTCTGGGCGGTCGACGCGGTCTCCCGCCAGTCCGGCGTCTCCAACGACCCGACGAACGGCACCGTGAAGGACACCGCGCTCGGTTCCGCCTTCTTCTGCGACGGCATCGAGCGGCTGCTGTGCGTGGACACGAACAAGGTCGAGACGTACGCGAAGAAGGCCGCCGACCCCGACCTCGTCATCGTCCTCGCCAACTCCACGAAGTACGGCGGCGCGGGCTACAACGACATCACCTCGCCGTCCGGCTACGACGGCATCGCCACCGCCTCGTCGGACAACGCCCAGTCCGACCAGGTCGTCGTCCACGAGACCGGGCACTCGCTGGGCAAGCTGGCGGACGAGTACTGGTACGAGGAGTACGGCACGTACACCGGTGCCGAGCCCTGGGAGAGCAACATCAGCAAGCTGACGGCCGCGCAGCTCACCGCCCAGAAGAAGAAGTGGTACCGGTGGATCGGCCGGACCTCACCGGACGGCGGCAAGGTGGGCGCGTACGAGGGCGGCGGCTACTACCCGCGCGGTCTCTACCGCCCCACCGCGGACTCGATCATGCGCACGCTCGGCCGCGAGTTCAACCTCCCGGGCCGCGAGGCCATGATCGCGGGCTTCCACCGGCACGCGTCGGTCGTCACCGCGGCAACGCCGACGGACCGCGCGGTACGCCGTGACGACAAGGTCCGCGTGCGCGTCGCGGACGGCATTCGGCTGCGCTGGAGCGTCGACGGCCGCGAGGTCCGCCGCGCCCGGGACGACCTGACGGTCACGCCCCGCTCCCTCGGAGTCCCGGCCGACGGCCGCACCCACGAACTGACGGTCTGCGCCACGGACCCGACGGACGCGGTCCGCGCCCCGGACCTGCGGTCCCTGCTGACGGACTCGCTCACGTGGCGGGTCGGCCGCTGAGACTCAAGGGGCCCGGATGTGAGGGGGCGCGACCGCGCCCCCTCACATCCGGGCCCTCAGCACGTCGATCTCACACCCCGGCGCGGTCGGGTCGAAGCCGTGTTCCACCAGCCAGCGAATGGCCAGCAGGCTCCGCAGGGACCACCATGCGCGGATCACGTCGAGGTCGACGTCCGTGCCGTAGCCGGCGAGCACGTCGGTGAGACGGTCCTCGTGTCCGAGCGTCAGCGTGGCGAGGTCGAAGTGGGCGTCGCCGCGGGCGGCCTCGGACCAGTCGATGATGCCCGTGACCCGGTCCCCGTCGACGAAGACGTGGGCGATCTGCAGGTCGCCGTGTGTGAAGACCGGCGTCCACGGACGCAGCGCGGCCTCGGCTATCCCGCGGTTGCGGGTGACGAGGTCCTCGGGCAGGACGTCGTTCGCCATGAGCCACGCGCACTCGGCGTCCAGCTCCGCGGCCAGCTCCTCCGGGCCACGGCCGGTCCGGGACGGCAGCGGCGCGTCGTGCAGCTTGCGGACGGCGGCGCCCGCCGCGGCCCATGCCGCGGGCGACGCGGCCGACGGTTCGCCGAGCCGGCCGAGCGCCGTCCCGGGAACCGCGGCGATCGCGAGCACGGACGGCTTGCGCCACAGGATGTCGGGGGTCGGGACCGGCACCAGTGACATCGCCTCGGCCTCGGCTTCGAGGCGCCGCGGATCGGCGTCCACCTTCAGGAACATGTCACCGACGCGCAGGGTGGTGCGCTCGGAATGTGCGACGACCACCTCGACATCGTTCATGGCGGCCAGTATCCATCCCCTGTCGCGCGGCGCCTGGCCCGGCCTTCGTCATCTCGAGGCGCCGAGGACGGGGAATCGCCACATACTGCTGTTGAACGACTCCAAACGGTGGGTTGCCCCCGTGAGGGACAGGGAGCTGTCGTGTCGATGCGTCGGACTAGGAGCAGGCCATGGGTCGCGAACTGCGGCAGACCGTGTTCACGGATCAGGATCACCAGCTCTTCCGCACGCGGCTGAAACAGTCCCTCGGCGTCCTCGACGACACTCTGACCCGGTCGTCCTTCGGCCTTCCGCACCCCATGCTCGGCGCCGAACTGGAGATGTTCCTGACCGACCCGGACGACGGCCTCCCCGTCGCGCGGAACGAGGAAGTCCGGCTTGCCGCGGCCGACCCGCGGCTCGTCCTCGAGGTCAACCGGTACAACCTCGAGGCGAACCTCAGCCCCGTCCCCCTGCACGGCTCCCCTTTCACCGCCCTGCACCAGGAGACCCGTGACCTGCTCCGTGCGGTCGAAAAGGCCGCCCGGCCGCACGGCGCGGTGCCGTACTGCGCCGGCATCCTGCCCACCCTGCGCCCCGGCGACCTCACACGGCACAACGTGTCCCCGAAGCGTCGCTACGGGATCCTCGACGACGCCCTCGGCCGCGCCCCGCGCGACCTGTACGTCCACGGGGAGCAGAGCTGCCGCTTCCGCTCCGACACCGTGTGCGCCCAGGGAGCGGTCAGCTCCTGGCAGATCCATCTGACTGTCCCAGCGGCGGACTTCGCCCGCTTCTACAACGCGGCGCAACTCGTCATCGCCCCGGTGCTCGCGGTCTGCGCGAACTCTCCCGTGCTGCTCGGCCGCCTGCTGTGGGACGAGACCCGCATACCGTGGTACGAGCAGGCTTTCGGCATGTCCCGCACGGGTTCCTCCGACCCGGGTGCACGTACGGGCTTCGGCGAGGGCTGGGTGCGCGAGGGCGTCGGCGAGCTCATGGAGGCCGCGTGCAGGCACCGCCCGCTGGTGCCGATCTGCGCCGACACGGCGCCCACGGAAGCCACGCACGGCGGGGGCCCCGCGGAGCTGGAAGAGCTGCGGCTGCACATGGGCACCGTCTGGTGGTGGAACCGTCCCGTGTACGACCCCGCCGGCGACGGGCATCTGCGCATCGAGATGCGCGCGCTGCCCTCCGGCCCCACCCCCGCCGACATGGCAGCCAACACCGCGCTGCTGATCGGACTCGTCCTGGACCACGCGGCCGACCACGAGCCGGCGATTCCCGCCCTGCCCTTCGCGCAGGCGCGCGCCAACTTCTACGCCGCCGCCCGCCAGGGGCTGAACGCCACACTGTCGTGGCCGCAGGTACGGGGTGCGCCGGTGCAGCGGAACGCGCAGGACGTGGTCCGGTCTCTCCTGGGGCGTGCGGCCCGCGGCCTGGCCGGGGTCGGCGTGGCGGACGACGAGATCCAGCGGTGGCTGGGCGTCGTCGAGGGGCGCGTCACCTCGGGCCGTTCCCCCGCGCACTGGTACCGGCGCGCCCGCCGCGCCGGCGCCCACGACCGCGAGATCTTCCGCCACTCCCTGCGACTGGCGTCGGAGGACGTCCCGGTGCACGCGTGGACGGTGCCGGGTTCCGCCGGCTGAGGCGCGGCAGCGGAATCGCTCGCCGGTGTGCCTTCCGGCACTTCGGCGGGGGAGATCGAGTGGTTGCGGGCCGGGCCGGGGGAGGGGGACGTCGCGACCGGCGGTGCGGGTCTCGCCGCCGACGCGGCCGCGCTGGATCTGCTCGACGAGTACCGCATCCGGAACGATCCGGAGCCATCCGGTACGGGTCGGCGGAAGCACTCCGTCCTTCGCCCGGCACGAGCGCCGAGTGGACCTGCACCACGTCGAGAACCGCGCCGTCGGCCGACAGATCGGCTACTCGCGCCACCGCGTGGGGCGTTGACCCGACCGCCCCCGTCGCCGCATCACCGCGGCAGTGGGGTGGCGCCCCCGGGCGCCGGAACCGTACCGCCCACCGCGCCCGCGGCCCCCACCACGCTCGACTCGCGCACCACCAGCTCGGGCGCCAGCCGTATGGACTGCCGTGGGCCGCCGTCCTCGCCCCCAGCGAGACGGCGGCCGAGCAGGCGCGCCGCCTCCGCCGCCAGCTCGGCCACCGGCTGGCGGACCGTCGTGATGCCCGGCGCCGACAACGCCGCCATCGGGATGTCGTCGAAGCCCGTGACGGCCACCTCTCCGGGTACGTCGACGCCGAGCTGCTGCAGACGCTGCAGTGCGCCGATGGCGATCAGGTCGTTGGCGCAGACGAGGGCGTCGGGCCTGACGGGCCACACCTCGTCGACCGCGGCCCTGCCCCACTCCACGGAGAAGTCCCCGAGGGCCACCCGGCCCGGCGCCCCGGGATCGAGTGCCGCCGCACCGGCCGCGTAGGCGACCCGGCGCTCCGCGGCGGCCGAGGCCGTGCCCGTCGCGCCGAGGAAGCAGACGCGGCGGCGGCCCGTGGCGGCGAGGTGGTCGAGGACGAGGGCCATGCCCGCGGCGTTGTCGACCGCCACGGAGTCGGCGACGGCGGGCCCGCAGCCCCGGTCCATCAGGACGAGCGGCACCCGGGCCGCCGCCGCGGTCACCGCGTCCCGGCTGCGCTCCTCGTGCGCCGGGATCACCAGGAGCGCGTCGACCTGCCGACCCAGCAGATCGGCGATGTACTCCGCCTCGGCCACCGGGTCGTCGTCGCAGTCGGCGAGGAGCACGGCACGGCCCTCGGCGTGCAGGGCATGCGTCAACTCCCGCACCAGCGTCGGGTAGAAGGGGTTCGTGATCTGCGGCAGGACGAGCCCGACCGTGCCCGTGGAGCGGCTGCGCAGGGCGCGCGCCGCGTGGTTCGGCCGGTAGCCGAGCGTCTGGGCGGCCTCGCGGACCCGGCGCGCGGTCTCGGCGCCGACGGGGCGCGTGCCTGCCAGCACCCGGGAGACCGTGGCGACGGAGCAGCCGGAGGCCCGGGCCACGTCTCTCAGCGTTACGTCGGCCACGCCGCGCCCACCCTTCGATGCGTTTCGGCAAACGTTATCAGCGGGCCACCACCGTCACCAGGCCTGATTTTCCAGGCGTATTCTCCCTGTTGACCCCTTTCTGTAGGCGTCGGCACGCTCTGGACTCGTGTCCGTTCCGGGCTAATTTGCCAGTTTGTGTCGTTGACCATTGACATAATTCGCGCCGGTGCACACAGTCTTGGGAGAACGTTTTCCCGAGCGTCGCCGCACGCGCGGCGCCCGCTCAGCCGAACAAAGAGGTTCCGCGATGCCCCGAAAGATCATCCTGGACTGCGACCCCGGACATGACGACGCGATCGCCATGCTCCTGGCGCACGGAAACCCGGATGTCGACCTGGTAGCCGTCACCACCGTGGTGGGCAACCAGACCCTGGAGAAGGTCACCCGCAACGCCCTGTCGGTGGCCCGCATCGCGAACATCACCGGCGTCCCCTTCGCCGCGGGCTGCCCCCGCCCCCTCGTACGCGACATCGAGACCGCCCCCGACATCCACGGCGAGAGCGGCATCGACGGCCCGGTCATGCCCGAGCCGACCCTGGCCCTCGACGAGCGCCACGCCGTCGACCTCATCATCGACACGGTCATGGCCCACGAGCCCGGCGAGATCACCATCGTCCCCACCGCCGGCCTCACCAACATCGCCCTGGCCGCCCGCAAGGAGCCCCGCATCGTCGAGCGCGTCCGCGAGGTCGTCCTCATGGGCGGCGGCTACCACACGGGCAACTGGAGCCCCGTCGCCGAGTTCAACATCAAGATCGACCCCGAGGCCGCGCACATCGTCTTCAACGAGAGCTGGCCCGTCACCATGGTCGGCCTCGACCTGACCCACCAGGCCCTCGCCACCCCCGAGGTCATCGAGCGCATCGCCGAGGTCGGCACCAAGCCCGCCCTGTTCGTCAACGAACTCCTCGACTTCTTCGGCGCCATGTACCTGGAGGCCCAGGGCTTCGACGCCCCGCCGGTCCACGATCCGTGCGCCGTCGCCTACGTCATCGATCCCGGCGTGATGACCGTCCGCAAGGCTCCCGTCGACATCGAGCTCACCGGAACCCTCACCCTCGGCATGACCGTGACGGACTTCCGCGCTCCCGCCCCGGACGACTGCACCACCCAGGTCGCCGTCGACCTGGACCACACGCGGTTCTGGGACCTGATCGTGGACGCCCTCGAGCGGATCGGTGACGTCAGCGCATGAACGCCCTCACCGAGCCCGCCGCCGCTCCGGGCGGCGCCCGTGGCTCCCGGCCGGTGCGCATCGGAGTCCTGGTCACCGCGCTCCTCGCGGCCTGCTTCGCCTTCCAGCTCAACGCGAGCATGCTCAGTCCCGCCCTGAAGAACATCGAGGACTCCCTCGGCGCGACCTCCGCCGAGGTGGGCCTCACCCAGACCGCGTTCTTCACCTCGGCCGCGCTCTTCTCGCTCTTCCTGCCCCGCCTCGGCGACCTCGTCGGCCGACGCAAGGTGCTCGCCGGGATGCTCGCGCTCATGGTCGTCGGCTGCGTCGTCGCCGCCCTCGCCGAGAGCGTGCCGATGCTCTTCGCGGGCCGCGTCATCCAGGGCGTCTCCGGCCCCACCGTGCCGCTCTGCCTCATCATGCTGCGCAACGAGGTCCACGAGCCGAAGAAGTACGGCACGCTCCTCGGCGTCATCACCGCCGTCAACGGCGGCATCGCGGGCGTCGACTCCCTGGCCGGCGGCTACCTCGCCGACCACCACGGCTTCCAGTCCGTCTTCTGGGCCATGGCCGGCGTCGCCGCGATCGCCGCGCTCCTCGTCGCCACCCTCACTCCCGAGTCGAAGGCCGCCCCGTCCGCCGACAGCGCCGACAGCGCCGACACCCGCATGGACTGGCCCGGAGTCACCCTCCTGGTCATCTCGGTCGGCGCGGCCCTGATCGCCCTCAACGAGGCGGGCAAGCTCGGCAATGCGAACTGGCCGCTCGTCGTGGGCCTCTTCGTCGTCGCCGCCCTCGCCTTCGCCCTGTTCTGGCGCGTCGAGGACCGCAGCAGCCACCCCCTGGTCGCCACCCGGCACCTGCGCCGGCGCTCCACCTGGGCCCTGCTGCTGACCACGGTCCTCACCATGACCGGTGTGTTCGCCGTGATGAACGGCATGATCCCCGCCTTCGCGCAGGACGCGCAGGCAGGGTTCGGCATGAGCGCCGAGCACAGCGCCTGGTGGACCCTGACGCCGTACGCCCTCGCGGGCCTCGCCATGGGCCCCCTCGCCGGACGCCTCGCGGCCACGTACGGCTACGGGCGCATCCTGCGCCTCGGACTCATCGGCTCGGCCGTGACGGTCGCCCTGATGCTGTTCACGCTGCACGCCGACTCGCGGCTGCTCCTGCTCGCCGCGTCGATCCTGATCGGCGTCACCTACGCGGGCGTGGGCAACATCGTCCTCAACGGGCTCGGCATCGTGCTCTCCCCGAAGGAGAACCCGGGCTTCCTGCCCGGCCTGAACGCGGGCGCCTTCAACCTCGGCGCGGGCCTCAGCTTCGCCGTCCTGTACGCCGTGCAGACCGCCGCGGAACCGGCCGACAAGACGTCACCCGCCGGCTACACGGCAGGCATGATCGCCGGTGTCGCGCTGATCGCGGCGGCCTTCGCGACGTCCTTCCTCATCCCCAAGCCGGTGGAGGCGGAAGCCACGGAGTGAGCGGTGCGGATGGCACCGGCGGATGCGGTCCCGCGGCCCCTCGGCCGTCGGTCGGGGCTCCATCCGCCGGTGCTTCATTGGTATGGACATGCCCAACTCGTCGGACTAGTCTCGGACTTGGTCTAGACCGCGTCGGACGTGTGCCCTCCGGTTGTTCCCGCACTGCCGCCCCGCTCCTCACGGTTCGAGCGGCAGTGCTGCAGAGGTGTGCGTTCGGCCCAACCGCATCCTCGGACCACGGGAGCTCATCATGCGCAAGAAGCTCACCTCGTTACTCCTGGGCCTCGGTCTGGCCGGCTCGGCCATGCTGGCCACCAGCGGCAGCGCCCAGGCCCACGGCTACACCGACTCGCCCGTCAGCCGCCAGCAGTTGTGCGGCAACGGCACCGTCCGGAACTGCGGGCAGATCCAGTGGGAGCCGCCGAGCGTGGAGGGCCCCAAGGGATTTCCCGCGCGCGGTCCCGGCGACGGCCACATCTGCTCGGGCGGCATCGGGCGCTTCTCCGAACTGGACGACCCGCGGGGCGGAAAGTGGCCGACCACGAAGCTGACCGCGGGTCAGAACCACACCTTCGTCTGGCGGATCACCGCTCGCCACGCCACGACCGACTTCCGCTACTACATCACCAAGGACGGCTGGGACCCGACCAAGCCGCTGACCAGGGCCGACCTGGACCCGCAGCCGTTCCTCGCGGTGCCCTTCGGCGGCCGTCAGCCCGGCTCCACGGTCACCCACGACGGTGTCCTGCCCCGGAAGACCGGCCAGCACATCATCCTCGGCGTATGGACCATCGCGGACACGGGCAACGCCTTCTACGCCTGCTCCGACGTCCGCTTCTGACGCTCAGCGCAGCACGCGCGGCAGCCCCGTCACGGACATGACCAGTGAGTAGAGCGAGCTGGTGGCCGTGATGAAGAGCCGGTTGTTCTTCGGCCCGCCGAAGGTGATGTTGGAGACCGGCTCCGGCACCCGCAGCCGCCCGATGAGGGTGCCGTCGGGGTCGTAGCAGTGCACCCCTCCCTCGATGGTGGCCGCCCACAGGCGGCCGCCATCGTCGAAGCGGATGTTGTCGAACCGGCTGATGCCGTCCTTCGCCTCGGCGAACACCTTCCCGTCGGAGAGCGTGCCGTCCTCGCGCACGTCGAAGACCCGGATGCAGCCGCCGCGCGTGTCGGACACGTACAACTGCCGCTCGTCGGGCGAGAAGACGAGCCCGTTCGGCGCCCCGAAACCGTCCGCCACCAGGCGCACCTCACTCGTCGACGCGTCGATCCGGTACACGTTGCGGCCGTCGATCTCGGGCTCGGCGCGGTGTCCCTCGTAGTCACTGGTGATCCCGAAGTCCGGGTCCGAGAACCACACCGATCCGTCCGAGCGGACGACCGCGTCATTGGGGCTGTTCAGCCGCTTCCCCTCGTACCGCTCGGCGAGCACCGTGATCCGGCCGTCAGGTTCCGTGCGCGTGACCCGCCGGTTGCCCTGCTCGCAGCTGATGAGGCGGCCCTCCCGGTCGAGGGTGTTGCCGTTGACGTGCCCGGCGGGGGAGCGGAAGACGGAGACCGCGCCGGTCGCCTCGTCCCACCGCAGCAGCCGGTCGTTGGGGATGTCGCTCCAGACGAGCTGACGCCAGGCGGGGAGGTAGAGCGGCCCCTCGGCCCACCGGCAGCCCCCGTACAGCTGCTCCAGCCGGTCGTCGCCGTTCGCGCACCGTCCGGTGCGGAACCGCTCGTCCAGGATCTCGTACAGGGAAGTGCTGTCATTGCCGGACATGGATACCCCTCGGCCGCCCGAAGCTGAATGGTGTTCGGTTGAACGCGACTATGCCAGAACGCTGTATGGTTGCGCCATGGTGACCGTGGATGACATCGACCGTCGGCTGATCGCCCTCCTCCAGGAGGACGCGACGATCTCGTACGCCGCGCTCGGCAAGGGAGCCGGTCTCTCCGCGGGCGCCGCCCACGAGCGCGTGCGCAAGCTCCGCGAGCGCGGCGTCATCCGGCGCACGACCGTCGAAGTGGACCCCGCGGCGCTCGACCGCGGCGTGCTGGCCTTCGTGATGGTCGACTCGACGGCGTGGATGGGCGAGTCCGCCGACGCGTTCGCCGCGATCACCGAGATACAGGAGGCCCACGTCATCGCGGGCAGCGCATCGGTCCTGGTGAAGGTCCGCACGTCGACCACCGAACAACTCCAGGACGTACTGCGTCGCCTCTACGCGATCGACGGCGTCAGCGGCACGCAGGCCACGGTCTCCCTCGAGACGTTCTTCGAACGCCCGGTCTCACCACTCACCGGCTGAGCGGGTTGCCAGGAGGGCGTCCCGTGCGGGATCGTTGCCGCAAGGCAACAATTCCGTACGAGTTGGTGAGGTGAGGGACTCGCCCAGCGGGTCCCCGATATTTGGTCTCCCCCCACATGCAGACCGCCGCGATCACGGGGCCGGACTTCCCGTGGAGCGGTGCCCCCTACCCGATCCTGGTCGTCGACACGGCGGGCTTCCTCGTGCAGTGCAACGCCGCCGCACAGGTGCTGCTGCCCGCGGCCCGCCCCGCAACGCGCCTCGACGCCGTGGCCCCGGCCTGGCTGGCCGCCTCCCACGCGGCGACGCGCCTGCCCGGACCACGAGTCGTACAGGAGTCGGACGCCCCGCTCTCCGGGGTGATCGAAGGACGCCGTTTCGAAGCGCACCCCAGCGTGCGGGACGACGGCACCGCCGCCTGGTGGCTGGTGGACCAGACGGACCATCAACTCGCCCAAGAGGCCCTGCACATCGAGAGGGAGCGGACCGCGTTCCTCGCGAAGGCGTCCAGCACGTTGCTCTCCTCCCTCAACCTGGGGCGCTGCATGGACGTGACCGCGCAGCTGGCCGCCGAGAACCTCGCCGACGCGGCGCTCGCCATCGCACCGGCACGCGGCCCCCGCCTGCCCGTGGTGACCTGCCTGCGCGGCGGCACCCCCACCACGTCGGAGCGGGCGGTCGACCCCCATGAGGTGCCCGGCCTCGGCGAAGCCCTGCGGGGGTTCCCGCCGGTGCCCTCCCGGTGGATCGACCCGTCGGCGGCGCCGGAATGGCTGATCCCCGAAGGCTTCGGTCCCGTCGGAGCCATAGTGATCACCCCGCTGCCCGGGCACGGTGTCCCCGCCGGCGCGCTGGTCCTGCTGCGCAAGGAAGGCGGTGTCGGCTTCACCGAGAAGGAAGAGGTCTTCGCCCGCCTCTTCGCCGCCCGGTCCGGGGCCGCCATGTCGGCCGCACGTCTCTACGCGGAGCAGACGGCCATCACCGAAGTGCTGATGCGGGAGCTGCTGCCCCCGACCCTGCAGCAGATCTCCGGAGTGGACTTCGCCGGCCGATACCGCCCCTCGGCCGCCCACGAGCGGATCGGCGGGGACTTCTACGACGTGCACCCGGCCGCCGTCGAGGGCGAGCCCTCGCTCGTGACGCTGGGCGATGTCTGCGGAAAGGGGCTCGAGGCCGCCGTCCTCACCGGCAAGATCCGCAACACCCTGCACGCGCTGCTGCCGATGGCGGACGACCACCAGCGGATGCTTACGCTGCTCAACACCGCGTTGCTCAACTCCCACCACACCCGCTTCGCGACACTGGTCCTGGCCTCCGCCGTCCGCAAGGAGGACGAGGTGCACCTGCGGCTGACCAGCGCCGGTCATCCGACCCCGCTGATCATCCGCGGGGACGGTACGGTCGAGGAAGCCGACACCCGCGGCACTCTGGTCGGAGCCATGCCGAACGCTCCCGCCCGCACCACCGCGGTCACGCTCGCTCCGGGGGAGACCTGCATCCTGTACACCGACGGAATCACCGAAGCCCGGGGCGGCCCGATGGGCGACGCGCAGTTCGGCGAAGGACGCCTCAAACGCGCCCTGGCCGGATGCGCGGGGATGCCTTCCGAGGGCATCGTGGACCATGTCCAGATGCTCGCCTCCCAGTGGCTCGGCAGGCGTCACCACGACGACATGGCCGTCGTCGCCATCTCCGCGCCCCGCACTCCCCACCCGAGTGCCGTGAACGGCCGTACTCGGGGCAGGCGCACCGCATGACCACCAGCACCCCGTCCCGCCGCCACGCCGCGGCCCCGTCCCCGGAGCTGGCCGACCGGCTGTGGGAGGCCGTGGCAGTCGGCGACGAATACACCGCCACGGACGTCCTCCTGCACGCCCTGGACGACGGCGCCGACCCGGAATCCGTTCTCGTGGACGTGATCGCCGCCGTGCAGAGCAGAGTCGGCGAGGAGTGGGCCGCGAACCGCCTCAGCATCGCCCAAGAACACGCCGCCACCTCCATCAACGAACGCGCCGTCGCCGCCCTGGCCCTGCACCCCGCCGCCCGAAGAACCCCCGACCGGGGCCGCATCACGGTGGCGTGCGTGGACGGCGAATGGCACGCGCTGCCCGCCCGGCTGCTGGCCGAGGTGCTCAAGCTGCGCGGCTGGCGCGTCGACTACCTGGGCGCGCAGGTCCCCGTACCGCATCTGATCTCCCACCTGCACACCACACGGGCCGACGCGGTCGCGCTGTCCAGCTCGATCGCCACCAGGCTCCCCACCGCGCACGCGGCGATCACCGCGTGCCAGGCCGTCGGCGTCCCCGTCCTGGTCGGCGGCGCCGCGTTCGGACCGAACGGCCGCTACGCGCGCTTGCTCGGCGCCGACGCGTGGGCGCCCGACGCCCCGACCGCCGCCGACCGCCTCGCCGCGGGCCGGCTGCCGCGTCCGCAGGCCGACCACCAGCAGATGGACGACCTCCCGCACCTCGCCGACCAGGAATACACCATGGTCACCCGTAGCGGCGACGCCCTGGTGCGTGCCGTCTTCCGCGCCCTGGAGGACGCGTTCCCCGCCCTGCGCGGCTACGACGAGGCACAGCGCGAACGCACGGCGGAGGACCTCGCCCACATCGTGGAGTTCCTCGCCACCGCCCTCTACCTCGGCGACGAAGACCTCTTCAGCTGGTTCATCACCTGGACCGCCCGGATCCTGGAGGCCCGCGGGGTGCCCGCGCGGTCCCTCCCCCCGGCCCTCGACCTCCTCCTCCACGAGCTGAAAGACTTCCCCCGGGCGTCCCGCATCCTCCGACGCGGACTCGAAGCCCTCACCACCGATCACTCCTCCGCGCCTGGAACCCCCGTATGACCACACTGCCTCCCGCACTTCGCCTGGCCACCGCAGGCACCGCTGACACCGTCCACATAGAGGTCACCGGTGATCTCGACTACGACAACGCCGAGTTCCTCCTGGCCGAGGTCACCGAGCAGCTCGGTGCCCGGCCCGGACTGCAGGATCTGCACCTGCACTGCGCGGGCGTCGCCAACGTCGACTCCATGGGCCTGTCCATCCTGCTGATGATCGGCCGCCGCACCGCGGAGACCGGGACACGTCTGCACCTGGACGACCGGCCCCCGAACCTGGAGCGGCTCCTCGACCTCACCGGAACGCTCGAATACTTCACGGGAGCGTCAGCCACCGACGCGGGCCCCGTCCCCGAAGGCACCCTCTAGAGCACCGGCTCAGACGCTCCCCCCGCCGTCGACGGACAGCACGCTCCCCGTGACGAAGTCGGCGTCGGGACCGGCGAGGAAAGCGACCGCCGCCGCTATGTCCTCGGGTGTGCCGATCCTGCCCAGCGGCCGGTCGGCGGCCTCCGCGAGGAAATCCGCGTCGGACTGGCCCAGCTGGCGCGCCTCCCGGGCGAGCATGGGTGTGCGCGTGTCACCCGGGGCGACGCAGTTGACGCGGATGCCCGCGGGGCCGTGGTCCAGCGCCATCGCCTGCGTCAGCATCACCACACCGGCCTTCGCCGCGCAGTACGCGGCCGCCTTCTCCCCGGCGCGCAGCCCCCACCCGGAGGCCACGGTGACGATGCTGCCGCGGCCCGCACGCTCCATCAGCGGGAGCACCGCCCGGCACACGAGGAACACCGAGTCCACGTTGTCCGCGAACGACCTGTGCCAGTCCTCCAGGGACAGGTCCTGCACCGTCCCGCGCCGGATGCTCCCCGCCACACAGCACACGTCGGTGATGCCGCCGAGCCGGCCCACGACCTCCTTCACGAGGGCCAGCACCTCCTCCTCGTCGGAGACGTCGCACAGGAACGCCTCGGCGTGCCCGCCGTCGGCGCGGATGCCACGGGCCACGGCCTCCGCCGTGTCGTCCCGGTCGACGACCGCGACGGCCGCGCCCTGGTCGGCGAGCCGACGCGCGACGGCGCCGCCGATGCCTCCGCCGCCCCCGGTGACCAGCGCCACCCGCGTGCCGGACCGGCCGGCCCTCACCGTCGGCCTCCCGTGAGCGTCCCGTCGAACAACTGGGTGAGCAGGGCCTTCTGCGTGTGGAGGCGGTTCTCCGCCTGCTGGAAGATCCGCGATCGCGGCCCGTCCTTCACGTCGGCGTCGACCTCCTCGCCCCGGTTGGTGGGCATGCAGTCGAGGAACACCGCATCGTCGCCGGCCAGACGCATCAGCGGGTCGGTGATCCGCCACCGGTCCGCGAGCCGCGTCCGCGCCTGGATCTCCTCCTGCCCGGCGAGGGTGGGGGACTTCCAGCTGAGCGTGTACACGGCGGCGCAGCCGCGGACGGCATCCTCCAGGTCGTGGGTGAGCTCGATGCTCGCGCCGGTGCGGGCGGCGATGTCGCGGGCGGCACGGGTGACGCGTTCCTCGGGGGCGAAACCGGGCGGGTGGGCGACGGTGACGCGGTGGCCGAGGAGGGCCGCGGCCATCAGGGACGAGTGCAGGACGCCGGGGGTCTTCTGCCGCGGGGAGTAGGACCAGGCGTACACGACCCGCCGGGCCGGAACCTCGGCGCCGTGCAGTTCGCGCAGCGTCATGAGGTCGGCGAGGACCTGGCAGGGGTGTTCCTCGTCGTCCAGCGCGTTGATGACGGGGATCGTGGCCTGCTCGGCCATCGCGCGCAGTCGGCGGTGCCCGGCGCCGTAGTCGTCCATGTCGTACCAGCGCACGACGAGGGCGTCGAGGTAGCGGTTGAGTACGCCGATGGTGTCCTCGATCGACTCGCGGTTGGCGAGCCGCAGCTCCTCCACCCCGTACGGGTAGCTGTGGGCGCCGAGTTGGGAGGCGGCGACCTGGAACGAGACCCGGGTCCTGGTGGACGGCACGTTGAAGAGCAGGCCTATGCAGCGGCCCGCCAGGTGGGCGCGCGAGTCGTCGCCGCGTTTCATCGCTTCGGCGAGGTCGAGCAGGGAGCACATTTCCTTGGCCGAGAGGTCCTGTATGCGCAGGATGTGTCGCGCGGTCACGTGAGTACTCCTGTGTCGGTGGACGGGGGGACGCGCCTCCGCAGCCGGCGCTCGGCGACGACGGAGAGGAGCAGCATCGCCAGCGCGATGACGACGCTGACGCCGAAGAACGGCAGTATCGCGACGGTCGTCGCGATGAGCAGCAGGTTCAGGCGGGCGGTGCCGCCTCGGGGGAGGAGACGGGCGGCGGCGAGGAAGGCCATGAGGAAGATGAGCAGGTAGGTGGCCGACGACGCCTTGATTAGTGCCGTCTCGCTCGAGTCGGTGGCCAGGAGCAGCAGCACCGACACGGCGTAGCCGGGCAGGAGCGCGAGGACCGCACGCGCGGGGACCCGGCCCCGCCGGGAGAGCAGGCTGAGCCGGGCCGGCAGGATGCCGTCCCGGGCGAGCGCGAAGACGACGCGCGAGGTGCCCAGGCACCAGGCGTTGGTGGTGAGCAGCAGCAGGACGCCCGCGACGAGGTATCCGGTGCTCTCCAGGCCCGAGCCCGTCGCCACCTGGAGGAGCCGTACGAACGCCGTCACGTCGGACTGGCCCGCGGACGCCTCGGGCAGGGCCACGGAGACGGTGAACGCCATGGCGAAATACAGGAGTCCCACACAACTGACGGCGTAGAGAATCCCTTGGGGAAAGGTGCGTTCGGGGTCGCGCACTTCCTCGGCGACCGGGGCCGCGTTCTCCCAGCCGATGAATCCGAAGAAGCAGATGAGCAATGTGCTCCCGAGGGAACCCCAGCCGTGCGGGGCGAACGGGGTGAGGCGGTCGTAGTCCCCTTCGGGCAGGGCCAGACAGATGACGACGGCCAGCAGCAGCACCACGGAACCGAGCACCGCCAGCTGAGCGCGCGTACTCACCCTGATGCCCCACAGGTTGAGCGCGACGCAGAACACGATGACGGCGGCGCCCGCGAGGAGGGACGCCCGGTTCGAGGCCGCGGGATCGACCGCCGCGAGCAGATAGCGGCCGGCCGCGAGCCCCAGCACCGGATTGCCCGCGAGCAGCGTCAGGAGCAGGAAGACGGAGGCGATCCTGCCCGCACGCGCGCCGAACGCCGCTTCCACGAACTGTGCGACGCCCTTGCTCGTGGGATGCCGCACGGACATCTTCGCGAAGACGAGCGCGAAGGGATAGCTGTAGAGGATCAGCACCCCCCACGCGACGAGGGACAACGGCCCGGCCTCCGCCCAGGCGAGGGCGGGGATCAGCAGCACGCCCGCGCCCATCACCGAGGTGACGTAGTGCGCGACGAGCCCCGAAGTGCCCAACTGGCGGACCAGTCGAGGGGGCCCGGGCGCTGCCGCCGTGGCCCCCTCCACTGGGGTCATACGGTCTGCTCCGCCTGATCTGTGTGGTCCATCCGCTCAGTCTGGTCCTCGCGGGAGCCGTTCCAGAGCCCGTCCATGGTCTCGTGGCTGATCGGCTTGTGCAGGTCGGCGCGGGACGCGTAGCCCATGTTGATGATGAGGCGCCGTCCGCTGGTGAGCGGGTAGACGCGGTGCAGGGTGGTGTCGGTGCGCATCAAGTAGAGGTCGCCCGGCCGCAGTTCGAAGGAGTGGATGGGCCGCCCGATGAACTGGCGGTGCAGCTGCGGATCCTGCTTGTTCCAGTACGTGCGGGGCACGCACTGGACGAATCCGCCGTGCTCGGGGGGCGGACAGGCGACCACCCATACGAGCGCGAAGCTGTAGTCGTCCCAGTGCCACCCGTGCGTGTCACCGGACTGCTCCAGCTCGGTGATCACATACCGTTCCGGCTCGTAGGGGCAAGGGAGCACCGGCTCACCGGCGACCCTCCCCAGGGCGTCGAGCAGATCGGTGGACGCGTACACCCGCGGGATCACGGTCCCGTGGTCACTGATCTCCTGATGACGGACATTGCGCATCTGTCGAGGCGTGCCGCCGGTTTCCTTGAAACTCATTCCGCGCCGCACACCGTGTTCGGCGACCAGCTCCTCGATTTCGGCCGCGACCGACGACTTGACTTGGTCGGGCACCAAGAAGGGTAATTTCGTGAATCCGTTCTGGAGAAAAGCGCGCCGCGCGCCCTCCAGTCGATGCTCCTCGACATTGTTGACGAGGTGTTCCGAGAGGGACTGAACGAGGCCCCCGATCCGCTCGCCCGGTCGCATGACCAGCTCCCCACGTGGTCGGCAGGAGGAATACCCATGTCGGTTTTTCGTCGTTCTTATTGAAAACCGAAGCCTACCCGTTCAACCTGTGTGCCCCAAGGGAAGCGATGGCTTCAAGCCAGCGTGAATGATTTACGTTGCGGGAATCCGCATAATTAGTTGTGGCGGGATTCTTTACGCGACGAGTCCTTTTGTCGCCCTGCCCTTCTTCACCCTGCGGGAGCGACCCGTACCGAAAGGCCGTAATCCAGCTCGGCCCCGTCGACGAGCACCGCTTCGACGGACCGGGTCTCCGGGTCGATGTCGGCCTCCATGCCGTCACCCACGTACCGCGGATAGCCGGAGGCGCCGGTCTGGCCGGTGGCCACCACGAACGCCGAACGCAGCGCCCCGGCGGTGCCGCCCTCCGCCGTTCCGTCGCCCTCGGTGAACTCGGGCACCAGCAGAAGCTCGTAACTCCGCGGATCAGTGTTCATGCCAGTGACGCTAGACAGGACTCGCGGGTGCCGCACGTTCTGTTCGCCCCCGTGTCACTGATCGAGGGCCGTGGCCGCCGCGGCCACCACCGCGTCCGCCATCGCGGCCAGCGCGGGGGAGTCCAGCTTCCACTGCTGCCAGAACAGCGGTACGTCCATCACTCGCTCGGCATCGAGCAGGACCAGCGTGCCCGCGCGCAGCAGCGGCTCGGCCTGCGCCCGCGGCACCACCCCCCAGCCGAGGCCCGCCTCGATCGCCTCGACGAAACCGCGCGACGAGGGGACGTAGTGCCGCAGCGGGCTCGCGCCGCGACCGCCCGTCACCTTGCGCGCGAAGTCGTCCTGCAGACAGTCACGGCGGTCGAAGAAGACCACGGGGGCATCCGCGAGAACGTCCCCGAGCGGCACGCGCGGCCAGTCGCCGAGCCGCCGCGCCACGAACTCGGGCGAGGCGACCGGGAGATACCGCATCCGGCCGAGCCGCCGCACCGTGCAGCCCGACACCGCGTCCGGTGACGACGTGACCGCCGCCATCACCGAGCCCTCGCGCAGCAGCGACGTCGTGTGGTCCTCGTCCTCGCGGCGCAGCTCGAAACAGATCCGCAGTTCGTCCGGGATCCGGGCCAGCGCGGACAGGAACCACGTGGCGAGCGAGTCGGCGTTCACCGCGACCGGCAGCACGGCGGCCTCGCCCGAGTCGCTGATGCCGAGCTCGGCGCGCGCGTCACGCTCCAGGCGGGCCAGCTGCCGCGCGAACCGCACCACGACCTGCCCCGACTCGGTGGGGCGCACCGGCTTCGTCCGCATCAGCAGGACCCGGCCGGTCCGGCGCTCCAGCGCCTTCACGCGCTGGCTGACGGCGGGAGGCGTGACGTGCAGCGCGGCCGCCGCGGCGTCGAAGGTGCCCTCGTCGACGACGGCGAGCAGCGTCCGCACGTGTTCGAGGGGCAGCTCGGACAGTGGGCCCGGCTGCAGCGTCGCGCCCGTCGGCCGCCGCTCCCCGCCGACTGAAGATGACATCACGATTGCTTAAGCTACATCAGAATCATTACCTGTACTTATGGCACCAATGATCCTTAACGTCGAAGCCATGGGAACAGCACTGACCGCCGCGGCTGCCGGATTCGGCACCGGACTCTCGCTCATCGTCGCCATCGGCTCACAGAACGCCTTCGTCCTGCGCCAGGGCATCCGACGTCAGTCGGTGCTCAGCGTGGTCGCCATCTGCGCGTTCTCCGACATGGTGCTCATCGCGGCGGGCGTGGCCGGAGTCGGCACGGTGGTCACGGCCTGGCCGCCCGCGCTGACCCTCGTCGGCCTGATAGGCGGAGGCTTCCTCCTCTCGTACGCCGTACTCGCCGCACGCCGTGCCCTGCGCCCCACCGCCATGACAGCCACCGGCGCGACGGCCGGATCACGCCGCGGCGCCCTGCTCGCCTGCCTGGCCATGACCTGGCTCAACCCGCACGTCTACCTCGACACCGTCCTCCTCCTCGGCTCGGTCGCCGCCGGCCACGACGCGCTGCGCTGGGCCTTCGGTGCGGGCGCGATGCTCGGCAGCGTCTGCTGGTTCGCCGCGCTCGGCTACGGCGCGCGGCTGCTCAGCGGCTTCTTCGCGCGGCCCGCCTCCTGGCGCGCGCTGGACTTCCTGATCGCAGCGACGATGACGGTCATGGGGCTGACGCTGGTCGTCGGCGCGCTCTGACCCCTACTCGGTGTCCCACAGCTCGGTGCGGTGCGCCCCGACGAGCTCACCGATCCGGGTGAGGGCGTCGGCGACCGGCATCGGGGCGATGCGCCGCCCGTCGCGCAGCCGGAGCGCGACCAGGCCGTCGGCGTCCTCCTTGGCGCCGATGACGGCCTGGTAGGGCACGAGACGGGCGGCCCGCACGCGCGCGCCCAGACTGCCGAGCTCGGGACCGGCGAGCTCGGCCCGCAGACCGAGCTCCGCGCACCTCCGCAGCAGCCCGCCGGCGCCCGGCAGCTGGTCCTCGGACACCGGCAGGACCGCCAGCTGGACGGGCGCGAGCCAGGCGGGGAACGCCCCGCCGTGCCGTTCGACGAGGTGCGCGACCGCTCTCTCCACGCTGCCGATGATGCTGCGGTGGACCATCACCGGGCGGTGCTTGGCGCCGTCCGCGCCGATGTAGCGCAGATCGAACCGCTCGGGCTGGTGGAAGTCGACCTGCACGGTGGAGAGGGTGGACTCGCGGCCCGCCGCGTCCACGACCTGCACGTCGATCTTCGGACCGTAGAACGCGGCCTCGCCCTCGGCGGCCTCGTAGGGCAGCCCGGAGCCGTCGAGCACCTCGGTGAGCAGAGCGGTGGACCGCCGCCACTTCTCGGGGTCGGCGACGTACTTGCCGCCGGGGCCCGGCAGGGAGAGCCGGAAGCGGGCGGGCTCGATGCCGAGCGCGTCGTACGCGCGCCGGATCATCTCCAGTGCGGCGCGCGCCTCGTCGGCGACCTGGTCCAGGGTGCAGAAGACGTGGGCGTCGTTGAGGTGGATGGCGCGGACACGGTTCAACCCGCCCAGTACTCCGGAGAGTTCGGCGCGGTACATGCCGCCGGTCTCGGCCATGCGCAGCGGAAGCTCGCGGTGACTGCGGGAGCGGGATCGGTACATCACCGCGTGGTGCGGGCACAGGCTCGGCCGCAGTACCACCTGCTCGCCGCCCAGCTCCATCGGCGGGAACATGTCGTCGCTGTAGTGCGACCAGTGTCCCGAGATCTCGTACAACTCCCGCTTGCCGAGCACGGGCGAGTACACGTGCCGGTAGCCCGCGCGCCGCTCGGCGTCGCGGATGTACCCCTCCAGGGCGTGCCGCACGGCGGCGCCGTCCGGCAGCCAGTACGGGAGCCCCGCGCCGATCAGCGGATCGGTGCCGAACAGGCCCAGTTCGCGGCCGAGTTTGCGGTGGTCGTGGTTGCTGGTGGCGGTGTTCACGGGGGTCTCCTCGCGGACGTGGGGCGAGTGACCACAAGCCGAAGCCCCGGGGCACTCGCCCCGGGGCTTCGGACTGAGACATCGGTCAGCGCGCCGGGACACTCTCCGGCGTCGTCGTCATCGCAGCGCGCTTGTTCATGTCGGGGACCGTAACAGAGGGGAGTCCGTCACGGCGCGGGCTTTTACCGCCGCTTCGTCGTCCGGCGCCAGCCGAACGGACCGGGCAGGTCCATCGACGTCGTGCGGCGGCCGGTACTGCTGTGGGTGCGCCGCGGGCCGTGACGGCCACCCGTGGTCAGGGACCACGAGCGCTTGTTGATGTTCAGGCGCACCCCGGGAAGGATCCGGAGACTCTTGCGGAACGTGAGCGGCATGGACGCCTCCTCGGGCCCGTGTGCGAGTCCGTCTGCGAATAGTGCCGGTACGGCGAGTACCCGGATACGCCCGTCCCTCACGTGCGGTACGGGGATGCCTCCACGGAACGGCGGGGCGACCGTGACGGACCACCAACGCTCCGGCACAGCCACCCCGCGCTCCACGGGCCTCGGCGGGCACACGCGTGTGAAGGTGGTCACAAGGGGCCGTCTCATGATCGGGGTCGGGTCCCATCGCGGTACCGAGTTCGCGTAAGGTCGCGGGTCGGCCGCCCACGGCGGACCAGTCCGACACCGTCACCGAACAAGGAGCCGCAGGTCATGCCGGCCAATGACGCCACCCAGGCGCCGATCTACCACACGCTCATCCAGGAACACGGCGACGTCGTCGCCACGGCCCGCAAGGCTGCGGAGGAGACCCAGCAGACGGCCGAGGACCTGTTGGACTTCAGCACGCCCGCCCGGCCCGGCACGCCCGCAACGCCCGCGTCCTAGGGCGCGGGCACTCGGCACGGGCGCGACAGGGCGGGGACGGCACTCGGGGGCCCTCCCGCTCCCAGGCGTCGCGGCCGCCGTTCGCGTCGGCGCCGCCCGATCGGACAGGATGGCGCGATGGACTACGAGTTCTGGAAAGAGATCCACGAACGCGGCGGCATCCCCGCGGTCAAGACCGCGCTGGAGGCGCTCCCCGGCGATCTGCCGCCGCGGGACGCGGACGCCGCGACCGAGATGGCCCTGAAGGTCATCGAGGACGACATCGCCCGCATCAACGCGCGGGCGGACCGCGCCGAGGAGCGGGCCCGTCGGCTCGCCGAGCAGACCCGCGAGGTGAACGAGCAGCTCACCGAGCACGCCGCCCGCGGCGAGCAGGAGACGCCGCCCGGTAGAGCCGCGGAGTGAGACGCACGGACGGACCCCGCACGACGCGCGGACCCGGCCCGGCGTACGTACGGCCCTGACCCGAGGTGCGGGCCCCTCTCGAGGTGCGGACTTCTCCCGACCTGCGGGCCCCTTCCGTGCTGACCGTGAGCGCCGCCCCTCACGTACGAGCCATCAGCCGCACCATCGCCGTGTCGTACCGCGCCTGTAGCCCCGCGTCCGCCGAGACCCGCAGCAGCGCACCGAGCGCGCGGACCGCACCGTCGTCGTAGCCGGACGACTCCGCCTCGCGGGCCGCGCTCTCCAGCCGCCGGATGCCCTCGGCCTCGTCGCCCATGCCGAGCAACGCCTCGCCGATGACGGTCCGCAGCAGCACCCGTGCCGCCGCCGACGCCTCCGAAGGAGCGTCGAGGTCGAGTGCCGCGACCGCCGTCTCGAAGGCGGGCTGCCACTCCCGTGCGTCGAGGCGGTGCCGGGCGAGGTGGTACAGGGCGAGGCGTTCGGTGTTCCGGTCGCCGACGCTGTGCGCGAGCTCCGCGGCCAGTGCGCAGCCCTCGGCGGCCTCCTCGGGGCTGCCGAGTTCGGACTGCGCGAGCGACAGGTTGATCAGCGCGGTCGCCTCGCCCCGCCGGTCACCGGCCTGCGCGGCGAGCACGGGCGCGGCCTCCAGATGCGCCAGCGCCTCGGAGGTACGGCCCTCCTCCGTCAGGACCCACCCGAGCAGCGCACGCACCCGCGACTCGGCCCGCGCGTCCCCGTCGGCCTGCGCCGCGTCGAGTGCCGTACGCAACAGAGGAGTCCAGTCGTCCCGCACCCGCCAGACGATCTGCGGCCACAGCGCGAGGACGATCCGCCACGTCCTGCCGTGCAGCCCCGCGGCGCGCCCGGCGGCCGCGGCCAGTGCCAGGTCGTCGCGCTCGGCCGCGTACCAGGCCATGGCCTGCTCGCGGTCGGTGAACTCCCTCGTCGCCTGCGGCGGACGGAAGTCCGTGGGCAGCGTGAAGCACGACTCGTCGCCCGGCTCGGCCGCGTCGGCGGCGGCGAGCGCCGTGGCCACGCTGTGGTCGAGGCCGCGCACCAGAGCGTCGGGCCCGGCCTCCAGGCCCCGCGCGTACAGCCGTACGAGGTCGTGCAGCGTCCAGCGGTCCGGCGCGGTCCGGATCACGAGGTGCGCCGCGGTGAGCTTGTCCAGCGCGGCGGCTGCCGTGTCCGGGTCGGTCCCCGCGAGGGCCGCGGCCGCGTACCGGTCGACGTGTGTGCCCGGATGCTGGCCCAGATGGGCGAAGTGGTGCGCCGCGTCGTCCGGCAACCGCCGCACCGTCAGCCGCAGCGCGGCGCGGACACCGGTGTCCTCCACGTCCAGGAGGCTCAATCGGCGTGACTCGTCGGACAGTTCGGCGCTCATCGAGCTCAACGGCCAGTCGGGCTGGTCCGCCAGCCGGGCGGCCGCGACCCGCAGGGCGAGCGGCAGTCCGCCGCACAGCTCCGCGAGGCGCCGAGCGGCCACCTCCTCGGCGAGCACCCGCTCCTGGCCGAGCACCGCGGCGAGCAGCGCGGTGCTGTCCTCCGGTTCGAGTACGTCCAGGGGGACCGGCCGGGCCGCGTCGGAGGCGATGAGACCGCGCAGCCGGTACCGGCTCGTCACCACGGTGACGCACTCCGCGCCGCCCGGCAGCAGCTCTCTCACCTGCTCGGACGCCCGCGCGTTGTCGAGTACGACGAGGATCCTGCGGTCCGCGCACAGCGAACGGAACAGCGCGGACGCGCCACCGGCGGACTCCGGTACGCGGCGCGGCGCGACCCCCAGCGCGAGCAGGAACTCCCGTAGCACTTCGAGGAGGGCCGGCTCACCCGTGTCACTGAAGCCGCGCAGGTCGGCGTAGAGCAGCCCGCCGGGGAACTGCTCGCGGTTGCGGTGCGCCCAGTGCGCCACGAGCGCCGTCTTGCCGACGCCCGCGGGTCCGGTGACCAGACAGACGGGCGCTTCGCCGGCGGCCGCCCGGGACAGGGCGGTGAGCTCGTCGGCGCGACCGTGGAAGCCGCGGGGCATGCGGGGGAGGAGGTCGACTGTGGGGGGCGGCAGGGGGGCGGGGGAGGGGACTGGCGGGGCCGATGGGGCCTGAGTTGTTACTGGGACTGAGGCTGGGGCCGGGACGGGGAGTGTGGCGGCTGCCGGTTGGAGGTCCGCGCTCGGGGGTGCGGCTGAGGTGGAGACCGAGGGTGACGCTGAAGGTGAGGTCGAGCCTGACGGTGAGGGCAGGGGGGCGGTCGCGGGTGCGGGCGGGGCCGCTGTAGACCCGGAGGCCGGAATCGCGGACGAGCCGGACCGTCGCGCCGCACCACCCGCCGCGTCCTCCCCGCGCAGCACATCGGTGTACGCGTCGGCCAGCTCCCGGCCCGGGTCGACCCCCAGCTCGTCGGCGAGCAGCCGACGCGTGCGGTGGAAGCAGTCGAGGGCCTCCGAGCGGCGCCCCGCCCGTTGCAGCTCCCGCACGAGCGCGGCGGCCAGCGACTCGCGCAGCGGGTGAACGCTCGTCTCCGCACGCAGGACCGCGGCGGCGCGGGCGTGCTCTCCCATCCCCGAGTACGCCGTCGCCAGCGACTCCACGGAGGCGAGGCGGAGTTCCTCCAGCGCCTGCGCGGCGGCCTGAAGCGGCTGACTCGGATAGGCGCCGGTCAACGCGGGCCCCTGCCACAGTGACAGCGCCTCCTGGTACATCGCCACCGCGTCGTCGGGCGCCCGCTGGCTGCGGGCAAGCGTCACCAGTTCCTCGAAGCGGTGGGCGTCCAGCAGGGACTCCGGCATCCGCAGGACGTACGCGGTGCCCTGGGTGAGCAGTTCGACGCCGAACATGTCGGCGTCCGCGCTGTTGAGCAGGACCCGCAGCCGCGACACATGGCCCTGGATGACACCGCGTGCCCGCGCGGGCGGTTCGTGGTCCCACAGCGCGGCGGTGAGCTGGTCGACCGGGACCGGATGGTTCGGCCTGAGCAGCAGGGCGGCGAGCAGGCTGCGCCGCTTTGCGGGGCCGAGGGGCAGCACGCCGACCTCAGTGGCGACGGAAACCGCTCCGAGCAGCCGAAACTCCACTGATGAGACTCCTCTTGCGGGCACCTTGATGGCACCTTGCGGGCAAAGATCCGGATGAGCGAAAAGAGTACGTTCTGAGTGCGGCCCCCGAGCGACGGGGGAGCGCGATACGACGTGGGAGAGCTGGCGAGCGGGCATGGCGGCTGGTCGGGAGCGGGACGACACCCTGTCCGCAGGGGGCGGCTCAGGACACTGTTACGGGAAGCCTCCGCCTCGGGCCGGTTCTCCGAAGGCGGCCCGAGCGCGCAGGTCTTCATCTGGCGAAACCAAGCGTGCCGACATGCTGAAGTGCTGACGCACCGGCGTGCTGGCGTGCTGGCGTGTTGACCTCCGGCAATGCGTATTCCGCGTGCCGTGTGCGAATACCGCGCACGCTTGGATAGGCTGCGAGCATGGGGATGTCTTCCAGCGAGCGACTGCGGGCTGCCGTGGCCGCGCTGATGCGGCTCACCGGCGACACGCAGGCGAGCATCGCCGCCGTGCTGGCGGTCGACCAGACGCAGGTGTCGCGTCGTCAGTCCGGTATCGCCGCCTGGAGTCTGGACGACTGCGACGCGATCGCCGCGCACTACGGCATCGACGTACTCGACCTCCTGGCCGGCCCCACGCGCGCGTGCGACGCACTCCCCACCGGCCGCCGCCGCACCGTGCCGAAACGCCGTACCGCGGCCGATGAGCCGAAGGAGGCCCGGCGGTGAGCGACTTCGACGCGATCGACGCGCTCCTGGCCGCGTCCGGACCCGAGGCGGAGCTGCCCCCCGCCGAGGAACGCCGCGCACTGCGCGACGCCCTCAACCTGTCCCAGGCCCAGGTGGCGCGCGCCATCGGTGTCAGCCCGACCACGGTCGGCGGCTGGGAGTCGGGACGGGAGCCGACGGGAGTGGTACGTGAGAAGTACGCGTACTTCCTGGAGTCGGCCCGCACGAGGCTCAACCCGGAGCCGGAGCCGGAGCCGGAGCCGCAGCCAGTCCCGGAGCCGCAGCCAGTCCCGGAGCCGGAACCGGACCGCGCGCCCGAACCCGAGCCGTGCGTCCTGTGCGGGCAGCCCGCGGTCGACCGGATCGAAGGCTTCACGCAACACTTGGACCCCGCCGAGTGCGGCACCGCCGACGCCGGACCGGCATCCGTAGCCACACCGGTGCCACCGGCACCCGCACCCGCATCCGCCCCGGCACCCGCCCCAGCCCCTCCCCCCGTAAAGCTCGCCCCCAAAGGCCGCCGCGCCACGATCACCGCGGCCGAGACCCCGAACACCCCCGACGCCATCAGCCGTGCCGTGAAGGACGCGCTCGCCACGCACGAGGGTGACGTGGAAGCCGCCACCGCCGCCCTCGTGAAGCGGGCCATCCCCGACGCGATGGCCCTGCTGGACGAGACCCGCAAGGGCGGCCGCTACGACATCGTGGCGCACCCCTGGATCCCCGACATCCTCCGCAAGCAGACCTCGCGCGGCCCGGACCAGATCTGGGAGGCCCGCCCCAAGTGGACCCGCCCCGAACTGCCGCTGGGCACACACGAGGTGACGGCCCTCGACATCAACGGCGCGTATCTCTCCGCGCTCAAGACGCACCTTCCGATCGGCCAGCTCGAGCACTCCACGGGCTTCGGCCACGACCGGCGCCGCGCGGGCGTCCACCTCGTCACGCCCCCCGCCTGGGAGCACGAAGGCGTGCTGCCGAACCCGATCGGGAACCGCGACGAGCCGGGGCCGCTCTGGATCACCGAGCCCACGCTGCGCCTGCTCCTGCGTCTGTCGTCGCCGAAGTACGGGCTGTGCGACCCGCCCACGATCCACGAGTCGTACACCTCGGGCGCGACCGAGGGGCTCCTGGAGAAGTTCCGCGTCGCCCTCAAGGACGCCCGGGACCGGGCGATCGGCGAGGACGACGAGGTGACGCTGGAGTACGTGAAGGCGATGTACTCCAAGTTCGTCGCCACGATGGGGGAGTCGAACTACAACCGCGAGCTCTACCGCCCGGACTGGATGCACCTGATCCGTTCGCAGGCGTTCTCCAACCTCTGGATGAAGGCCTACAGGGCGTATGACGAGGGGCTCACCGTCGTACGCGCGATGGGTACCGACGAGCTTCATGTGATCGGTGACTGGCGGAGCGTCTTCCCCGAGGGGCGGTCGGTCGCCGAGGTGAAGGTCAAGGACCGGTACACCGTGGGTCAGGACTGAGCGTCCGCCACGCGCCGATCAGCCCCGCCCGCTCAACCCCCGGCACCGGGCCGTGGTCTTGCCACGGGGGCGACAGAGCTCCCGCTGATACCTGTGACACCTGCGAGGAGTGAGGCATGGCGTTACACAAGCGCACGAAGACCGGCATGGTGGGCATCGTCGCGGCCGCGATCGCGGCGACCGCGTTCGTGACCCCGGCCCGAGCCGATTCAGGACGGACCGATTCAGGACGGACCTATTCAGGACGGGCAGAGGCGGGCCGGACCCAGTCGGCCGGGACCGAGGCGGCCCGGGCCTTCGGGGACAAGCACCACCGGGCCACCCGGCGCGCCATGGACGCGGTCGTGCGCGCCGGCACCCCCGGTATCGCGGCACAGGCACGCGACGCGCACGGCGTCTGGTCGTCGGCGGCCGGTGTGGGCGATCTCGAATCGGGTGCGCCGCGCGGCAAGAACGACCGGTTCCGCGTCGGCAGCATCACCAAGTCGTTCGTGGCGACCGTGCTCCTCCAGATGGAGGCGGAGGGAGAGCTCGACCTCGACGACACCGTCGAACGTCACCTCCCCGGGATGGTGCGCGGCAACGGGAACGACGGCCGCGCCATCACCGTGAGACAGCTCCTCAACCACACCAGCGGGCTGTTCGACTACCTCGCCGACGAGGAGTACAGCAGGACGTATCTGCAAGGCGACGGCTACCTCACGCACCGGTACGACACCCTGCCGCCCGAGAAGCACGTGGCCGTGGCCCTCTCCCACAAGCCGTTGTTCGAGCCCGGCGCCAAGCACTCGTACTCCAACACCAACTACATCCTGGCCGGGCTGATCATCGAGAAGACCGGCGGCAGGACGTACGAGGCCGAGGTCCGCGACCGCATCATCAAGCCCCTGAAGCTCAAGGCCACCAAGAACCCCGGCAACAGCATCCACCTGCCCGGGCCCAGCAGCCGCGGCTACTCCAAACTCTTCCCGTCCGACCCCGACCGGATCGACGACATCACCGAGATGAACGGCTCGCAGGGCTGGGCCGACGGCGACATCGTCTCCACCACCGGTGACCTCAACCGCTTCTACCACGCGCTGCTGCGAGGCGAACTCCTGCCGCCGAAGCAGCTCAAGGCGATGAAGACCACCGTCGCCGTGCCCGACGCACCGGGCATGTCCTACGGCCTCGGCCTCTCACAGATCAGGACCAGCTGCGGCACCACGCTCTGGGGCCACGGCGGCGGCATGGTCGGCTGGCTCTCCATGGCCTTCAGCACGGAGGACGGCCGGCACCAACTGTCCTACAGCTACAACGCCGACTGGGACGGCGCGTCCATGCGCGCGATCCTCGACGCGGAGTACTGCGAGTGACGCGGCGCCGGCCCGGGCCCCGTTGGCGCGCTCGCGGTCGGCGCTCTTGACACATGCGTACGCTTTCGCGACCTTTGAGCCTCGCAGGGCAGGCGCGGGGGAGCGGTCAGCTCGCGGAAGGGCGGTCGGCCTGAGATGGACATCACGATCCACCGGCTCGACGGGCTGAGTGCATCGCTGCGCGCAGCCTGGCACCGGGCGATGGACGAGTCGCCCCGGTTCGCCAACCCCTTCCTGGCACCGGAGTTCGCGATGGGTGTCGCCCGGCACCGGGGCGGAACCCGCGTGGCGGTGTTGCGTGAGAAGGGGGAGGCCGTTGGCTTCCTGCCCTTCGAGCGCAACGCCTTCGGCGTGGGCCGGGCCATCGGCCTCGGCCTCTCCGACTGCCAGGCCCTCGTCCACCGGCCCGGAGTCACCTGGAGCACCCACCAGTTGCTGCGGGCCTGCGGGCTCTCCGTCTTCGAGTTCGACCATCTCGTCGAGGAGCAGGAACCATTCGGCGCGTACGTCACCGGCACCTTCGCCTCCCCGGTGCTCGACCTGAAGGTCGGCGAGGAGGAGAGCTACGCGGAGTGGCTGCGCGGCGCCTACCCGGGCCTGGCCAAGACGACGCTGAAGAAGGAGCGCCGCCTCGGCCGCGACGTGGGGGAGATGCGGTTCGTCCACGACGAGCGCGACCGCGAGCTGCTGCGCACCCTCATGCGCTGGAAGTCCGCCCAGTACCGCAGGACGGGCCGCATGGACCGCTTCGCGCGGCCCTGGATAGTCGACCTGGTGCACGACCTCTTCCAGGTCCGCGAGGACCACTTCACCGGCACGCTCTCCGTGGTGTACGCGGGTGACCGGCCGGTCGCCGCGCACTTCGGGCCGGCGTCGCGCACCGTGTCCGCCGCCTGGTTCACCGCGTACGACCCCGAGCTCAGCTACTACTCGCCGGGGCTCATCATGCATCTGCGGATGGCGGAGGCCGCGGGCCGGGACGGGGTGCGGATCATGGACATGGGCCGGGGCGACAAGGAGTACAAGGACTGGCTCAAGACCCGTGAACTGCGCGTCGGAGAAGGGTTCGCGATCCGCCCCCACCCGGTGGCGGCGGCGCACCGGCTGTGGCGCAGACCGGTGCGAGGGCTTCGGAACACCGTCCTTGCCCACCCCCGGCTCAGGGAGCCGGCCGACCGGCTCCTGAAGACCGTCGGCACGATGCGCACGTCGCGTCCGGGTTCCGGGCGCTGAGGGCGCCTCGGTCTCGGTAAGGCAGATGCGCGGGACGGGCACGGGAGCCGCACGAGAGCCGTACGGAAGAGACGCAGGAGCGGCGCGGAAGGAAGAGGGACGGAAGCGGTACTGGAGCGGTACGGAAGAGGTGAGGATGCCGTACGGATCGGGGCTCGCCACGACGATGGCGAGGCGGCTGGGACGCCCCTGCGTCTACACACCCTCGGCACGCCTCGCGCTCTATCTGGCGCTGCGGCACTGGTGCAGACCCGGCGCGCGCGTCCTGATGTCGCCGGTGAACGACGACGTGATCCTCTTCGTGGTCCTCGCGGCGGGACTGCGCCCGGTGCAGGCCCCGGTCTCCGTGTGGGACGGCAACATCGACCCGGCGGCCGTGCCGGAACGGACGTGGCGGAACGTGGACGCCGTCCTCACCACCAACCTGTACGGCATCCCCGACCGTGTCGTCGAACTCCGCCGCCGCTGCGCCCAGTTGGGCATACCGCTCTTCGAGGACGCCGCCCACGCGATCGGCACGCACGTGGACGGGCGGCCGATCGGAACGTTCGGGACGGCGGCGGCGTTCAGCCTCTCCAAACACGTGGCGGCGACGGCGGGCGGCTTCCTCGCCGTCGAGGACGAGGGGGCCTGCCGCAGGCTGGAACGGCTGCGCGACGAGCTCCTGCTGCCGCGCAGCCTCCGCGCCGACCTGTCCACCACCCTGCGCCCCCTGGCCCGTTCGGCCGTGCGGAGCCTGCACCTCGTGCACCCCGTCTGGCGCACCCTGCAGCGCCTCGGACTGCTGGAGCGCGACACGTTCCGCATGGACCTGCACGCGCCCCGTCTCACGCGCTGCGCGTCCGAGGCGCCGAGTCTCGCTGCGTACGATCCATGGGTCCGCGTCGACCTGCACGGCTACCGATCCCGCCACGGGGCGCTGGTCCGGGGGCAGTTGAAGCTGCGCACCGCCCGGCTCGACGCCGGCCTCGAGCGGCGCAGGGCGGGCTCGTCGCTCCTTGCGGGCACCGGCTGGGCGACCCGGGCGCTCCAGAACCGGCCCGCGGACGGCCGTCCGCCGCCGCTCTTCCGCGTACCGCTGCTGGTTCAGGACCGCGACCAGCTGGTGGACCGTCTGGTGCGGCACGGGGTCGTCGCCGGATACATCTACGATCCGCCGCTCGACGACTACGCGGGCGCCGAGTTCGTGGAGCCGTCCCCCGACCCGTCGGCCGCCCGCTGGTTCGCCGCGCACACGCTGCCGGCCGACCCGCTCCTGGCCCGGAGGATCACCAAGGCGCTGACGAAGGAACGGGCGGCACCGGCGCATCCGCCGCTGGGATCCCGCGATGATCTGGCGCTTCCCGTGCGGCCTACTGGCGGGTAAGGTCGGGGGCCGAGGAACGGAGCATTCCCCATGGCCCGCACGCTCACCGTGTCCCGCAGCATCTTGGTCCAGGCGTCCCCGTCGGAGGTGTACGCGCAGGTCAGCAGGCCCGCGCAGATGGGCCGCTGGAGCCCGGAGAACCTCGGCGCGACCGTGCCCGGCCCGGACGAACCGGCCACGACGGGCCTGGTCTTCCTCGGGCACAACAAGCGCGGAGCGTTCCGCTGGACCACCCGCTGCACGGTGACCGCGGCGGACCCGGGCAGCCGCTTCGCCTTCCGCGTGCACGCGATCGGCCTGAAGCGCCCCCGGCTGAGCGCGCCCATCGCCACCTGGGAGTACCGCTTCGAGGAGGTGGAAGCCTCGGCGGAGGCCGGTGCGGAGGCAGCGGGGGCGGTGACGCGCGTGACCGAGACCTGGACGGACGACCGGCGCTCCTGGCCGGACTTCGTGGCGAACGCCTTCGACCGGATCGCCACGCGAGGCCGGACCTTCGCCGCGTTCCAGGTGGGCAACATCGACCGGACCCTGCGCAACCTCAAGAGGGAGCTGGAGGGCGAGGGCGTCCCCAGCCACTGAAAAGCCACCGAGAGCCGTGATGCGCGCCACGCGTTGCCGAAGCCGTTGGAATCGCCGAAGACTCGCTCACCCGCGGCGTACCGCTGCCGGAGTTCGGTGAACGGCGTCTTCCCCGGAGGCGCGGCGCCGTCAGCCCCCAGTGCACACCCTCTGAGGGTGAGAGCCTGTCATTGAACCCCCGCCTGCGCCCCGGCGCCCGGCACGCACTCCCCCAAGCTCTCGGCTCCGCTCGAGCAGGGGAGACAGGCTCTGAGAGCTCACGGAAGGAACCGGGTGACCATCGACCTGACCCTGCTGGCGCGGGTCGCCCACCGCGGCCAGGAGATCACCGCACCCCGGCTCCGCGGCCTCCTCGCCCTGCTGGCCGACGACTTGCGCACCGGCTGCAGCGTGGAGCGGCTCGTGGCGGGCCTGTGGCCGGACAAGCTGCCCGACCGGCCGGAAAAAGCGGTACAGGTCCTCGTGTCCAGGGCACGGGCCCAGCTCGGCGCCGACATCATCGCCACCACGCCGACCGGGTACCGGCTCGCACTCGCCGAGGACCAGGTCGACAGCTCCGCCCTGCTCCTGCACGCCACCGCGAGCGCGGACCGGGCCAGGGCGGGGGACCACGCGGGATCGCTGGCGGCGGCCGAAGCCGGCCTCGCCCTGTGGGAGGGCGCCCCCGAGAACGCCCCCGGCGGAACCGGCACCGCCGACGCCCTCGTGGCCACACTGCGCACCGAACGCGCCGCCGCCCGCGACACCCTCGAACGCGCCCGGGCACTCGCCCTCGCCCGCCTCGGGCGGCACACAGAGGCGGCCGCACCGCTCGCCGCTGCCGCCGCCCGGCATCCGCGTGACGAAGAAGCGCTCGCCGAACTCCTCCGCGGTGAGGCGGCGACGGCGGGGCCGTCCGCCGCACTGACGCGGTACGAGACGTACCGGCGTCAGCTGCGCGACGAGCTCGGCACGGAGCCGGGCACCGGACTCAGGACCCTGCAACAGGAGCTGCTGCGCGGCGGGACGCCGGTCGTCCGCCACGGCGTGCTCCACGAGCCGAACCAACTCCTCGGCAGGGACATGGACATCACCGAGGTGCTGAGACTGCTGCGCACCGCGCGCGTCGTCACCGTCGTCGGCACCGGTGGTCTCGGCAAGACCCGGCTCGCGCACGCCGTCGGCCGCCGCGCCGAACAGCGCGTCGTGCATGTCGTGCCGCTCGCCGGCCTCACCGCGGACAGCGACGTGGCGGCGGAGGTGGCCGCCGCGCTCGGTGTGGGGGAGGGGCGGCCCGGCGGCATCGGCGGCCACGCCCCGGCCGACCCGACGGCCGGCATCCGCGCCGCGCTCGGAACCGGCCCCGCCCTCCTGATCCTCGACAACTGCGAACAGGTCGTCCGGGGCGCCGCCGACCTCGTACGAACCCTCGTGTCGACCTCCAAAGATCTACGAGTGCTCGCCACCAGCCGCGCCCCGCTGGACCTCACGTCGGAGGCGCTGTACGCCCTGCCGGCGCTCGGCCCCGACACCTCGGCCGCACTGTTCGCCCAGCGTGCCGAAGCCGCCCGCCCCAACGTGGAGCTGCCGCCGGACGCCGTGGCCGAGCTCTGCCGCCACCTCGACGGTCTGCCCCTCGCCGTGGAGCTGGCCGCCGCACGGGTCAGGGTGCTGTCGGTGCCGCAGATCGCCCGCCGCCTCGGCGACCGGTTCGCGCTGCTGCGGGGCGGGGCGCGGGACGTACCGGAGCGGCACCGCACGCTGCACGCGGTCGTCGAGTGGAGCTGGAACCTGCTCACCACCGAGGCCAGGGCCGCGCTGCGCACGCTCTCCGTGTTCCCCGGCGGCTTCTCCGGCGAGGCGGCGGAGCGGGTGCTCGGCGAGGAGGCGCTGTCGCTGCTGGAGCAGGTGTCCGACCAGTCGCTGCTCACCGTCGCCGACACGCCCGTCGGCGTGCGGTTCCGCATGCTGGAGACCGTACGGGAGTTCAGCGCGGCACGGAGGGAGGAGGCGGGCGAGGAGGAGATGGCCGTGGACCGGTTCCTCGCGTGGGCGCGGGAGTTCGGGGTCGCGAACCACGCCGGGCTCGTCGGCCCAGCAGTCTGCGGAGGCCCCACGAGCCCCATCGATTCCAATGACCCCAACGCCGCCCGGGAGCACATCAAGCCCGAGCAGGACAACCTCGTCCTCGCCCTGCGGTACGCGCTGGCCCGCGCGGACGGCCCCACGACCGCGGCCCTCACCGCCGTACTCGCCGCCCTGTGGTCGACCGACCTGAACTACGCGCGCCTCGTCGCCCTCGCCGCCGAAACCGGCCCGCCGCTGTCGCACTACCACCCCGAACCCGAGTACGTCGAAGTCGCGCGCGCCGCCGCGACGTTGTGCACGGCGAGCCTGTTCATGGACTGCGGCCCGCACGCGGTACGGCAGCTGGTCACCCTGCGCCGACTGCCCCCGGCCCCACCGGACACACTGCTCCGCGCCACCGCGCTGGTGCTCGGCACCATTCCCGACATGCGCCCTCCCGACTACACGGTGCTGCACGAACTCCGCGCGAGCGAACAGCCGTTGCTCGTCGCTGTGGCCGAGTGCGTCGCCACGTACGTGTGGAAGTACGAGCACGACCACGACCGCGCGCTCGCCTCGGCGCACCGGATGATCGCCGCACTGGCGCAGGTAGACAGCCCGACCCTGCGGGTGATGGGCCACGCCCGGCTGAGCGAGCTGTGCCTGCAGACGGGGCGGGGCGAGGTCGCCTACGAGCACCTCAAAGCCGTACTCGACGTGCTGCCGCGGCTCGGCGGCGAGCACGACTACGTGGGCATACGGCAGGGACTCGCCCTCGCCTGCCTGCAACGCGGCGACCCCGACGAGGCCGAGTACTGGCTGCACCGGGCGGCGGACGACGACCTTCCGCAGCAGGACGCCTTCTACAGTCCCGACCTCGGCACACGCGCGGAGATCGCGCTCGCCCGCGGACGGACGGAAACCGGCCTCGCTCTCTGGCGGCGCGCCGTGGAGCGGTTGCCCGAGGCGCAGCCGTTGTACGGCGGAGACCCCTGGCGCGACCCGTGGGCGCTGGTCGTCCAGTCGGCGGCGGTGACGGCGCACGCGCGCGCGGGCCGGCTCGAACCGGTCGCGGAGCCGGTCGACCGGCTCCGCGCACTCCTGTCCGACGCCTCGCACCCGGTCACGGAGCTTCCGGTGGTGGGGACGGTGCTGCACGCGCTCGGTATGGCGGGGCTCGCGTCCGGACCTGCGGCCGACACTGTCTCCGCCGTACGGATGGTCGCGCTGGCCGAACGGATGCGGGTACTGCGCGAGTTCCAGCCGACGATGTCGGCGGACCGCGCCCGGCAGGAGGCCGAGGACGCCGACAGGGCGGCGTACGCCGACGCGGTGTCGACGTACGCCGCCCTGGGGCGCGACGACCTGCGCGGGGCAGCCCGTGCGCTCGTGCTCATCTCGGGTCGCGATGGAACAGGGACGTCGACCAGAAGTAGCCGAACACCGCAAGGCCCAGGCACCAGGCGACGCTGAGCCAGCCGTCGCCGCCGATCCCGCTCCCGAGCAGCAGGCCGCGCAGCGTCTCGATGGCGGGTGTGAACGGCTGGTACTCGGCGACCGGCTGGAACCAGCCCGGCATCGCCTCGACCGGTACGAAGGCACTGGACAGGAACGGCAGGATGATCAGCGGGACCGCGTTGTTGCCCGCCGCCTCGGCGTTCGGGCTGACCATCCCCACGCCGACGGCGAGCCAGGTGAGCGCGAAGGCGACGAGCGACAGGAGCCCGAACGCGGCAAGCCACTCCACGGCCGTGGCATCCCTGGACCGGAAGCCGATGCCCACGGCGACGGCCCCGACGAGGACCACACTGGCCACCGACTGCAACACGCTGCTGACGACATGTCCGACGAGCACCGAGCCGCGGTGGATCGCCATCGTGCGGAAGCGGGCGATGATGCCCTCGGTCATGTCCATCGAGACGGACACCGCGGTTCCGACGAGGGTGCCGCCGATGGTCATCAGCAGGATGCCCGGGACCAGATAGTCGACGTACGCGGAGCGGTCGGCGCCGCCGCCGGCCATGCCCGCGCTCATCACGTCGCCGAAGATGTAGACGAAGAGGAGCAGCAGGACGACCGGTGTGAGCAGGACGTTCAGGGTGAGGGACGGATAGCGCTGTACGTGCAGGAGGTTGCGGCGCAGCATGGTGGACGAGTCGCGCAGGGCGAGGGAGAGGGCACTCACCGCGGGGTCTCCTCGGAGTCGGCGGACGCGGACGGTGCGGCGTCGTCGCCGGTGAGAGCGAAGAACACGTCGTCCAGGTCGGGGGTGTGCACGGTCAGCCGGTCCGCTTCCGCACCCGCCGCGTCCAGCCGGTCGAGGAGGGCGCGAAGCTGACGCTGACTGCCGTCGCAGGGGACCCGCAGCGACAGCGCCTCGTCGTCGGTGTCGGCCTCGTGCAGGGTGGCGGCGGCCGACCGGTACGCGCCCGGATCGTCGAACCGCACCCGCACGTGGCCGCCCGGCACGAGCCGCTTCAACGCGTCGGCGCTGCCCTCGGCGGCGATCCTCCCGTGGTGCAGGACGGCGATACGGTCGGCGAGTTGGTCGGCCTCTTCCAGATACTGCGTGGTGAGAAAGACGGTGACGCCCTCGGCGACCAGCTCCCTGACCACTCCCCACATGGTGTGCCGTGAGCGCGGATCGAGGCCGGTGGTCGGCTCGTCGAGGAAGATGATCCGCGGCTTGCCGACCAGCGTCATGGCGATGTCGAGCCGCCGCCGCATGCCGCCGGAGTAGCCGATGGCAGGCTTCTTGGCCGCCTCCACGAGGTCGAACCGCTCCAGCAACTCCCCGGCGACGCGACGGCCCTCGCGGTGCGGCAGGTGCTGCAGATCCGCCATGAGCCGCATGTTCTCCTCCCCGGTCAGCAGGCCGTCGACCGCGCTGAACTGCCCGGTGACGCCGATCGCGGCGCGGACCGCCTGCGGTTCGCGTACGAGGTCGAACCCACCGACCCGGATCGCGCCGGAACCCGGCCCGGGGGAGACGAGGGTGGAGAGGATCTTGACGGCGGTGGTCTTCCCGGCTCCGTTCGGCCCGAGCAGGGAGAAGACGGTCCCGCCCGGCACGGCGAGGTCGACACCGTCGAGGACGGTCTTGTCGCCGTAGGCCTTACGCAGTCCGTGCGCGGCGATGGCGAGTGCGGGTGGATGCCCGCCGGCGGGTGCGGTCGTGGCGGCTTCCGCCGCTTCGTATCCGGTTCGTGTCGTCATGCGACAGAGGGTGGGCGAGGGCGCATTCAGCGTGGTTGCACGGCGGTTTCAGCAGGCGCCGAGGGACCCCTCGCGCGGCAGCCGCGGGGGCCGTGTTCCGCGGCCGAAGGGACTGTGTCTGCGCGTCCGACGGGTGGGGCGGCTTCACCTGGCGGGAGGGGCGCGCCAGGGAGCGTGCGGCCCCACCCGTCGGGGCGGCTCCCGGTGGCGGGCAGGTGGCCGGAATCTCCCGCGTCGGCTGCCCTGCCGGTTGGTGAGCACACCGGGACCTGGGGTGGTGATGGGGGCCTGTGGTGAGTGGGGCGGAAAGCCGTGATCGCCAGGGACCAGAAAGACCGGTCTGTCTCGTGTGTCTATGCCTCGACCATGGCAGCGGGCGGCGCCCGTGTCCAGGACTATTCTGGACGGTGATGGACAGACGATCGCCGTCCGCGGCGGATCAGTTGGCGCCTCGCGAACGGATACTGAGGACCGCGTACGAGCTCTTCTCGCAGCGCGGCATCCGTGATGTCGGCATCGAGGAGGTCATCGCGCGTTCGGGAGTCGCCAAGGCGACCCTCTACCGGCACTTTCCTTCGAAGGACCAGCTCGTCCTGGCGTTCCTGGCCCGCAGGGAGCGGCAGTGGACCCTGGGGAGGGTCGTCGCGGGTGCCCGCAGCCGCGGCCGAACCCCGGAAGGCAGGCTGCTGGCCATTTTCGACGTCTTCGACGAGTGGTTCCGGGGCGACGACTTCGACGCCTGTACGTTCATCAACGTACTGCTGGAGATGGGCTGGAAGCATCCACTGGGACGGGCGAGCATCGAGTACCTGGAGAACATCCGCTCCCACGTGCGCGGCATGGCCGAGGAAGCGGGGCTGCGCGACTCCGACGGGTTCGCCCGGTCCTGGCACATCCTGATGAAGGGGTCGATCATCTCGGCGGCGGAGGGCGACCGCGACGCGGCCCTGAGGTCCAAGGACATGGCACGCATGCTGATCGCCCGGCACCGCTGACGGTCAGCCGTCCGGTTGTTGCCGGCGTGGCTTCGCCGGGTGGGCCTCGATCCGGTCGCGCGGCCAGGGACGGCCGTCGAGCCGTTCGATGTCACGGTTGAGGCGGGCGAGACAGTCCGCGAGCTGCGCAGCCTCCTCGGGCGACCAGTGGGCCAGGACCTTGCCGAGCCCCGTGACGTTCTCGGCCCTGTCGTCGTCCAGACGGCGCTCGCCCTCCTCGGTGATGGCGAACTTGCGGGCGATGCCGCCCTCCGGGTCGGGGATGCGCTCGACGACGTCCGCGCGCAGCATCGCGGCGGTCTGCCGGTTCAGTGTGGAGGTGTCGAGGCCGAACGCGTCCCGCAACTGGCTGATGGACATGGGGCCTTGGGCGCGGATCCGGTTGAGGATGATGTAGGCGCTGCGGTCGAGCCGCCCGCCGCCCCTCGAGGTCAGCAGGCTCATGTGGCGGCCGAGGAGCATCGTTTCGAACTCGATCTGGTCCAGCGGCTTGTCCATGCGAGCAGATATACCACGGATTGTGTGCATGTTGCACATGGTGTGCATGGCGCACAGGGTATGCATCATGCATATCTCGTGTACGGTGCACATCGTCTCCGTGGTGTCGTGCCACGGCACGTCGACCTACGGCAACAGACGGCATCTGCCGGCGACAACAGGGAGCACCCGTGGACAGTGCGCAACCCGCGACCCGGCCGGGCGCGGTGATCGGCATCCTCGCCTTCGCGGGCATCGTGGCCGCGATCACGCAGACCTTGGTCGTACCGCTGATCGCGGAACTCCCCGACCTGCTCGACACCTCCGCGTCCAACGCCTCGTGGGTCATCACGGCGACCCTGCTGGCCGCCGCCGTGGCGACCCCCGTCGCGGGCCGACTCGGCGACATGTTCGGCAAGCGCCGTATGCTGCTCGCCTCTCTCGTACCGCTGTTCGCGGGCTCCGTCGTGTGCGCCGTGTCCTCGTCCGTCGTGCCGATGATCGCCGGTCGCGGACTGCAGGGCATGGGCATGGGCGTCGTACCGCTCGGCATCAGCCTGCTGCGCGACGTGGTGCCCGCCGAGCGCCTCGGCTCGGCCATCGCCATCATGAGCGCCTCCATGGGCGTCGGTGGCGCGCTCGGCCTTCCGCTCGCCGCCGCGATCGCCGAGAACGCCAGCTGGCGCGTGCTGTTCTGGGTCGTCGCGGGTCTGGCCCTCGCCGTCGGCGCCCTGATCCTGGTCCTCGTACCCGCCGAACGGCAGAACGCCGCCCGCGGCGGCTTCGACGGGCTCGGCGCCGTCGGCCTGGGAGCCGGACTGATCTGCTTGCTGCTCGGCGTCTCCAAGGGTGCCGACTGGGGCTGGGGGAGCGCCACCACGCTGGGCCTGTTCGCCGGCGCCGTCGTCACGCTGCTCGTCTGGGCCTGGCGGGAACTACGCCTGACCGACCCGCTGGTCGACCTGCGGGTGACCGCCCGCCCCCAGGTCCTGATGACGAACGCGGCCTCGGTCCTGGTCGGATTCTCCATGTACGCGCAGTCGTTGGTCGTACCGCAGCTGCTCCAGCTCCCCGAGGCCACCGGATACGGCCTCGGCCAGTCGATGGTCGCCATGGGCCTGTGGATGGCTCCGGCCGGACTCATGATGATGGCCATGTCACCACTGGGCGCCAAGCTGTCCGCCGCTCGTGGCCCCAAGGTCACCCTGTCCGTGGGGAGTCTCGTCATCGCCGCGGGCTACGGCCTCGCCCTGCCCCTGATCAGTTCCGGTTCCACCTGGAGCCTGCTGATCGTGACGATCGTCTGCAACACGGGAGTCGGCTTCGCCTACGGCGCGATGCCCGCCCTCATCATGGGCGCCGTCCCCCCGTCGGAGACCGCGTCGGCCAACAGCTTCAACACCCTGATGCGCTCGATCGGCAGCTCCGTCTCGGCGGCCGTCATCGGAGTCGTCCTGGCCCGGCTGACCACGGACTTCGGCGGCTACGCGCTGCCCTCCGAGAACGGCTTCCGCGTCGCCATGGCGATCGGCTGCGGCGTGGGCCTGACGGCCGCGGTCGTCGCCGCGCTCATCCCCGTACGCCCCACGACCGACCGCGTCGCATCTGCCACGGTCCCGGCGCCCGCCACCGCCCCCGGGACGCCGGAGCCGAAGGCCTGAACCGGTACGCCGTACCGCGCACGATGGAGGGACGCGCCTCGCGCTACCGCGAGGGTTGACCCGCCGCACACCGTGAGGGCAGTCCCGCAAACCACGGGTGCAGGCAGGAATCACACCGCCGGTTGACGTATCCCGGCGGCCGTCTTCCTAGCGTGGACAGTGCCCGGGCATTCCCATCCGAGGCGGCCCCGAGGCCGCCCCCTCACCAGGGAGCTCACATGCCCATCCACCGCACTGCCGCGACCCTGCTGGCCGCGGGCCTCCTCGCCGGGACGGCGGTCGCCGGAGTCGCCGCCACCGCATCGGCCGCGACCCCGTCGGCAGCCACGACGGCCGCCACCACGAAGGCCGCACCGTCCACCGCCCTGGCCGCCTGCGCCTACTACTCGAACTTCGGCTACTACTGCGGCTACGACGTCAACAACACGTACACCGACTACGGCGACCGCGGCAACAAGGTCAAGGAGATCCAGGCGATCCTCCAGTACCGGGGGTACAACATCGGCCGCTACGGAGTCGACGGAAAGTTCGGGGGCGACACCCTCAAGGCCGTGAAGAAGTTCCAGCGCACCTGGAACCTCGAGGACGACGGCATCGTGGGGTCCAGGACCTGGGCCCGTCTGCGGGGCTGACGTCCCAGAACGCGGCACCGGAACAGCGAGACCATTCCGGTGCCGCCGGGGCGTACGGCCCTACGATGGACCCATGCCGGAGCGCACGGAGACCTCACCTGCACATCATGGGCACCAACGGAGCCCAGGCAGGGAGCAGTTGGAGACCGTCACGACCGTGTTCGCGCTGCTCGCCGACCCCACCCGCCTGCACCTGCTGTGGCTGCTGGCCGGGGGAGAGGCCGACGTGACCGAGCTGGCCTCCGAGAGCGAGGCGGCCCGGCCCGCCGTCAGTCAGCATCTGGCCAAACTGCGGCTCGCGGGCCTGGTCCAGGCCCGCAAGGACGGGCGCCGGATGGTGTATTCGCTGCGCGACGGCCATCTCCGACGCCTGGTCACCGAAGCGCTGAGCCACGCCGACCACCAGGTCACCGGCGCGCCCTGGCACGCGTAATTCTTCCCGTCGACATGTGCGCATCTGCGCACACGTCGTCTACTCTGAAGGTGTCCGGGCCGTCGACCCAGGGGACACCGCCATGCGCTCAGTGCTGCGGAACCGCACCTATCGCCGCCTGTTCATCGCCCAAGTCGTCGCCCTCACGGGCACCGGCCTCGCCACCGTGGCCCTGAGCCTCCTGGCGTACGACCTCGCCGGAGCCGACGCCTCCGCCGTCCTCGGCACCGCACTGGCCATCAAAATGGTGGCCTACGCAGGCCTCGCCCCTTTGATCAGCGCCTTCGCCGACCGCGTGCCGCGCCGCACCCTGCTGGTGACGATGGACGGCGTCCGGGCCGGAACCGCGCTCGTCCTGCCGTTCGTCAACCAGGTGTGGCAGGTGTACGTCCTCATCTTCCTGCTCCAAGCCGCATCGGCCGCGTTCACCCCCACCTTCCAGGCGACCATCCCCGAAATCCTGCCCTCCGAGCGCGACTACCTGCGCGCCCTGTCGCTCTCGCGGCTGGCTTACGAACTCGAGAGCCTGCTCAGTCCGGTCCTGGCCGCCGCGCTGCTCGCGACGGTCACCTACAGCTGGCTGTTCACCGGTACGGCGCTCGGCTTCCTCGCCTCAGCGGCCCTGGTCGTGTCGGTGGCGCTGCCCGCGCCGCGCCCGGTCGAGCGCGACGGCGGCGTCCACGGACGGGCGACGTTCGGCATCCGTCTCCACTGGGCCACGCCCCGGCTGCGCGCCCTGCTCGCGCTGGACCTCGTCGCGGCGGCCGCCGGAGCCATGGTCATCGTCAACACGGTGGTGCTCGTCAGGGAGCATCTGCGTCTCGGGGCGGGCGAAGTGTCGCTGGCCCTGGGCGCGTTCGGGGCCGGTTCGATGGTGGCCGCTCTGCTCCTGCCGCGGGCACTGGAGCGCTTCGGTGACCGAGGGGTCATGCTGCCCGCCGGGTTCCTGCTCGGCGCCGCCCTCGCCGCCCTCACAGCGGGCCTCGGGCACGGCATCCGGTCCTGGGGCGGGCTGCTGGCCGTCTGGGCGCTCCTCGGCGCGGGCTCGTCCACGGTCCTGACACCGGCCGGCGGGCTGATCCGCCGCTCCGCGGCGCCCGCGGATCTGCCGGCCGCGTTCGCCGCCCAGTTCGCGCTCAGCCACGGCTGCTGGCTGCTCACCTACCCCCTCGCGGGGTGGCTGGCCGCCGTCGCGGGGATGACCGCGGCGGCGGCGACGCTCACCGGCCTCGCACTCGTCGCCGCGACCGCGGCCGCGCTGCTCTGGCCGACCCACGACCCGGCCCGCCTCACCCACCTGCACACCGCCCTCCCCGCCGACGACCCCCACCTCGCCGACGCGCACGCGGGCCCCCACGGCTGGCGGCACGCGCACGACTACGTCATCGACGTCCGCCACCCGAAGTGGCCGACCCCCGGTCACGTACCGGGTCGTGCCGCGGGCCGTGCGCGTTCGTACTGGCGCCGACCTCGGCCAGCCCCTCGCCGTCCGCCAGACGTGCCCGCACCGTCACACGGGCGTCCTCGGGAGCCCGGACGGCCAGGGTGCGACCGCGCCGCTCCGCGTCGGCCTCCCCGGTGACCGTGATCCGGGTGACGTCGCGGCTGCCGGCGGCCAGGAGGTACCGGTGCCCGGAGCCCGCCGTCCACCGCGTACTCGCCACGACATGCTGGCCGAAGCGGCTGCACGCGGCCGTCGAGCGGGCCCGCCCGACGACCTTCGCCGGGGCCGTCGCGGACTCGGCGGGCGTACGGAACTGGAGCAGGACGCTCCCCGGCCCGCGCCAGGTCGAGGCGCGCGTGCACGACCACACGGCCCGGCCGCCGTCCTCCGGCAGCCTCTGATCGGCGAAGTCCCACTGGTTGACGGCCCGCACGCCGCGCCCGCGCAGTTCGGAGAGACGGCACGCGCCGCGGGCCCAGCTCCGCAGAGCCGTGCCGCTGGTGGCCTCGCGCGGCTGGCGGGCGGGTGCGCCGGTGCCGGGCAGCGGGGTGTAGCTGAGGTGTGCGGGAGCGAGGTCGCCGAGATCGGTGACGAGGAAGGCGTGCTTCTCCACGATGCGGGCGGACGAGCGCAGTTGGAGCACGGGCAGGCTGTCGCACGGGGCCGCGGCCGACGGTGCGTCGACGGCCGCGGTGAGGCCCTGACCGGACACGTCGAGGGGCCGGCCGGGGGAGTTGGGGCGCAGCAGATCGCGCGAGCGGGCCTCCGTGATCCAGGGAGCGGTGAGGTAGCGGACTCTGCCGTCCTTGCGGCTGACGGCGAGTGCCGCCGCCGTGGTCACGTCGGAGTCGTCGGCGCGCGAGAAATCCAGGGACGCGGGCTCGGTCGGGGACGCGGGTTCCACGTAGCGGACCACGCGCCTGCCGTCGTGGAACAGGACGACCGCCTCGCCGTCCACGACATCCGCGTACAGCAACTGGGTCGCCCTGGGCGGGGGTTCGGTGGTCGTTGCCCGGGCGGCCCCGACGCGGGTGCCGGGTGGGGGGTCGGTCCAGGCGGCGAGGGCGCGGGTGAGCAGCGCGCGGTCGTCGGCGCGGGAGCCGCGGGCCGGCCAGGCGCTGAAGTCCACCCGCGAGGTGTCGGCCCACACCTCCCCGGAGGTGCGGAGCAGTGCGTCGGCGCTGATCGCGGGGCGCCCGCCGGTCTGCCGTGTCGGCTTGTCGCCGGGGACCGGGACGGGACCGATCGTCAGCAGCGCCGCGCAACTGATCGCGGTGATGCCGGCGGCGCACCAGAGGAGCCGGAAGCGGCGTCGGCGGCGGAGCAGGTCGGTGGGCCGGGTCTGCACCGAACAGGCGTCGAACTCCTGCGAGCGCAGCAGCTCGCCCGCCGCCTCGCCGACCGTCTCCTCGACGCGGCGTGCGGCGCGCAGCGCTGCCTCCGGGTCGGGTACGTCGGCGGCAGTGAGCAGCTCCACGACCTCGGGGTGCGCAAGCCCGTCCAGCCTGCACAGCACGAACGCGGCGCGCGCGGGCGCGGAGAGCTCGGAGAGGACCCGCACCAGCGCGATCTCGTCCGTGCCGCCCGCGCGGGGGAACAGCCGCAGCCCCCAGACCACCGGAAGCGTCGGGCGCAGTTCGCGTGGCGGCGGCAGACGGTCCGGCCACCCGCGCGGCCGCCGCTCGTGGGCCAGCGCCGCGCACAGCACGCGCGCGGTCATGTACGCCGTGCCCGTCCTGGCGGGCTCCGCCGTCCCCCGCGGCCCGCCCCCGCCCCCGTCCGCGCTCCCCGTACGCGGCAGCGGAACCCGGGCCGTCGCATGCCGCACCCGAAAGCCCGGCAGGGCACGCTGTACCAGAGAATGCGCGGCGAGAACGCGGCGGTGCCGGCTGAGCCTGCCGGGCAGCGTGAGGTACGCGAGGCGTACGAGTCGGGTGTACTGGTCGACGATGACGGCCTCGGCATGGTCGAGGGCCACGGGCTCGAACGCCTTGGCCCGGCGCCGTTGCGATGTGCTCATCGATCGAGGGACCTTCCGAAGGCTGAAGGTGTTACGTCCTGACCTCCGTCAAACGAGTGAATCGTGCGATGGTCACAGACGGGCCGTGAGCAGGGAGGACGACACCGGTGAAGGGGCCGGCCCGGGCAGATAACGTGCCCCCGTGACCAGCCCGCAGCAACGCCCCCTCCTCTTCCTGGACGTCGACGGCCCGCTCGTACCGTTCGGCGCGACACCGCTAGAACTGCCCGGCGGATACCCGACGTACCGCGTCGGGGCCGAGCCCCGGGAGGCCGCCGCGAACCCCTTGCTGTCGAGGGCCGACCCGCGGCTCGGACCCCGACTCCTGGCACTGCCGTGCGAGCTGGTGTGGGCGACCACGTGGATGTCGGACGCGAACGCCTACGTCGCCCCGCGGCTCGGACTGCCGCAACTGCCGCTGGTGGACTGGCCGGAACCGACGGACGAGGACGAGCGGGGTGGACTGCACTGGAAGACCCGCACCCTCGTCGCGCACGCGGCAGGTCGCGCCTTCGCGTGGGTCGACGACGAGATCACCGCGGCGGACCGGGCCTGGGTGGCGCTCCACCATCCGGGGCGTGCCCTGCTCCACCGCGTGGACGCGCGACACGGCCTCCTCGATGCGGATTTCCGTGCCCTGGACGCGTGGCTGCGCGCGCGGTGACTCCCGGGCGGCGGATCGCTGTTGCCGTTCGGTGACACCGGGGACAGAGCTGTGACGTGGCGAAGGGCAACGAGCGGGTGGGGTCGCGGGTCGTATGGAGCGTGGGATCAAGGCAGCGGTTTCTGACGCACACATGGTCCCGGTACAGCACGCCGACCGCATCCGATGGGGGAACACAATGGAGATCAACAAGCGCGTGAACAAGGGACTGCTCGTGCTGGGAGCCGCGCTGGCCGCTGCCGGCGTCGCCGCGAGCACCGTGCCGGCCGCCGCGGCCGACACCCCCCGCTTCCTGTCGCCGAGCGAACTGCCGCCGCACGCCTCGTCCTCCTGGACCGCCGGGCCGGTAACGGCGGGTCAGCCCGACCCGCTGCCGATGTGCGTCGGCGAGGCCCTGCCGTCGATCTCGGTGCACCGCACGTACCGGACCGACCTCGACACCAACGCCCTCCAGGTGACCGTGGTCGAGCGCAGCGAGCAGCGGGCCAAGGACTTCGCCGCCCTGCTGCGCAAGAACCTCGACGGCTGCGCGGAGTCGGTGATGAAGCAGTACCCCGACATCACCGCGAAGCAGAAGTACTACGGAAAGGTGAACGCCGAGGAGGGCGCCCACGTCTACGGCGTCCACACCACCGCCACGTGGGGCGCCTCCGACATCAACATGTTCTCGGTGGGCCGCGACGGCAACACGGTGACGCTCGTGAGGTGGGGCCAGATGGGCAACTTCGCGAACGCTCAGGCGGCCGATTTCAAGACCACGACCGCCACCGCCGTGAACAAGCTCTACTGATCCGACCTCGGCTCTCCCACCACGGAGTGGGAGAATCGGCCGACCGGGGAGAAGCCGGGGGCGGTGTGGCGCCCGGCACCCGGTCGTGGGGAGGAACGACGGTGGTGGAGTGGCGGTACATCGCCAAGGGAGCAAGGGCCGTCCCTGAACCCATGGCGACGCCGTTCGTGTGGACGACGGCCTGTTCGGGCTCCCTTGTGCTGGTCATCGCGTTCGACCTGCTCGGCGCTCTCGACCGCACGGGCCTCGCGCTCGCGGCGCTTTCCGTACTGGCCGCGCTCGTCGGGACGCTCGGCCGGTTCGTCGCGGCGCCGGGCACGGCCCTGCTCTGCTGGGCCCTGCTGAACGTCTTCGCCGCCCACCCCACCGGGGAGCTCTCCTGGGCCGGGCACCGGGACCCCGGCTGGGTGGCGTGCCTGCTGGCCGCCGCCCTCATCGGAACGGCGACGGCCCGGGTGCGGTACGCCCGGGCCGCGTACCGCCGCATCACCCCGTTCGACGGCGCCGCCTGACCCTCGTACCCCGCTGGACGCGCCGTCCGGCCGGTGCAGGGTCAGCCGGCGCTCGGGGCGGCAGTGCCGTCACGTTGTCCACGTCGTCGCCGTGGCCGCGCTCACCCGTCTTTGCATGACCATGCGCGATGATGCATACTCTTCCTATGTCTAAGGTCCTCACCTCCCTCCCCGCCGGCGAGCGCGTCGGCATCGCCTTCTCGGGCGGTCTCGACACCTCCGTCGCGGTCGCGTGGATGCGCGACAAGGGCGCCGTCCCGTGCACCTACACCGCCGACATCGGGCAGTACGACGAGCCCGACATCGCCTCGGTGCCCGGCCGCGCCAAGACCTACGGCGCGGAGATCGCGCGCCTGGTCGACTGCCGTGCCGCGCTGGTGGAAGAGGGCCTTGCCGCGCTGACCTGCGGGGCGTTCCACATCCGCTCCGGCGGTCGCGCGTACTTCAACACCACGCCGCTCGGCCGCGCCGTCACCGGCACCCTCCTGGTCCGCGCGATGCTCGAGGACGACGTCCAGATCTGGGGCGACGGATCGACCTTCAAGGGCAACGACATCGAGCGGTTCTACCGGTACGGCCTGCTCGCCAACCCGCAGCTGCGGATCTACAAGCCCTGGCTTGACGCCGACTTCGTCACCGAGCTCGGCGGCCGCAAGGAAATGTCGGAGTGGCTCCTCGCCCACGAGCTGCCCTACCGCGACAGCACGGAGAAGGCGTACTCCACCGACGCCAACATCTGGGGCGCCACCCACGAGGCCAAGACGCTGGAGCACCTGGACACCGGCGTGGAGACCGTGGAACCCATCATGGGCGTGCGGTTCTGGGACCCCGAGGTCGAGATCGCCGCCGAGGACGTGACGATCGGCTTCGACCAGGGCCGCCCGGTCACCATCAACGGCAAGGAGTTCGCCTCCGCCGTCGACCTGGTGATGGAGGCCAACGCCATCGGCGGCCGCCACGGCATGGGCATGTCCGACCAGATCGAGAACCGGATCATCGAGGCCAAGAGCCGCGGCATCTACGAGGCGCCCGGCATGGCCCTCCTGCACGCCGCGTACGAGCGACTGGTCAACGCGATCCACAACGAGGACACCCTCGCCCAGTACCACAACGAGGGACGGCGCCTCGGCCGGCTGATGTACGAGGGCCGCTGGCTGGACCCGCAGGCCCTGATGGTGCGCGAGTCGCTGCAGCGCTGGGTGGGCGCGGCCGTCACCGGCGAAGTCACGCTGCGGCTGCGGCGCGGCGAGGACTACTCGATCCTCGACACGACGGGACCGGCCTTCAGCTACCACCCGGACAAGCTGTCCATGGAGCGCACCGAGGACTCCGCGTTCGGCCCGGTCGACCGCATCGGCCAGCTCACCATGCGCAACCTCGACATCGCCGACTCGCGCGCCAAGCTGGAGCAGTACGCGGGCCTCGGCCTGATCGGCACCGCCAACCCGTCCATCGGCGCCGCCCAGGCGGCCGCCACCGGTCTGATCGGCAGCATGCCGGAGATGCCGGAAGGCGGCGCCGAGGCCATCGCCTCCCGCGGCCAGGTCTCCACCGAGGACGCGGCGCTCGACCGCGCGGCGATGGAGTTCGGCACGGACTGACCGCACGCAGCGAGGGCAGCGGACCGCCCGCACGACCGACGGCGGATGAGGCCGGCACGACACCGGAAGGTGTCGCGCCGGCCTCATCCGTTTCGGGAGCGCTTCTGATTCGTTGACGTTTTCGTGGGTATCCGGGGGCAGTCGGCGTACGGCACCTGTCCCGCGGGACGCCCGATCCACGTGGAGAAGCCCACGACCAGTGGGGTTTTACGCGACTGTAGAAGTATGGCTAGGGTGCCGGAGACGTTCTGCGACGGCGTATCACCCGCACTCGGAGCAAGACGCGATTTCGCAGGCTCAGGTTCACTGTGGGAGGCATCTTGAGTGAGACCGCACGGCCAACAGGCCGTCATGCGTTGGCGCTGCCTCCCCAACAGCCCACGCTGCGCAGGCATGCCGCCGCGAGCCCCGCCGCGGACACGGCGAAACCGGCCAAGCAGCGGGACTCGTTCTTCGACAACGCCAAGTACCTGGCGATCGTCCTCGTCGCCATGGGGCACGCGTGGGAACCGCTGCGCGGCGACAGCAGGGCCGCCGCCGCGCTGTACATCACCGTCTACACGTTCCACATGCCGGCGTTCATCGTCATCTCCGGCTACTTCTCCCGCAGCTTCGACGCGAGCCCGAACCGGATCCGCCGCCTCGTCACGGGGATCGCCGTGCCCTACGTGATCTTCGAGATCGCGTACACCTTCTTCAAACGGTGGGCGGGCGGCGACCCGGACTACCCCATCAGCCTGCTCGACCCCTGGTACCTGACCTGGTTCCTGGCCGCGCTGTTCATCTGGCGCCTCACGACCCCCCTCTGGAAGCTCGTGCGACGGCCCCTGCCCATCGCGCTGGCCATCGCCGTCCTCGCGTCCGTGTCGCCCGACATCGGTGACGACCTCGACCTGCAGCGCGTCCTGCAGTTCCTGCCCTTCTTCGTGCTCGGTCTCGTCCTGAAGCCGGCCCACTTCCAGATGGTGCGGCGCCGCGAGGCACGGATCCTGGCCCTGCCGGTCTTCGCCCTGGCCCTCGCCTTCGCCTACTGGGCGGCCCCGCGCATGAACGCGGCGTGGTTCTACCGCCGCGACAGCGCACAGGAACTGGCCGCGCCCGGCTGGTCCGGCGCCGTCATGACCATCGGTCTCTTCGGCTGCTCGCTGATCCTCGTCGCCTGCTTCTTCGCCTGGGTGCCCGGGCGGAAGCTGTGGTTCACGGCACTGGGCGCCGGAACGCTGTACGGCTACCTGCTGCACGGCTTCCTCGCCAAGGGATCCCGCTTCTGGGACTGGTACGACGCCGCCTGGATCCACCGCCCGCTCGGCGAGATCACCGTGACCCTCCTCGCCGGAACGGTGATCACACTGCTGTGCACGCCGCCGGTGCAGCGCGTCTTCCGCTTCGCCATGGAGCCGAGGATGACCTGGGCCTTCAGACAGGACGCGACCGCCATCGCCAAAGGGAAGGGGCTGGCGCAGGTGCAGGGACAGCAACAGAAACAGAAACAGCAGGACGAGAGACAGAAGGAACCGGCCGAGTGAATCCTCCGGCCCGGCCTCCCGCGGTCCACTACGAGAGCGTCGTCGAGACGCTGCCCGCGGGACGCCGGGTCGTCGTCGTCCTGGACCGCGACGACCGGCAGGTGGGCAGCCTCGAATATCAGGTCTGCCACCCCTGCCGGCTCGGATACATCGGCAGCGTCGCCGTCGCCACCCACTGGCAGGGCCAGGGCATCGGACGTCATACCGTGCACCTCGCCCTCACCGCAGGCGACGGCTACACCTGGTCCACCTCACGCCAGTCGTCCGTCGGGCGCCGCTTCTTCGCCACCATGGAGGACGAGACGGGGGTCGCCTTCCCGTCCTGCGGAACGCGGTGCCCGCACATGGACCCCCGCATGAGCCCGGGCCCCCTCGCCGACGGGTCCGACCGCCGCATCGGGTGGCACGCCGCGCTGCGGCGGCGGAAAGTGATCAGGGAACCCGAGGACGACCAGGACCGTTGTCCTGAAACACCCTGAACGAGGAGCACCGCATTGTCCGCCCCACCGACGGACCCCCCACAGCTCTCCCCGCCGACGCGCCGATGAGCGCTGCCCTCGGCCTGCTGGCCGTCTTCGTCCTCACCGCCGGCACCGGATACTTCGTGGCGCAGGAATTCGCGTACGTCTCCGCGGACCGCCTCGCCCTGGCCCGCGAGGCCGCCGCGGGCGACAAGCGCGCGGCACGCGCCCTGCGGGTCCTCGAACGCCTCTCCTTCATGCTGTCGGGCGCGCAGCTCGGCATCACCGTGACCGGCCTGGTCGTCGGCTTCATCGCGGAACCCTCCGTGTCCGCCCTGCTCGGGCCCGCACTCATCGGTATCGGCATCCCCGAAGGCGCCGTCGGTGGTATCTCCGTCGTCCTCGCCTTCGTCCTGGCCACCGTCGTCCAGATGGTCCTGGGCGAGCTGGCTCCCAAGAACCTCGCGCTCGCCGTACCCGAACGCCTCGCCAAATCCCTGGCCGCCTCCACCCTCGCGTATCTGAAGGTGGTCGGACCCGTCGTGCGGATCTTCGACAGCGCCGCCAACCGGCTGTTGCGCCGCGTCGGGATCGAACCCGTCGAGGAGCTGCACCACGGCGCGACGCTGGAGGAGCTGGGCCACCTCATCGGCGAGTCCCACGCGCAGGGCGAGCTCCCCAAGGACACCGCGACGCTCCTCGACCACGCCCTCGGATTCTCCGACCGCACCCTCGACGAAGTCATGGTGCCGCGTGCCGACGCCGTCTTCGTCCGTAAGGAGGCGAGCGCCGCCGACGCCATCGAACTGATCGCCGAGCACGGCCATTCGAACTACCCCGTCCTCGGCGACCACCCCGACGACATCGGCGGCGTGCTCGGCGTCCGCGAGCTGACGCGGCTCACCGCGGCGAGCCTGCCCGGCACGACCGCGGCCGCGGTCGCCCGACGGCCGCTGCTCCTGCCGGACACGCTCGAACTGCCCGACGCCGTCGAGCAGATGCGGCAGCGCGACGACGAGTTCGCCGTCGTCCTGGACGAGCACGGAGGCGTGGCGGGCATCGTCACGTACGAGGACATCGCCGAGGAACTCGTCGGCGACATCGCCGACGAGAGCGACACCGTCGTGGAACTGGCCGTCGCCGACGGACGGGGCTGGCTGGTGGACGCGGGCCGCCGTCTCGACGAGGTCGCCGAGGCCACCGGGATCGAGCTGCCCGAGGAGGACGACTACGACACCGTCTCCGGATTCGTGGTCGACCGGCTCGGCCGCTTTCCATCCGTGGGCGACAGGCTCATCGTGCGGCTGCCCGACGGGGACTCCGCGGTGATCGACGTACGCACGCTGGAGCGGCACGTCGCGGAGCAGGTGCGTCTGGAGAGGCTCCCCGAGGCGCTCCCTGACGTCCCCCCGGCCGACAGAGACCGGCCTAACACCGAGGAGCCGAGCGCATGAGCTTCCCGATGGTGCTCTTCCTGACCGTCCTGCTGCTGATCGGCAGCGGCTTCTTCGTGGCCGCCGAATTCGCACTCGTCGCCGCCAAACGGCACCGCATGGAGAAGGCCGCGTCCGACGGCCGGCGCGGCGCCGGGGCAGCCCTCGCCGGCATGCGCGAGTTGTCCCTGATGCTCGCCGGCGCACAGCTCGGCATCACCGTCTGCACCCTGGGCCTCGGTTCGATTTCCAAACCGGCGATCTCGCACGCACTCGACCCGCTGCTGCACCGTTGGGGCCTGCCCAGCGGCCTCAGCTACGGAGTCTCTTTCGCCTTCGCGATGACCGTCGTGGTCTTCCTGCACATGGTCGTCGGCGAAATGGCGCCCAAGTCGTGGGCCATCGCCCACCCGGAGCGCTCGGCCATGCTCCTCTCACCCGCCTTCCGCGCGGTCGTCAAGGTCGTCCGTCCGCTCATCGGACTGCTCAACAAGGTCAGCAACGCCCTGGTGCGGCTGTGCCGCGTCACCCCGCGCGACGAGCTCGCCCCCGTCCACGACCGCGAGCAACTCACCCATCTCGTCACGGAGTCCGCACGCCTCGGCCTGATCAGCGAGCACGACTCGGAGCTGATCACCAACTCCCTCACCGAGCCGAACTCACCGGTCGGCGACCTCCAGACACCGGCCGGACAGATCACCTCGGTCCCGGCCGCGGCGGGCATCGACGACATCCTCGCCACGGCCGCCGCACACGACCGCAGCCGCCTCCTCGTGTTCGCGGGCCCCCTGGTCGTCGGGTCGGTGCACGCCCGCGACGCCCTGATCGCCCGCGCCCGTGAGCGCACCGAGGTCACCGCGCGCGAACTGGCACGTCCCGTGCCGGAACTGGCCGCGAAGGACACCGTCGGCCACGCCATCGAGCAACTGCGCAGGCACCGCGCCTCCCTCGCCGTCGTCAGCGACGACACGGGCCGCCTCACCGGCATGGTCACGCTGGACGACCTGCTGGCCCGATTGATGCATGCCCCTTCACCGCCGGTCGGAACACGGCAGGAATCCGCGTAGCACCGTTCACTTCCGATCACTGTGTGTGGTGACGGACCGGAGCAGCGGACAGGTCGCTATCGTGGCTGCCCGTGCCCCAGAAGGTGTTCCCTGGCGGTCCATTCGAAGACTTGGGGGTGAACCATGGCCGCTGCTGACGACGCGGCATCTGTCGGCACGATGCCAGTGCAGCAACTCCGGCCGGGAGATCACGCGTTCGTCAGTTACGCGGACGACGACGCGGGCCGCGACGTGGTCACCACGTTCGCGTGGACGGGACTCGCCCGGCGCGAGAAGGTCATGGTTTTCTCCTCACCGCAGGTGGACGAGGGCGAGGTGTGGAACAGCCTGGACGCGCCCGGCCCCCTCCTGGGGGCCGCCCGCGAGCGAGGCCAGTTGGTGGTCAGCAGCATGCGCACGCTCATCCACCCCGCCCCGCACTTCACCCCCGAGCGCCAGTGGCAGCGCATCGAGGAGGAGACGGGCCGCGCGCTGCAGGAGGGCTACCGCGGTCTGCGCACCTATATCGACATGCACTGGGTGGCGGACCTCGACGCCGACATCGCGGTGATGATGCACCGGGAATCGCACGCCCAACACCTGTTCACCGACCGGCCGTACACCGAGATCTGCGCCTACGACAGCCGGTCGTTCGCCCCCGACGTCCTGACAGCCATGCACCGAGCCCACCCGTGCCGACTGCTGTCCCGCCTCGGAGAACTCCACGTGGAACAGTCGCCCGGCACCGTGCGCCTGGCCGGCGAGGCGGACGTCGCCACTCGCGAAGAGTTCCTCGCCGCCGTACGCAACGGACTCCAGCGCACGGCGGACAGCCGACGGCTGACGCTGGACATGTCCCAGCTCATCTTCCTCAGCGCCGCCTGCGCCGTCGACCTGCTGCGTCTGGCCGCGTCCTGCGAGGACCACGGGATCCGGGCCCTGTGCCATCCGACGGGCGCCCGCATACTACGCAGGGCAGGCGCTGAGAACATGCCCAACCTGCTGCTCAGCGAGGTGACCCGCTGATGACGTCGCCCGGCCCCGCCGAACCGCCGAACGCCCCTTTGCTGGAATGCCCCTTCACCCAGGACGACCTGCCGCGCCTGCGCATGCTCGTCGATCAGTACGCGGACCGCGAAGGGCTGCCCGAACCGCAGCGGGGCGATTTCATCGTGGCCATCGACGCGGTGGCCACGAACGCCATCGCTCACGCGGGTGGCGGCGGCACGCTGACACTGCAACGCGTCGACGGCCACCTGGAATGTCACATCCACGACTCCGGCCCCGGCTTCACCGCGGACGTCATCCCTCCGCTGGCCCCGGGCCTCGGTGACCCCGCCAAGGGACGCGGACTGTGGCTCGCCCGCCACATCACCGCGTACTTGAGGGTCTCGGCCGGCAACCTCGGAGCCGTCGTCACCCTCGCCATGCGCCTGCCGCACTGAGAGCCGTCACCGCTCGAAGTCGACGTCGAAGCCCTCGGGGGACGGTCCCAACGGCCGAACGAGTCGAGCCGGCCGCCCACGGCGGAGTGGACGAGGTGGTCGATGTCGAGCGGCGCGGGCGTGCAGCCGCCCGGCAGGTTTCGGTAGGAGCTCAGGTGCACGGCCGAGCAGGCTCTACGGAAGTGACTTACGGGGGGACGGAATACGCCTGTCGGCGGACGAGTTGATGACCATTGCCGCACCTTGCGCAATCACCTGCGCCATCATCCGGTACCGCTCGACAAGGAGACCCGCATGCCCCTGAGTGTCGAAGAGCGCGAACTGTTCCTGGCCGAGCCGCACATCGGAGCGCTGGCCGTGGCGGCGGAGGAGGGACGGGCGCCGCTCACCCTGCCGATCTGGTACCAGTACGCGCCGGGCGGCGAGCTCTGGGTGATGACGGGCCGCCACTCCAAGAAGGGACGGTTGATCGAGGCCGCGGGACGTTTCTCGCTGATGGTCGACCGTCTGGAGCCGACCATCCGCTACGTCTCCGTCGAGGGGCCCGTGGTCCGCACCGAGGAGGCGACCATCGAGCAGCTGCGAGAGATGTCGGCGCGTTATCTCGCGCCCGAGAAGGTCGAGCCGTACATGGAGTTCGCCTCCAAGGACCACGGCGAGCAGGTCGTCTACTACCTGCGGCCCGAACACTGGTACTCGTCGGACCTCGGAACCGTCTGAACGAGGACGGGAAGGCGAACGGGAACGGTCACGGCTTGCGGGCGAGCCCGCCGTGCTCACCGATGGGCTCGGCGGCGGGAGCTCCTGCCTCCGGACGCCAGAAGGGAACCGAGACGACGCCGGGCTCCAGCAGCTCGAGCCCGTCGAAGAACGCCTCGATCTTGTCGACGGGCCGCAGGAAGTACGGGACGGCGCCGGTCTCGTTGTAGGCGTCCTGCGCCCGTTCGTAGGCGGCGTCGATGCCGCGCGAGCCGTCGTTGATCGAGAGGTAGCTGCCGGAGGGCAGGCCGTCCAGGAGCCGGGCTACGATCGCGCGCGCCTGGTCGTAGTCGGCGATGTGCCCCAGGATGTTGCTGAGGATCAGGGCGGTGGGGCGGGTGAGGTCGAGCGTCTCCGCGGCGGCCGCCAGGATGCGGTCGGGGTCGGCGAGCTCGGCGTCGACGTAGGCCGTCGCGCCCTCGGGGGTGGAGGTGAGCAGGGCGCGGGCGTGGGTCAGGACCATCGGGTCGTGGTCCACGTACACGATCCTGGCCTGTGGGGCGAGCCGCTGGGCGACCTCGTGGGTGTTGTCCACCGTCGGCAGTCCGGTCCCGATGTCCAGGAACTGTCGGATGCCCGCCTCGGTGACGAGGTGCGTGATGTTGCGGCGAAGGAAGGCGCGGCTGCTGCGGGCGACGGTGACGATGCCGGGGAAGACGTCGCTGTACGCGTCACCGGCCGCCTCGTCGACGGGGTAGTTGTCCTTCCCTCCCAGCCAGTAGTTCCAGATCCGGGCCGAGTGCGGCACCGAGGTGTCGATCTTCTGGTGCGCCGCCGGACCGGGCGTCGTGGCGTGGTCGGTCATGGGTACCGTCCGTCTTTCAACCGTGGCGTGGACTGTTCAACACACAACTTACGCTGCAACGGCGCTGTTCCGCACACAAGTTCATGCACGCCATGTCACGGACGCACGTTCACGACATCGGTGTACGCCGACGGAGCCGGTGCATCCACCGGCTCCGTCAGGTTCGGTCGGGTTCCGTCAGGTTCCGTTCACTCCGTCGGCCCACTGCGGGGCGTGCGCTCAACTGGTCATGTATGCGCCGCCGTTGACGTGCAACACCTGGCCGGTGATGTGGCGTGCGCCGGGGGAGGCGAGGAAAGCGACCGTCTCCGCGATGTCCGCCGGTGAACCCGCGCGGCCCGTGGAAGTCGCCGCCACGAGCTCCTCACGCCGCTCGTCGGGGAGCCGGTCCCGGAAGAACTCGGTATCCGCGATGTAGCCGGGTGCGACAACGTTGGCGGTGATGCCTCGGGGGCCGAGTGCGCGGGCGAGGTCCAGGTTCCAGGAGGCGAGCCCCGCCTTGGAGGCGCCGTAGGAACCGGCACCGGACCCCCGGGACGCGGCGATCGACCCGATGTGGACGACCGCCCCACCGTCCGCGAGCCGTCCGTCCAGGGCCCTGGTCGTCAGCGCGGCACTGAGGAGGTTCGCGTCGAGGTTGGCGCGGAAGGCCTGCGCGTACGCGACGAGGTCGGCCGCTCCACCGACGCCGAGCCCCGTCTTGCCCCTGCCCTCGCCCTCGTTCTCACTGTCGAAGTCGGTGTTGCCGCCGGCGTTGTTGACGAGGACGTCGACCTGCTCGGGGAGTTCGGCGAGGAGGGCGGTGAGCGCTTCGGGGAGGGTGTGGTCGCACACCACACCGCGTACGCCGATCTCCGCCGCCAGTCGGTCGAGGGGCTCACGGCGGCGCCCGGTGACGAACACGGAGTCGCCCTGCTCGGCGAAGAGGCGGGCGGCGGCGCGGCCGATGCCGGTGCCGCCGCCGGTGATCAGGATGGTGCGTGTCATAAGCTGAACTCCAACATCCGTTGAGGCCTAAATTTAGAGCTAAACGTAAACGTACCATTGGTGGTCCGAGAGCCCGATGGTCCGAGGGCCCCCGAAGGTCCGAGGGCCCGAAGGGCGAGGGTTGAGAGGCAGGCGCTGGCGTGGAGGAGACAACGGGCGGGGCGGCGGGGTCCGAGGTCGGAGCCCGGAAAGCGGAGGGTGAGGGCGGCGCCCCCGCGGCGACCGGGACCGCCGCGTACACCGCACGGGACATCGCGACCGCCTGGGAGCGCGAGCGCCCCGGCACCCCCGCCACGTCGATCGGCATCGTCACGCCGATCTGGCAGCTGGCCAAACTCTTCGGTGACGACCGGAGGCGTGTCCTCGCCCGGGCGGGTGTGGACACCGCGACGCTGGACCTGCTCAGCGTGTTGCGCCGCAGCGGTACGCCCTACACTCTGACCACCCGTGAACTGGGCCGGCTCTCCATGGTCACGGCGGGCGCCGTCTCGCAGCGTGTGGCCCGCGCCGAACGCGAGGGCCTGGTCACCCGTCGCCCCGGGGAGGGCAGGCCTCGTACGGTCGAGGTCACCCTGACCGAGGCGGGCCACGCACTCGTGGAGGCGACGGTGGACCAAGTACTGGGCAGGGAGGCCGACTTGATCAGTGGCCTCACCGCCGAGCAGCAGACCCGGCTCACCGAACTCCTGGGTGTCCTTCTGCAGGACGTCCAGCGGAGTCTGGGGGACGAGCGGATCACGCAGGTGGGCCAGCTCTGAGACTGCGTGGCCGACCGCGAAACGGCCGACCGTGAAACGGCTGACCGCGAAACGGCCGACCCCGAAAGGTCGGCCGCTCGGTGAAGGGTCTCGATGATGGGGGTGCCCCGAACCCGCCCTCACTGCCCGGATCTGCACGTGGTGATGTGTTGTGCATGGTGCACTGTCACCTGTACGCGGTGCGGAGCTGCACTGTCATCGGGGAGTCGAACCCCCGCGTTGCTCTTCACGCGCCAGGAGTGGGCCGGAAACCGCCGGCCCTCGGTGTGTGCACGCCTCCGGAACAGCTACCTGCTCCCCACCATCTGAACCGACTCAGTCCAGCAGGTCGACCTCCCAGTTCGCGCGCTGGATCCGTACGTCGATCTCGCGGATCTCGCGGGCGAGCGCGTCCGCCTGTCCGCGCAGCTCCGCGACGGGGAGGGCGGAAAGCATCACCAGCTCGGACCGCAGCTGCCGTCCGTAGCCCCGTTCGCCCGTGCCCGCCGCCGCGTCCGCGGCCGCGGTGACCACGGAGTGGCGCAGCCGCAGCACGTCCCGGCGCGCGAGCGCGTCGGTGAGCGTGCCGTCCTCGCCCAGGTCCGCGGAGGCATTGGTCCGGTTGATCCGCCGGATCAGCGACTCCAGGTTGTCGAGCACCTCGCCGGTCTCGGCCAGCAACTGGGCCGCGTCCTCGGGAGGCGTCTCGCCTTCCTGGTAGCGCGCACTGCTGACGACGCGCGATCGCAACTGTTCGACGCGACGCGTCGCTTCAGAACGCTCTGCCAGTGCTTCGGCAAGCTTCACTTCGATCCCCCCGTTCTTGCTCTCTGTTCTTGTTCTCCGAGCTCGAACGAGTATATGTATCCAGAAGCCGCTGGATCGCCGCCGTGCAGGGTGAGGACGAGGGTGAGGGCAGGGGCGGTGGAAGTGGCGCAGTAAGGGGCGCCGTAAGGGGCGAGACGATCAGGCGTCCGTCCGGCATCCTGCCTGCGTGTTCTGTCCTCGAGACCCTGGTCTCGAACGCGCCGTCTACTTCTTCGGTTCCCGGAAGCGGCCGAACGCCTTGGTGAAGGCGCTGAGAGGCGAGCCCGCGCCCCCATCCGTTCTGCCCTGTCCAGGCGCGGCCGTCGTGACGGGCGTACCGTCGCCGCCCGTCACCTCGGCCAACGCGGCCTGCGCGGCTTCGGCGGCCTCCCGGTACAGGTCACGCGAGGTCGTCATGGCGTCGAGGGCCTCGGCGTACTTGGTGACCATGTCCTGGGCGTGGGTCAGTTCCTCGTCCGGGGTGAGCAGGTGCCAGCCCTGGCGCAGCCGCGTGAGGGCCTGCTCGGCCTCGGTGGGCAGCGGGCGGGGGAGCGCGGCGAACTCCTTGATCCTGTCGAGGAGTTCGGTCGGCTCCGAGCCGTCAAGGAAGACCGTGCGCACCGTGAACCGCTCCGCGTCGTACTCCGGGTTCGGCGGTGCCGTGGGAAGGACGACGGCGCCCCCGCGAGGCATCCGCACGCTCAGTTCCCGCTTCATCGCGAAGTCGGCGATCTGCGCCTGCTCCGGCGTGCCCCGGTGCTCGACGACCTGGTGGCGCAGGCTCGGCGGCAGGAACGTCGAGACCGGCTGCTGCCCCTTCGCGTCCGGCGTCATCGCCTCGTGCACGACGACATGGATGTACCAGCTCTGGCGAGTGCAGTCCCGCAGCAGGTGGCGCAGCTCGTCGTCGTCCTTCGGCAGGTGATTCGTCGTCCGCAGACGCAGGTCGGACGTCACGTCGTGGTCCCACGGAACCAGGTCGCTGTCGGGCCAGAACATGGTGGCGGGCGAGGGCCAGTGCGCGTCCCACGCCTGCTCCGCCTCGGCGGCGAGGACCCAGGTGACGCCGCCCTCGCCGTCCTTGCGCCGGGTCTCGGCGTCGTACGTGGTCAGCTGGGCGCGCACCGTGACATCTTCGGTCACATGCCAGCGGGCCTCGAAGAGCCGGCGGGCCGAGGGCCCCGGGTCGGCGGACTCGTCCCGCGGATGCAGGACGGTGGAGCGGGCCGCCTCCACGGGGTCGAGGTCCAGGAAGTCGTCGAGCACCCCGGCCGCCTTGAGGGCGATCAGGTTGCGCCGGACGTCCTGCTCGGGCTCGGGCCCGAGATGGCGCCCGCGCCCCAGCCACGCGGTGTCGGGGGCGGTGGTCGAGGAGCTGCTGTTCTTGGCCATGGATTCGTTCTGTAGGTGATCGGGGCCCGACCAGTATGGTCCGTGATCCTGTCGGGGGAAGAGGGGCAGGGAGAGCTGCGTCACGGTTGAGGCGCTGTCGCTCGATCCCTCCTGCCCCACAACGGCCGACCAATGCGGGCCGGGGAGTGACGGCTGCGGGACTGCCCGACCGGTCAGGGTGACGTGGTGGGTGCTGGCGCGGAGGATGTACGTGTGTCAGGAGTCGTGGGCGCCGTGGTGGCGGCCCGGTCGGACTCACTGCGCAGGACACAGAACTCGTTGCCCTCGGGGTCCGCCAGCACGGCCCACCCCGACCCGTCCGGTTCCCGGCGGTCGACCACCAGGGCGGCACCGAGCCCCATGAGCCGTTCGACCTCGGCCTCACGGGACGTCTCCGGACGCAGGCAGAGGTGGAGCCTGTTCTTCGAGGCCTTCGGTTCGGACACCTGATTGAAGAACAGGATCGGACCCTCCGGCAGCATCACCTGGGTCTCCTTGTCGCCGGGCCTGTCCTCCGGGTGGAGCGGACGACCGGTCACCTCGCTCCAAAACCGGGCAAGCTCATAGGCGTTGACGCAATCGACCGCTACGTTCTGCAAAACCGAAACCATGGAGCGAGCCTGCCCCACCCCACCCCGCGCGGCAAGCAGGCACGATCATCAGTCATGAATGACTGGTATCTGCAGAGGCCCCACGGGGTCCGGTTCGACTGGGGTCCCACAGGAGCGGAACGGCTGGCGGCAGACGTCGCCTGCCTCGTGGTGGTGGACGTACTTTCGTTCACGACGTCGGTGACGGTCGCCGTAGAAGCGGGAACGCGGGTCTTCCCCTACCGTTGGCGGGACGAGACGGCAGCTGTTTTCGCCGAGCAGATGGGCGCGGACCTGGCAGTCGGACGCCGGATGGCCACGGCGACAGCGCCGTGGTCCCTCTCCCCGGCGGCACTCCGGCGAGCCCCGCACACGCCCCGCCTGGTACTCCCCTCACCCAATGGCTCCGCCATCGCCGCGTCGGCCGGCGACATACCCGTGGTCGCAGGCGCCCTCAGGAACGCCACAGCCGTGGGTCGGTGGCTTGCCCGCGAGGGTTATGGGACCACGGAACGCCCCGTAGCGGTGATCGCCTCCGGCGAACGCTGGCCGGACGGGAGCCTGAGGCCCGCGATAGAGGATTTGTTGGGAGCGGGAGCGATCATCGGCGCGTTGCATGAGCTGCATGAGCGGAACCGAGGCCATGACCGTGACCGTGACCGTGGCCGTGGCTGTGGTCATGGCGACGACGCACGCGCCTTGTCGCCGGAAGCGGCAATGGCGGCGGCCGCCTTCCGGACGACACCGGACATCGCCACCGCTGTGGCAGAGGGGGCCTCCGGGCGTGAGCTCGTAGGCGGAGGCTACGCCGAGGACATCACCGTCGCGACGGAAGGGGACGTCTGCACAGCGGTCCCCGTCATGGCCGCCGACGGGGCGTTCGCGCCGGCTGTTGGGTGAGGCGGGGGCCGATGGCAGACGGTGGGAGGAGGCGAATCAACAGCTTGGGCGGGGGCTCGTCGAACGGAGGCTTGCAGTTCCGGCAACTTAGGTTGCTGTTGCGCCTAAATGGCAGCAGGCTGTTGCGAAGTCAAGAGGACTTGAGAAGCAGGGAGTTGCAGCATGAACACCGCCACGGGCGACAGCGCAGCGCGAAGCGCGGATGGTGCGGGCAGTGAGGGACCGCTGGGCAATCGCGTCCACCATGTCCGAGCCGGCGAGTTGGACGGTTACGCGGCCATCAGCGGAGGCACGGTCGGCTCGAAGAAGCTCTGGATGGGTTTGGTGGAGAACCCGCCGCTGAGTGCGACGGACAACCATCACCACGGCGCGTCGGAGGCGGGCATCTACGTGGTGAGCGGCCACCCCGTGTTCGTCTACCACGACGGCACGAAGGAGGTACGGGTCGCCGCGGGCCCGGGAGACTTCTTCCTGGTCCCTCCGTTCGTCCCGCACCGGGAGGAGAACCCGGACCCGGACGAGCCGGTGGTGGTCGTGATAGCCCGGACCACGCAAGAGCCGATCAAGGTCTCTGTGCCGGAGCTTTATCAACTGTCCGAGGAGACGGCACAGTAGAAACGCGCGGACAGGAAAGCTGATGGCGGGCCGACCGAGGGTCGGCCCGCTTTCTTCTTTCTCGATGCTGCCGGTGGCACCGAAACGCCGGGCGTAGGGCAGTGGAATTGCACGGGTGAACTGATCAATTTCCGACACCCGAGTCATGGATCATCTTCGGTGGCTGAACCGTAGGTGAACTGAACTGCACGCCCGCGGCAAATTCCCACTTGTTCTCGGTGGTTCTCGCTGGTTCCCGCTCGTTCCCGGTTGCGCTCCTGAATTGGGTGGGTGTCGGGGTGCGTGGTCAGAGCCGGGTGTGGATGAGGGTGGTCGTGTGGGTGGGGCGGTTGTTCTGGTGGCTGGTGACGGTGTGGGTGGTGGTGTTGTGGGTGTGCGTGGGCGGGGAGGTGGTGACAGTGGTGGGGGTGGTGAATTCGACGTAGTGGTGGAAAGTGGTGTGGGTGTGGGTGAGTTGAGTGGTGGGCGGGTGTGGATGGGTGGCTTGGCGAGCGGCCTCGATCAGGACCATGCCGGGAAGGTGGTCGCCGTCGTGGTCGAAGAGGACGGGGTGTTCGGGGTGGGGGTTGAGCCGGTAGGCGCGGGGTTGGTGGGTGGGGGTGAGAACCAGGTCGCGGGAGTGAACTCGGCCGTAGATATAGGGGTCTTGATTGGTGGGCGTGTGGACGAGGGCCGCGAGGGTGTGGGTGGTGGGATCAGTGGTGTTGTCGGGGTTACTGGCGGTGCGCATGCGCCGGTAGGCGGCGGGTGAGATGCAGGTGAAGTGGCCGTGACCGGTGGAGAGGGTCTGGCCTTGAGGGTTGGTGATGGTGAGCGTGATGGTGAACTGAGGGCTGCGGCCGGGCCGGGAGAGGGTGGTGTGCAGGGTGAGGTTGGTGGGGGTGCTGCCGATCGCGAGGTGCTCGGGGTGGGTGGTGACCGTCATGTCCTGCATGACGAAGTGGTGGCCGAGGGGTATGCCATGTTCGGCGTGGGCGAGGTAGATGCCGGTCTGGCGGAGGGTTTCGCAGGCCTGGAGGTGGTCGTGGCGGCCGTCGAGGGTGGTGAAGAAGGTGTGGGCGCGTGGCCATTGGCCGCTGAGGACGTAGGTCTCGGGGCCGGTCTTCTCGCAGCCGGTGAGGAAGACCTCGGCGAGCGCGGCGCGGTGCACGTATTCGGCGGGGACGGTGGTGGTGAGGCGGGGCGGGGCGGCTGCCGCCTTCGCGGTACCGGTCCGACGGGCGCGGTCGGGGGTGGTGGAGCCGTCTGTGGCGGGCCTGTCCGTGGCGTCGGTGGAGTTGTTCGCGGCACCGTTCACTGTGCCGACGTCGGTGCTGGCGCTGAGGTCGGTTGTGGTGCCATGTGTGGTGTTCTGCGCGGTGTCGTGGGTGGTGTCGCGGACCGTGGTCCTGACGGTTGTGCCGTCCGTTGCCGTGTTGCTGTTGGTGTGGGTGACCTGGGCGTCTTTCGGCAATACGAGACTGCTGCTCATGAACCTCTCCCCCGGAGGCGAAATGAAAGTGACGCCATAACATACATACCTACCGGTTTCCTTTACAAGGGTTGGTGGTAATTACACGCGGCGGGTCGGGAGGTATTCGGATTCCAGTATTCCGCTGCAACGGTTTCCCGGATGAGAGTAGGTTTTCGGGATTTCGTTACGCTGGGTAGTTGCGTTCCTGGTGGGAGGGCAGTCCGGGCTCGGCTGGCAGGAAGTGCCGGGTGTGTGGGGTCAGAGGTGAGGGGTCGGTTTTCAAGATGAAGGGGAATTCGATAGTCCGTTTATTCAATGGAAAACAGGGCGTCCGGTTCTCTTGTTATGCTTTCGCGCCGTTGGCGTAGAGGGGCGGGCAGGCGGGGCAGTGCGATGTCGGCCCGTTGACCGTCTGACGGTCGGTTCGACTGTTGGTTCGGCTGTTGGTTCGGTCTGCCTTTGTCTGTGCTGCGCGTGGGCGGGGGCGGAGGGCAGGGATAGGGGGCCGCGGGGTGGATTGGTCGGCGGCGTGTACAGGTTCGGTTCGTGTCGGGTTCGTTGTTGATGTGAGGGCGGGGTCGTGATGACGGGTCGTGAGGGTTCGTTCGGAGCAGGTGCGCACGAGGCTGGTTCGGTCGAGGTTGACGCGAGCGCGGGCGCCGGCGCGGGCGGGGGATTGGGCCATCTCCGGTTGGTGGCGGTGAATATCGACGGGGTACTGCTGAACGACAGCTTCGGCCCGGTGATCCGGCGGCTGGTGGAGTCGCGGGGCGGGGTGTACGGGCCGGACCTGGAGCAGGCGCTGTTGTCGCAGTCGCAGATGGTGGCGGCGCGGGCGGCCGCGGAGGTCCTGGGGGGCAGTGCGGAGGATTTGTTGGCGGCGTACTTCGAGGAGCGGGAACGGTACGTGGCGGAGCATCCGGTGCGGGTGCTGCCGGGGGCGCGGGAGTTGCTGGAGCGGTTGCGTGGACTGGGCGTGTCCACGGTGTGTTACGGAGGCTTGGAGCGGAAGCACTTCGACCGCTACCTGGGTGATGTGGCGGGATTGTTCGACGCGCCGGGATACGTGTGCACGAACGACTTCCGGCCGGGGATCCGGGAGATCACCGAGGACGTGTTCGGACTGCGGCTGGACCAGGTGGTGTTCATCGATGACGTGGCGCGGGTCGCGGAGGCGGCGCGCGAGTTGGGGGTGGCGTTCATCGGGCACCCCAGTGACTACGACGACGGTTTCCAGCGGCCGTTGATGGAGCGGGCGGGGGCACGGCACGTGGTGCGCTCGCTCGGGGAGATCGATGAGGAGTTGCTGCGGCGCGTGGACGCGGAGGCGGCGGTTGGGCGCAGTTGGCCCGAGCGGGGTGTGTAGCGAGAGGTTGTGGCGAGGCCAGGCGAGTCGGACGGGATTGTTCGGTTGGCGTGGCTGGTGGGTGTGGGGGCTGTCTGCGGTGTGGGTGGCCCCCTTTGGGGTGTTCTGCGGGGGTTCCTCACCCGTCTGGCCGGAATGTTGCTTGTTGCGCTGTGCCGCGCTGGTCTTTTGTGGTGGCGGGCTGGCGGGAGCGCGGGCCTGCTGGGGGTGTGGCGAGGCCCAGGGCTGCCTGCCGATTGCCCCTGCGCTGTGCACCTGACGTAACGGCACATCAGCACATGGGTCCTGCGGGTGTATTGCTCGGTCGGCGGTCGGCGGTCGGCGGTCGGCGGTCGGCGGTCGGCGGTCTGAGGCCTGAGGTCTGAGGCCTGAGGCCTGAGGCCTGAAGGTCTGCGGTCCGGGCTGTTGTCCTCTGTTGGGCTGTGGTGGGGTGCGGTGGTTGGGGGGTGTGGTGAGGTGGGGTGGGTAGGGTACGTGCACGGCGGTTTCTTTTTGGGCCCGCTGCCTTTTTGATGTGGGTTGTGGTGGCGGGAGGTTGTGGGTGGCGCAGCAGGAGCGTGCTGTTCGGACGCGGCGGGCGGTGTTGGAGGCGGCGGCCGTCGTGTTTGCCGAGCATGGGTATTCGGCGGCGACAGTGTCGGACATTTTGCAGGTGGCGGGGGTGACAAAGGGGGCTTTGTATTTCCATTTCGACTCGAAGGAGGCGTTGGCTCGGGGGGTGCTGCAGGCGCAGGTGGCGTTTGCGGGGCCGGCGCAGGAGTTGAAGGTGCAGGAGTGGGTGGACGCGGGGCTGCTGCTTGCGCATCGGTTGCCGCGGGATCCGGTGGTGCGTGCGGGGGCAGTGTTGTCTTCGGATCCGCAGGGGCGGGAGCACTACGGGAGTGCGTGGCCGGCGTGGATTGAGTTGTCGGCGCAGACGTTGGCGGAGGCGAAGGAGCGCGGGGAGGTTTTGTCGCATGTGGTGCCCCGGCAGACGGCGGAGTTGATCGTGTCGTCGTTTCACGGGGTGCAGTTGTTTTCGCAGCTGGAGTGTGGTCTGGCGGATGTGGAGCGGCGGATCTCGGTGCTGTACGACCACGTGATTCCGGCGATTGCGGTTCCGGCGGTGTTGGCACGGTTGGATCTGGCGCCGGATCGGGGAGCGCGGTTGTATGCGCAGGCTGTGTCGGTTCCCCAGCCGTCTCTGGTGCCTACGAACGGCTGACGCTCACGGCTTTAGGGCCCCTTGTGCAGGTTGGCCTGCCCGGCTTTGTGGCGCCTTTCGCCGGCTGACCCTGCTGGCCTGATCCCGGTCTGTCCGGAGCTCCCTGTCTGCGTGGGGTGGGTGCGGACCTGGGGTGTAGTTGTGGCCGGTGCGCGTGTCTGTTGTGCTGTTTGAACGAGTTGCCCTGTCGGGTGTCCTGGTCCTGTCTGGCCCGGTCTTCTCTGCTCCGGCTGTGTGGCTCCGCTCCCGCGCCCTGATTGGCTTTCGCTCCACCCCCTGGCCCGGCTGCGGCCCGCCATGCGCTGCCCTGCGTCACCCTCTGGCCGTGCTGCGCACCAAGCGCGCCGATCTGCCCTCCGCGCAGACACGGCAACCTCCCGCAGTAACCTCCGCCCCCCGGCACCCGTACGTACCCGCGCCGGACCGGGGCGGGGCGGCGGGGGTGCGGCCGGGGCGCCTGCCCTCGCCTGCCTTTCCTGTCCGGCCGAACACCGGAGCATTCACGGGCCGTTGTGTTTCCGGGGCCGCACGGCACCCCCGGGCTGAACGCTGCAGCATCCCTGGGTCGCTGCCCCTCGGGGTCGAATGCCGGGTCCGGTTGAACGGCGTACCGTCTCCGGTCTGTTGTGCTCCCGGCCGAGCGTGGTGCCGGGCCCCGGCCCGGACGGCGTCGGCTGTGCGGTCCGGGGGTTGTGTGTTCTCTCCCGTCGCGCGTGACCGTGTTCCGCGTGCCCGGCCCGCCGCCCTCCGGGGGGCTCTCCGCGTTCCGTTGAGGCCGGCCTACCGCCCCCCGGGGGTCGGCCGTCCCTGGCCCTCGGTCGCGCCCGGGGGTCCCGGCCTGTTTCCTCGGGTTTTCGGGTTGTGGGTCTTGGTGTTGTGGTGGGTGGGTGGTGGGGGGTGTGGGTGGGTGTTTTCTTGAGGTGTGGTGGAGGGGTGGTGGGTGGAATGCCG
>NZ_JBWKJS010000011.1:0-282206 GCF_056432085.1 Streptomyces sp. NPDC045678
GGGCGCGCGGCCGGGATCCAGGCGCACGTAGTTGGCCCTGCCCCAGTGGTAGGTCTCGCCGGTGAGCTCGTCGCGCACCGGCACGGACTCGTGCCAGTCGAGGCCGAGTTGCGGCATGTCCAACGAGACCGTGGCCTCCTGGGTGTGGTGAGGGTCGAGGTTGGCGACCACCAGAACAATGTTCGAACCGTGCTCGTCTACGGCCTTCTTCGAGTACGCGATCACCGCCTCCTGATCGGTCCCGTGGAAGTGCAGGTCACGGAGTTGCCGGAGGGCGGGACTCGCGCGCCGGACGCGGTTGAGCGCGGTGATCAGCGGTGCGATCGTGTCGCCTCTGCGCGCGGCCGACTCCCAGTCCCGGGGCCGCAGTTGGTACTTCTCCGAGTCCAGATACTCCTCGCTTCCGCGCCGGACGGGGGTGTTCTCGCACAACTCGAATCCGCTGTAGACGCCCCACGTCGGCGACAGGGTCGCCGCGAGCACCGCCCGCACCTCGAAGGCGGGGCGGCCGCCGTCCTGGAGGTAGGCGTGCAGGATGTCCGGGGTGTTCACGAAGAAGTTGGGGCGCAGGAAGTGCGCGGTGTCCCGCGACAACTCGGTGAGGTAGTCGGTGAGTTCGTCCTTCCCGTTCCGCCAGGTGAAGTAGGTGTACGACTGCTGGAAGCCGATGGCCGCGAGGGTCTGCATCATCGCGGGCCGGGTGAACGCCTCGGCGAGGAAGATGACGTCGGGGTCGGTCCCGTTGATGTCGGCGAGCACCTGCTCCCAGAACACGACGGGCTTGGTGTGCGGGTTGTCGACGCGGAAGACGCGTACGCCGTGCCCCATCCAGAACCGCAGCAGCCGTACCGTCTCCGCGACGAGACCCGGCATGTCCTTGTCGAAGGCGAGCGGGTAGATGTCCTGGTACTTCTTCGGCGGATTCTCGGCGTACGCGATGGTGCCGTCCGCCCTGCGCCGGAACCAGTCGGGGTGCTTCTCCACCCACGGGTGGTCGGGGGAGCACTGCAGCGCGAAGTCCAGGGCCACTTCGAGGCCCAGCCCCTCGGCGCGGCGCACGAACGCGTCGAAGTCGTCGAGCGTCCCCAGATCCGGATGGACGGCGTCGTGACCGCCCTCGGGCGAACCGATCGCCCACGGCACTCCCACGTCGTCGGGGCCCACCGACAGGGAGTTGTTCGGCCCCTTGCGGTAGGTGGTGCCGATGGGATGGATCGGCGGCAGGTACACCACGTCGAAGCCCATCTCGGCGATGGCGGGAAGCCGCGCGGCGGCCGTGCGGAAGTTTCCCGGGACGGGTGGCGCCCCCTTCTCGACGACGGCGCCCTCCGAGCGCGGGAAGAACTCGTACCAGGATCCGAAGAGGGCCCGCCGTCGCTCGGCGAGGAGCGGCAACTCGTCGGACAGGGTGACGAGTTCGCGCAGCGGGTGGCGGTCGAGGGCTCCCCGCACCTCCGGGGTGAGGGCGGCAGCAAGACGGGCCGCCGGTGGGCGGCCCGTGTCGCGCAGTGCGTCGGCGGCGCCGAGGACGGTGGCCCGCTCACTGCCCGGTATGCCGGCGGCGGCGCGTTCGTGGAGCCGGGCGCCCTCTTCCAGCACCAGATCGGTGTCGATGCCCGCGGGTATCTTGATCTGCGCGTGGTGGCGCCAGGTCGTGACCGGGTCGCCCCACGCCTCCACGGCGTAGGTCCAGCGCCCTTCGGCGTCCGGTGTCACGTCGGCGCCCCACCGGTCGGTGCCCGGCGCGAGCTCCCGCATGGGGGTCCACGGGCCGGGGCGCCCCTCGGGGTCGCGCAGGACGACATTGGCGGCGACCGCTTCGTGTCCTTCGCGGAAGACGGTGGCGGTGACCTGGAACGTCTCTCCCGGCACCGCCTTCGCGGGTTTTCGCCCGCCGTGGACGGCGGGGCGCACGTCCAGGACGGGAATGGTGGGATGCTTGGGCGAGCTCGGCGGGGTTGAGCCTGGAGGCATGTCTGACCGCTCCTGTCCGCTGCACGGATACGGGGGCTGGAGAAGGTTCCGCGGTGCGTGCCGGCCGGTGGGCCGAGTGCGTACCGAAGGAGCCTTCCCACACCCTTCGGGTGGGCAATCCGGCGCTTTGTTAACTACTAGTGCGTAAGGGCGCATGCAAGACCGGCCTCGCCATGAATGGCAAGAGCGGACCGAATTCGCATATGCCGTATGGCTCGTTGAACCGTGCGCATAGGCCCGGCGGCGCGAGAGCGCGCGGCTGGACGGGGCGGTACGGGGGCCGCCGCCCGGCGAGGCAGAGGTCCGAAAAGCGCCGGTGTGGGAGGCGCCCGCACGGTCGGATGGGGACATGACTACTCATTCGGACGCCACGACCATGACGGATTCCGTGCGGGTGCTGACCGGCATGTACGCCGCGGAGGAGAGGTACCTGGCGGCGGGCGGCCCCGGCCGGGCCTCGTTCGCCCTGCTCGCGCCGTACTTCTCGCCGGAGGTCGTCCTCCACCAGGCCGAAGGCCTGCCCTACGGCGGGACGTGGCGCGGGCACGACGGCATGGCGCGGTTCTTCCTCGCGATGAGCGAGACGTGGGAGGCCTTCGCCCTCACGAGTCAGGAGTTCCTCGCCACGGGGCCAACGGCGGTCGTCCACAGCGACATCCGGGCCCGCGCCCGCGCGACGGGCCGCGAACTCACCTTCCCCATGCTCCAGACGGTCACGGTACGGGCCGGACGGATCACCGAGGTGCGGCCCTTCTACTGGGACACGGCCGTGATCGCGGAGGCGTGCCGGGGACACGTCGGGTAAGGTCGCGCTCTTCGGCAGGCGGCAGCCGCCGGAGTACCTGAAGGCAGACGTCATGACGAACGTCGACCCCCGCCCACCGGCGCGACCGCGGCTCGATGCCGCCCTGGACGGCCTCGCCGTCGCCCTCCGCGGAGAGACCGCTCACCCCGACGAGGTCCAGTGCGACTGCCACTGGGGGCCCGACGAGGACGTCGAGCTGCTGCGGGTGCCGGGCGTGGAGCTCGACCCCGAACTCCTGGCGCGCACCTGGCAGGTCTGCGACTGGCGCGACAAGCCCGCGATGACGCGCCGCATCCTGCCGCAGCTCGCCGTGCACCTCGTGTACGGCCTGGTCGTACCGCCGCTCTACGGCATGGCGGAGGTCGGGCACTTCCTGGCGGAGGGCGCGTGGCAGGAGTGGCCCGCCGAGCAGGCCGCGGCCGTGGAGGAGTTCCTGCGCGCCTGGTGGACGTGGACCCTCGCCCAGCCGGATCCGCCCGAGCCCGCGCACGAGATCTTCGCGCTGTGCACCGAGGCGTCCGGCACGCCGGAGCCGTGGCTCGGCATATGGGAGCGGTCCACGGGACCCGTCCCCGACCGCCACCTGGCTCTCGCGGTCACGGAGTGGGAGTACGAGCTGCTCGGCGACAACAGCCCTTGGACGGAGGGGGAGGAGGACGAGCGGAAACGGCAGAAGCTCTCCGCCTGGCTCGTCCGCCACGCACCGGCCCGCCTCCGCGCCCACGGCGCGTCCGAGGACCTCCTGCACCGCGTACGGCTCCTCGGCCTCGGACTCGCTTCCCGGTGGGACGACCCGCACTGGCCCGGACACCGCTACGCCTGAACCGCTGCCGGTACGGCTACGGGGCGTAGCCGGAGAGGATCCTCCCGTCGTCCGTGGCGGTGAACAGGGCGCCGCCCACGTACAGCGGGGAGCGCAGGGACGGCGGATCGTCGTACTCCGTCCGTCCCTCCGCCAGCGGGACGTCCTTCCTGCGGTAGGAGTCGACGTCGCCCTCCGTGGAGCGGCCCCACAGCTCGAACAGCCCGACGGCGAGCACCCGTTCGCCCGCCAGCGCGAGGGACACGGTGTGCTGCGGCCCTCCGTACCGCCACAGGCGCTTGCCGGTGCGCCAGTCGAAGGCCGTCATGGTGTGGGTGACCGGGTCGTCGGGGTCGGGGCTTCCCGTGGCCACGACGAGGACGTCCGCGTCGCCCACGACCGGTGGCAGCGCGGGTTCCAGGCCGGGTGCCAGCGTGCGGCGGGTGGCCAGGCTCGCGGGGTCGAGTTCGCGGACGCCCGGGGTGGCGTGGTCCCAGCACAGGATCGACCCGCGGTGGGCGAGGAGTCCGTAGCAGGACTGCTCCGGGGCGCGGCGGGTGACCTTGCCGTCCGTGGTGGAGAGCGTCAGGACGCCCTTGCCCTCGACGGCCGCGTACACCTTGCCGTCCCGCACCAGCAGCGCGTGCTGGACCTTGGCGGGCAGCGCGGGCGACGTCCACAGTTCGTGGCCGTCCTCGGCGCGGCGGGCGCGGACGCGGGCGCGGCTCGGGCCCGCCGTCTCGTCCGCGAAGCCGAACTCGGCGGTGTAGACGACCCCGTCCGCGTACGTCAGGGCCATCACGGCCGTGTCGGGCGCCGTCGGCTTGCGCCAGCGCTCGGCACCGCGGGCGAGGCCGACGGCGATCACGCCGCGCTCGCTCGGAACGTACACGCGCTCGCCGTCGCTCACGGGCGGCAGCTCCTGGACGAGCCGGAGGCCGTCGGCGGTGACCGGGAAGCCGCGCGAGGTCCAGCGGTGGGCGCCGGTCGCGGCGTCGAGGGCGGTGGCGGCGCCCTTGCCGTCCCGGCAGACGAGCTTCGCGGCGACCAGTACGCAGCCGTTGCCCCGGTCGTCCAGGCCCTTCGGCCGCCGCACCGACCAGGGCTTCCAGCCCTCGGGGCGAGCGGAGGCGGTGACTTTCGCGGCGCCGAACTCGCCCGAGTGGCCCGCGTTTCCGTACTCCGGGACGACGCGGGGGGCGGGGGAGCCCGAGCGGGACGGGCCCGCGGCGCCGGGGCCCTGGCCGCTCCCGCTCCCACCGGCCTTCTCGTCGCCGTCCCCCGGCAGGAGCACCGCCGTGACGGTCACCGCGGCCGCCACCGCCGCCGCGGCGACGATCCACCACGTGCGGCGCCGACGGGCCACGGGGGCCTGCGCGGTCCGCGGCGGCTCCGTCCCGGAAACGGTGGCCGCGTCGGCGAGTGCGGCCCGCCCGGTCGACAGCCCCTGCCCTGTGGCCCGTTCGCACCGTGCCACCGCTTCCCGGTGCTCGGCGAAGAGCGAGAGCACCGGCGCGGGCCACGGCACGGCGGGCGGCCCGGTGCCGTCCGCCAGACGGTCCGCGAGCGCCACCGCCGTGGGCCGGTCGTCGGGTGCCGGGCGCAGACACTCCGCGATCACCGTGCGCAGCCCCTCCGGCACGGCCGAAAGGTCCGCGTCGCCCTGCGCGATGCGGAAGATCACCGAGGCCAGTTCCTGGTCGTCGAACGGCCCGCGCCCCGTCGCCGCGAAGCAGAGCACCGCGCCCAGCGTGAAGACGTCCGACGCGGGCACCACCGCGTGGCTGCCCTCCAGTTGTTCGGGCGCCATGAACCCGGGTGTGCCGACGACCATCCCGGCCGTCGTCAGCGCCGTCGCGTCGAAGGCCTGCGCGATGCCGAAGTCGATGAGGGTGGGGCCGTCACGGGTGAGGAGCACGTTGCCGGGCTTGAGGTCGCGGTGCAGGACCTCCGCGGCGTGCACGGCGGCCAGCGCGCGGGCGAGTCCTGCGCCGATCGCGCGGACCGCGTCGGCGGGGAGCGGCCCGCAGCGGCGCACCGCGTCCGCGAGCGAGGGCCCGGCGACGTACTCGGTCGCCAGCCACGGCACCTCGGTGTCCGCGTCCCCGTCGAGCAGCGCCGCCGTGCCCGGGCCCGGGACCGCGCGCGCCGCCGCGATCTCCCGGCGGAACCGGATCCGGAACTCCCGGTCGATGTCCAGGTCCGGCCGGACGGTCTTGACCGCGACGAGCGGTGCGCCGGGCCGCTGCTCGCGGGCCAGGTAGACCTCGCCCATGCCGCCGGCGCCTATGAGGGCGAGCAGCCGGTACGGGCCGACCTGGCGCGGCGGCCCGGACAGGGGGTCGAGCACGGATCCTCCAAGGGGTGGTCTGCGTACGGCAGTTGGAGCCGGGGCGGGCCGGGGAGACTCAGGAGGGCAGCTCGACCGAGACGACCGTCCCCTGGTCGTACACGATCGTCGCGACCCCGCCCAACGGCAGGACCGTCGGCGGCTTCGGCTGGTCGGCGACCACCGTGCCCAGGTCCTCCGGCGGCTTCGCGACGCGGTTGCCCGGGGCGCCGGGGACCCGCACGGAGCGGACCTCGCCCGCCGCCGTCAGCGGCACCGTCCGCAGCGTGGTGTTGTCGGCGGTCAGGGCGCGGTCGCCGATGAGGAGCGCGCCGGAGGACACGGGCCGCTCGATGACGTAGTCGACCACGGAGATCGGCTCGCGGCGGGTGACCCTGCCGTTCTTCGGGTCGGCGACGAGCAGCTTCTCGCGCGCCGTGTCGTACGCGACGGCCGCGCGGGGCGACACCGCGCTCACCACGATGTCCGCGCCGGGGTGTCCGTCCGGGCCGGTCGGCGGGGCCTTGAAGCCGAACGTGCCCTCGACGGCGAGCGTGCGGGCGTCCAGGCGGGTCACGCGGGTCTGCGGATCGGCGGTCGGATCGTCGATGTCACCGGTGCCGTTGAGCACGTGGGCGCAGAGGATCTGGTCGTCGTCCGTGTCCGCGGTTCCCCGGGTGTCGGCCATGAGGGAACGGCACTGGCCGTCGTCGAAGGCGCCGCCCACACGGTCGCCCTTCTTCTCGTCGATGGCGACGACGCCGTCCCGGGAGTCGGCGTAGACCAGACCGTCGTGGACGACTACGGCGGTGTAGTTGCCCTCCTCCGCCTTGGACAGCGTCTTCTCGCTGAGGTCGTACGTCCACACGGGGGCGCCGCCGTGTTCGACGGGGAACGCCTGGACCGTGGCGCCCGTCGGCCCTTCTGTGCCGTCCGTGCCCTCCATGGAACCTTCGGAGGAGACGATCAGGTGGTCGTCGGTGAGCAGGGCGGACGTGGCCCGCTTGCCCGCCGGGGTGCTCGCCGTCCACCGCACGTCGCCGCTCTTCGAGTCGCGGACCTGCACGCGGCCCTTGTACGCGATGACGGCCGTTCCGCCGCGCACGGTCGGCGCCTGTTCGTCGCCCGGGGTGAAGAAGGCCCCGGACGGGCTGATGTACGCCTCGCCGCCCACCCCGTCGTCCTGCGCGTCGCGGCCGTCCGACGTCCACAGGCGGTGCCCGTCGACGGCGCTGCGCGCCTCGTACGTGCCGTTGGTGAGCAGACACACGACCGCCTCGGTGTCGGCGGCACACCCCATCGTCGCGTGCCCGAACTCGGCGCGCCACGGTTTCCAGCCCTTGGGGCGCTGCGCCTGGTACTGCGGTACCTGGCCGCTGCGGTCGTCGGTGCCGCCCGCGTCGACTCCGGCGGTGGCGACGAGCCGGGCGGGGGAGAGACTCGGTCGCGCGGCGCCGGGGGCGGCGGACCCGCCGGACGTGCCACCACCCGCGTCGGAACCGGAACCGGAACCGGAACTGGAATCGGAGCCAGAACCCTGGCCCGATCCCTCCCCCGAGCCGGACTCGGGCCCCATCACGGCGAGCACCCCGCCGACGACGGCGCCCGCCACGGCCACGGCGGCCACGGTGAGCACGGCACCGCGGCGCCCGATCCCACGGCGGGGCGGTGCGGCGGCAGCGGGGGCGGCCGAGCTCATGGTGGGCATCCCGTGGACGTCCGGGCCGGGCGGGACGGGCGGGACGGGTGCGCCGTCCGGCCCGGACGCGGGGGCCGGAGTGCTCAACGCCGTGGGCGTACGCGTGGGAGTCTGCGTCGCGGGACGGCCGGGACCGGCGGGCACCGGGGGCAGGGGCAGCAGCGGCCGCCCCGAAGCACACAGCTGCTCGACGTCGCGCCGAGCGTCGGCGATCCCTCCGAGAACGTCCTCGGGCCAGTCACCCTCACCCCCGTCCCCGCGCAACGCCTCCAACCCCGCCGCGATGTCCTCCGCCCCCGGCCGCTCCCCGGGCTCACGCGACAAACAGGTCGCGAGGAGCTTACGCAGCGCTTCCGGCACGCCCTCCAGCCGCGCCTCCGCCCGCGACACGCGGTACAGGACCGCCGCCACAGGACCGTCGCCGAAGGGGTCATCGCCCGTTGCCGCGTAGGCGAGGACCGACGCCAGGCAGAACACGTCGGAGGCGGGCACCACGTGGCGGCCGCCCGCCACGTGCTCGGGGGACATGAAGCCGGGCGTGCCGACCAGCAGGCCCGTCGAGGTCATCGTGGTCGCGCCGAGCGCCCGCGCCACGCCGAAGTCGATGAGTTTGGGGCCGTCCGCGCCGAGCAGCACGTTGGCGGGCTTCAGGTCGCGGTGCAGGGCGCCGGCCGCGTGCACCGCGGTCAGCGCGCGGGCCACCCCCGCGCCGAGCCGGGCGACGGAGGCGGCCGGCAGCGGGCCGTGCCGTCGCACCGCTTCGGCGAGGTTCGGCCCGGCGACGTACTCCGTGGCGAGCCACGGCTGCCCGGCGTCCGCGTCACCGGCGACGAGCCGGGCCACGTACGGGCTGTCGACGGACGTAGCGACGGAGATCTCGCGCCGGAACCGGGCGCGGAACGCCGCGTCGCCCGCGATGTCCTCACGGATCGCCTTCACGGCGACGAGCGCGTCCGGGTCGTAGGGGCGGCCCGGCTCGTGCGGCCCGGGCGCCGCGAGGAAGACCTCACCCATGCCGCCCGCGCCGAGCCGGGCCAGCGTCTCGTACGGCCCTATGCGCGGCGGGGACGACTCCCGCAGCTGCCCGATCATCCGCCCGCTCCCCCGTTGCCGCTGTTGCCCGGCATTCGTCCGCCAAGTGCCGTGTTCGCACGGCAGGTTGCAGATTACCGCCGGTGCGGCGGGGCGGTCGGAGCGTCCCCCGACGGGCGCCCGCCGCTTTCGCGCCCGTCCGTGCGCCGTAGTTGCCGGGGCCCGGTCACCGCTACCGTCGACGCGTAGGTCGATCTGTAACGCATTCCCCCTAGAGGTGGAGTCGCTGTGAAGGCCATCCGTCGATTCACCGTTCGTCCCGTCCTTCCCGAGCCCCTCGGCCGGCTCTCCGAGCTGGCCCGCAATCTGCGCTGGTCCTGGCATCCGCGCACCCGTGACCTGTTCAAGTCCGTCGACCCGAGGCTGTGGGAGGCGTCCGGCTGTGACCCCGTGCGGCTCCTCGGCGAGGTGCCGCCCGCCCGGCTCGACGAGCTCGCGCGCGACGAGGACTTCCTGCGGCGGCTCGGCGAGGCGGCCGACGACCTCCGCGCGTACGGGGAAGGGGAGCGCTGGTACCAGGAGCAGGCAGGTGGCGAAGGGCCGCTGCCGCGCGCCGTCGCCTACTTCTCGCCCGAGTTCGGCATCACGGCCGCCCTGCCGCAGTACTCCGGTGGCCTCGGCATCCTCGCCGGTGACCACCTGAAGGCCGCGAGCGACCTCGGCGTGCCGCTCATCGGCGTCGGACTGCTCTACCGGCACGGCTACTTCCGCCAGTCGCTGTCCCACGACGCCTGGCAGCAGGAGCACTACCCGGTCCTCGACCCCAACGAGCTCCCCCTCGTCCTGCTGCGCGAGGCCGACGGCGCCCCCGCCATCGTGGCGCTGGCGCTGCCCGGCGGCCGGTCGCTGCGCGCCCACGTCTGGCAGGCACAGGTCGGCCGGGTCCCGCTGCTCCTGCTCGACTCGGACGTCGAGGAGAACGAGCCCGGCGAGCGCGACGTCACCGACCGGCTCTACGGCGGCGGCAGCGAGCACCGGCTGCTCCAGGAGATGCTGCTCGGCATCGGCGGGGTGCGGGCGGTCCGCGCGTACTGCGGGCTGACCGGGCACCCCGAGCCCGAGGTCTTCCACACGAACGAGGGCCACGCCGGATTCCTCGGCCTCGAACGCATCCATGAACTCGCCCACCAAGGCATCGGCTTCGACGCCGCGCTCGAAAGCGTGCGCGCCGGAACCGTCTTCACCACCCACACGCCCGTGCCCGCCGGCATCGACCGCTTCGACCGCGAGCTCGTCGCCCGCCACTTCGGCCCCGGCGCCGAGCTGCCCCGCATCGACGCGGGGGACGTCCTGCGGCTCGGCATGGAAACGTACCCGGGAGGCGAGCCCAACCTCTTCAACATGGCGGTGATGGGCCTGCGGCTCGGCAGCCGCGCCAACGGCGTCAGCACCCTGCACGGCTCGGTGAGCCGCCAGATGTTCGCGGGCCTGTGGCCGGGCTTCGACGCCCAGGAGGTGCCGATCGCCTCCATCACCAACGGCGTGCACGCCCCGACCTGGGTGGCTCCCGAGGTCTTCCGGCTCGGCGCCCGGCAGATCGGCGAACGGCGCACCGAGGACGCCCTCTCCGTCGGCGGCTCCGACCGGTGGGACGCGGTGGCCGACATCCAGGACGCCGACATCTGGGAACTCCGCCGCACCCTGCGCGAGCAGCTGGTGGACGAGGTCAGGCGGCGCCTGCACGACTCGTGGCGGCAGCGCGGCGCAGCCACGGCCGAGCTGGGCTGGATCGACGGCGTCCTCGACCCGGACGTCCTCACCGTCGGCTTCGCCCGCCGCGTCCCCTCGTACAAGCGCCTCACGCTGATGCTGCGCGACCGCGACCGGCTGATGGAGCTGCTTCGCCACCCGGAGCGGCCCGTGCAGATCGTCGTCGCGGGCAAGGCGCACCCGGCGGACGACGGCGGCAAGCGGCTCATCCAGGAGCTGGTCAGGTTCACCGACGACCCGCGGGTGCGCCGGCACATCGTGTTCCTGCCGGACTACGGCATGGCGATGGCGCAGAAGCTCTATCCGGGCTGCGACGTGTGGCTGAACAATCCGCTCCGGCCGCTGGAGGCGTGCGGGACGTCGGGGATGAAGGCGGCCCTGAACGGCTGCCTCAACCTCTCGGTCCTGGACGGCTGGTGGGACGAATGGTTCGAGCCGGACTTCGGCTGGGCCATCCCGACCGCGGACGGCGCCGCCACCGACGACGACCGCCGCGACGACCTGGAGGCCGCCGCGCTCTACGACCTCCTGGAGCGCCGCGTCGCGCCGCGCTTCTACGAACAGGGCCCCGGCGGCCTGCCCGACCGCTGGATCGAGATGGTCCGCAGGACCCTGACCCGGCTGGGCCCGAAGGTCCTCGCGGGCCGGATGGTGCGCGAGTACGTGGAGCAGCTGTACGCGCCCGCCGCGCGCGCCCACCGTGCGCTGGACGCCACCGCCGCGGGTGAGCTCGCCTCCTGGAAGGCGCGGGTCCGGGCGGCCTGGCCGCGGGTCGCCGTCGACCACGTCGAGGCGTCGGCGAGCGGCGCCACCGCCGAACTGGGCGCCACGCTCTCCCTCCGGGTGCGGGTGCACCTCGGTGACCTGTCCCCGGACGACGTGGAGGTACAGGCCGTCGCGGGCCGCGTCGACCCGGAGGACCACCTCACCGACCCCGCTCCGATGCCGCTGAAGCCGGTCAGCGGGCCCGACGTGGAGGGGCGGCGGGTGTACGAGGGGCCGCTCGCGCTGGACCGCACGGGACCCTTCGGCTACACGGTACGGATCCTGCCCGCACACCGCCTGCTCTCCGGGGGAGCCGCGGAGTTGGGTCTCGTGGCGGTGCCCTCCGAGGCGACGGGGGAGGAGGCGGGGGTTCTGATGCGGTGAGAGGGGCCGGAGACAGGAAGATGGTGCACATGACCTTGCGCACCGATGTGGCCGAGTTGCTGGCGGCGGCCGGTATCCACGACGTGGACGTCGATGAAGCCGTCGCGGACGACCACGCCCGTACGGCCGTGTACCTGCGCGTCGTCTCGGTGACCGCGTCCTCGCCGAACCGCGACCGGGACCGCGCGGTCGTGGCCACGATCCTGCGCGACCCCGACGAGAGCGGGGCCAGGACGGCGGTGGCCGCCCTCGTGGACGAGATCGCCCGGGAGGCGACAGGACCTGACGGGTTCCGGCAGTGGGCGGACGGGCTGCTGCCGGAGACCGACCGGCTCAGGGTGGCGGCATTCCGCGGGTTCATCCGCCGCCGCGTCCAGGACTGGCTGTTCTGGCTGTCCGTCGAGGACGGTCATGTGCCTACGGCCGCCGAGTTGGCGGAGGTCACGGACTGGATGCAGCGCCACCTCGCCGAATGGTCGAGGTCACTGGCGGTGCTCGCCGTCGTCGCCGGGTCGGCCCGCACCAGGAGGACACGGAACATCGCGAAGAACCGGGCCAACAGCCGCGAGTTCAGGAGCGGATGAAGGGGAGACACGGAAAGGCGGCACCCGGAGGGAGGAAGGTACCTCCGGGTGCCGCCCGTTACGGGGTGGTGCCTACTTGACCGCGACGCCCGTCCACGCCGCGCCCACGGCCTTGACCTCGGCCGAGTCCGCGCCGTAGAGGTCCGTCGCCGCCTTCAGCGTGCCCTCGCGGGCCGCCTTGTAGTCGGTCGTCGACGTGAAGTACGCCGTCAGGGCCTTGAACCAGATCTTCTCGGCCTTGTCGCGGCCGATGCCCTCGACCTTGGAGCCGTCGGCGGTCGGCGAGTCGTACTTGACGCCGTTGATCTCCTTAGCGCCGCTGCCCTCGGACAGCAGGTAGAAGAAGTGGTTGGCGATGCCCGAGGAATAGTGGACGTCGACGTTGCCCGCGTCCGCGCTCCAGCTGTCCAGGGACTGGCCGTCCTTGGAGGGCTTGTCCATGTAGCGCAGCGGGGAGCCGTCGCCGTTGATGTCGATCTCTTCGCCGATGAGGTAGTCGCCGATGTCCTCGGGGCTCTTGGCGTTGAACTCGACGGAGGAGCCGAAGATGTCCGAGGTGGCCTCGTTCAGGCCGCCGGACTCACCGCTGTACTCCATGTTGCCGGTGGCTGAGGTGACGCCGTGCGACATCTCGTGGGCCGCGACGTCGATCGAGGTGAGGGGCTTCTTGTTGCCCTCGCCGTCGCCGTACGTCATGCAGAAGCAGCTGTCGTCCCAGAAGGCGTTGACGTACGAGTCGCCGTAGTGGACGCGGGAGGTCGCGCCCTTGCCGTCGCCCTTGATGCCCTCGCGGCCGTGGACGTTCTTGTAGTAGTCCCAGGTGACCTGGGCGCCGTAGGCGGCGTCGACGGCGGCGGTCTGGGCGTCGTCCGGCTTGCCGGTGCCCCACGTGTCGTCGTCGTCCGTGAAGAGCTTGCCCTCGCCCTGGCCGTTCTCCAGGTTGAACGTGGAGTGGCCGCCGCGCGAGTCGTCGGTCAGGTCGAAGCCGCTGCTGCCCTTCTTGGAGCCGATCTCGACCTTGCCGCTGTACTGGCTGTTGCCGGTGCCGTTCTCGATGGCCTGACGCTCGAAGAGCTTCTTGCCGGTCGCGGCGTCGGTGATGACGTGCAGCCGACTGGGCGTGCCGTCCTTCTGCACGCCGGTGACGACGGTTTCGTACGCGAGGACGGGCTTGCCCTCGGCGGCCCAGATCACCTTGCGCGGCGCCTGCGCGTCGGCCTTGGTGGTCTTGGCCTTGGCGGCGGTCGATTCGGCCGACTTGGCGACGGCCGACTTGCCGAGCTTCGCGTCGGTGGAGGCGACCTTCACCGTGGCCTTGGTGGCCTTCGTGACGCTCTTCACCTTGCCGCTCTTGGCGGTGTGCACGACGAGGTCGCCGCCGAGGACGGGCAGGCCGTCGTAGGTGCGCTCGTAGCGGGTGTGCGTGGTGCCGTCGGCGTCCTTGACGACGTCGCGGACGACCAGCTTCTCCTTGGCGCCGAGGCCGATCTTGTCGGCGGTGGCGGCGTTGTCCGCGTTCGCGTCCTGCAGCAGGTCCGCGCGGGCCGACGCCGAGAGGCTGACGGGTGCGCCGGACGCGGAGACGGGCTGCGCGGAGGCGCCGGTGGTCAGACCGGCGGCGAGCAGCGCTCCGGCGGCGACCGCGGTGGAGATCGCCAGCATCGAACGCTTACGGGATATGTGGGGGGTCACGCAGGCTCCTTCTGTGGGGGGCCCGGGCGGTGTGGGTGTCCGTCCGGGCATGAAAGATGCGGTGCGGGTGTGACTCGTGTGTGGTGCGAGGGAAGAGTGTCATTCGAGCCAGGTACATGTCATCAGTTGATCGCATGTTGGCCGGAAATAGTTCGTTGAGCGGGAGTCGACGCACGCATTGCGAACAGCGTGTGAACTGTCTCTGAGCAGCAAAAAGCGCGCCGCCCCGGGGAGTTGAGTCACCCGGGGCGGCGCCGTCTGCTGGTGCGGTGGGCTTACGGGAAGGTGACCTTCCAGCTGTTGATGTAGCCCGTGTCCTGCCGGGCCACGTCCTGGACGCGCAGCTTCCAGGTGCCGTTGGCCACCTCGGAGGAGGCGTTGACCGTGTACGTCTCCTTGACGTTGTCCGCCGAGTCGGAGGAACTGGCCGGCTTCAGCGGGTAGACCGTCCCGTCGGGAGCGAGCAGGTCGACCTTCAGGTCACCGCGCCACGTGTGCACGATGTCGACGCCGACCTTGAGGGCGCTCGGCGCGTTGCCGGTGCGGCCGGTGACGTTGACGGAGGAGGTCACCGCGGCGCCGGCGTCCGGGATGTTGACGTCCGTGGTGTTCTCGAAGGACGTCCCGGGGGGCTCCTCGCCGCCCGGACGGCTGCCGACGTTCACGGCCGCCCAGGCGTGGGCGACGGCCTTGTACTCGTTGCTGGTGGTGCCGTACAGCTCACCGGCCGCCGCGAGCGTCCCGGTGCGGGCCGCCGCGTAGTTGGTGGTCGTGGTGAACTTCGTGGTGAGCGCCTTGAACCAGATCAGCGACGCCTTGTCGCGGCCGATGCCGGTCACCGGCAGGCCGTCGGAGGTCGGCGAGTCGTACTGGACGCCGTTGATCTCCTTCTGGCCGCTGCCCTCGCTCAGCAGGTAGTAGAAGTGGTTGGCGACACCGGACGAGTAGTGCACGTCGATGTTGCCGATGCCCGAGTACCAGGCGTCCTTGGACGCGCCGTCCTTGGAGGGCTTGTCCATGTAGCGCAGCGGGGAGCCGTCGCCGTTGATGTCGATCTTCTCGCCGACGAGGTAGTCGCCCTTGTCCTGGGCGTTGTTGGCGTTGAACTCCACGGCCGCCGCGAAGATGTCGGACGTCGCCTCGTTCAGGCCGCCGGACTCGCCGCTGTACGTCATGTTGCCGGTCGCCGAGGTGACGCCGTGCGTCATCTCGTGGGCCGCCACGTCGATGGAGGTCAGCGGCTTGGCGTTGCCCGTGCCGTCGCCGTACGTCATGCAGAAGCAGGAGTCCTGCCAGAAGGCGTTGACGTAGTTGTTGCCGTAGTGGACCCGCGAGGACGCGCCGACACCGTCGCCGCGGATGCCGCTGCGGCCGTGCACGTTCTTGTAGTAGTCCCAGGTGAGCTGGGCGCCGTAGGCGGCGTCCGCGCCGGCGGTCTCCAGGTTGGCGGGCTGCCCGTTGCCCCAGATGTCGTCCGGACCGGAGAAGAGCGTGCCGGTGCCCGACGTGCTGCGGTTCAGGTTGTACGTCTTGTGGTTGCCGCGGCCCGAGTCGGTCAGGTTGTACGAGGAGCCCGACTGGACGGATCCGACCGTCACCTGGCCGCTGTACTGCGTGTTGCCGGTGCCGTTCTCGATGCCCTGCCACTGGAAGAGCTTCTTGCCGGTGGCGGCGTCCGTGATGACGTGCAGCTCGTTCGGGGTGCCGTCGTGCTGCAGCCCGCCGACCACGGTCTCGTACGCGAGGGTCGGCTTGCCCTTGGCCATCCACACGACCTTGCGGGGCGCCCGGTCCGCGTCGGTCTTCTTCGAACCCGCGGCCTTCGCCGCACCGAGCGCCTGCTTCTCGGCGGCCGACGCCTTGATGCCGGCGCTCGTGTCGACGCCCTTGAGCTGCGCCTTCACCGCCTTGGTGACGCCCTCGGTCTTCCCGGACTTCGCGGTGTCGACCACGAGGTCGCCGCCGAGTACGGGCAGGCCGTCGTAGGTGCGCTCGTAGCGGGTGTGGACGGTCCCGTCACGGTCCTTGGTGACGTCGCGGGCGACCAGCTTCTCCTTGGCGCCGAGCTTCAGGTCCTTCGCCGTCTGCGCCTTGGTGGCGTTGGCGTCGCGGAGGAGCTCCGCGCGCTGGGCGGGGGAGAGCTTGGCGGCCAGGGCGCCGGGGTCGACCTTGCCGAGCTTCTGGGCCGCCGCGGGGCTCGCCTTGACGGCCGGGTCGTCGGCCGATGCGGGGCCTGCCTGAACAGCCACGGCCAGGAGCGCGGCAACGGCGGAGAGAGCACCGGCGGCGGTCGCGCGGGTGCGGACCGAACGAGTGCGGGGGGTGTGTCTGTGGGAGGTGTTTCTCAACACGGACTCCTTCTGCGCGGCCGCGGGATGCGCGGCCAGAGCTACCGGGCGGTTGGGTCGCCGTCCGGGCAGAGCAAGGCGGAACGCAGAACTGGGCTGTGCACAACGGGTGTTGCGTGAAGAGAAACCGTCGCCTTGTTGAAAGTCGTGCGACGGTTGAGGGGAAGAGTGGCACCGGAGAGCACCTGTTGTCAGGTGCGCATCAGTAGTTGGCCGAATTCAGTCCGTTGGCCGGTGGCGCGCGTTCGCTATCCGGAGCCGCGGCCGACGGCCCACGGGCGGGCGTCCGGGGAGCGTGCGGCGCCGGAAGGCGTGCACGTCACGCTCGCGCGAAGACGCTGTGCGGAACCCTGTTCGAGAGCGGTGCGCGCCACGACGGCCGACGACGCGTGGCTGTATTTCGCTGGTGGTCCAGTCCTGTGGCGCATGGGGGCGGGAGACACGAGATATCCCCATTGCTGCCGATCGGTCAGCTTCCGCGGGTCCCGGACCCCTCCCGCGGATCGATCCACAACGCCTCGCCCACCGCGCACAGTTCGCCCCGCGCCGTCGTCACCGCCGCGCCCATCGTGTGCTTCCGGCCCGCCGACGAGACCGGCCAGGCGTACGTGATGTGGTCCTCACCCGCGGCCACGGGGCGCAGCAGGCTCGCCGTGAGAGAGGCCGTGACCGCGCCGGGACGGATGGATCCGACGTGCACGCCCGCCCAGGCCGTCGGACAGTCGAGGACGGCCCAGAGCAGCTCGGTGCGCATCAGTCCCCGCGCGTCCGCGAAGGCGGGGTGCGTCGTCCACGCCGTCGCCACCACGTCACGGCCGGGCACCGGCATGCAGCACTGGCGCAGGCCACGGCCCGGCGGGCGCGGTCCGCAGCCGAAGCAGTCGACCACGGTTCCGTCCGCGGCGAGCCCCGTCGGCCCGGCCGCCAGGAACGCCTCGGCCGCCGCCGCTGCCTGTTCCCAGGACGGCGCGTCCGGTGCGCCGGAGACGGGCAGGCCGGGGACGGGTGTCGCCGTCGCGAGCACCGTGCCCGACTCGCCCGTCAACCGGGCGCCGCCGCCGTCCGCTTCGGCCAGCCGCAGCGGTGTGTCCACGGGCGTCGCGGCCCGGAAGTCCACCCGGACCGTACCGGCCGAGGCGTGTGCGGCGAGCAGCCCGGCGACGTACCCGCCGAAGGCGACCCCCGGATACCCCTGATGGCTCGCCGGGATGGTGACCACCTCGGCGGCCCCCGTCGGTCCCACCCGCATGTCAGTGCTCGCCTCGTCGCTCATGACGTCAGCTCACCACACTCTCGCGCCACGCCCGGTGCAGCTCCGCGAACGCGCCCGTGCCCGCGATGAGTTCGTCGGGCGTGCCGTCCTCCACGATGCGGCCGTGTTCCATGACCAGCACCCGGTCGGCGATCTCCACCGTGGACAGGCGGTGGGCGATGACCACGGCCGTGCGGCCGCGCAGCACTGTGTGCATGGCGCGCTGCACCGCACGCTCGCCGGGGATGTCCAGGGAACTCGTCGCCTCGTCGAGGATCAGCACCGCCGGGTCGGCGAGCAGTGCGCGGGCGAACGCGACCAGCTGCCGCTGGCCCGCGGAGATCCGGCCGCCCCGCTTGCGTACGTCCGTGTCGTAACCGTCGGGGAGCGACGTGATGAAGTCGTGGGCGCCGATGGCCTTCGCCGCGCGCTCGATGTCCTCGCGGGTGGCCTCCGGGCGGCCGATCGCGATGTTCTCCGCCACGGTCCCGGAGAACAGGAACGCCTCCTGCGTCACCATGACGACCCCGCGCCGCAGCTCGGCGAGGGCGAGTTCGCGCAGGTCGACGCCGTCCAGGAGGACGCCGCCCTCCGTCGGGTCGTAGAAGCGGGCGAGCAGTTTCGCCAGCGTCGACTTGCCCGCGCCTGTCGAGCCGACCACCGCCACGGTCTGCCCCGCGGGCAGCGTGAGGTCGAAGCGGGGCAGGATCTCGCCGCCCGTGCGGTAGGCGAACCGCACGCCCTCGAAGCGGACTTCGCGACCCGGGTGACCGGACTCCAGGACCGGCAGCGGGCGCGCCGTGGACGCGTCCGGCTCGGGCACGGTCGGGGTCTGGGCGAGCAGCCCCGCGACCTTCTCCAGGGACGCGGCCGCGGACTGGTAGGAGTTGAGGAACATGCCGAGGCGGTCGATCGGGTCGTACAGGCGCCGCAGGTACAGCACCGCCGCGGCCAGCACGCCGAGCGCGAGCCCGCCGTCGGCGACCCGGTGGGCGCCCCACAGCACGATCGCGGCCACCGCGGTGTTGGCGACGAGCCGCGAGCCGACGACGTAGCGGGCCATCTCCAGCATCGCGTCGCCGTTGGTCCGCTCGTGCCGGTGGTTGAGCACGCCGAAGTCCGCGTCGTTGGCCCGCTCCCTGCGGAAGGCGCGCACCGGCCGGATGCCGTTCATGGTCTCCGCGAACTTCACGATGACGGCGGCTATCGCGGTCGACCGGTGGCGGAACATGACGCCGGCGCGCCGCTGGTAGAGGCGGATGAGCAGGTACAGCGGGATGAAGGAGGCGACCGCCACCGCGCCCAGGCCCAGGTCGAGCCAGAGCAGCATCGCCGAGATGTAGACGAAGGACAGGATGACCGTGAGGAGTTCCTGCAGTCCCTCGCTGAGCAGCTCGCGCAGCGACTCGACGTCGGTGGTGGAGCGGGAGATGAGCCGTCCCGAGGTGTACCGCTCGTGGAAGTCGACGCTGAGCGCCTGCGCGTGCCGGAAGATGCGGCCGCGCAGGTCGAGCAGGACGTCCTGGTTGACGCGTGCGGAGGCGATGATGAACGCGTACTGGAGGGCGCCGCCCGCGGCGGCGCAGCACAGGTAGCCGGCGGCGACGGCGATCAGCGGGCCGTAGTCGTCGGCGCGCACCGCGGGCACGCCGCGGTCGATGGCGTACGCGACGAGCAGCGGTCCCGCCTGCACGACGGCCTGCTGTACGAGGAGCAGTACGGCGGCGAGCACGACGCGCCGGCGCAGCGGTGAGAGCAGCGAGAGCAGCAGGGCGCGGGTGGCGCCCGGGGGCGCGGGCAGCTCGTCCTTGTCGAACGGGTCGTCCGGCTCGGCGGACGGCCCGCCGGGGAGATCGGGTTCGTCGGGCTGCTCGGGTTCCTCGGGGTCGAAGGGCTTCTCCCGTACGGATGAGGGCACGGTCATCGGGCGGCCTCCTCGGTGGGGTGTCCGGTGGCTGGGCCGGTCGCGGGGCCGGTGGGTGGGGCGGGCGTGGCGGGCGGGGGTGTGGGCGGCGGGTCCGCCATGTTCTCGGCGCCCGACATCAGCCACGCGTACTCCGCGTTGTTCCGCAGGAGTTCCTGGTGCGTGCCGACCGCGGCGACGCGGCCGCCCGACAGCAGGGCGACCCGGTCGGCGAGCAGCACCGTGGAAGGACGGTGGGCGACGACGAGCGCGGTGGTGTCCGCGAGGACCCTCCGCAGCGCCGCCTCCACCAGCGCCTCCGTGTGGACGTCGAGGGCGGACAGCGGGTCGTCGAGGACCAGGAAGCGCGGGCGGCCGACCACCGCGCGGGCCAGGGCGAGACGCTGGCGCTGGCCACCGGAGAGGCTCAGGCCCTGCTCCCCGACCTGCGTGCCGGTGCCCTGCGGCAGGGCGTGCGCGAATCCGGCCTGCGCCACGTCGAGCGCGCGGGCCAGCTCGGCGTCACCGGCGCTCTCCTCGGCACCCATCAGGACGTTCTCGCCGACCGTGGCGGAGAACAGGGTGGGCTCCTCGAAGGCGACGGCCACGAGCGTGCGCAGGTGAGCGCGGTCCATCGCGGTGATGTCCTCGCCGTCCAGCGTGATGCGTCCGCCGGTCACCTCGTGCAACCGGGGCACCAGCGCGGTGAGCGTCGTCTTGCCGCTGCCGGTCGCGCCGACGAGCGCCATGGTCTCGCCGCGGCGTACGTGCAGATCGACGTGGGAGAGGACGGCGGGGGCGTCCGCCGCGGCGTCCGGGTACCTGAACTCGACGTCGTGGAAGCGCAGTCCGTCACCGGGGTGGTCCTCGGCGTCCCCCTTCCGCGCCGCGGTCCCCGTCCCGCTCTCCGGCTCCGCGTCCATCACCTCGAAGTACCGCTCCGTGGCCGTCGCCGACTCCTGGCTCATGGCGAGCAGGAAACCGATCGACTCCACGGGCCAGCGCAGGGCGAGCGCCGTCGACAGGAAGGCGACCAGCGTGCCGGCCGAGAGCCCGCCGTCCGCGACCCGCACCGTGCCGAGCACCAGCGCCGCCCCGATGGCGATCTCGGGCAGCGTCACGATCACGGCCCAGATCGCGGCGAGCAGCCGCGCCTTGGCCATCTCGGTGCCGCGCAGCGTGTGCGACAGCTCGCGGAACGCCCGCGCCTGGCTGCGGTGGCGGCCGAAGCCCTTGATGATGCGGATGCCGAGCACGCTCTCCTCGACGACCGTCGTCAGATCGCCGACCTGGTCCTGCGCCTGCCGCGCCACGGCGGCGTACCGCCCCTCGAAGTACGCCGTCGCGATGACCATCGGCACCACGGGGGCGAGCAGCACGAGCCCGAGCGCGAAGTCCTGCCCCAGCAGGATGATCACGCCCACCACGATCGTCGCCCCATTGACCAGCAGGAACGTCAGCGGGAACGCGAGGAACATGCGCAGCAGCATCAGGTCGGTCGTGCCGCGCGACAGCAGCTGGCCGGACGCCCACCGGTCGTGGAAGGCCACCGGGAGCCGCTGCAGATGGCGGAAGAGGTCCGCCCGCATCGCCGCCTCCACGCTCGCGAGCGGCCGGGCGACCAGCCACCGCCGCAGCCCGAACAGCAGCGCCTCCGTGACGCCGAGCAGAAGCAGCAGCAGGGCTCCCAGCCACACCCCCGTCGGATCCCGGTCGGCCACCGGGCCGTCCACCATCCACTTGAGCACGAGGGGGAAGACGAGCCCCGTGCAGGAGGCGATGACCGCGACAACCGCCGCGGTGATGAGGCGAGTTCGGACCGGGCGCACGTACGGCCAGAGGCGCATCAGCGTCCGTACGGCGGACCGATCCTTGGCAGGGGCATCTGATTTTGGCATCAGGAGCGAGCCTACGGATCGCCACTGACAGAGCCCACCGAGTTTTGGACGGTACGCGGTACTGCGCTGGACCTAGGGCCTGCGCCCAAGTCCGCGGACACGCCACGGGTGCGGAAGCGGGTACGGCAGTGGGTACGGAAGTGCTACTCCCCGAGGCCGATGCCGGTCCCGCGTCACTCCCGCGACGGAGCCGGCGCCTCGTCATCGCAGGTGACGCCCTTCATCGTGCGGCTGCCTAGCGTGTGAACCGTGATCGCGGCCGACCGGCGACAGCCCGGCGTCCCGGTCGCCGCCCACCCCTTCACGCCACGCGGAGCTCCGTCATGCCCTCGCCCAGCCGACGCAACGGCAGCCGGTGAAACGGCAGCCGGTGGACCGGCAGCCGAGCGCGCCGACCACCACAATCGCCATCCTGGCCGCCGTCTGCCTGGGCCTCACCCTGGCCGCCTCCGCCGTCCTGCCGCCGCTCCAGTTCGACCCGCGCACGCCGCAGAGCCGCGTCGACGACGTCCTCACCCCTGCCGGGAGCCCCGCCGCCTCCCGCTCGCTCCAGGGCAGGGAGAAGGCGTCCAGGGACATACGGAAGGCGATGCTGCGCAAGCACCGCATCCTGGTCGTCGCGGACGCCGACGACCACCCCGGGGGCGGGCGCGACACCGTCAGGCGCAGGGTCCTCGTCGACCACTTCACCCGGTGCGCGGACACCGGGACGCGCGGGCGCCGCGTCCAGGCCCACGAGCGGGGCCGGAGGTGTGCCGCACGGCCCACGGGGTCGTAGCCCGGCATCAACCGATCGGCTCCTCACCACGTACGACACCGACTCCGACACGCTCCCCGCGATCGAGGCGGGCGCCACCGGCTACCTGCTCAAGGACGCCCCGCGCGACGAACTGTTCACCGCGGTCCGCGCCGCCGCCGAAGGACGCACCGTCCTCTCGCCCGCCGTCGCGTCCCGCCTCGTCTCACGCGTGCGTGCCCCCGGCAACGAACCGCTGAGCACCCGTGAGAGGGAAGTGCTCGCGCTCGTCGCCAGGGGCACGTCGAACCGTGAGATCGCCGCGGAACTCTTCATCAGCGAGGCCACGGTCAAGACGCACCTCACCCACATCTACGGCAAGCTCGGCGTCAAGGACCGTGCCGCGGCCGTCGCGACGGCGTACAACCGCGGCATCCTCAGCGCCTGACCGGCAGGCCCGCGGGCGTTACGCCTGCTGCCAGAGCGCCGGCGTGTTCGGCGGCTCCCAGCCCGGCTGCGCCTGGTGGCCCTGGAGGCAGCGGTAGGTGCTCCCGCCGTACGTGACGGAGTCACCGGCCGCGTACACCTTGCCCGCGGCCCACGTGCCGCCCGGCTCCGGCTCGCCAGGACCCGGGTCCTCACCGCCGCCGGTGGTCTTCAGCGTCAGACCGAACCGCTGGAGCAGCGGGTTGATCGGCTGGTGGTACGTCGTACCGCCGCTGGAGCAGTTGCCCGAACCGCCCGAGGTGACGCCCTGCGCCTGGCTACCCGATATGTAGGAGCCGCCCGAGTCGCCGGGCTCCGCGCAGACCGTCGTCCGCGTCACGCCGCTGATGGTGCCCTCGGGGTAGGTGACGCTCGTGTTGTGCTGCGAGATGGTGCCGCAGTGCCACCCCGTAGTGGAGCCCGACCGGCAGATCGACGCACCCACCGGGGACTGCGTCGAGCCCCCGACGCCGACCCGCTGGCCGCCCTGGCCCTTCACGTACGGGGTGGCGGTCCACTGCGTGTTCGTGGCGACCCAGGCCATGTCGTTCCCGGGGAAGACCGACGCCTGGAACGAGCCCTGGGCCACCTGGTTGTAGCCGGTGGTCGCGGTGCCGGCGCGCCCGCAGTGACCGGCCGTGGCGAAGCCCTGCTGGGTGCCCTTGGTGATCGGGAAGCCGATGGAGCAGCGGCCACCCATGTAGTACGCCTCGCCGCCCACCAGGTCGTACAGCGGCCGCGGTCGCTCCGCCGTCCGCTCCACGCGTACGAGGGAGGAGTCCACGCCCGCCGCCTCGACGAGGGACTTCGCGGCGGACGTCCGCACGGCCCGCACGACGACCGCGTTGGAGCGCACGTCGACGTACCAGACCGGCGCGTCACGCGTCGCCGTCCTCTTCGCCGCGCGGTCGAGACGGGCCTTGGCCGCGTCCAGCCGCGCGACCGAGTGGCCGACGACCGCGGCCCGCGCGCCCCGCGCCTCGATCCTGGGGACGTCGGCGGCGTCGGTCGTCGCCACGGTGAGCTTCGCGGAGGTGGCGCCGTGCACCCAGGCACCCGCGAAGTCACGGCCGAGCGCGTTCCGCAGGGCTCCCGCGACGGCGCCGGCCTCGGCCTCGTTGACCAGACGGGCCTCGGCCTGCGCCGACGTGAGGCCGAGGTCGCGCTGCATGGCCTTCAAGACTCCGGGAGAGGTCTTGCCGACGGCGGCGCTCTCGGCGGGGGAGAGCCGGGGAGAGGAGAGGGAAGCGGGGGAGGAGGAGGGGGAAGCGGACGCGGCGCCGGGCAGACCGGCGAAGACCAGCGCACCGGCAGCGGTGACCGCGGCACACGCGGCGGCGACACGTCTGTGATGGGTGGGGAGCATACGAGGTCTCCTCGTGGTGCCAAGGACGAGCGGGGATCGCCCACACGGTAGAACTCTCAACAGCCCCCGAGGAGCTGTCATTCGACCCCGTACGCCGACGTTATGGACCGCCCGTGCGTCATCGGGTCACGGAGACGGCGGCGAGGGCGCCGAGAGCCAGGCCGTATAGCTCTCGCTGCGCGCCGCCGCCTCCGCGTGCGCCGCGCGGGCCTGCGCGAAGACCGCCGCCGCCGTGTCGTGGGCCGGCGCCGCCGGATGCCAGCCCAGCAGGTGCCGCCAGTACAGCGGCGCCCCGGTGAGCGGCCTGGTCACCAGGCCCGGCGTCGGCGGGAACGTCGCCCGGCAGAGCCCCACCGCCCGCCCCACCTGCACCAGATGCACGCACGACGCGACATCCGTCTCGTACACGCGCGACGGCGTGAACCCCGCCCGCGCGCACGCCGCCGAGAAACAGTCCGCGAAACACCCGTCGCCCGGCACGTCCGTCCACGCCTCGTCCGCCAGCAGCGAGAGGTCGATCTCCTGGACGCCCGCCAGCGGATGGGAGGTGGGCAGCATGACGAAGACCGGATCACGGGCCACCTCGCGCCACACGAGGAGTTCGCTCTCCGGCGGCGCGCTCGCCCCGCACGTGCCGACCAGCGCGAAGTCGAGGCGGCCCTCCGCCGTACGGGACGCGAGTTCCCGCTCCGACCACGAGGTGTGCGTCGACACCGGCACCCCCGGGTACGCCGCGGCGAGCCGGTCCACCAGCGCCCCGAGCAGCGGCCCGTGGATGCCGCCGAGCCGGAACCCCGCCCCGCCCTCCCACGCCCGTACGAACCGCTGCGCCTCCTCCCGCAGCCCGCTCACCGCGGGCAGGACCACCCGGGCCCGCGCGAGCACGAACTCGCCGAGCGCCGTGGCCCGCACCCCGTGCCGCCCCCGCTCGAAGAGCGGGCCGCCCAGGGCGCGCTCGATCCTCTTCAACTGCGCGCTCAGGGCGGGCTGGGCGAGCCCGAGCGCGGTGGCGGCCTTGGTCAGGCTGCCCGCGTCGGCGATCGCCCGGATCGTCTTGAGGTGCCGCAACTCCAGGTCCATAAGGCGAGCTTGGGGTCACCCAAGAGCAGGGGCAAGACATAGGTACGGACCAAGCGCGCGCATATTTCGGGGCCCCGCGACAGCACCGGTGTCAGGTGGTCACCCGCAGCAGCAGCACCGACCTCCCCGGCACCGTCACCGTCTCGCCCGCCCGGTGCACCGTGCCGGGCGGCGTGGCCTGGTCCTCCAGGGATGTATCCACCACCACCTCGTACGCGTCCGCCCACGGCGGACCCGGCAGCACGAATGCCGACGGCTCCCCGTCCGCGTGCAGCACCGCGAGGAAACTCTCGTCGACGACCGGCGCGCCCCGCGCGTCCCTGCCGGGTATGTCGCGCCCCGACAGATACATGCCGAGCGTCGCCCTGGGCGCGTACCAGTCCGCCTCCGTCATCTCCCCGCCGCCCGCCGTGAACCAGGCCAGGTCCCGCAGCCCGTCCGCGGAGTGCGCGCGCCCGGAGAAGAACGCCCGCCTGCGCAGCACCGGATGCCGGTGCCTGAGCTCGATGAGGCGGGACGTGAGCGCGAACAGCTCCCGCCAGCCCGGCTCCTCCCTGAGCCCCCAGTCGACCCAGCTGATCTCGTTGTCCTGGCAGTACGCGTTGTTGGAGCCGCCCTGCGTGCGGCCCATCTCGTCGCCCGCGACCAGCATCGGCACACCGGTGGACAGCAGCAGCGTCGTCATCAGGTTGCGCAGCTGGCGCCTGCGCAGCGCCGTGACGTCCGCGTCGTCGCTCTCGCCCTCGGCGCCGCAGTTCCACGCCCGGTTGTCGTCGGAGCCGTCCCGGTTGCCCTCGCCGTTGGCCTCGTTGTGCTTCCGCTCGTAACTCACCAGGTCCCGCAGCGTGAAACCGTCGTGCGCCGTCACGAAGTTCACCGACGCGTACGGCCTGCGCCCGCCCCACGCGTACAGATCGCTCGACCCCGACAACCGGTATCCCAGATCCCGTACGTCCGGCAGCGCGCCCCGCCAGAAGTCCCGCACCGCACCCCGGTAGCGGTCGTTCCACTCCGTCCACAGCGGGGGGAAGGCCCCCACCTGATAGCCGCCGGACCCCACGTCCCACGGCTCGGCGATCAGCTTCACGCGCCGCAGCACCGGATCCTGCGCGATCACCGCGAGGAACGGCGACAGCATGTCGACGTCGTGGAAGGAGCGCGCCAGCGCCGCCGCCAGATCGAACCGGAACCCGTCCACCCCCATCTCGGAGACCCAGTACCGCAGCGAGTCGGTGATCAGGCGCAGCACGTGCGGCTGGACGACCTGGAGCGTGTTCCCGCAGCCGGTGTAGTCCGCGTACCGCCGCGCGTCGTTCTGCTGGAGCCGGTAGTAGCCGCGGTTGTCGATGCCCTTCAAGGACAGCATCGGGCCGAGCTCCCCGGCCTCCGCCGTGTGGTTGTAGACGACGTCCAGGATCACCTCGATGCCGGCCTCGTGCAGCGCCCGCACCATCCGCCGGAACTCACCGACCTGCTCGCCGCGCGTCCCGGACGCCGCGTAGGCCGCGTGCGGCGCGAAGTAGCCGATCGAGTTGTAGCCCCAGTAGTTGCGCAGCCCCCGCCGCAGCAGATGGTCCTCGTGCGCGAACTGGTGCACCGGCAGCAGCTCGACCGCCGTCACCCCGAGCCGTACGAGATGGTCGAGCGCCGCCGGGTGCGCCAGCCCCGCGTACGTGCCGCGCAGTTCCTCGGGCACCCCCGGATGGAGCTTGGTGAAGCCGCGCACGTGCAGTTCGTAGATGACCGAGTCCGCCCACGGCGTCTTCGGCCTGCGGTCGTCGGTCCACTCGTCGTCCGGCGCGTCGTCGTGCACCACCACGCCCTTCGGGACGTACGGCGCCGAGTCACGGTCGTCGCGGACCGTGTCCGCCACATGCTGCTGCGGCCAGTCCCGCACATGCCCGTACACCTCGGCGGGCAGCGATCCGTAGTCGAGCCCCGGGCCGCCGTCCACCGCCCGCGCGTACGGATCGAGGAGCAGCTTCGCCGGATTCCAGCGGGCGCCCGTCCACGGGTCCCAGCGGCCGTGCACGCGGTAGCCGTACCGCTGCCCCGGCCGCACGCCCGGCACGAAACCGTGCCATATCTCGTGTGTCAGCTCGGTCAGCGGACAGCGCGTCTCCACCTGCCCGTCGTCGAACAGACAGAGCTCCACCGCCTCCGCCCCGCCCGCCCACAGTGCGAAGTTGGTGCCCGCGACCCCGTCGGGCCCGACCCGGAAGCGTGCCCCGAGCGGCGTCGGCGCCCCCGGCCACACGGGTCGCGTCGGCGCCGCGCGGGTCGCCGCCCTCCTGTTCCCGTTCAATGCCGGCGCGGGCCGCTCCGTCGTGTCGCGCCCCATCGCCCGCGCCTGCTGCACTGCCTCTTGCTCGGGTGCGCTCGCCACCTGTCGGCCTCCCGCGGCTCCGTCGGTCGACGCGCGAAGAAGGGCGTGCGGCGTCCCGGCCGCGGCTCCCCAAGCGTCGTCCTCCCCATGGTTCTGCCCACCGCACGCGTCGCACTCACGTTTCCCCGGCAGGGGGACGGTCGTTGGGACCCACGTGAATCAGGATGCGAGGCGCGCACGGCGCGCAGGGGCCGCGCTGGCCGCGGTACTGACATGGGCGGGGCTGCTCGCGGGCTGCTCCTCCGGAGGGGTCGACGGACTGATGGGGAAGCCCCGCTCGTCGGCGGACGCGATCCGGGTGTCACCCGACGACGACAGCAAGGGTGTCAAGGCGGACGAACACCTGGAGGTGAAGGTCCCGGACGGCCGCCTCGAGTCGGTGAAGGTCGTCCGGACGCAGGACGCGCAGGAGTTCGACGTACCGGGCCGCATCGACGAGGACGGCATGACGTGGCGCCCCCTCGACCGGGGGCCGCTCGCGCTGGCCGCCACGTACGAGGTCGACGCCGTCGCCACGGACGGCCACGGCCGCCGCTCGGCCCGGCACACCACCTTCCGCACGTACGTCCCCGACGAGCGCTTCATCGGATACGTGGCACCGGAGAACCGCGCCACCGTCGGCACCGGCATGATCGTCTCCCTGGAGTTCAACCGGGAGATCGAGAACCGCGGGGCCGTCCAGCGCGCCATCCGCGTCACCGCGCACCCGGACGTCGACATCCGCCCGCACTGGTTCGGCAAGAGCCGCGTCGACTTCCGCCCCGAGAAGTACTGGAAGCCCGGCACGAAGGTCACCGTCGGCCTGCGCCTGCGCGACGTCCAGGCGGCCCCCGGCGTCTACGGCCTCCAGGACAAGAGCTTCACCTTCACCGTCGGCCGCGACCAGCAGTCCCTCGTCGACGCCGCCGAGCACACCATGGAGGTACGCAGGGACGGCGAGCTGCTCTCCACCGTGCCGATCACCGCGGGCGCCCCCAAGACCACCACGTACAACGGGAAGATGGTGGTGACGGAGATGCTCGAGGTGACCCGCATGAACAGCCGCACCGTCGGCTTCGGCGGCGAGTACGACATCCCCGACGTCCCGCACGCCATGCGCCTCACGACCTCCGGCACCTTCCTGCACGGCAACTACTGGTCGCCGGACGCCCCTGGCAACACCAATGTCAGCCATGGCTGCGTGGGCCTGCGCGATGTGAAGGGCGGCAGCTCACGCACGCCCGCGGGCTGGTTCTTCGACCGGAGCCTCATCGGGGACGTCGTCGAAGTGATCAACAGCAATGACAAGAAAGTCGCTCCTGACAACGGCCTCGGCGGCTGGAACATGGAATGGAAGGACTGGGTGAAGAACGCCTGATCCCCTGGATGATCGCCGGGTGACCACCGCGTGACCACCGGGTGATCATGGTCTGCCCGCACCCCCGGGACAGTTGGAACTGAACGGTGACATTGGCGGGGACTGTTCGCCGGGAACCGTGTGGTTATCTATCGCTTGCGCGTGTCCGAAACGCGCAGGTGCACTGGGGTGCGGGCCTGGAACAGGCCGTGCGAGGGGAGACGAGATCGTGAACGGGCGACCGATATCGGGGACGTCGGTTGGCGCGCGCGTGCGCGCGCGACGGCGGGGCGCCAGAACTCTGACGGCGGCGGTGTCCGGGGCGACGCTGCTGTTCGTCGCGGCGTGCGGCGGGGGTTCGGACTCGGGCGACGGTGACGGCAAGGGCGAGGCGGACAAGAACGCCCCCTCGGCGGCGGTCGTCACCATAGCCCCCAAGGACGGCGCGGACGCGGTGGCCACCAGCGGCGCCCTGAAGATAGCCGCGGCCAAGGGCAAGCTGTCCGAGGTCGAGGTGCGGGACGGCAAGGGCAATCCGGTCCCCGGCAAGATCACGTCGGGCGGGACGAGCTGGACACCGGCCCACCATCTCGCGGCCGCGACGAAGTACAAGGTCCACGCCGTGGCCAAGGACTCCGAGGGCCGTGCGTCCGCGAAGGACACCGTCTTCACGACACTGACCCCGAAGAACACCTTCATCGGGCAGTTCACTCCGGAGGACGGCTCGAAGGTCGGCGTCGGAATGCCGTTCTCGGTCAACTTCACGCGCGGCATCACCGACCCGGACGCGGTCGAGAAGGCCATCCAGATCAAGACCGAACCGTCCGTGCCCGTCGAGGGCCACTGGTTCGGCAACGACCGCCTCGACTTCCGCCCGGAGAAGTACTGGAAGGCCGGCACGAAGGTCACCGTCAAGCTCAACCTCGACGGCGTCGAGGGCCGCCCGGGCGTCTACGGCAAGCAGACCAAGACGCTGAACTTCACCATCGGCCGGAGCCAGGTCTCCACCGTCGACGCCAAGACGCACCAGATGAAGGTCGTCCGCGACGGCAAGCAGATCAAGAAGATCCCGATCACCGCGGGCGCCCCCGGCACCACCACGTACAACGGCGAGATGGTCATCAGCGAGAAGCTGCAGGTGACCCGGATGAACGGCGAGACCGTCGGCTTCGGCGGCGAGTACGACATCAAGGACGTCCCGCACGCCATGCGCCTGTCCACCTCCGGCACGTTCCTCCACGGCAACTACTGGTCGGGCGGTGCCTTCGGCAACACCAACGCGAGCCACGGCTGCATAGGCCTGAGCGACGTGCGCGGCGGCTACAGCAAGAAGACGCCCGCCGGATGGTTCTTCAACAACTCGCTCATCGGCGACGTCGTCGTGGTGAAGAACTCCGCGGACAAGGAGATCCAGCCGGACAACGGCCTCAACGGCTGGAACATGTCGTGGGAGGAGTGGAAGGCCTAAGCCTTCCCGGCGGGTGAATCCGCCTCTCCCGTACCGGGCCCGGCGCACTGTGACCAAGTGCACCGGGCCCGGTTCCGTTAGTCCCCGTTAACCTGCTGCCATGACTGCAACCCTCGAAGTCGCCGAAGGCGTCGGCACGATCCGCCTCGACCGTCCCCCGATGAACGCCCTGGACATCGCCACCCAGGACCGCCTCAAGGAGCTCGCCGAAGAGGCGGCGCGACGCGACGACGTGCGCGCCGTGGTGATCTACGGCGGCGAGAAGGTGTTCGCGGCGGGCGCGGACATCAAGGAGATGCAGGCCATGGACCACGCGGCCATGGTCGTGCGCTCCGGGGCGCTGCAGGAGTCCTTCACCGCCGTGGCCCGCATCCCCAAGCCCGTCGTCGCCGCCGTCACCGGCTACGCGCTGGGCGGCGGCTGCGAGCTCGCCCTCTGCGCGGACTTCCGCATCGCCGCGGACAACGCCAAGCTCGGCCAGCCCGAGATCCTGCTCGGTGTCATCCCCGGCGCGGGCGGCACCCAGCGCCTGGCCCGGCTCGTCGGCCCGTCCAAGGCCAAGGACCTGATCTTCACCGGCCGCCACGTGAAGGCCGACGAGGCGCTGACCATGGGTCTGGTGGACCGCGTCGTGCCCGCAGCCGAGGTGTACGAGCAGGCGCACGCGTGGGCCGCGCGGCTGGCGCGGGGTCCCGCCATCGCGCTGCGCGCCGCCAAGGAGTCGATCGACGCGGGCCTGGAGACGGACATCGACACGGGCCTCGCCATCGAACGGACGTGGTTCGCAGGTCTGTTCGCGACCGAGGACCGCGAGCGGGGCATGCGGAGCTTCGTGGAGGAGGGTCCCGGCAAGGCCAAGTTCGTCTGAACTGGGCCGTGCATGCGCCAAGTTGAAGAGGCGTCAGCGGCGGGGTCCCTCGATGGGGCGGATTATGGACGACTTAACAGAGCCTTAAGCGCACCCGTCGAAAAGCTTTAAGTGATCATGCGTAAGCGGGAGGTCATCGCAGGTCACGGCCGCTACAGCGGCTCTTAACTGCCACTGGCATATGTCAAACCGGCTCCCCGGAATGGATGGTTCCGGGGGGCTTATTCCGCCGGAACGGCCACGGAGAGCGCTCTGGGCGGCCATGATGGGGGGATGGCGGGGCTGGAGGGTGACGAACGGCCGCGGCGGCACGGCAGTGCGACCGCGGCGCGCTGGTCGCCGGCGGTTGAGGACGAACACGCGCTGAAGGCGCTCGAGTTGTTCGGCAATCCCACGGACGCGGAGGTCCCGCTGCCGTCGCGCCCGGAGTCCGCCGCCATCGCGCGCCGCCTCGCCCAGGTCGTGGTCCTGCGCCACTGGGGGCTCTCCCCGAAACTCACCGAGGACGTCGTCCTCCTCGTCTCCGAACTCGTCGGGAACGCCGTGCGGCACACCGGCGCCCGCGTCTTCGGCCTGCGCATGCAGCGGCGGCGCGGCTGGATCCGGGTGGAGGTCCGCGATCCGTCGCGCGGGCTGCCCTGCCTGTTGCCCGTCCATGAGATGGACCTGAGCGGCCGCGGCCTGTTCCTCGTCGACAAGCTCTCCGACCGGTGGGGTGTGGATCTGCTGCCGCGCGGCAAGACGACGTGGTTCGAGATGCGGGCCGCCGACCGCTGATCCCCGGGATCCGCCGGGATACGCGAAAGCCCCCGGCTGCCGTGGTCGGCGCGAGGGGGCCTTCGTGAAGCGGCGTGGACATGGGGGTGTGATCCACGGCCGCCGGGACGACCTGAGCCCGGGTCAATGGGGGTCGTGTCCCCGACTATGGCAGACGGGCGTCACCCGATCCAAAAGCCCACACCTGAATAAAAGCGGGCAAACCGTCACAGTTTAGAGGTGAATCCTTGGTGAGATGGGACACCTGCCTGGTAAACGCTGGTTAAGCGGCGGCTGTGACAGGCGATAAGCAAGGGTCGAGAGGCTGCTCGCCGGGTGCGGGCCCCGACCCGTAACACCGCCGAAGCGGGCAATCAGCGCCTTTTCCATGTTTTTCCCATTAAATGGTCCGGTGATCGAGACCGACCGCCGCAGAGCCCTGCGCGCGGGCGCCGGCCTGGTCGCCGCGGGCGCGCTGACCACCGGGTGCGCCGCGACCGGCCCCGCCGCCCCCGCACGCGACCGCCCGCCCGCAGCCACTACCCCCCGCCCGGCCGGGCCCGCCCCGGCCGCCGCCCCCGCACCCCGCCGCTTCCCCGGCCTCCCTGCCCAGATCAGCCACGGCCCCCGGGCCCGCCCCCAGGTCGCCCTCACCTTCCACGGCCAGGGCGACCCGGCCACCGCGAAGGCGCTGCTCGCCCAGGCGGAGAAGGCCGGAGCGAGAGTCACCGTGCTCGCCGTCGGCAGCTGGCTCGACGCCCACCCCGACCTGGCGCGCCGCATCCTCGACGGCGGCCACGACCTGGGCAACCACACCCACCACCACCTCGACATCAACGCGATGTCCGAGGCCGACGCCTACGCCGAGATCACCGGCTGCGCGGACCGCCTGCGCCGCCTCACCGGCTCCGTCGGCACCTGGTTCCGCCCCTCGCGCACCCGGACGGCGACCCCCCTGGTCGAGCGCCTCGCCCACCGCGCGGGCTACCCGCACGTCCTCTCGTACGACGTCGACTCGCTCGACTTCACGTCGCCGGGCGCCCCGGCCGTGGCCCGTACCGTCGCCGGCCAGATCCGCGGGGGGTCCGTCGTGAGTCTGCACTTCGGGTACGCGGACACGGTGGCCGCCCTGCCCGCCGTCCTGGAAGAACTGGAACGCCGCGGCCTGCGCGCGGTCACGACCACGGAGCTGCTGACCTGATGCACCTGAACCCGAACGAGACGCTGCCCCACGCCCTGCGGCTCAAGGCCACCAAGCGCACCGCGGCCGTGCTCGCAGCCGGCGCCGTCCTCGCCGCCCTCGCGGGTTGCGGCGGCGGCAAGGGTGACACCGAAGCGCTCGGCACCGAAGGCGTCCGCAAGCCCGCGAAGCCGAAGGCGGCACCGGGTCTGCCGGGCATGCCGCCCGTACTCGACCCCAAGGACGCGTACGCCGCCGACCGCCCCAACGCGCTCCAGCCGGTGGCCAAGAAGTTCCTCGAGCGCGTCTACGTCCCCAACACCGAGTCCAACACGGTGTCGGTCATCGACCCCAAGAAGTTCGAGGTCATCGAGACGATCAAGGTCGGCAACCAGCCGCAGCACGTCGTCCCCTCCTGGGACATGAAGACGCTCTGGGTCAACAACGACCTCGGTGACAGCCTCACCGCCATCGACCCCGTCACCGGCAGGACGGGCCGTACGGTCGAGGTCTCCGACCCGTACAACCTCTACTTCACGCCGAACGGCAAGCACGCCGTCGTGATGGCCTCCATGGACCGCGAACTCGTCTTCCGCGACCCGAAGACCATGAACCGCGCCAAGACCGTCCCCGTCACCTGCGCCGGCGTCAACCACGCCGACTTCTCCATGGACGGCCGCTACTTCATCGTGTCCTGCGAGTTCTCCGGCGAACTCCTCAAGGTCGACACGGAGAAGATGGAGGTCGTCGGCCAGCAGAAGATCCCCTTCAAGGGCGCCATGCCGCAGGACGTGAAGATGTCGCCCGACGGCAAGACGTTCTACATCGCCGACATGATGGCGCACGGCATGTGGGTCCTGGACGGCGACAAGTTCACGAAGCCGAAGCTGATGCCGACGGGCAAGGGCTGCCACGGCCTGTACGTCAGCCGCGACTCCAAGGAGATGTACATCTCCAACCGGGGCGAGGGCACCATCTCCGTCTTCGACTTCCCGAAGAACAGACTCACCAAGAAGTGGAAGCTCCCGGACGGCGGCAGCCCCGACATGGGCGGCGTCTCGGCGGACGGCAACACCCTCTGGCTGTCCGGGCGTTACGACTCCGAGGTGTACGCCATCGACACCCGGACCGGAGTGCAGCTGGCCCGCATCCCGGTCGGCGAAGGACCGCACGGCCTCGCGGTGTACCCGCAGCCGGGCCGCTACTCGCTCGGGCACACCGGGATCTTCCGTTGAACAGTTGATGGTTGACGGTTGGCCGTAGCCGACAGCGGGCACCAAACGGGCAGTTCAGGTACTGCCTAGCGCCCAATCTGGAGGCGCCCGTGATCCGTGGCATCGACGTCAGCTCCCACCAGACGACCTTCGACACGGACGGCTTCTCCTTCGTCTTCATAAAGGCGACGGAGGGCCGTTCATACATCAACCCGAAACTGTCCGCCCAGACGAAGCGCGCCCGCGACGGCGGCTGCGTGGTCGGCTACTACCACTTCCTGTGGCCGGGCAACATCAAGGCCCAGGCGGAGTACTTCGTGAGCAAGGCGCCTGAGGAGGAAGGGGACCTGCTGGCGGCGGACTGGGAGTGGACGGGCAACCACACGCGAGCGAGCAACGGTGAGAAGGACCGCTTCATCCGGGAGGTGAAGCGGTTGCGCCCCCACCACCGGGTTCTCCTGTACTGCAACCGGGACTTCTGGCTGAACCACGACACCACGTCCTACGCGGGCGACGGACTGTGGATCGCCGACTACGTCAGCGCGGGCAAGCCCCGCATCCAGGCGAAGTGGAAGATCCACCAGTACACGTCGACGCCGCTGGACAAGAACGTGGCCCACTTCGAGAACGAGGACGCGCTGCGGGAGTGGGCCACGCCCTGAGTGCCGTCCCAGGAGGGCGCGTCGGTCAGGCGCGCCACTCCGCCGTACGCTCCGGGGACGCCGCGTCCAGCGCCTTGCGGATCTCGTCCGTTCCACCGACGTTCCCGTACACGGGAGTTCCGGGCTGCTGACGCCAGGAGTCGTCCTGGCCGCCGTTGTCCACGGTGTCAAAACCGAGGTCGTCGATGAGGTCGCGCACGATCTTCTTGGCGGCCTCGTCGTCGCCGGAGACGGGTAGGGCGACCCGGCCGGGGGCGCCCTTGGGCAGGGGCTTGTCGAGGATGTCCTGCGCGTAGGTTCCGTTGAAGGCCTTGATGACGGGGTGGCCGATCTGCCGCTCCGTCCAGCGGCTCTCGGTCAGGCCGTCCTCGATCTCGGCGATCTTCCCGTCGCGCTGCTGCGGGTAGTAGTTGCCGGTGTCGATGACGGCGACGTCCTCCGCCGCGCCGTCGAGGAAGCCCGCGGGCAGATCGGGGACGGCCTTGAGCGGGATGGTCACGACGACGACCTGCGCGCCGCGCGCGGCCTCGCCGACGGTGACAGGCTTCGCGCCGGTCTCCTCGGCGAGGGCGGTCAGGGTGTGCGGACCGCGCGAGTTGGCGACGGAGACGTCGTGGCCGAGAGCGGTGAGGCGGCGGGTGAGGTTGCCGCCGATGTTGCCCGCGCCGATGATGCCGATCTTCATGACTGACTGCCTTTCCGAGGCGAGGCGGCGGGGTGCCGCGGTCGTAACGGAGGTAACCTCCGGATCGGCGGGGGTATTCCGGCACCTCGACGAGCGCGTCACGGGTGACGGGCCGGACCGTCCCGACGACGAGTCGCTCGACGTCTCGGTCCGCCTCGCGGCCCGGATCCCGGTCCGGCTGATCGCCGAGGGCTGCGCGGTACGGCCGGGCGGCAGGCTCTCCGGGGGCTTCACCTTCCTGTTGAAGCGCTGACGGCACGGGAAGGGCCCGGCACACCAGGTGTGCCGGGCCCTTCCGCTGCGTCGGTTCGCGGCCGACCCACCGACGACTACTTGTTCAGGCTCGCCCAGAACTCGTCGAACGAGAGACGCTTGTCCGCGTCGGTGTCCTTCGTGCCGATCACGGCCTCGGCCACCGCCTCGGTCTGGTAGAAGTCGCCCATCCTGGCCATGGCGCTCTTCCACTCCGCCGCCGTGATGAAGCCGTCGCCGTCCGCGTCGAACTGCTCGAACGTCTTGCGCGCTTCCTCGATGTCCGCCACCGGATCCACCCCTTCTTGGTGCACTACTGACGGGGGTTAGGGTAGCGGCCGCGCAGGGGCCCGATGACAAGGAGTACGCCCCATGGCCAGCGCTTCCTTCCGTGTCCCAACCGTGACCTTTCTCCATATCTTGTGCACGAACTGAGATCCCGGCCCGCGTCGCGCGCGAGGCGGGTGCGGTACAACGTCACCGAGGGGGCCGCGCGCCTCCGTGAGGGGGGCGTGGGCTGTGGTGGAGATGGTCGGAGGCGCGGCGGGGTCCGCGGGGCGGGCGCCGTTCGTGGGCAGGAGTGCGGAGCTCGGCCGCCTCGAAGCGCTCCTTCGGAACCTGGGGGCGACGGAAGCCGCGGGGGCGACGGGGGGCGTCGTCGATGTGGTCGGGGACCCGGGCATCGGCAAGAGCAGGCTGCTGACGGAGTTCGCGGCGCTCGCGCGGGCCCGGGGCGTGACCGTGCTGCGGGGGAGGGGGTCGGAGAGGGCCAGGGAGCGCCCGCTGCGGCCGTTCACGGACGCCTTCACCGAACTCGACCCGCGTGCGCGCCGTGCGTTCCCCTCGCTGGGCGGGCTGCCCGCGGTCGTGCGGGGGGAGGCCGGCGACGCGTGCCCGGACGTGGTCCCGGGGGCGGTCCCCGGCGTGGTCTCGGGCGCTGACCTCTTCGATCTGTGCCGGGTCACCGCGGTGGCGCTCGGCGGTGTCGGCGGGCGTGGTCTCGTCGTCGTCCTCGACGATCTGCACTGGGCGGACGAGGCGACCGTCGAGCTCGTCGACCACCTCGTACGCCACCCCGTGCGCGCCCCGTTCCTGCTGGCCGTCGCCCGGCGCGAACGGCAGTCCCCGTCGGCGCTCTCCGCCGCCCTCACGCGCGGCCTCGACTCCGGTGTCGTACTGCGGACCGCCCTCGGCCCCCTGAGCGGCGACGCGTTGATCGACGGGCTTGCCGCCGGGGTGCCGCGGGAGCGGGCCGCGGAGATGTACGAGGCGAGCGAGGGCAGCCCGCTGCACTTCCTCGCTCTCCTCCACGGCGACCACTCGGCGGCGTTCCTCGACGAACTCGCCGCGCTCTCCCCCTTGGAGCGGGCCGCCATGGACGCCGTCGCGGTGCTCGGCGAGCATGCGAACACGGAGCGGATCGCCTCCGTGACGGGAGCCGACCGCTTCGAACTCGTCGCGGCACTGCGGGTGCTGGTGGACCGCGACCTGCTCAGACCGGACCGTCGCGCCCGCTGCCTCGCCCCTCGCCATCCGCTCCTGCGTGCCTGGATACGCGAGGCCGTCGACCCCTGGCGCCGCCTCGAGCTGCACCGCGCGGCCGCCGTCGAACTCACCCGGACCGGCGCGTCCCTCACCGACCGCGCCCATCACGTGGAGGAGTCCCTGTCCCGCTGGGATCCCAAAGCGGCGGCGGTCCTGACGGAAGCCGCGGAGCAGGCGGTCGCCACGGCCCCCGCCGACAGCGCGCGGCTCCTCGGCGTGGTCCTCCGCGTCCTGCCCGACACGCCCGAACACCACGCCACCCGCAGCGAGTTAATGCTCAAGAAGGCGACCGCACTCGGCATGACCGGCGCCGTCAAGGAGAGCAGGGACCTGCTCCACCGGCTCATCGCGACGCACCGCCCCGCCCCGGAAGGGCCGGAGGGCGGAGACGCGCTGCGGACGTCCGCCGTCGTGCAGTGCGCCTTCATGGAGCGCATCCTCGGACGGTACGCGGCGGCCGGCGCCCTGCTCCGCCGCGAACTCGACCGGCGCCCCGGCCCGCCGCCCGCCCAGCGCACCGGCCTGGTCGTCGAGTGGGGCGCCCGCGCCCTGTTCGCCATCCGCTACCCCGAAGTGCGCGACGAACTGGCGAACGCCCTTGCCGACGCCCGGCTCCGCGGCGACGAACTCGGCGCCGCGGAAGCACTGACGCTGGCCGCGCTCGGGGAGGTGTACGAGGGGGAGACCGCCGCGGCGCGCACGTACGCCGCCGAGGCCGCCGCGCTCACCGACGTCACGACCGACGCCGACCTCGCCGGGCAGTGCGAGTCGCTGGTGCGCCTGGCCTGGAGCGAGGTGTTCCTCGACGACTGCGCCGCCGCGCAGCGCCACTCCGAACGCGGCGTCGACATCGCCCGGCGCACCGGCCGGCCCTTCGCGCTGGCGCAACTGCTGCTCACCGGCGCGTACGCCCGCCTCACCACGGGGCGCCTGCTCGAAGCGCTGGAGTGGGCCGACGAGTCCGTCGCGGTCGCCGAAGCGCTGGGCGGCGCCGAACTCCTCGGCTTCAGCCGGGCCATACGCGCCCTCATCCTCATGCAGGTGCGGCCGGCCGGTGACCCGGAGGTGCTGGCCGCGGCCGAGGAGGCGGCCGCGACGGTCGGGACGGTGGCGGGCTGGTGGGCGACGGTGTCCCGGTGCCTCCTCGCGTACGCCGCGCTCGGCGCGGGCGACCCGCACCGGGTGCGGGACATCCTCCTCGACGCGGGCGGTGACAGCGACCTGTCCCGCGTACAGCCCTCGATGCGGCCCAACTTCTTCGAGCTGCTCGTCACCGCGTCGCTGGCCACCGGGGACGTGGCGGACGCGGAACGCTGGGCGTCCCACGCACTCGCTCTGGCGGACCGTCTCGGCCTGCCCGTCCAGCGGGGCGCGGCCCTGCGCGCCGTCGGGCTCGTCGCGGCCCGCCGCGGCGAACTGGCCGCGGCGGCGCGGGCGTTCACGGAGTCGGCGCACGAATGCGCGCGGGCCGGGGCTGTTCTGCGGGAGGCCCAGAGCCTCCTGCTCGGCGCCCCCTTCGCGGCCGCCACGGGCGACACCGCCCGAGCCGCCACCATGTCCCGCCGCGGCCTCCGCCTCGCCGAGGAGGGCGGCGCCCGACTGCTCCTGGACATGGCGGCGCGGGGGCGGGCGGAAGGGGAGAGGGCGGCGGGGCGGGGGCCGAGAGGCGCGGACGCGCCCACCACCCCGCCCCCTTCGGGCGGCCCCGCGCCCGGCCCGACACCACCCGCACCGCCGGGCCCGCACGCCGACGTCCCGCCACTGCCGTCCGGCCCGTTCGCGTCCCTGACGCCGCGCGAGCGCGAAATCGCCGCGCTGGTCGCCGAGGGCCTCACCAATCAGGCCGTCGCCGACCGGCTCTGCCTCAGCACGCGCACGGTCGAGAGCCACGTGGGCCGGGTGTACCGCAAGACGGGCGTCACCTCACGCGCGGCCCTGGCAACGCTGGTGACGCGCTGTGCCGCGGGGCCGCCCGGGGGCCCCGAGGGCTCCGGGGAGTAGAGGGATGTGGCCGGTCAGCACGGTGGTGTACGGCCCGGCCCGGCGATCAGGTCGCACTCCTCCGCGAGGAGCGCCAACGTGCCGTCCGGGTCCGGGCGTTCGCGTACCGCGGCAGCAAGGCGCCGGGCCCGGATCGCCGCCTCCTCCCGACGGCCCAGGACGAACTCCAAGCGGGCGGCGAGGAGTTCCGTGGGGTGCAGGTCCGCCAGACCCGGCCCCCCGCACGCGCGGAGCGTCTCGATCGCCCGTTCCGTGTGCCCGAGCGCGGCTTCAAAGGCGCCTGCGTTGGCCGTGTACTGCTCGGCGGTGCCCCACTCGGCCAGCGGCGGGCCGTCTGCGTGTTCCATCGCGAGGCGCGCCAACTGGGCATGGGTGCGGCCCAGTTCCACCTGCAGCTCCGTGCGCTCCGGGTCCTGTTCCGCCTCCTCGGCGTGGCGCCGGTTGGTGTCCAGGGTCTCCGACATGACGGCGTCGGCCGCGGCCGGGCCGTGTGCGGCCAGCGTCTCCCACGCCCGGGCCCGCCGCGCGCGGACCAGGGCGCCGTGCTCGCCGAGGGCGCGCCAGAGTTCCTCCGCGCGCACGTAGGCCCGGGCCGCCTCCGCGGGCTGTCCGGCCAGGCCCAGCGCCTGCGCCGCCCGCTGGGTGAGGGAAGCCTCCTCGTGCCGGCCGTCGGGCGAGGCGCGGGTGAGTTCGGCGGCGTGCAGGAACTGGGCCGCTGCCAACGCCGGGTGGTGCGTGCGGAGGTGGCTCCGGGCCAGCCAGGTGTGCGCCCGGGTGCGGTCGTCCGCTTCGTGGGCGTCGCCGAGGTCGGGGATTACGGACTCCAGGACCGCTACGGCTTCGTCGTGACGGCCCGCCTCGCAGTGCAGCCCGCCGAGCCGCAGCCGGGCCAGCGCGCTGAGGTGCGGGCTTCCCCCGGGCAGCCCCGCGAAGTACGCGGCGTCGGTCAGGAGCCGTGCCGCCTGCGGGCCCGCCCCGTCGCCGGACGAGACCAAGGACTGCGCGAGAGTCAGGCACAGCCGGGCCCGGTTCAGCGGGGACAACGACGACGCGGAGTCGGATTCGTGGTCGTGACCGTGACCGTGCCGGTGGTCGCGGGGGCGTGGTGCGAGGCGGGGCGGCCGGATGTCCAACGGCAGGTCGGCCACGAGTGGTTCCGCGGCCATGCGGGACCGTGCGCCGTCCGAGACGGTGGTCGTGCCGTTGCGGCGGTCGAAGCGGGCCGCGAGGCCGAGGGCCGCCTCCCGGGTGTGGTCCAGGAGCGTCGCCGCCGTCCACGCGCCACCCGGCGGCCCCGGCACCGGACGCTCCCCGCGGCCCGTCTCCACCGCGCGGCGCATCAGCAGCGCGGCGCCGACCAGCCACTCCAGATGGTCGAGCGGGTCACCCGTGTCGGCCCAGCGCCGGCTCTGCTCGGCGAGGATCCGCAGGCCGCGCGGCTCGTTGCCGGTGAGCGCGCAGAACTCGACGTGCAGCCCGACGACGGGGCCGAACGCCTCGTCGGAGCGGACCAGCCGGTAGCCGCGCAGGTGGTGGTCGCGGGCCCGGTCCGTGCGGCCGAAGCGGACCAGGGGCAGCAGCGAGCGGGCGAGGGTCTCGTGCGGCTCGCGATGACAGCTGTGGGTGCCGCTCAGGACAGGCTCCCATCCGTCGAGAGCCGCCCGGTCGTCGCCCAGGTCCAGCTGCCGCAGGCCCTCCGTCGCGTACTCGCAGGCCAGACAGTCGGCCATGGCGTCGCGGGCCGCCGCCGTCCACGCCGCGTACGCACGAGTGGCGCGGGACGCGTCGCCCAGATGTCGCGCGAGCCTGAACTCGGCGCCGTGCGCGGCCCGTTCGGAGTAGCGCGCCGTACGGTAGCGGCGCCGCATCCGGGACAGCCACGCCTCGACCTCGGTGAGCGGGACGTCGGGGTGCTGCCGCGCGTCGGTCACCACCCACTTGAACATCCAGTGCAGCCGCCGGACGTCGTCCTCGCCGAAGTCCGCCGGATTCTCGTCGTACAGGCGCAGCAGCCGCCGGAACGGAACGAACGTCCGCGCGCACTCGCCGCCGAAGCTGTACGAGTGGACGAGGAGGGTCAGCGCCGCCACGAGCAGGGGGCGGTCGCCGGTGGCGGCGGCCTCGTCGACGAGCGCTTCGGCACGTGCGGTGCGCACCCTGCCGTACGGCTCGGCGTCCAGCCGGAGGACGGCGCCGAGGAGCTCGTGGTGTTCGGGGCGGCCGTGGCGCTCGTCGCGGGCCCGGGCGCGGGCGTGAAGGTTCCTGATCGCGCCCTGCGGGCCCATGTGCGTTCCTAGTTCGGACGATCCGGGTGGGGTGCGGACGCGGCGCGGCGGGACGCACGCTGCTCGGCTCCCCATGGATGCGCATACATCCTCCGCCAGCTTTTCAGGGCGCGGGCGGTCCCGGCATCCGTAGAACTACGCAAACGGCTACGCAAACCGTCCGAAGGACCCGGTCATCCGTAGAGCGAGCGCCCTCCCGGGCTGTCACCCGTGAAGCGCTGACCGGCGGCGATCTCGTCGCCGACCACCCACCACATGGTCTCGTCGTCCCGGAAAGGGAGCGGGTCGACGCGGCTCGTCTCCTCGCGGATGCCGTCGACCTCGCGCTCCAGCCGCTCGAAGCCGGCCTCCTCCTCGTCGCCGTCGTCGCCCTCGTCGTCGAAGGTGAACTCGTCGAGCAGGCGCTGGAACCGGAGGGTGACGTGTACGAGGGAGGAGACGTCCGCGTGGAGTTCCTGCGCGGTCTCCTCGTCGGGGTCGAAGGCGTACACCTTGCCGGAAGCGGGGTCGAGGACGAGGTGCGCGTTGAGCAGCCAGCCGATGACGGGCCAGGCGCCCGCTGCCTCGGCCCCGCCCTCGACGCCCTCCAGACCCTCGAAGTCCTCGACGTCGACGACCTCCCGGACGAGCGGCAGCAGCCCGGAGTCCTCGTCGGGCTCCCGCAGATGGAGCGTCCCGGTGGGGACGCCGACGGCCTGGAGGAGCCGGGCACCCCGCGTGTCCGCGGCGGAGGCGGGAAACGCGGACGCGGGCAGCGTCGCGAGCCGGTGCTCGCCGAAGATGCCGGTGACCGCGGAGCGGGTGACGTCGAAAAGCACTGCCGGAACTCCGAACTCGCGGCGCGGCACAGGCGCCGGGTGACGCATGGCGGAAGGGGAGCCCTCGCGCTCCCCTTCCGCCATGGTCCCCGAAATCCCGCCCTGCCGACAAACGAGAACCGGGGGTGTGCGGCCCGGCCGCGGGCGCTCAGGCCCGCAGCCAGACCGCGGTGTCCTGCGGCAACCGCCCCCGCGGGGACAAGGGACCGCTGGCCAGCAGGAGTTCGGTGTCCGCGGGCGGTGCCACGTCGTCGGGCCCGAAGTTGACCAGACAGATCAGCGTGGCGCCGTCCCGCTCGCAGGTGCGCGCGAAGGACAGCACGCGCGGCTCGTCGGCGCGCAGCCGGCGCAGCGGTCCCGCGTCGGCGAAGGAGCGCCGCAGCCGAAGCGCCGTCCGGTACAGGGAGAGCATCGAGCCCGGGTCGTGGGCCTGGAGCTCGGCCGCGTACGCGGACCAGTCGGGCGGCACCGGCAGCCAGCTCCGCTCCGGGGCGCCGTCCCAGGGCAGCGGCACCCGGCAGCCGTCCCGGCCCGGGTCGAGGCCGCCCGACCGGGCGTGCATCGGGTCCTGGATGCGGTCCCGCGGGATGTCCGCCTCCGGCAGCCCCAGCTCCTCGCCCTGGTAGAGGTAGAGCGAGCCGGGGAGCGCCAGGGTGAGCAGGGCCGCGGCCCTCGCCCTGCGGGTGCCGAGGGCCAGGTCGGTGGGGACGCCGAACCGTTTGCGTTCGAAGGCGAAACCGGTGTCCTCGGCCCGCCCGTACCGGGTGACGGTGCGCGTCACGTCGTGGTTGGCGAGGACCCAGGTGGCGGGGGCGCCGACCGGGGCGTGCGTGGTCAGGGTCAGGTCGATCGACTCCCACAGCCGCGCCGGGTCCCACGGCCGGGACAGGAAGTCGAAGTTGAAGGCGGTGTGCAGCTCGTCCGGGCGCAGGTAACGGGCGAAGCGTTCCGCGTCCGGCAGCCAGATCTCGCCGATCAGCGCGGCGCCGTACTCGTCGGCGATCCGCCGCCAGGAGCGGTAGATGTCGTGCAGCTCGGGCCGGTCGTGGAAGGGGTGCGGGCGGGCCGGGTCCATGGAGGGCAGTCCTTCCGCCTTGGCGAGGAGCGCCGCCGAGTCGATGCGTACGCCCGCGGCGCCGCGCTCGAACCAGAAGCGCAGCACGTCCTCGTGTTCCTGCCGGACCTTCGGGTGGGCCCAGTTGAGGTCGGGCTGTTCGGGCGCGAACAGATGGAGGTACCACTCGCCGTCCTCCGTGCGGGACCACGGCACCCCGCCGAACTCGCCCACCCAGTCGTTGGGCGGCTCCGGCGAGTGCGGCCGGAAGTGGAACAGCTCCCGCTCCGGGGACCCTGGCCCTGCCGCCAGCGCCGCCTTGAACCATTCGTGCTGGTCGGACACATGGTTGGGCACGACGTCCACGATGCAGCGCAGGCCCAGCTCCCGGGCCTCGGCGATCAGCTTCTCGGCCTCGCCGAGGCTGCCGAACGCCGGGTCGATGGTGCGGTAGTCCGCGACGTCGTAGCCTCCGTCGGCGAGCGGCGACAGGTACCACGGGGTGAACCACAGGGCGTCCACGCCCAGTTCGGCCAGATAGTCGAGCCGGGAGCGGACACCGGCCAGGTCGCCGGTGCCGTCGCCGTTCCCGTCCGCGAAGGAACGGACGTACACCTGATAGATGGCAGCGCTGCGCCACCACTCCGTGCTGGGCAAGGGGAGTCCTTTCGTACGTGCTCCGAAGACGTGCTGCGGAGAGCTCAGCCCTTGAGGCTGCCGGCGCCGAGCCCGGCGATGATGTGGCGCTGGAAGACCAGGAAGAGCGCGACCAGGGGCAGGGACGCCATGACGAGCCCGGCCACCAGGCTGTTGAGCGGGGTGTCCTGGGCCACGCGCTGGAGGAACACGCTCAGCGGTTGCCGTGCCGGGTCGGGCAGCACGAGCAGCGGCCAGAGGAAGTCCTTCCACGCCGTGACGATGGAGAGGATGGAGACCACGGCGATGATCGGCCGGGCCAGCGGGAGCACCACGCGCCACATGGTCGTCACCGGCCCGGCACCGTCGACCTTCGCCGCGTCGAGGAGCTCGTCGGGGATCCGGTCGAAGAAGTTCTTCAGGATGTAGATGTTGAACGCGTTGGCGGCGGCGGGCAGCCACACCGCGCTGGGGCTGTTGATCAGGTTGCGGTTGAACAGGGGTACGTCCACGACGGTGAGGTAGACCGGCACGAGGAGCGCGGTGGCGGGCATCATCAGCGTCACGAGCATCAGGCCGAGGACCACGTTCCCGAACCGCGGGCGCAGCTTCGACAGCGCGTACGCGGCGGGGACCTGCACGGCGAGCTGCACCAGCCACGCCCCGCCGGCCAGGACGACGGTGTTCAGGAAGTAGCCGGAGAGGTCCATCTCCCGCCATGCCTTCGCGTAGTTCTCGGGGTGCCAGCTCTCGGGGACGTACGTGGGCGGGTTCCGCGCGAGCTCCGTGGACGACTTCATGGCGCCGGTCGCCGCCCAGTACAGGGGCACGATGAAGGCGACCGTGAACAGGACGAGCGCGACGGTGAGGGCCGACCAGTAGATCAGTCGTCCCTTGCGCGTCCTCAGGACGGCGGGGCGGACGAGGGTGCGCGTCGAGGCGGACATCACTCACTCCTTGGCGGCGCGGGTGACCCGCAGATAGAGGGCTGAGAAGACGCCCAGGGCGATCAGGAGCAGCAGGCTCAGTGCGCTGGCGGTGCCGAAGTCGTTGTAGACGAAGGCGTACCGGTAGACGAGGAACATCACGGTCACCGTGGAGTCCTCGGGGCCGCCGCCCGTCATGACGTATGGCTCGGTGAACACCTGCATCGTCGCGACGATCTGGAGCAGCAGCAGGACGAGCAGCACGAACCGGGTCTGCGGGACCGTGACGTGGCGCAGCCGCTGCCATACGCCCGCGCCGTCCAGCTCCGCCGCCTCGTACAGCTCGCCGGGGATGGTCTGGAGCGCGGCGAGGTAGATGAGGGTCGTGGTGCCCATGTTGGCCCAGGTGGAGACGATGACCAGGGAGATCAGCGAGGTGGAAGAGGAGTCGAGCCACGCCGACGTCGGCAGGTGCAGGGTGCGGAGGATCTCGTTGAACAGGCCGGGGCCGGGGTCGTAGAACCACTTCCACATCAGCGCCACCACCACCGGCGGCAGCATGACCGGCAGATAGACGAGGACCCGGAAGTAGGCCCGCGCGTGCCGGAACTCGTTGAGGAGCACCGCGGTCAGGAACGGCACGGCGAAGCCGAGGACCAGCGCGTACAGGGTGAACAGGCCGGTGTTCTTCCAGGCGGTGAGGAACAGCGGGTCGTCGAGGAGCTTCTCGAAGTTGCTGGTGCCGTTCCAGGTGTTGCCGGTGGCGAAGTTGACGTCCTGGAAGCCGAGGAGGACGTTGCGGACGATCGGCCACCACGAGAACAGCGCGAAGATCACCACGGCCGCGCTCAGGAACCCGTACGCCGTCACGTGCTCGCGCAACGCGCGGCGGCGGGCCGCCCGCGGTCTGCCGGGTGCGGGGGAGGGGGTCGGTGCGATGGCAGGGTGCCGGCTTGGGGTCTTCAGCGACACGCTCATCAGGAGGCGTCGTAGATCGCGTTGACCTTGTTCTCGGCGTCGTCGAGCAGGGCGTCGATGTCGGTGTCCTTCTTGGTGAGGACGGACTGCATCGCCGAGTCGAGGACCGCGTAGACCTCCTGGGCCCTGGGCGGTTCGATCACGCCGGGCACCTTGGGCGCGGAGTCCATGAACGCCCGGTAGTTGCCGGTCGGCATGTTCGCCTTGTCCTGTTTGGCCTTCTCGACCCGGTCGCGGACGGCGCCCTCGAAGACGTCGGGGACGGTCGGCATCGGGATGCCGACGGGGAGCTCGGCGTCGGCGTAGTCGGCGACGTTCTTCTCGATGACGTCGGGGTTGAGGTAGCGCCACTGGATCCACTTGACGCCGGCCTTGATCTTCGCCGGGGACGCCTTGGGGTTGAACATGTAGCCCTCGCCGCCGAGCAGCGTGGACTTCGCGTCCGGTACGGGGGCGAGTGCGTAGTCCGCGTACTTCCCGCCGAACTGCTTGGCGATGACAGTGATGTTGTCGGCGGCCGCGACGTACATGCCGAGCTTTCCGGAGCCCATCATCCGCTGGACGTCCTCGACCTGGAGCAGCTGCTTGCTGCCCATGGAGTCGTCCTTCCAGCGCATGTCGTAGAGGTCCTGGAAGGTGGCCTTGCCCTCCGGCGTGTTGAACGCGGCCTTCCACTTGCCGTCGCTCTCGGTCGCGATCCGGCCGCCGCGTGAGTACAGCTCCGCCGTGTAGTGCCAGCCGCCCTGGTTGTTCTTGGAGAAGTCGGCGTAACCCACGGTGTTGTCGCCGAGCGCGGCGATCTTCTTGGCGGCCCTGCGGACGTCCGCCCAGGTCTTCGGTGCCTGGTCGGGGTCGAGGCCGGCCTTCTCGAACAGGGCGCGGTTGTAGATGAGGCCCATCGAGTAGTTCGACGTCGGCAGGCCGTACTGGCGGCCCTCGTCGTCCTGGAAGATCTTCATCAGCGGGTCCTGGAGGTCGCCGCGGCGCGGCATGTCCTTCACGGCGTCCGTGATGTCCGCGGCCTGCTTCTTCTCGATCAGGGACCGGGTGTCGGTGAAGTAGACATAGAAGACGTCCTCCAGCTTGCCGCCCGCGAGCTTCGCGTTGAAGGTCTTCGGGTCCATGAAGCCCTCGTGGGGCACGATGTCGATGTCCGGGTTGGCCTTCTCGAACTGCCGCACGTGCTTGTCGTAGAGCTTGCGCTCGAAGGCCTGGGTCTTGGGTGGCTGCCCGTTGACGTCGAGCTTCACCTTGCCGCCGGAGTCCGATTCGGTGCCGTCGCTGCTCGTGCCGCACGCGGTGAGCGCGACCAGCGCGAGAACGGTCGCGGTGGCGAGCGACAGGGTGCGGCCGCTGCGGCTGCGTGGGCTGCTCGTGGATGACATCGGGAGACCCCCTCCGGGTCGTGCTGTACGTCCGTGCTGCGGGTGCCGGGTGGTGCGGCGCACACATAACCACCGACGCAACTGGGCGCGCAATAACTTGTACGAAGATTGCAAAAACTGGATGGTGGGGTGGAGGTAGGCCCGACTGGCGCTGTCACAACTTCCGGTACGGCTGTAGTCAGCTCGACAGTTCTCTGCAATTCTCCCACTGCTTCACGCCAGAAACTGCGTGCCCCACAGTGAGGGAGTCACACGAGTCATGAGACGCATCAGAGCCGCACGGGGCGGAGCCCGCGCCGCACGAGGCGGAGCCCGAAGACCGCACCGGTGGTGGCGGCCCTTCGCCGCCGCTCTCACCGCGACGCTCCTCCTCCTCGGCCTGCCCGCCCTGCCCGCGGCGGCGGCGGGCGGCCCCGACCTGGCCGCGGGCAAGCCGGCCAAGGCGAGCAGCGCCAAGGCGGAGTACGGCGCAGCCCACATCACCGACGGCGACGCGGGCACGTACTGGGAGAGTGCGTCGACCGACCTGCCGCAGTGGGTGCAGGTCGACCTCGGCCGCGGCACGCGCGTGGACGAGGTCGTCCTCAAGCTGCCCCCCGCCTGGGAGGCTCGCAAGCAGACCCTGTCCGTGCAGGGCAGCGCCGACGGCAGCGGCTTCGGCACCCTCGCCGCGTCCGGGGCCCGTTCCTTCGAGCCCGGCTCCGCCAACACGGTGACGATCCGCTTCCCGTCCGTGCAGACCCGTTTCGTACGGGTGCACATCACCGCCAACACCGGCTGGCCCGCCGCCCAGCTCGCCGAACTGCGGGTGCACGCGGCCGCCGACGCCTCGGTGAACCTGGCGCTCGGCAAGACCCTCAAGGCGAGCGGCCACACGCAGGACTACACCGCCGCCAAAGCCAACGACGGCAACCGCGCCACCTACTGGGAGAGCGAGAACAGCAAGCTCCCGCAGTGGATCCAGGCCGACCTCGGCAGCTCGGCGCGGATCGACGAGGTGGTCCTTCGCCTGCCCGACGGCTGGGGCGACCGCAGCCAGACCCTCAAGATCCAGGGCAGCACGGACGGCTCGGACTTCACCGACCTGACCGCGTCGAAGGAGTACGCCTTCACCGCGGCCTCGGAACACTCCGCGACCCTCGCCCTCGACACCGTCACCACGCGCCACGTCCGCGTCCTGATCACCGCCAACACCGCGCAGCCCGCGGGCCAGCTGTCCGAGCTGGAGATCTACGGCCCGGCCGGCGGCGACACCCAGGCGCCCACCGCGCCGAAGAACCTCGCCCTCACCGAACCGGAGCCGGGCCGCGTCAAGCTCGCCTGGGACGCCTCCGACGACGACAAGGGCGTGACCGCGTACGACGTCTACGCCAACGGGGAGCTGCTCACCAGCGTCGCCGGTGACGTGCGCACGTACACCGACACACGCCCCGTGAGCGCCACCGTCACGTACTACGTGCGGGCCCGCGACGCCGCGGGCAACGCCTCACCCCAGAGCAACTCCGTGACACGGAAGGGGGATTCGGGCGACACCCAGGCGCCGACCGCACCCACGAACCTCACCCTCAGTCAGCCCTCCAGCGGTGAGATCAAGCTGACCTGGGGCGCGTCGGACGACAACGTGAAGGTCACGGCGTACGACGTGTACGCGGACGGCAAGCTCCTGAAGTCCGTGGCCGGTGACGCGACGACGTACACCGACACCCGTCCCGCGAGCGTCACCGTCTCCTACACGGTCCGGGCCCGCGACGCGGCGGGCAACGTCTCCGCGCACAGCAACACCGTGACCCGGCCCGGCGGCGGCAACAAGAACCTCGCCGAGTCCAAGCCGATCAGCGCCTCCTCGGTGATCCACACCTTCGTCGCCGAGAACGCCAACGACGGACAGACGTCCACCTACTGGGAGGGTGCCGCCGGCAGCTACCCCAACACCCTGACCGTCGAGCTCGGCGCCAACGCCGACATCGACGCGGTCGTCGTCAAGCTCAACCCGGACGCCGGATGGCGCGCGCGCACCCAGAAGATGCAGGTCCTCGGGCGGGAGCAGAAGGCCTCCGACTTCACCTCGCTGGTGGCGGAGAAGGAGTACTCCTTCAGTCCGTCGGGCAACCAGAACACCGTCACCGTCCCGGTGTCCGCCAAGGTCGCCGACGTACGCCTGAGGTTCACCGGAAACAGCGGCGCCACGGCCGGGCAGGTGGCCGAGTTCCAGGTCATGGGCGCCCCGGCGGCCAACCCCGACCTGGAGATCACCAAACTGTCGTACGCCCCCGAGGCGCCGACCGAGACCGACGAACTGACCCTGACCGCGACCGTGCGCAACCGCGGCACCGAGGCCTCGACGGCCACCGACGCCGTCTTCCGCCTCGGCGGCGACAAGGCGGGCACGGCGGCCGTGGGCGCGCTCGGCGCGGGCGAGTCGACGACGGTGAGCGCCAGGACGGGCGCGCGCGACGCGGGCTCGTACCCCTTCAGCGCGGAGGTGGACACCAAGAACGACGTGATCGAACAGGACGAGGGCAACAACACCTACACAGGGCCGAGCCCGCTCGTGGTCAAGCCGGTCGACTCCTCCGACCTGGTGGCGTCCCCGGTGAGCTGGACGCCGTCCGCGCCCTCCAAGGGCAAAGAGGTCACCTTCAGTGTCGCCGTCAAGAACCAGGGCGCGAAGGCGTCCGCGTCCGGCGGGCACGGCATCAAGCTCATCCTCCAGGATGACAAGGGCGCCACACTGAAGACCCTGACCGGGGAGCACAACGGCGTGATCGGCGCGGGCGACACCACGGCGCCGGTCAAGCTCGGCACCTGGACCGCGGGCGACGGCCGCTTCACGATCCGCACGGTCATCGCCGACGACGCCAACGAACTGCCGGTCAAGCGCGGGAACAACACCACCACGCACTCCCTGTTCGTCGGCAGGGGCGCCGACATGCCCTACGACACCTACGAGGCGGAGGACGGCGTCCTCGCGGGCGGCGCGAAGACCGTCGGCCCCAACCGCACCGTCGGCGACCTGGCGGGCGAGGCCTCCGGCCGCAAGGCCGTCACGCTGAACTCGACCGGCGAGTCCGTGGAGTTCACCGCCAAGCAGGACACCAACACCCTGGTCACCCGCTTCTCCATCCCGGACGCCCCGGGCGGCGGAGGCACCCGGGCGACCCTGAACGTCTACGTGGACGGCGTCTTCCGCAAGGCCATCGACCTCACCTCCAAGTACGCCTGGCTGTACGGGGACGAGGCCTCGCCCGGCAACTCGCCGGGAGCCGGACCCGCCCGGCACATCTACGACGAGGCGCACGTCATGCTCGACGGGACGGTGAAGGCGGGCAGCAAGATCAAGCTGCAGAAGGACGGCGCCAACACCTCCCGGTACGCCATCGACTTCGTCGACCTGGAGCAGGTGACGGCGAAGGCCAACCCCGACCCGGCCGCCTACACGGTGCCCGCCGGATTCACGCACCAGGACGTCCAGAACGCCTTGGACAAGGTCCGCATGGACACCGGCGGAAAGCTGACGGGCGTCTACCTGCCGCCCGGCGACTACGAGACGAGCAGCAAGTTCCAGGTCTACGGAAAGGCCGTCCAGGTCGTCGGCGCCGGGCCCTGGTTCACCCGGTTCCACGCGCCGAGGAGCCAGGACAACACGGACGTCGGATTCCGTGCCGAGGCGAGCGCCAAGGGCTCCTCCTTCGCGGGCTTCGCCTACTTCGGCAACTACACGTCCCGCATCGACGGCCCCGGCAAGGTCTTCGACTTCCAGAACGTCTCCGACATCACCATCGACGACATCTGGAACGAGCACATGGTGTGCCTCTACTGGGGCGCCAACACGGACCGCATGACCATCAAGAACGCGCGGATCCGCGACATGTTCGCCGACGGCGTCAACATGACCAACGGCAGTACCGACAACCTGGTCGCCAACAACGAGGCGCGGGCCACGGGCGACGACAGCTTCGCCCTCTTCTCCGCCATCGACGCGGGCGGCGCGGACATGAAGAACAACGTCTACGAGAACCTGACCTCGCTCCTGACCTGGCGCGCGGCGGGCTTCGCCGTCTACGGCGGCTACAACAACACCTTCCGCAACAGCCGCATCGCCGACACCCTCGTCTACTCCGGGATCACCATCTCCTCGCTGGACTTCGGCTACCCGATGAACGGCTTCGGCGAGGATCCGACCACGTTCGAGAACATCACGGTCGAGCGGGCCGGCGGCACCTTCTGGAAGGGCCAGGACTTCCCGGCCGTCTGGGCGTTCTCCGCGTCGAAGGTCTTCCAGGGGATCCGCGTGAACAACGTCGACATCGTCGACCCGACGTTCCACGGGGTGATGTTCCAGACGAAGTACACAGGCAGCCAACCGGAGTTCCCGGTCAAGGACACCGTCTTCACCGACGTGTCGATCACGGGCGCGCCGATCGGCATCTACGTCAACGAGATGCCGGAGGCGGGCCAGGGACCTGCCGTCGGTGAAGCCACGTTCGTACGGCCCAAGTTGAGCGGCAACGGGCAGGACATCAAGAACGACACGTCCACGTTCAAGCTCACCATGCAGCCCTGACCTGTGCAGGAGGTGCACACGTGCACGGCCGTCCGGATTCCGGGCGGCCGTTTACGTAACTGGCTTGCAGGCCTTGCGCTATTCTTGCGGCCATGACGCGACGACTTGCTCAAGTTGCGAAGAAAGTGGGGGTCAGCGAGGCGACGGTCAGCCGTGTCCTCAATGACAAGCCCGGTGTCTCCGCCGCGACCCGACAGTCCGTGCTGACGGCCCTGGACGTCCTCGGCTACGAGCGGCCGACCCAGCTGCGCGGCGAGCGGGCCCGGCTCGTCGGCCTCGTGCTGCCCGAGCTGCAGAACCCGATCTTCCCCGCGTTCGCCGAGGTCATCGGGGGCGCCCTCGCGCAGCAGGGCCTCACCCCCGTGCTGTGCACACAGACCAGGGGCGGCGTCTCCGAGGCCGACTACGTGGACCTGCTGCTCCAGCAGCACGTCTCCGGCGTGGTCTTCGCCGGCGGCCTCTTCGCGGAGGCCGACGCGCCGCACGACCACTACCGGCGCCTCGCCGAGCGGAACATCCCGGTCGTCCTCATCAACGCGTCGATCGAGGGCCTCGACTTCCCGTGCGTCGCGTGCGACGACGCCGTCGCCGTCGAGCAGGCGTGGCGCCACCTCGCCTCGCTCGGCCACGAACGGATCGGCCTGGTGCTCGGCCCGGCCGACCACGTGCCCTCGCGCCGCAAGCTCGTGGCCGCCCGCGACACCGCCGAGGCAGCGGGCATGGAGCTGCCCGACGCGTTCGTCGAGCGGTCCATCTTCTCCCTGGAGGGCGGTCAGGCCGCCGCCGCGCGCCTCATGGACCGCGGCGTCACCGGCATCGTCTGCGGCAGCGACCCGCTCGCCCTCGGCGCCATCAGGGCGGCCCGCCGCAAGGGCCTCTCCGTCCCCGCCGACGTCTCCGTCGTCGGCTACGACGACTCGGCCTTCATGACCTGCACCGAGCCGCCCCTGTCGACCGTGCGCCAGCCCATCGAGGCGATGGGCCGCGCCGCGGTCGACCTGCTGTGCGCCCAGATCCGCGGCACCCAGACGCACCCCGGCGAGCTGCTCTTCGAGCCGGAACTCGTCGTCCGCGGCTCGACGGCCCAGCTCCTCAGCACTCGATGATGTTCACCGCGAGACCACCCCGCGCGGTCTCCTTGTACTTGACGCTCATGTCGGCGCCCGTCTCCTTCATCGTCTTGATGACCTTGTCGAGGGACACCTTGTGGGAGCCGTCGCCGCGCATCGCCATCTTCGCGGCGGTGACGGCCTTGACCGCCGCCATGCCGTTGCGCTCGATGCACGGGATCTGGACGAGGCCGCCGACCGGGTCGCAGGTCAGGCCCAGGTTGTGCTCCATGCCGATCTCGGCCGCGTTCTCGACCTTGGACGGGGAACCGCCCATGACCTCGGCGAGCGCGCCCGCCGCCATCGAGCAGGCGGAGCCGACCTCGCCCTGGCAGCCGACCTCGGCGCCGGAGATCGAGGCGTTCTCCTTGAAGAGCATGCCGATCGCGCCGGCCGCCAGCAGGAAGCGGACCACGCCGTCCTCGTCGGCGCCGGGCACGAAGTTCATGTAGTAGTGCAGGACCGCCGGGATGATGCCCGCCGCGCCGTTGGTGGGCGCGGTGACCACCCGGCCGCCCGCGGCGTTCTCCTCGTTCACCGCCATCGCGTAGAGCGTGATCCACTCCATGGCGCGGGCCTGCGGGTCGCCCTCGGCGCGCAGCTGCCTGGCCGAGTTCGCGGCGCGGCGGCGGACCTTGAGGCCGCCCGGCAGGATGCCCTCGCGGGACATGCCGCGCGAGACGCAGGACTGCATGACGCCCCAGATGTCGAGCAGACCCGCGCGGATCTCCTCCTCGGTGCGCCACGCCTTCTCGTTCTCCAGCATCAGCGCGGAGATGGACAGGCCCGTCTCCTCCGTGAGGCGGAGCAGCTCGTCGCCGGTGCGGAAGGGGTGCCGCAGGACGGTGTCGTCCGGCACGATCGGGTTCTCGCCCGCCACGGCGTCCTCGTCCACCACGAAACCGCCGCCTACGGAGTAGTACGTCTTCTCCAGGACGAGGGCGCCCTCACGGTCGTACGCGAAGATCGTCATGCCGTTGGCGTGGTACGGCAGCGCCTTGCGGCGGTGCAGGATCAGGTCCTCGTCGCAATCGAAGTCGATCTCGTGCATGCCGAGGAGGTTGATGCGGCCGCCGCTCCTGATCTCCTCGACACGGTCGTCGGCGCCCTCCACGTTCACCGTGCGGGGCGACTCGCCCTCCAGGCCGAGCAGGACGGCCTTCGGGGTGCCGTGGCCGTGGCCCGTGGCGCCGAGCGAGCCGTACAGCTCCGCCCGTATCGCCGTGGTGTGGGCCATCAGGCCCTCGTTCTTGAGGCGGCTCGCGAACATGCGGGCCGCGCGCATGGGTCCGACCGTGTGGGAGCTGGACGGGCCGATGCCGATCGAGAACAGGTCGAAGACCGAGATGGCCACGAGAACTCCAAGGGTGGTTGGTAGACGCCGTTGTCTGCCGGGGTGATGCAGAAGTACAAGGCGGTGCGGGACGTGGTGCGGGGCACCTCGCTCACTCTCCAGTGTGCGGGGTGCCCCGATGTTTCGTACGTATGAACAACGGCATACGAACAAAAGCGTACAAACAGAGGGTACGGAACTACTTCAGGCCGGGGTACAAGGGGTGCTTGTCGGCCAGAGCGGTCACACGGGCCTTGAGGGACGCCGCGTCGAAGTCCGGCTTCAGGGCCTCGGCGATGATGTCGGCGACCTCACGGAAGTCGTCCGCCTCGAAGCCGCGGGTCGCGAGCGCCGGCGTACCGATCCGCAGGCCCGAGGTGACCATCGGGGGGCGCGGGTCGTTCGGGACGGCGTTGCGGTTGACCGTGATGCCGACCTCGTGGAGGCGGTCCTCGGCCTGCTGGCCGTCCAGCTCGGAGTTGCGCAGGTCCACCAGGACCAGGTGCACGTCCGTGCCGCCGGACAGGACGTCGACGCCGACGGCCTTCGCGTCGTCCCGCACCAGGCGCTCGGCCAGGATGCGGGCGCCGTCCAGGGTGCGCTGCTGGCGCTCCTTGAAGTCGTCCGACGCGGCGACCTTGAAGGAGACGGCCTTGGCCGCGATCACGTGCTCCAGCGGGCCGCCCTGGAAGCCGGGGAAGACCGCGGAGTTCAGCTTCTTCGCGAACTCCTTGCCGCGGGCCAGGATGATGCCGCCGCGCGGGCCGCCGAGCGTCTTGTGCGTGGTGGAGGTGACCACGTCCGCGTAGGGCACCGGGTTCGGGTGCAGGCCCGCGGCGACGAGACCGGCGAAGTGCGCCATGTCGACCCACAGGTACGCGCCGACCTCGTCGGCGATCCGGCGGAACTCGGCGAAGTCCAGGTGGCGCGGGTAGGCCGACCAGCCCGCGATGATCACCTTCGGGTTGTTCTCCTTGGCGAGGCGCTCGACCTCGGCCATGTCGACCAGACCGGCCTCGTCGACGTGGTAGGCGACCACGTTGAACTGCTTGCCGGAGAAGTTCAGGCGCATGCCGTGGGTGAGGTGGCCGCCGTGCGCCAGGTCCAGGCCGAGGATCGTGTCGCCGGGCTGGGCGATCGCGAAGAGGGCGGCCTGGTTGGCGGAGGCGCCGGAGTGCGGCTGCACGTTCGCGTACTCGGCGCCGAACAGGTCCTTGACCCGGTCGATCGCGATCTGCTCGGCGACGTCGACGTGCTCGCAGCCGCCGTAGTAGCGGCGGCCGGGGTAGCCCTCGGCGTACTTGTTGGTCAGGACCGAGCCCTGGGCCTCCATGACCGCGACCGGAGCGAAGTTCTCCGAAGCGATCATTTCCAGGGTCGACTGCTGGCGGTGGACCTCGGCGTCGACGGCGGCGGCGACGTCCGGGTCCAGCTCGTGGAGGGGGGTGTTCAGAAGCGACATCACACGATCCCTATCGGTATGGGTCAGCCGGCGGTGAATGCGGTGTACTCGTCGGCGGACATCAGGTCGTCCGGCTCGCCCGCGAGGCGAACCTTGAACAGCCAACCGCCCTCGAACGGAGCGGAGTTGACCAGCGACGGGTCCTCCACGACGTCCTGGTTGGCGGCGACGACCTCGCCGGTCACCGGGGCGTAGAGGTCGCTGACCGACTTGGTCGACTCCAGCTCGCCGCAGGACTCGCCCGCGGTCACCGTGTCACCGACCTCGGGGAGCTGCGCGAAGACGACGTCACCGAGCGCGTTGGCCGCGTGCTCGGTGATGCCGACGGTCGCCACGCCGTCCTCGGTGGCCGAGAGCCACTCGTGCTCCTTGCTGTAGCGAAGCTGCTGGGGGTTGCTCATGACCTGAATTCTCCTGTACGCGGGTGGGTGCTGCGGAACGGGGAAGATGTGCGGGGGGTCACTTCTGACGCGGGGGTCACTTCTGGCGCTTGTAGAACGGCAGCGCCACGACCTCGTAGGGCTCGTGGGTGCCGCGGATGTCCACGCCGACACCCTCGGTGCCCGGCGCCGCGTGCTCCGCGTCCACGTACGCCATCGCGATCGGCTTGCCCAGCGTCGGGGACGGGGCGCCCGAGGTGACCTCGCCGATCACCTTGCCGTCCGCGACCACCGGGAAACCGGCGCGCGGGACGCGGCGGCCCTCGGCGATCAGGCCGACCAGCTTGCGCGGCGGGGCGGTCTCGGCGCGCTCGGCGGCGGCCGCGAGCGCGGCACGCCCGAGGAAGGTGTCCGACTGGCTGGTCTTCTCGAACTTCACGACCCGGCCGAGGCCCGCGTCGAACGGCGTGAGGCCGGCGGTCAGCTCGTGCCCGTACAGCGGCATGCCCGCCTCCAGGCGCAGCGTGTCGCGGCAGGAGAGGCCGGCCGGGACCATGCCGACGGGCGTGCCCGCCTCCATCAGCGCGCCCCACAGCTTCTCCGCGTCACCGGGAGAGACGAACAGCTCGAAACCGTCCTCGCCGGTGTAGCCCGTGCGGGCGATCAGGGCGGAGACGCCCGCGACGGTGCCGGGCAGGCCCGCGTAGTACTTCAGGCCGTCCAGGTCCGCGTCCGTGAGGGACTTCAGGATGCCGGGGGACTCGGGGCCCTGGACCGCGAGCAGCGCGTACGCCTCGCGGTCGTCGCGGACCTCGACGTCGAACTCCCCGGCGCGGTTGCTCAGCTCGTTCAGCACGTTCTGGGCGTTGGACGCGTTGGCGACGACCATGTACTCGGGGGCGTCGGGCTCGCCGAGCCGGTAGACGATCAGGTCGTCGAGGATGCCGCCGTCCTCGGCGACGATCATGGTGTAGCGGGCGCGGCCGACGCCGATGGAGCCGATGTTGCCGACCAGCGCGAAGTTCAGGAAGTCCACGGCCTCGGGGCCGCTGACGGTGATCTCACCCATGTGCGACAGGTCGAAGAGGCCGGCCTTGGTGCGCACGGCGTTGTGCTCGTCGCGCTCGCTGGCGTACCGCAGCGGCATGTCCCAGCCCGCGAAGTCGGTCATGGTCGCGCCGAGCGCACGATGCACGGCATCGAGGGCGGTGAGACGGGGGGCAGTGCTCATGAAGGGGACTCCCAGGGCATGACGGGCGGCGAGGTCTGTCCTCCCCATCTGTCATCGGAACCTGAGAGGTTCGCCGGGAGTGTCTCGTTCTCCGAGACGCCGGCTTGCACCTTGGGTGGGACCGCCGGGGCGGCCCGCTTTTCAGATGTGCCTCGCCCGCGCGGTACGGGGCCTGAGAGATTCAAGGGAGGGGCTTGCTCCTTCGGCGCCCCGGGTACCCAGCTCAGAAACTGGTTCCGGAGACTCTCCCGCGCGGATTCGAACGGCCTGTATGGAGTTGGCGCGCACATCATTGCACGCGACTCTGTTCAGGGGGACCCGTGTCCGGCAGAGGGTTCCGTCACCCCGGAACGCTCTTGTGTCGCATTACCTTCTCTTTACACTTGGTGGGGAAGCAGTACGTGACCGCTATGGGGAGGCCGATCACGGTGCGCAGCAGGACGAGTCTCTACGCCACTTCCACGGGGGTGGCGCTGCCCAAGGCGCTGCCCGAGCAGGCCCCCGCCCCGGCCGCGGAGAGCTGCGGCCGGCTCCCCGTCGCCGTCGTCCGCGACCTGCGGCAGCGGGCCGGCCACAGCCCGCGCCGCCTCACGTTCGGCGAGGGCGACCTGGTCGTCGTCTCCGGGCTGCCCGGCGGCGGAAAATCGACCCTGATGCGGCAGGCCGTCACCGGCCCGCGCATCGACTCCCAGGACACCCGCGACCGCTGGTCCCACCGCATGCCGCGACTGCTGCCCTACGCGGTGTACCGCCCCCTGGTCCGCCTCGCGCACTACGCGACGCTGCGCCGCGCCCTCCGCTCCGGGGCCGGCGTCGTCGTGCACGACTGCGGCACCCAGACGTGGGTGCGCCGCTGGCTCGCCCGCGAGGCCGCCCGCCGCGGCACGGCCCTGCACCTCCTGATGCTCGACGTCCCGGTGGACACCGCGCTGCGGGGCCAGCACGAGCGCGGCCGCGGCGTCTCCCGGTACGCGTTCGCACGCCACCGCAGGACGGTCGGCCGGCTCGTCGCCGCCACCGAGCGCGGCGACCTGCCGCGCGGCTGCCGCTCCGCGGTGCTGCTCGACCGCGCGGCCGCGCAGGTCCTGCGGGTGATCGCCTTCGACCGGTGACCGGGCCCGGCGTTAGGGTTCGAGCCGCAGGCAGAGCGGTCGCGAGCAGGGGTTGGACAGATGGACTTTCCGGCGCAGGCACATGCCCATCCGTACGGCGGATGGCCGGGCAATGAACTGGAGGAGGTCCTCGCGGCCTCACTGGGCGCCCCCGCGTCGGCGGGCGCCCGCATCGTCGAGGTGCTCGGCCGCAGCCACCTCTGGATACCGCTTCCCAACGGCGGCGGCCCCGACAGCGGCACCCTGGACCTGCCGACCCTGGAGATCGAAGGACAGGCATACGTCCCCGTCTTCACCTCCGAGCAGCAGTTCCGCCAGGCGCTCGGCGACGCGGCGGACCGGATGGGCGTCACCGTGGCGCCCGCCGTGGAGTTCGCCCGCGGCCTGCCCCCGCAGCTGGGCATCGCGCTGAACCCGGACGGCACCGTCGGCGCCCCGCTGCCGCCGCCCGCCGTCGCCGAGCTGTGCAGGACCGGCCGAACCGAGCTGGACGGCCCGAGCACCGGCGGCCGGGTCCGCCTCTTCGAACCGGACTGGCAGGAGGACCCGGTCGACTTCCTCGCCGCCGCGGGCCGCGAGTTCGAGACCGCGGGCGTCGTGCTCACCGCGCGCCGCTGCCTGGCCGCCGTGGAGACGGACGACCCGACGCTCTTCGTCGGCGTCGAGCTGTCCACCTGGGACGGCAACGCACGCGACCTGCCCATGGAAGCGCTCGGCCGGGCACTCGGACAGGTGCCGATTCCGTGGCCGGTGAACCTGGTACTGCTCGACGTGGCACAGGACCCCGTCGGCGACTGGCTGCGCGCGAAGGTCCGTCCCTTCTACCACCGCATCGACGCTTAAGCTGGTTCCATTCCTCTGTCTTCCATGGGGTCACACAGTTCGTCCTCCCATGGGGTCACCGAGTTCGTCGCGAAGGGGCGGTTACGGGTGAGTGCGTCGGGCACGGCCGCGGCCGGGCAGCAGGTCGAGCAGTTGCTGCGCCAGGTGACGCCGGGGCGTTACGACGCGTACGAGGCGCTGCTGCGCGCGCTCGCCGCCGACCAGCTGTGGATGCTGCTCTGGCACGGCCAGGCCGGCTCCCCCGACGCCCAGTACGGGAACATGGAAGTGGAGGGGCTCGGCTACGCACCGTGCGTGACCTCCGCCCAGGAGCTGTCCGCCAGTGGCTGGAACCGCAGCTACGAAGTGGTCCGGGGCATCGACATCGCCCGCACCCTCTACCCCGACCACTACGGCATCTGGCTGAACCCGCACGCGCCCGGCGGCGGCGTCGGCATCCCCTGGCTGGACCTGCGCCGCATCGCCACGGGCCTGGACCTCCTGCCCGCGGGCCCGCTCCGGCTCACCGAGCCGAGCATCGAAATCCCCCAGTTCTACGCCCTGTTGACGCAGAACGCCCACCGTACCCCCGTGGTCCGCTCGCTGCGCCGCGCGTGGGTGCAGCCCGCCCTCGGGGCGCCATATCTGGCCATCGGCCTCGACGTGTACGACACGTCGCCGCCGTCGGTCGACGCGGTCCGCACGATGATGCGCCAGTCCATCCCCGCCGTCCCCGAGGGCCTGCCCGTCTCGACGGTCGCGATGTCCGACGATTACGACCCGGTCGCGATGTGGCTACGGTCCAATGCCAGGCCGTTCTACGACCGCGAGGCCCAGGCGGCCCCGGCGCCCGCGGGCGGATACGGCTACCCCGCGCAGTACTGAGCAGCGCCGACGGACGTGATGTCCGTTGTGGTGCGGGTGGGGCCCTATGGGCTCCTGTGCCGCCTTGCGACCCAACTGCCCCGTGTTCGCCCGTCGTTCACTGGCGTCCGGATAACGGAACACCTCGATCAGCATCACGGTTGCGCATCCTTTCCCCGTCAAGTCTGGTAACAGATCGCGACGTGGATGAAGACTCCCGCTCCAGGGGCCTCCGCCCCTGTGTACGACGGACTGATCACGTCGCTACAGCGGCAAGTGCGGGCCGGTCACCACCGGTTGAGAGGGGTCCCTGCCACGATGACGGCACCATTGCATGACACACCTGCGGACGCGGACCCGACCCAGGACGTCGCCCCCGCAGTTGATGCAGGGGTGAAAAAGGTCGAGGGCCGGTCCCTCAAGCAGATCGCCTGGAACCGCCTGAAGCGGGACAAGGTTGCCCTGGCCGGCGGCATCACCGTGCTGCTCCTGGTGCTTGTCGCCATCTTCGCGCCCCTGCTCGTGAACCTGTTGGGCCACGACCCCAACGAATTCCACCAGGAGGAGCTCGACGAGCTGACCGGCCTCCCCAAGGGCGCCCTCGGCGGCGTGAGCGGCGACTTCCTCTTCGGGGTCGAGCCCAACAAGGGCCGCGACGTCTTCAGCCGGATCGTCTACGGCGCGCGCATCTCACTCCTGGTGGCGTTCCTCGCGGCCATCGTGGCCGTGGCGCTCGGCACCCTCTTCGGGATCATCGCCGGTTACTTCGGCGGCTGGATCGACGCCCTGATCAGCCGCGTGATGGACGTACTGCTCTCGTTCCCGCAGCTGCTCTTCATCATCTCGCTGGTCTCCGTGCTCCCCGACGACCTGCTCGGCCTCCAGGGCACCAGCGTGCGCGTCGCGATCCTCGTCATGGTCATCGGCTTCTTCGGCTGGCCGTACGTCGGCCGCATCGTCCGCGGCCAGACGCTCTCGCTCCGGGAGCGCGAGTACGTGGAGGCGGCCCGCAGCCTCGGCGGCGGCAAGCGCCACATCCTGTTCCGCGAACTGCTGCCCAACCTGGTCGCCCCCATCACCGTCTACGCGACGCTGATGATCCCGACGAACATCCTCACGGAGGCGGCCCTCAGCTTCCTCGGCGCCGGCGTCAAGCCGCCGACGGCCTCCTGGGGCGGCATGCTGCGCGACGCGCTCAAGACGTACGAGCACGACCCGATGTTCATGGTCTTCCCGGGCGTCACGATCTTCATCACCGTCCTGGCCTTCAACCTCTTCGGCGACGGGCTGCGTGATGCGCTCGACCCGAAGGGGACGCGCTAGAAGGTCCCAACTGGCTTGCCCCTGCCGCATGTCAGGTGGCTCACACCATGGTTCTCCGGCAGCACATGGGCCAGGGACCGCGATCTCGGAGGTTACGAGAAAATGCCCACAGGTTCCACGAAACGACGGCTCACCAGCGGTGCGGCCCTCGTCGTCGCGGCGCTGGTGACCACCACGGCGTGCGGCGGCGGTGACGGTGGCGACAGCGACTCGAAGGGTGCCGGCTACAACGCGGCACTGAACAAGATCGCCAACCCTTCCAAGAAGAAGGGAGGCACGCTGAAGATGGTCGGCAAGCAGGACCTGGACTCCGCCGACCCGCAGCGCGCCTACTACGGCATGACGTGGGACTTCATGCGCTTCTACACCCGGCAGCTGGTGACCTACGACACCAAGCCGGGCAAGGCGGGCACGAAGCTGGTCCCGGACCTCGCCACCTCCACGGCGAAGATCTCCGACGACGGCAAGACGTACACGTACAAGCTGCGTGACGGCCTCACCTGGGAGGACGGCTCCAAGCTGACCTCCAAGGACGTCAAGTACGGCATCGAGCGCGCCTGGGCGACGGACACCATCACCGGTGGCCCCGGCTACATCCGCCAGACGCTGGACCCCAAGACGAAGTACAAGGGTCCCTACAAGGACAAGGGCGGCCTCGACGCGATCGAGACCCCCGACGACCAGACGATCATCTTCAAGCTGCCCAAGCGCAACGGTGACTTCGAGCAGTTCCTGGCCATGCCCACCGGTTCGCCGGTGAAGGAGGCCAAGGACACGAAGGCCAAGTACACGCAGCGGCCGTTCTCCTCGGGCCCGTACAAGTTCGAGACGTACAAGTCCAACAAGAAGATCGTTCTGGTCCGCAACGACAAGTGGAAGAAGTCCTCGGACCCGATCCGCGCCGCGCTGCCCGACAAGATCGACGTGACGATCTCCGCCAACCAGGAGGAGAACGACAAGAAGCTGATGGAGGGGGACTTCGACCTCGACATCAACGGCACGGGCATGACCCAGTCCGGTCGCGTCAGCGCCGTCACGGACCACCGCGGCAACGTCGACAACATGCACACGTCCTTCGTGCGCTACGTCGCGCTCGTGCACAACGCCAAGCCGTTCGACAACGTGCACTGCCGCAAGGCCGTGTTCTACGCGACCGACTTCGCGAGCCTCCAGCAGACCCGCGGCGGCAAGGTCGCGGCCGGCGACATCGCCAACAGCACCTTCCCGGTGGCGATCCCCGGCTACAGCAAGTACGACCCGTACGGCGTGCTGAAGCGCAAGGGCAAGCCCGACGTGGCCAAGGCCAAGGACGAGCTGAAGCAGTGCGACAAGCCGAACGGCTTCACCACCAAGCTCACCGCCCGCAGCAACAACCCGGGTGAGGTCGACGCCGCCGAGGCGCTGCAGCAGGCGCTCGACAAGGTCGGCATCAAGGTCCAGGTCGACGCCCTCGACGGCGCCGACACCTCCAGCATCACCGGCTCGCCCTCCGTCGTGAAGAAGCGCGGCTACGGCATGACGATGAGCGGCTGGGGCCCGGACTTCCCGTCCGGCCAGGGCTACGCGCAGCCGCTGTTCGACAGCCGCTTCCTGAACCCGACCGGTAACTACAACGAGTCGCAGATCAAGGACAAGAAGGTCGACGCGCTCTTCGACAAGGCGATCGCGGAGACCGACCCGGCCGCGGCGGGCGAGGTCTACAAGGAACTCGACAAGAAGATCCTCGACCAGGCCGACTGGATGCCCTTCCTCTACGAGAAGAACATCACCTGGCGCGGGTCGCGGCTGACCAACGCCTACATGTCCGACGGCTACAACGGTCGTTACGACTACGCCTCGCTCGGCGTCGTCAAGTAACACCCGCCGTCACACCACTCCCGCAAGGGAAGCAGTAGTTGTTCGTTCCACCGCCGCCGAATCCCGCCAGTCCGAAGGGCAGGTGATGGCCCGGGGCGATGGCCGGGACTCCTCACAAGGGGGCCCCGGCCACCGCCGGGCCGCGCACAGTGCTTGCTTATCTCATCCGGCGCCTGATCGCCGTCATCATCATGGTGCTGGTCGTACTGCTCGCGACCTTCACCGTCTTCTTCATGCTGCCCAAGTGGGCGGGACAGGACATCGCCGTCCTCTTCGCCGGCAAGGCCACCGGAGCCGAGCAGATCGAAGGCATCCGGACCAAGCTGGGACTCGACGACCCGCTGCTCGTCCAGTTCTGGGAGTTCATCAAGGGCATCCCGATGGGGCGCGACTACGTCAACGGCAGTGACGTCACGCACTGCCCGGCGCCCTGCTTCGGCTACTCCTTCCGTACCGAGGCCCCCGTCTGGGAGACCCTCAAGGAAGCCCTGCCCGTCACCCTCGCGCTCGCCGCCGGCGCCTGTGTCCTCTGGCTCGTCGCCGGTGTCGCCACCGGTGTCGTCTCCGCGCTCAAGCGGGGCACGATCTGGGACCGCTCCGCGATGACCATCGCCCTCGGCGGTGTCTCGCTCCCCGTCTTCTTCACCGGCATGATCGCGATGGGCATCTTCGTCCACCAGCTCGGCTGGGTGAAGATCGCGGACAGTCTCAGTACCGACGACTCGGTCGGCGTCTGGCTCCAGACGATGATCCTGCCGTGGATCGTCCTCGCCTTCCTCAACGCGGCGATGTACGCCCGCCTCACGAGAGCGACCATGCTCGAAGTGCTCGGCGAGGACTACATCCGCACCGCCCGCGCCAAGGGCCTCGGTGAGGCCACCGTCATCCGCAGGCACGCGCTGCGCTCCGCGATGACCCCGATCCTCACCGTCTTCGGACTCGACCTCGGCGTGCTCCTGGGCGGCGCCGTGCTCACCGAGTCCACGTTCAACCTGCCGGGGCTCGGCCTCGAAGCGGTCAGGGCCATCAGCAGCAAGGACCTGCCCGTCATTCTCGGCGTGACCCTGTTTGCGGCGCTCGCGATCGCCGTGGCCAACCTCGTCGTCGACCTTATGTACGCCGTCATCGACCCGCGAGTGAGGCTGGGATGACCGAACTGTCCAAGAGCGGAGCAGCGGTGGGCGAGCCCGTCGCCGGCTCGTCCGCTCCCACCGCCTTCCTCGAGGTGCGCGACCTCAAGGTGCACTTCCCGACCGACGACGGCGTGGTCAAGTCCGTCGACGGGCTCAGCTTCCAGCTGGAGAAGGGCAAGACCCTCGGCATCGTGGGCGAGTCGGGATCCGGCAAGTCGGTCACCTCGCTCGGCATCCTCGGCCTGCACACCGCCGGCCAGTACGGCTCCCGCAAGGCACAGCTCTCCGGCGAGATCTGGCTGGACGGCACCGAGCTGCTGAGCGCCCCGGCCGACGAGGTGCGCAAGCTGCGCGGCCGCGAGATGGCGATGATCTTCCAGGACCCGCTCTCCGCGCTGCACCCGTACTACTCCATCGGCAAGCAGATCACCGAGGCGTACCGGGTCCACAACAACGTCGACAAGAAGGCCGCCCGCAAGCGCGCCATCGAGATGCTCGACCGGGTCGGGATCCCCCAGCCGGACAAGCGCGTCGACTCCTACCCGCACGAGTTCTCGGGCGGTATGCGCCAGCGCGCGATGATCGCCATGGCGCTGGTGAACAACCCCGAGCTGCTCATCGCGGACGAGCCGACGACCGCCCTCGACGTGACCGTCCAGGCGCAGATCCTCGACCTCATCCGGGACCTGCAGAAGGAGTTCGGCTCCGCCGTCATCATGATCACGCACGACCTGGGCGTGGTCGCCGAGATGGCGGACGAGCTCCTGGTCATGTACGGCGGCCGGTGCGTCGAGCGCGGCAGCGCCGAGAAGGTCTTCTACGAACCGCAGCACCCCTACACCTGGGGCCTGCTGGGCTCGATGCCCCGCATCGACCGCGAGGAGACCGAGCGGCTCATCCCGGTCAAGGGCTCCCCGCCCAGCCTGATCAACCTGCCGAGCGGCTGTGCCTTCAACCCGCGCTGCCCCTACGCGGACATCCCCAAGGACCAGATCACCCGCACCGAACGCCCCGAACTGCGTCTGGTGGCCGACGGGCACTACTCCGCCTGCCACATGTCGCAGGAGGAGCGCACCAAGATCTGGACCGAAGAGATTGCGCCGAAGCTGTGAACGATGACGTGAAGGGCCAGGAGATGACGATCCCGGCGCAGACGCAGAGCTCGCCCGAGCCGCTGCTCAAGGTCGACGGCCTGGTGAAGCACTTCCCCATCAAGAAGGGGCTGCTCCAGCGCCAGGTGGCGGCCGTCCAGGCGGTCGACGGGCTCACCTTCGAGGTACGCCCCGGGGAGACCCTCGGCGTCGTCGGCGAGTCCGGCTGCGGCAAGTCGACGATGGGGCGGCTGATCACGCGCCTGCTCGAACCGACCGGCGGGCGCGTCGAGTTCCAGGGCAAGGACATCACGCACCTGAACACGGGCGGCATGCGTCCGTACCGCCGCGACGTGCAGATGATCTTCCAGGACCCGTACTCGTCGCTGAACCCCCGGCACACCATCGGCACGATCGTCGGCGCGCCCTTCAAGCTCCAGGGCGTCAAGCCCGAGGGCGGCGTGAAGAAGACCGTGCAGGAGATGCTGGAGCGCGTCGGACTCAACCCCGAGCACTACAACCGCTACCCGCACGAGTTCTCCGGCGGTCAGCGGCAGCGCATCGGCATCGCGCGGGCGCTGGCGCTCCGTCCCAAGCTGGTCGTGGCGGACGAGCCGGTCTCGGCCCTCGACGTCTCCATCCAGGCCCAGGTGGTCAACCTCCTGGACGACCTGCAGGACGAGCTGGGTCTCACGTACGTGATCATCGCGCACGACCTGTCGGTCATCCGGCACGTCTCGGACCGCATCGCGGTGATGTACCTCGGCAAGATCGTGGAGCTGGCCGACCGCAAGGACCTCTACTCCACGCCGATGCACCCGTACACGAAGGCGCTGCTCTCCGCGGTGCCGGTGCCCGACCCCAAGCGGCGCGGCGTCAAGAGCGAGCGCATCCTGCTCCGCGGCGACGTCCCCTCGCCGATCGACCCGCCCACCGGCTGCCGTTTCCACACGCGGTGCTGGAAGGCGACGGAGATCTGCAAGGCGAAGGAGCCGCCGCTGATCGCGCTGGCCACCGGGCACCAGGTGGCGTGCCACCACCCGGAGAACGCGGAGGACCAGGCGCCCGAGGACACGAAGCTGCTCTCGGTGGCCAAGGAGGCGATCGAGGTGGTGTCGGTGGTGTCCAAGGCGGAGGAGACCGCGGCGGCGGCCGAGGCGGAGCCGGAGGCCGCGAAGGCTCCGGAGGCCGCGAAGGCTCCGGAGGCCGCGAAGACTCCGAAGGTCTCGAAGACGAAGGAGACGGGTCAGAAGTCGACTGACGCGTAAGGCAAGTTGACCCGGATCAAGTACGCGTCCCGGGTCATGTACATGCCCTGGCGGGAGAGTGCAGAGTCTGCGTGTCCGTGTCATCGGACGGACACCCCATCGAATCGCGTTCGAAGGGAAGACTCATGGCACTCTCCCGTTCGGCACGTCTGGGCGCGCTCGCGACCGCGGCGCTCTCCTTCTGTCTGATCGCCGCCGCACCCGCGCCCCACCCCGGCTCCGAGGGCGTCGGCGACCCGTACTTCCCGCAGCTCGGCAACGGCGGCTTCGACGTACGCCATTACGGTCTCGACATCGCCTACGACCCCGGCACCGACCGCCTCGACGGCCGCACCACGATCACCGCCCGCGCCACCCATGACCTGTCGTCCTTCGACCTCGACCTGCAGAAGCTGACGGTCACCGGAATCGAGGTGAACGGCAGACGGGCCCCGTTCACGCGCGTCGGCGACGAGATCCGCGTCACGCCGCGCGACGCCCTGCGCAAGAACAAGAACTTCACGGTGAGGGTCACCTACGGCGGCGTGCCCGAGCCGCTGAGCGGCCCCATCGTCTTCGGCTCCGACTACGGCTGGATGAAGACCACCGACGGCGTCTTCGTCGCCTGCGAGCCGAACGCCGCGTCCACCTGGTTCCCCGCCAGCGACCACCCCTCCGACAAGGCCGCCTTCGACATCCGCATCAAGGCGCCCAAGGGCCTGACCGGGGTCTCCAACGGCCGCCTCGTCGGCACGTACGACAAGGGCGGGCAGACCGTCGCCCACTGGCGCGAGTCCGAGCCCATGGCGACCTACCTCGCGACCGCCACCATCGGCAAGTTCGACGTGAAGAAGGGCAGGACCCCGGGCGGGACCCCGATCTACGTCGCCATCGACCCCGTCCTGGAGAACAGCAACAACGTCGACGTGTACGGCGTCACGGCCGAGGTCACCGACTACTGGTCGAAGATCTTCGGGCCCTATCCCTTCGAGGAGACCGGCGCGATCGTCGACGACATGCCGCAGGCGGGCTTCTCCCTGGAGACCCAGACCAAGCCGGTGTACTCCGCGATCCGCAGCGAGTCGACCATCGCCCACGAGCTCGCCCACCAGTGGTTCGGCGACTCCGTCACGCCCGAGAAGTGGAACCACATCTGGCTCAACGAAGGCTTCGCGACCTACTCCCAGTGGCTGTGGAGCGAGCACAAGGGCACCCAGAGCGCTCATGACGCCTTCCTCGCGGGCTACAACTCGCGCCCGGCAGACTCCGCCTTCTGGCAGATCGTCGTCGGCGACCCGCAGCGCGACACGATGTTCGCGTCCGCCGTCTACCAGCGCGGCGCGATGACGCTCCAGGTGCTCAGGGAGCGCATCGGCGACAAGGACTTCTTCACGCTCCTCAAGGCCTGGACGAAGCAGTACCGGAACGGGAACGTGACCACCGCCGACTTCGTGCGGCTCGCCGAGAAGGTCTCCGGGGAGCAGCTCGACGACCTGTTCACCACCTGGCTCTTCACGAAGGGCAAGCCGGCGCTTCCCCACAGGTAAGAATGGCGCGTGCTCCTGGATCTCTTCACTCCCTCCGTCCAGCATTCGCTCGACATCGTGGGGATCTTCGTCTTCGCGATCTCCGGCGCCCTGCTCGCGGTGCGCAAGAACTTCGACGTCTTCGGCATCGCCGTCCTCGCCGAGGTCACCGCGCTGGGCGGAGGGCTCTTCCGCGACCTGGTCATCGGGGCGGTGCCGCCGGCCGCCTTCACCGACCTCGGCTACTTCATCACCCCGCTGTTCGCGGCCCTGCTGGTCTTCTTCCTGCACCCGGAGGTGGAGCGCACCCAGCTCGCGGTGAACGTCTTCGACGCGGCGGGCCTCGGCCTGTTCTGTGTGACGGGCACGACCAAGGCGTACGACTACGGGCTCGGCCTCACCGCGTCCGCGACCCTGGGCCTGATGACAGCGGTCGGTGGCGGTGTCCTCCGCGACATCGTCGCCAACGAGGTGCCCTCGCTGGTCCGCTGGGATCGTGACCTGTACGCGGTCCCCGCCATCGTGGGCGCCACGATGGTCGCCCTGTGCATCCACTACGAACAGCTGACGGCCGTCACCAGCAGCATCGCGGTCGTGACGGCGTTCACGCTGAGGCTGCTCGCCCTGCGGTACCACTGGCGGGCGCCGCGCGCGTGGAACCGGCGGTCGACGGCGGTGGAGGCCGAGGCGGAGGAGACGCCGTAGCGGTTCTGTGCCTCCCGGGTCTCGCGGGGGGCTCCCGGCAGAAAAAGCTACCGCTCAGTAGTTACCTGTTGTACGTTGCTGGCATGGCAACGGCAGCATCGGCGGCATCGACAGCCCCCACCGCTTCGGCGGCGAGCGCGAGCATCGGCGACAGCGAGTTCGACCGCGACACCGCGGTCACCCGGCGGGAACCCGGCGTCTACGACACCGAACTCTCCGCGGGATGGACGATCATCAGCGCCGTCAACGGCGGCTACCTCCTCGCCGTCATCGGCCGCGCCCTCGCGGACGCCCTCCCGCACGCCGACCCCTTCACCGTCTCGGCCCACTACCTCACCGCGTCGAGCCCCGGCCCCGCCGTCATCCGCACGGACGTGGTCCGCGCCGGCCGTTCGCTCTCCACCGGGCAGGCCTCGCTCTTCCAGTACGACGAGGAGGGCCGCGAGGTCGAGCGGATCCGCGTGCTCGCCTCCTACGGCGACCTCGACGCGCTCCCCGACGACGTGCGCACCACGGCCGAGCCGCCGGCCATCCCGCCGCTCGACCAGTGCTTCGGCGCGCAGGACGCCCCCGACCACCGCCCGGTGCCCGGCAGTTCGGCCATCGCCGACCGCCTCTTCCTCAAGCTCGATCCGGCCACCCTCGGCTGGGCGCTCGGACAGCCGTCCGGCAAGGGCGAGATGCGGGCCTGGTTCGGCCTCGCCGACGGCCGCGACGCGGACCCGCTCTCGCTGCTGCTCGCCGTCGACGCGCTGCCGCCGACCGCCTTCGAGATGGGCCTGACCGGCTGGGTCCCGACCGTGGAGCTGACGGTCCACGTCCGCCACCGCCCGGCCCCGGGACCGCTGCGCGTCTCCATCACCACCCGCAACCTCGCGGGCGGCTTCCTGGAGGAGGACGCCGAGGTCTGGGACAGCGAGGACCGCCTGGTCGCCCAGTCGCGCCAGCTGGCACGCGCCCGGCTGAGCTGACTAGATCTGGAGGAAGCGGGTGAGCTCGCCGGCCAGCTCCGCCGGGGCGTCCTCCTGTACGAGGTGTCCCGCGCCCTCGATCAGCCGCAGCTCGGCGCCGGGGACGAGACCCGCGAGCTCCTTGGCCTTGGCCACGGGAATCCAGGGGTCCTCCGTGCCCCAGCAGATCAGCACGGGCAGCTCCAGTTCGCCGTACCGGCCCTGGATCTCGTCGGTGAACCGCTGGTCGTTCTGGGCGATCTGCCGGTAGAAGGCGGCCTGCCCCTCCTCCGTGCACCAGGGCTCGACGAGGCGGTCGAGGACGGCCGGGTGCAGTCCGCGCGGGCTCGTCGAGGCGACGTATGCGCGGATCATGGCCCGGTGCAGCGCGGGCGGCAGCTGGGCGAACACGTCGGCGTTCTCGCCGAGCAGCCGGTAGGACGGGGAGCCCCAGGGGGCGAGCGCCACCGGGTCGACGAGGGCGAGGCGTGCGTAGCGGGAGCCGTGCAGCAGGTGCGCGCGCAGGGCCACGCAGCCGCCGAAGTCATGGGCGACGACGGCGGGCCGCTCCAGGCCCCAGTGGGCGAGGAGTTCGGCGAGGACCCGGCCTTGCGCGGCGAGGGACACGTCCTGCCCGGACCGCATCTCCGAGGCGCCGTACCCCGGCAGGTCCCAGACGTACACGCGGTGTCCGACCGCCAGGGAGCGGGCGATGTCACGCCAGACGTACGACGAGAACGGCGTGCCGTGGACGAGGACGACGGGCGGGGCGTCGGCCGGGCCGAGGGCGGCCCAGCGGACGGTGCCGGTGGGGCCCGCGTAGGTCCGGTCGAGGTACCAGGAGTCGCTTACGTCGCTTGCGCTGCTCGCGCGTACAGCCGTCATGACCGTAAGGCTAGTAGCTCCTTACGGGCGCGTCGAGCGTTCCGCGTGGACTGCTACGGCTGCCGCTCGTCCGTCCAGTGGTCGCGGCCCAGGCCCACCAGACGCAGCTGCCTGCGGGCGACGTCCGCCACCCGTGCCTCCTCCGCCGAGCCGGGCCCCGCGTCCAGGAAGGCGGACGCGGTCATGACCATGTGGTCGACGTACATGCCCGCCAGCATCAGCAGATCGTCCTCGGGCCACCGCGAGGTCGGCGGCTCGTGGGCGAACTGGTCCGCCACCTCCTTCGCGAACAGGGCGAGCTGGGCGCCGATCGCGTCCCGCACCGCCCGCACGCCTCCGTGCCGCTCGCGGGCGATGAAGCGGACGTGCGCGGGGTGGGCGCGGACGTATCCGGCTATCAACTCGACCGTGCCCGCGATGCGTTGCTCGCTGTCGCCCTTCTCCGACGCGAGCATCGCGGTGAGCGTCGTGTGCAGGCTGCCGAGGGTCTCCTCGACCAGGGTCACGCCCAGGTCGGCGGTGTCGCGGAAGTGCCGGTAGAAGGCGGTGGGGGCGACGCCCACGGCGCGGGTGACCTCGCGCAGGCCCAGGCTGCTGAGGCTCTGCTCCTCCAGCAGCTGGAGGGCTGCGTCAAGGATTGCCTGCCGGGTCTTCTGCTTCTGGGCCTGCCGGACGCCGAGAGTGTGACTCATGCCATGCAGTTAACAACTGTTCTCCGAGTTTTGAAAGCCGGAGAGGGAGTACTCTCTAAGTCAGTGAACAACTGTAACCACAAGCGTTCACCGAACCGAGAACCGAGAGAGGGATCTCCGTGCTGTTCATCGTCGCCGCCCTGATGCTGCTGGGCGTCGCCATGGGTTCCGTGGCACACGCCCCGCTGCCGGTCAGTCTCGTCGCCGCCGCCGTGATCGGCGTGTGGCTCGCGGTCTTCGCCGTGCGCGAGCGCCGCGCGCGCCACCGCTGACCCGCTCCGGCGTACGGCATCTCTCCGTACTCCACTCCGTACTCCTCTTTGTACGACACCTCCACCTGCCAGGAGTCGCACCATGGGAAGCACCGCAACGCCCACCCGCCCCCGGACCGAGCCGGTCCCCGCCGAGGAGCCCCGTCCCCGTCCCACCGGACGGCGTGACACCGACGGCATGGCCGTCGCCTCCTTCATCCTCGGCCTGGTCGGACTGCTCGTCCTGAACCTCGTCCTCGGGCCCATCGCGATCGTCCTCGCGAGCGTCGCCCTGTGGCGCGGCACCGCCCGCAGGGGCCGTGCGCTGCTCGGGCTCGGCCTCGGCGTGGCCGACCTCGTCGTGCTCGCCGCACTCGTCTCGGTGGACAACACCGTGTCCTGGGGTCTCGCAGGCTGATACCGCCGGGGCAAAGGGCCCCGCACGGCTCGTAGAATCGTGCGCACCATGGCCTACCTCGACCACGCAGCGACCACTCCGATGCTCCCGGAGGCGATCGCGGCGATGACCGCGCAGATCGCCGTCACCGGCAACGCCTCCTCGCTGCACGCGGCGGGACGGCGGGCGCGACGCACCGTCGAGGAGGCCCGCGAGACACTCGCCGAGTCGCTCGGCGCCCGACCCAGCGAAACCGTCTTCACCTCCGGCGGCACCGAGGCGGACAACCTCGCCGTCAAGGGGCTCTACTGGGCGCGGCGCGACGCCGACCCGGCCCGCACCCGGCTCCTCGCGAGCCCCGTCGAGCACCACGCCGTCCTCGACGCCGTGCACTGGCTCGGCGAGCACGAGGGCGCCACCGTCGAGTACCTCCCGGTCGACACGCACGGCCGCGTGCACCCCGAAGCCCTCCGCGAGGCCATCGCCCGAAACCCCGACGACGTCGCCCTGGCCACCGTCATGTGGGCCAACAACGAGATCGGCACGATCCAGCCCATCCGCGAACTGGCCGACGTCGCCCAGGAGTATGGCGTCCCGCTGCACGCCGACGCCGTGCAGGCCTACGGCCAGGTCCCCGTCGACTTCGCCGCCTCCGGGCTCGCCGCCATGACCGTTTCCAGCCACAAGATCGGCGGGCCCTACGGCATCGGCGCGCTGCTCCTCGGCCGTGAGTACAGCCCCGTGCCCGTGCTGCACGGCGGCGGCCAGGAGCGGCACGTGCGCTCCGGGACGCTGGACGTGCCCGCCATCGCGGCGTTCGCCGTCGCGGGGGAGCACGCAGCGGCCCACTGCGAGCAGTTCGCCGCCGAGATCGGCGCGCTCCGCGACGACCTCGTGACCGCCGTCCGCGCGGCGGTCCCCGACGCGATCCTCGGGGGCGACCCGTACCCGGAGGGCAGGCTGCCCGCCAACGCGCACTTCACGTTCCCGGGCTGCGAGGGTGACTCCCTCCTCCTCCTCCTCGACGCGCAGGGCATCGAGTGCTCCACCGGCTCCGCGTGCACGGCGGGCATCGCCCAGCCCAGCCACGTCCTGCTCGCCACCGGCACCGACCCCGACCTCGCCCGCGGCACCCTCCGCTTCTCGCTCGGCCATACGTCGACGAAGGCGGACGTCGACGCGGTGGCGGCGGCCATCGGCCCGGCGGTGGACCGGGCGCGGACGGCGGGCCTGAGCTAGGACCTGAGCCGGGGCTAGGCCTTCTTCGCGGGACTCGCGGGACTCGCGGAGCCCGTGGGCTTGTCCGGTCCGGCCGGCCTGGCCCGTTCGGCGCGCACCAGGCGCAGATACCGGTCCCAGTCCCAGTACGGCCCAGGGTCCGTGTGGTCCGTGCCCGGCACCTCCACGTGGCCGACGATGTGCTCGCGGTCCACCGGGATGTCGTACCGCCTGCAGATCCCGGCGGTGAGCCGCGCCGACGCCGCGTACATCGGTCCTGTGAACGACGACTTCTTGTCGACGAAACCCTCGTGCTCGATGCCGATGCTGCGTTCGTTCCAGCTCTTGTTGCCCGCGTGGAACGCCACGTCCAGCTCGCGGATCATCTGGGCTATGTGGCCGTCCTTGCGCACCACGTAGTGCGCGGCGGCGCCGTGGCCCGGGTCCTTGAAGACGCGCAGCGCCGTCTGGTACCCGCCCTGGACGACATGGATGACGACGCGGTCGATCTCGTAGTCGTCGGGGCGGTCCGCGCGGCGCCAGTTGTAATCGGACGCGGCGATCCACTGCACGCCGGGAGCGTCGACCTCGCCCTCTTTCCGCTTCTTCACCACACCGGGCATCCGCCACCACAGCCTGCCGAGCTCGTCCCGCGCGAGCACGACGGTCCCGGCGGCCGCCGCCCCGCCGCCGATCAGCAGGGTGCGCCGGCTGATGCCGCGCCCCTGCCCGTCCTGCCGAGGTTCCCCCATGTGATCGTCAACGCTTACTCACGGGCGTCCGGTTCCCGCCGCCCCGTACTCTGTTAGGGCTATGACTTTGACCGAGACCCCGCAGCGTGCCCAGCGCCCCCTCCGTGTCCTGGCCGCCATGTCCGGCGGTGTGGACTCCGCCGTCGCCGCCGCCCGCGCCGCAGAAGCCGGGCACGACGTGACGGGAGTGCACCTCGCGCTCTCGGCGAACCCGCAATCGTTCCGCACGGGCGCGCGAGGCTGTTGCACCATCGAGGACTCCCGCGACGCCCGCCGCGCCGCGGACGTCATCGGCATCCCGTTCTATGTCTGGGACCTGGCCGACCGCTTCCGCGAGGACGTGGTGGAGGACTTCGTCGCGGAGTACGAGGCGGGCCGCACCCCCAACCCGTGCCTGCGCTGCAACGAGAAGATCAAGTTCGCGGCGCTCCTCGACAAGGCGCTCGCCCTCGGCTTCGACGCGGTCGTCACCGGTCACTACGCGCAGGTGATCGTCCGCGAGGACGGCACGCGTGAACTGCACCGCGCCTCCGACATGGCCAAGGACCAGAGCTACGTCCTCGGGGTCCTGGACGACCGCCAGCTCGCCCACGCGATGTTCCCCCTAGGCGACACGGTCACCACCAAGGAGGAGATCCGCGCGGAGGCCGAGCGCCGCGGGCTCGCCGTGGCCAAGAAGCCCGACAGCCACGACATCTGCTTCATCGCCGACGGCGACACGCAGGGCTTCCTCGCCAACCGCCTGGGCAAGGCGGAGGGCGACATCGTGGACGAGTCCGGGGCGGTCCTCGGCACGCACGAGGGCGCCTACGGCTACACGATCGGCCAGCGCAAGGGCCTGCGCATCGGCACCCCCGCCGCCGACGGCAAGCCGCGCTACGTCCTGGACATCTCGCCGGTCAACAACACGGTGACGGTCGGCCCGGCGGCGGCGCTGGACGTCACGGCCCTGACCGCGATCAAGCCCCGCTGGTGCGGCGCGGCCCCGTCCGGCCCCGGCACGTATACGGCCCAGCTACGCGCCCACGGCGGCGAGACGCCGGTGCGCGCGGAACTGGTCGACGGCACCCTGAACGTCTCCTTCACCGAGCCGGTCCGCGGCGTCGCCCCCGGCCAGGCGATCGTGCTGTACGACGGCACGCGCGTGGTGGGCTCGGCGACAATCGCGACGACGGAACGGGCGAAGGCGGCCGTCTAGACGCTTGCCTGCCGCAGGCTGCGTATCAGGGCGTTCAGCGCGGCCCGGTCCGTCGTGAGCACGTCGGCCGGGCTCTCGCTCTCTCGGAGTGCGATGCCGTCGTTGCGGAGGGCGGCGACTTCGACGCAGTTGTTGCCGCCGTCCCCGGAGAAGGACGACTTGATCCACTTCAGATTGGATATGGCGGGCACCTCTCCAGATCTCGTCGATTGCCAAGGACGCAACTCCTCGGCTCCAACGCCACCTGCTCGACGGAGTCCAGATGGCGGCGGGCGTCTAGGCGGTTGGCTGCCGCAGGCTGCGTATCAGGGCGTTCAGCGCGGCCCGGTCCGTCGTCAGTACGTCGGCCGGGCTCTCGCTCTCCCGGAGGGCGATGCCGTCACTGCCGGTGGCGGCGACTTCGACGCAGTTGTTGCCCGAAGCCTCAGAGAACGATGACTTGATCCACTTCGGGTTCGGCATAGCGGGTACCTCTACAGCTCTCCGACTATTTCCAAGGATTCAATTCCTCGACCCGCTCGGATCTAACGCCACCTGCTCGACCGAGTCCAGACGGCGGCGGGCGTTTAGACGGTTGGCTGCCGCAGGCTCTGTATCAGGGCGTCCAGCGCGGCCCGGTCCGTCGTGAGCGCGTCGGCCGGGCTCTCGCTCTCTCGGAGTGCGATGCCGTCGCTGGCGGTGGCGGCGACTTCGACGCAGTTGTTGCCGCCGCCGCCGCAGAACGAAGAACGCTGCCAATCACTCTTGACCATGTGCCAAGCCCCTTCAGCACTCGCGCGCGATGGAGCGGATCAGCTCCTGTGACTCCTTCGGAGGCAGCGCTGACCGTTCCATCAGATCCAGAAGGGAACGATAGTTCGCCAACGGGATCGGGGCATCAACGAAGTGTGCGCCAAGGGCTGTATCCAGCTGCACGGTGTCCAGTTGCGGCAGTGCTCCTTCCGCGTACAAGACCGACTGGCCGGCCCCATGGAACGCTCCAGCACTGAACGGGATGACCAGCAGTGTCACGTTGTCGTGGTCGGCGGAGTCGGCGAGGTGAGTCAACTGCTTGCGGGCTACGTCGGGGCCGCCGAACTGTAGGCGCAGGGCAGCCTCGTGGATGATTCCGACGTACGGGGTGGGGTGCTCGCCGGTCAGGATCGCCTGCCGTCTGAGCCGGTGAGCAGTCCGTAGCTCCACATCCAGGCGGGAGAGTTTGGGGACCGTCAACTCGAAGATCGCGCGTGCGTGTTCCTCTGTCTGGAACAAGCCAGGTAGATGCACCGTCTGAGCCGTACGGATGCGGGTCGCGTAGTGCTCCACCTCCGAGACCTCCAAGTGGCCATCGGGAAGCTTCCCGCGGTACTCGTCCCACCACTGACCGGCCCGCCGCGGACCTGTCAGCCCCGCCAGCGCATCGACAAGTGCTGGCTCCGGGCACCCGTAGTGGCAGGCCAGTTGTCGCACCCGCTCATCGCTGATGCCGGTGCGTCCGGCTTCTATGTTGGAGATCATCGTCCGGTCCGCGCCGAGGAGCGAAGCGGCTTCCTGGACGGACAGTCCTGCCTGTTCGCGCATTCGGCGCAGCTCTGTGGCCAGTCGGCGATGACGGCCTGTCGGGGCGTTTCGTGCAGCCATGAGTCCTCTTCCTCGTGCGCGCGAACAGTTTCACAGCGCCTTCTCATGCCGTCTAGTGAGTCAGCAACTGTGCACTCGTTCGTGGAAGTTGACTCACATGTGAGTCGCTATTGGTCTACGGTGTGAGTCAGGTCACCTCTTGGCTCCGCGCCCAGCGGAAGCGCACCGGAACACCACCGGCAGGCACACCGCCCCCACGCCAGGACTGAACCTGCGTGACCGTCATTCACGTCCCCGCTCCCCGGAGCGCCCCGCACCAATGGAGGTGCCGCGTGAGTTCATCCCTCGACGTCCAGCCCGACGACCCGTACTCCCCGCCGGGGCCCGACCCCCTCCCCTTCACCGCCCCCTGGGCGTACGAGCTCCACTTCCCCTGCGACCCCCGCAGTCCGGGGATCGCCCGCCTCACCCTCCGCGCCGTCCTCGCGGCTCACCACCTCACCGAACTCGCGGACCGCGCCGAGCTGTTGACCACGGAACTCGCGACCAACTCCGTACGGCACACCAAAGGCCCCGCCTCCGTGCGCCTGCACTGGCTCTGCCCCGTGCTGCGGGTCAGCGTGTGGGACATGAGCCCGGACCTGCCGCCGCTCGCCCCGCCCCCGCCGGTGAGCGTGCACGCGGACAGTGGGCGGGGGCTGGTGATCCTCGACACCGTGGCTGATCGCTGGGGCGGATGCGCCATAGGGGAGGGGTCGTACGGGCCGGGCGGCAAGACCATGTGGTTCGAACTGGCCCTGCGCCAGGCAACGCCGCCCGCCCTCGTGGCCTGAACCGGTCAGGCGACGCTGAGTACGATCTTGCCCTGGGTGCGGCCCTGCTCCCCGCGCGCGTGGGCCTTCGCCGCCTCCTCCAGAGGGTTGACCGTGTCGATCTCGACGCGGAGCTTCCCCTCCTCCACCAGGCGGGTTATCTCCAGGAGGCCCGCGCGGTCCGGCTCGACGATCGTCCAGCCCGTGTGGACGCCGAGCTCCGCGGCCCGTGCCGGGTCGGGGAGGCCGCCCGGGTCGGGGAGCGTGACCAGGTGGCCGCCGGGGCGGATGATCTCTAGGGACCGGGCCCCGTACGCGCCGCCGACGCCGTCGAGGACGACGTCCACGTCGCGGACCGCCTCGGTGAAGTCCACGCGCGTGTAGTCGACGACCTCGTCCGCGCCCAGCGAGCGCAGGAACTCGTGCTTGTCCGCGCGCGCCGTGCCGATGACGTATGCGCCGTGCGCCTTGGCGATCTGTACGGCGAGGTGGCCCACGCCGCCCGCTGCCGCGTGGATCAGCACGCGCTGCCCGGCGCGCAGCCCCGCCGTCTCGATCAGGCCCTGCCAGGCGGTGAGCGCGGCGAGGGGGAGTGCGGCGGCCTCGACGTGGGAGAGGCTCGCGGGCTTCGGTGCGAAGCGGCGGGCCGGGGCCGCCACGAACTCCGCGTAGCCGCCCGTCTGTTCGGGGAAGCGCGGCATGCCGAACACCGCGTCACCGGGGCGGTAGAGGGTCACTCCGGGGCCGACCTCCTCGACCACGCCCGACACGTCGTAGCCAAGGATCGGGGTGTCTCCCCACGTGCCGAACGCGCCCTCCGCGCGGGTCTTCCAGTCGACGGGGTTGACGCCCGCCGCGTGCACGCGGACCAGGATCTCGGTCAGGCCGGGCTCGGGACGGTCCACCTCCACCGGGACGAGGTTCTCGGGGGCGCCCCAGGCGCGGGGGCTGACGGCACGCATCTTCATGGTCTTGGTCTCTCTCGTACAGAGGGTAAAAGTGCTGGTGGGACCAAGAGTGCGGCGGCGCCGACCCGCGCGGTGCTGGCTGTTTGGCCAGTATGTGACAGGATTCGGCCATGAACCTGAATGGCCTCGGCGACCGCGACGGCGCCCACCGCGTCGCGGTCATCGCGCTGGACGGCGCGTACGCCTTCGAGCTCGGCATCCCCTCCCGCGTCTTCGGCAACGCCCTGAACGACCGCGGAGAGGCGCTCTACGACGTCGTCGTCTGCACGGTGGACGGCCGCCCGGTGCGCACGGACTCCGGGTTCACGGTGGCGGCCGAGCACGGACCCGAGGCCCTCGACACCGCGGACACCGTGGTGATCACGCCGACCCGCAGCTTCGACCGGGGCATGGCGGGCGAGGAACTGCCGGAGCCGGTCGCCGCGGCCCTGCGCAGGATCAGGCCCGGCACCCGCATCGTGTCCTTCTGCAACGCCTCGTACGTCCTCGCGGCCGTCGGTCTCCTCGACGGGCGCCCCGCGACGACGCACTGGCACGTCGCCCGCGACTTCCAGCGGTCCTTCCCCAGGATCAAGGTCGACGCGGACGTGCTCTTCGTGGACGACGGCGACGTGCTGACCGCGGCGGGCGTCGCGGCCGGCATCGACCTCTGCCTGCACGTCGTGCGGCGCGACCACGGCGCCGCCGTCGCCAACCACATCGCGCGCGTGTGCGTCGTGCCGCCCTGGCGCGACGGCGGCCAGGCCCAGTACATCGAGCGGCCCGTCCCCGAGCCCACGCTCGCCACGACGGCCGCCACGCGCGCGTGGGCACTCGAACGGCTCCAGGAGCCGCTGCCCCTCGGCGAACTCGCCGCCCACGCGCGCATGAGCCTGCGCACCTTCACCCGACGCTTCCAGGAAGAGGTCGGCATGCCGCCCGGCCGGTGGCTGACCGCCCAGCGCATCGAACTCGCACGCCAGCTCCTGGAGTCCAGCGACCTGCCGGTGGACGTGGTCGCCCACCGGTCGGGCTTCGGCACCGGCAACTCGCTGCGCCAGCACATGCGGGCCGTGCTGGGCGTCTCGCCGGTCGCCTACCGGCGGACGTTCACCGCCGCGTCGTGACTCCCGCTCTCACGACCTACGCTTCCGTGACCTCTGCTTCGTAGAAGCAGAAGTGGTCCTTGATCCCGGCCACGGCCGCCTTCGGCTCCGGGTACGCCCACACCGCGTCCGCCGCCCCCGGCAGCGACCAGTAGGAGGCCGTGCCCTTGAAGGGGCAGTACGTGGTGGTCTCCGACGGGGTCAGCAGGTCCGTGCGGACGTCCTCCGGAGGGAGGTAGTGACGGACCGGGTAGCCCGTCTCGCGCAGCAGCAGGGGGCGGCTGCTCTCCGCCACGACCTGCCCGTCGTGCACCACGCGCACGTGGTCCTTGCCCTGCTCGACGGTGATCCGGTGCCCGTTGGTCATGTCGTGCCCTCCTCGACGGATGCTCTGCGAGTGCCCTGAGGTACGGAACGTACCGTGGGCGCATGAACATCTGCGTCTTCCTCTCCGCCGCCGACCTCGACGACCGCTACACCCGCCCGGCCCGCGAATTCGCCGAACTGCTCGGCAAGGGCGGTCACACGCTGGTCTGGGGCGGCTCCGAGAGCGGCCTGATGAAGGTCGTGGCGGACGGCGTGCACGAGGCGGGAGGGCGGCTCGTGGGCGTCTCCGTGGACTTCCTCGCCGCCAAGGCCCGGCAGGTCGCCGAGCCGCACGAGATGGTCGTCGCCCGCGACCTCGCCGAGCGCAAGGCGCTGCTCCTGGAGAAGGCCGACGCGATCGTGATCATGGTGGGCGGCACCGGCACGCTCGACGAGGCCACCGAGATCCTGGAGCTGAAGAAGCACGGCAAGCACACCAAGCCGGTGGTCCTGCTGAACTCCGCGGGCTTCTACGACGGCCTCAAGGAGCAGTTCCGCCGCATGGAGGACGAGGGCTTCCTGCCCCTCCCGCTCACCGACCTCGTCTTTTTCGCGGAGGAGCCCGTCGGCGCACTGGCCTACCTGGAAGAATCCGCGGGCACCCAGTGATGCGAGCATGGCGGGTATGGCAACACATGTGATCACCGGGGCCGGCTCCGGCATCGGCGCGGCCGTGGCCCGCCGCCTCCACACCCGCGGCGACGACCTCGTCCTGCACGCGCGGGACGCGGGCCGCGCCAAAGAGCTCGCCGCCGAGTTTCCGGGCGCGAGCACCCTCGTCGGAGACCTCTCCGACCCCGACAAGCTGTCCTGGGCGTTCGGGCACCAGTCGCTGCCCTCGCGCGTGGACTCCCTCCTGCACATCGCGGGCGTCGTCGACCTCGGCCCGGTCGGCGAGCTCACCCCCAAGGCCTGGCGCCACCAGCTCAACGTCAACCTCATCGCCCCCGCCGAGCTGACCCGCCACTTCCTGCCCCAACTCCGGCTCGCCCAGGGGCATGTGCTCTTCGTCAACTCGGGCGCCGGTCTCAACGCCAACGCCGACTGGGCCGCGTACGCCGCCTCCAAGCACGGCCTGAAGGCCCTCGCCGACTCGCTGCGCCAGGAGGAGCACGGCAATGGCGTCCGCGTCACCTCCGTCTACCCCGGCCGCACGGCGAGCGCCATGCAGGTCAAGGTCCACCAGCAGGAGGGCAAGGAGTACGACCCGTCCCGCTGGATCGACCCCGAGTCGGTCGCCACGACGATCGTCATGGCCCTGGACCTGCCGCGCGACGCGGAGGTCAACGACCTGACGGTGCGGCCGGGACGATGAGCGACGCGTTCACCTGGGGCCCCGCCACCGGCGTGGGGTCCATGCCCGGCGGGGACGCCCGCGAGGCCGCGAAGACCGTCACCGGCAGCTTCGAAGGTCCCGAACACGGCATGCCGTACCTCGCAGAGCTGCCCGCGCGCGGCCCCGGCGCCGACATGATCGGCCGCACCGCTGGGCTCCTCGTCGACCTGTACGCGCGCGTGGAGCCCAGCGGCTGGCGGATCGGCGACCGGCCGGGCCGGGACACCCGGCGCGCCAGGGCCTGGCTCGGCGAGGACCTCGACGCCCTGGAGGAGTTCACCCAGGGGTACCAGGGCCCGCTGAAGGTCCAGGCCGTCGGCCCCTGGACCCTCGCCGCCGCCCTGGAGCTCAGGAACGGCGAGGCCGCGCTCTCCGACCCCGGCGCCTGCCGCGACCTGGCCGGATCCCTCGCCGAAGGCCTGCGCACGCACCTCGCGGACGTCCGCCGCAGGGTGCCCGGCGCCCACGTGATCCTGCAACTCGACGAGCCCTCGCTGATCGCCGTGCTGCGCGGGCAGATCAAGACCGCCAGCGAGTACCGCACCCACCGCGCCGTGGACCGGCAGCTCGTCGAGAGCACGCTGCGCGACATCCTCGCCGTCCACGGCGACGGCGACGGCGCCACGGTCGTCCACTCCTGCGCGCCCGACGTACCGTTCGCGCTGCTGCGCCGCGCCGGGGCCGACGCGGTCTCCTTCGACTTCGCCCTGCTCACCGAGCGTGACGACGAGGCGATCGGTGAGGCGGTCGAGGGCGGCACGAAGCTCTTCGCCGGTGTCGTGCCGGGCGTGGACGGCCGATTGTCAGACCCTGCCGGTAGCGTCATGGGTGTCAGGACGTTGTGGCGCAGGCTGGGGCTGAATCCGGGAACACTCGCGGAGTCGGTCGTGGTCACTCCGTCGTGCGGGCTCGCGGGCGCATCACCCGCGTACGCGCGTGCGGCGCTCGCCCACTGCGCCAGAGCGGCGAGGTCGCTCGCAGACAACCCTGAGTAATTGGGTATGACGTAACGGGAGGACGAAACGGTGGCTGTCGAACAGCAAGGCTCTGTGCCCGCCGAGGCACGGGATCAGCATGCCCAGCTGGCCGAGCAGATCGAGGAGCACCGCTTCCGGTATTACGTGAAGGACCAGCCGGTCGTCAGCGATGCCGAGTTCGACAAGCTCCTGCGCTCCCTCGAAGCGCTGGAGGAGGAGTACCCCGAGCTCCGGACCCCCGACTCGCCGACCCAGAAGGTCTCGGGTTCGTACGAGACGGAGTTCACCGCCGTCGAGCACCGCGAGCGCATGCTGTCCCTGGACAACGCGTTCGACGACGCCGAGCTCGCCGCCTGGGCCGACCGCGTCGCCAAGGAGGCCGGCACCCCGGACTTCCACCTCCTGTGCGAGCTCAAGGTCGACGGCCTCGCGGTCAACCTCACGTACGAGGACGGGAAGCTGACCCGCGCCGCGACCAGGGGCGACGGCCGCACCGGCGAGGACATCACGCCGAACGTCCGCACGATCGCGGACATCCCGCAGCGCCTGGAGGGCGACCGCGTCCCCGCCCTCGTGGAGATCCGCGGCGAGGTCTTCTTCCCCATGGAGAAGTTCGAGGAGCTCAACGCCCGCCTCGTCGAGGCGGGCGACAAGCCCTTCGCCAACCCCCGCAACGCGGCGGCGGGTTCGCTGCGCCAGAAGGACCCGCGCGTCACCGCGACGCGGCCGCTGCACATGGTGGTGCACGGCATCGGCGCCCGCGAGGGCCTCGACATCGACTGCCTCAGCCACGCCTATGAGCTGCTGCACGAGTGGGGCCTGCCCACCGCCAAGCACAACAAGGTGGTCGAGGGGCTCGAAGGCGTCCGGGACTTCATCGCGTACTTCGGAGAGAACCGCCACTCCGTGGAGCACGAGATCGACGGGGTCGTCGTCAAGCTCGACGAGATCCCGCTGCAGGGCCGCCTCGGCTCCACCTCGCGCGCCCCGCGCTGGGCCATCGCCTGGAAGTACGCGCCCGAGGAGGTCAACACCAAACTCATCAACATCCGCGTAGGCGTCGGCCGCACCGGCCGCGTCACGCCGTACGCGCAGGTGGAACCCGTCACCGTCGCCGGCTCCGAGGTCGAGTTCGCGACCCTGCACAACCAGGACGTGGTGAAGAAGAAGGGCGTCTTCATCGGGGACACGGTCGTCATCCGCAAGGCCGGAGACGTCATCCCGGAGATCCTCGGCCCCGTCGTCGACCTGCGGGACGGCACCGAGCGGGAGTTCGTGATGCCCGCCGAGTGCCCCGAGTGCGGCACGGCGCTGCGCCCCATGAAGGAGGGCGACATCGACCTCCGCTGCCCCAACGCCCAGTCGTGCCCCGCCCAGTTGCGTGAACGTCTCTTCTACCTCGCGGGCCGCAAGTCCCTGGACATCGAGAACTTCGGGTACGTCGCCGCGGCCGCCCTGACCAGGCCGCTGGAGCCCGCCGAACCGCCGATCCTCGACGAGGGCGACATCTTCGACCTGAAGGTCGAAGAGCTCCTGCCCATCAAGTCGTACGTACTGGACCAGGACTCCGGCCTGCCCAAGCGCGACCCCAAGACCGGCGAGGAGAAGGTCGTCACCTTCTTCGCCAACCAGAAGGGCGAGGCGAAGAAGAACACCCTGGCCATGCTGGAGAACATCGCGGCGGCCAAGGAGCGCCCGCTCGCCCGCGTCCTCACGGGCCTCTCGATCCGGCACGTCGGCCCGGTGGCCGCCGTGGCGCTGGCCCGCGAATTCCGTTCCATCGACCGCATCGATCAGGCCACCGAGGAGGAGTTGGCCGCGGTGGAGGGCGTCGGCTCGACCATCGCGGCCTCCCTCAAACAGTGGTTCGCCGAGGACTGGCACCGGGAGATCCTGCGCAAGTGGCGGGAGGCCGGCGTGCGCATGGAGGAAGAGGCGGGGGGCGAGGACGAGGGCCCGCGCCCGCTCGCGGGCCTCACGGTCGTCGTCACCGGAACGCTCGAACACCACACCCGGGATGGCGCAAAAGAGGCGCTGCAGAGTCGCGGAGCCAAGGTGACAGGTTCCGTTTCCAAGAAGACCTCCTTCGTGGTCGTCGGCGACAACCCCGGGTCGAAGTACGACAAGGCCATGCAGGTGAAGGTTCCGGTTCTCAACGAGGAAGGCTTCGCCGTCCTGCTCGAACAAGGACCGGACGCGGCGCGGGAAGTCGCGCTTCCGACCGAGGAGTAGCGGTTGAAGGCCACCCGTTCGGCGCATACCAGAGGCATACGGGTGGCCGGGTCGCATTCGGGCAACCGTAGTCGACCGCTGCCCGTGGAAGCCTTCTGCGGCCTACTGTTGAGGTGTGCGCCTGCCGTGCCCCGCAGCGAACGGGGTATCACCTGCTCATCAAGGGCTTGGAAGGGGGCATCCCCTGCTCGGCGCGAGTGCGGGAGAACCGCGTCTCCTCGCTCGAGCGGAGTGCGGGAACGGATTCACGGGCGCGGCCGCATCAGGGCCGAGTCCGCATGGCGTGGGCACCGCCGGCTGTGAGAGGGACGGGAATGGAACCGACCGAGAGCGCCGCCCCCGACTCACGGCTGCGCGCGCGCCTGTGGCGCGCGCCGGGAGCCTGGCTGCGCGGCCGCCGGACCGCGACGAACACCGACCCGGGCAGCATGCCGCAGCCGGTCCCCGGCGCCGGAGCCTGCACGCTGAGCACCGCCGTCGAACCACGCGAACGGGCCTGGACCGCCGCACCGCCGCACGGCACCGACAGCCCCGCGCCCCTCACCGGGCCGGGCGCACCGGCCGAGCAGGACACCCGTGACCCCTGGCCGCTGCTGCCCCTCCTGACCGTCGCCGCGGCCGCCGTACTGCTCGGCGCCGGCTTCTTCCAGGCGCTCACGGGCCGCCACGCCCTGTTCCCCACCGGCGCCGCGGGCTGGTCCCTCGCCGTCCTCACCGGCCTCATCGTCGGCCACCTCGTCGCCCTCGGCCGCGACCGGTGGTGGGGCGGCACCGGCTCCGGCGGCGCCCTCACCGTCGCCGTCCTCCTCCTCTACGGCTGGGTGCCCGCCGGCATGGTCAGCCTCACCGTCGTCGTCCTCGTCGGCGTCGCGCGCAGGCACCGCTGGCGCCAGGGCCTGCTGCACGGCGCGGTCGACATCATCGGCATCGGCGCGGGCGCACTCACCCTGGCCGCGTTCGGCACGGCACCCAGCGCCGAGTCGCCCTGGCTCCCCGAGACCTGGGACCTCTACACCGCGCCCCAAGTGGCCCTGGTCGCCGTCGCGTACCTCGTCGTCACCCGCGTCCTGCTCTGGTACGTCCACGCGCCGCGCACCGAGGCCCTGCCCACCGTCACCCGCACCGCCCTCGTCCGGCAGGGCCTCCTCGGCATCGCGCTGCTCGGCATCGCCCCGCTGATCTGCGTCGTCGCGATCTCCCTGCCGATCCTGCTGCCCCTCTTCGCGATCCCGCTCGTCGCCCTCGACTCCACCCTCTGGATCGCCCGGGCACGGGCCGAGGAACAGCTCCGCGACCCGCTCACCGGGCTGCCCAACCGGCAGTGGCTCCTCGAACGGACCTGGACGGCCCTCGACGACGCCGAGCGGATCGGCGCACGGTCCGCGTTAATGCTCATCGACATGGACCGCTTCCGGTCGGTCAACGACACCCTCGGTCACCTCGCGGGGGACCGGCTGCTCCTCCAGATCGCGGACCGGCTGCGCCTCGCGCTGCCCCGCGGCGCGGAGGCGGCGCGCCTCGGCGGCGACGAGTTCGCCGTACTGCTGCCGGTCGCCGACTCCACGACATCGGCCACGCGCGTGGCCCGCCAGCTCGTCGCCGCGCTCGGCTCCCCGCTCGACCTCGACGGCCTCACCCTCGTCCTGGAGGCCAGCGCGGGCCTCGCGGTCTTCCCCGACCACGCACTCGACGCGGAAGGCCTCCTCCGGCGTGCGGACGTCGCGATGTACCAGGCCAAGCGGGACCGCACGGGCGTCGAGGTCTACGAATCCAAGCGGGACTCCAACACCCCCGACCGGCTCGGCCTCCTCGGCGACCTGCGCCGCGCCCTCGACGCGGGCGACGTCGAGCTCCACTACCAGCCCAAGGTCCGCTTCGACGGCAAGGTCGCGGGCCTCGAGGCGCTGGTGCGCTGGGTGCACCCCGAACGGGGGAAGGTGCCGCCCGACGAGTTCATCGCCATCGCCGAGTCGTCGGGCCTCATGCCGCACCTCACCGAGTACGTCCTGGAGACCGCCCTCGGCCAGGTCGCGAAGTGGCAGGCGCAGGGCCTGAAGGTGCCCGTCGCGGTCAACGTCTCCCCGCGCGACGTCCACACGCCGGGCTTCGCCGGAGCGGTCGCCGCGCGCCTCGCCCGCCACGGGGTCCCCGCGGGAGCCCTGCAACTGGAGATAACCGAGCACGTCCTCCTCGAAGACCCGCAGCGCGCCGCGGACACCCTCGCGGGACTCACCGGCCACGGCGTCAAGATGTCCCTCGACGACTTCGGCACGGGGTACTCCTCCCTGGTCCACCTGCGCCGCCTCCCCGTCAGCGAACTCAAGATCGACCGCTCCTTCGTGGCCCGCCTCGCCGTCGACAACGAAGACGCGGAGATCGTCCGCTGCACCGTCGACCTCGCCCACTCCCTCGGGCTGCTCGTCGTCGCCGAGGGCGTCGAGGACGACGAGACGTGGGAGCGGCTGCGGGACCTCGGATGCGACGCGGTCCAGGGCTGGCTCGTCGCGGCCGCGATGCCGGCCGAGGAGACGACGGCGTGGCTCCGCGCCCGCGGCTCCCGGGGCTGGCGCCGACCGGCGGACGTAGCGGCGGAAGCGGCGAACGCCGCCGCGGAACAGTCCCCGGGCCACGTGGTGCAGTAGCCCCCGCGGGCGCCCCGGAGCCGTGGGGAGGAAACCGTTTCACGGGCACGGCTCGGTGACCCATAGGATTGGGGTCACAACCCACACACTCACCCCTGAGGATCGCCGCATGCCTGGCATCACGCGCGAGGAGGTCGCCCACCTCGCCCGCCTTGCACGTCTGGAGCTGAAGGCCGAGGAGCTCGACCACTTCGCCGGACAGCTCGACGACATCATCGGCGCGGTAGCCCGCGTCTCGGAAGTCGCCGACCAAGACGTACCGCCGACCTCGCACCCGCTGCCGCTGACGAACGTCATGCGCGCGGACGAGGTCCGCCCGTCGCTCACCCCCGAGCAGGCGCTCTCGGGCGCCCCCGCCCAGGAGCAGCGGCGTTTCAAGGTGCCGCAGATCCTGGGGGAGGACTGAAAGTCATGACGGACATCATCAAGCTCACCGCAGCAGAGATCGCGTCGCGGATCGCCTCCGGCGAGCTCACCGCGGTCGAGGTCACCGAGGCCCACCTGGCCCGCATCGACGCCGTCGACGAGAAGGTCCACGCCTTCCTGCACGTCGACCGCGAGGGCGCCCTCGCGCAGGCCCGCGCCGTCGACGAGAAGCGCGCCCGGGGCGAGCAGCTCGGCCCGCTGGCCGGCGTCCCCGTCGCGCTCAAGGACATCTTCACCACCGAGGGCGTGCCGACCACGGTCGGCTCGAAGATCCTCGAGGGCTGGATCCCGCCGTACGACGCGACCGTCACCAAGCGCCTGAAGGCCGCCGACGTCGTCATCCTCGGCAAGACCAACATGGACGAGTTCGCCATGGGGTCCTCGACGGAGAACAGCGCGTACGGCCCCACCGGCAACCCCTGGGACCTCACCCGCATCCCCGGCGGCTCCGGCGGCGGCTCCTCCGCCGCCCTCGCCTCGTACGAGAGCCCCCTCGCCCTCGGCACGGACACCGGCGGCTCGATCCGCCAGCCCGCGGCCGTCACCGGCACGGTCGGCGTCAAGCCGACGTACGGCGGCGTGTCCCGCTACGGCATGGTCGCGTTCAGCTCCAGCCTCGACCAGGGCGGGCCCTGCGCCCGCACCGTCCTCGACGCCGCGCTGCTGCACGAGGTCATCGCAGGACACGACGAGCTCGACTCGACGTCCATCGACGCCCCGGTCCCGCCGGTCGTCGAGGCCGCCCGCAACGGCTCCGTCCAGGGCATGCGCGTCGGCGTCGTCAAGCAGTTCCGCGGCGAGGGCTACCAGGCCGGTGTCGTGCAGCGCTTCGACGAGTCGGTGGAGCTGCTCAAGCAGCTCGGTGCCGAGATCGTCGAGCTGGACTGCCCGTCGTTCGACCTGGCGCTCTCCGCGTACTACCTGATCGCGCCCTCCGAGTGCTCCTCGAACCTCGCCCGCTTCGACGCCATGCGCTACGGCCTGCGCGTCGGCGACGACGGCACCCGTTCGGCCGAGGACGTCACCGCGCTCACCCGTGAGGCCGGCTTCGGCGACGAGGTCAAGCGCCGCGTCATCCTCGGCACGTACGCGCTCAGCTCCGGCTACTACGACGCGTACTACGGCAGCGCCCAGAAGGTCCGCACGCTCATCACCCGCGAGTTCGAAGCGGCGTTCGAGCAGGTCGACGTGATCGTCTCCCCGACGACGCCGACCACCGCGTTCCCGATCGGCGAGCGCGCCGACGACCCGATGGCGATGTACCTCGCCGACCTGTGCACCATCCCGACCAACCTGGCGGGCAACGCCGCCATGTCGCTGCCCTGCGGCCTCGCGCCGGAGGACGGCCTGCCCGTCGGACTGCAGATCATCGCCCCCGCCATGAAGGACGACCGGCTGTACAAGGTCGGCGCTGCCGTCGAGGCCGCCTTCGTGGAAAAGTGGGGTCACCCGCTGCTTGAGGAGGCACCGTCGCTGTGAGTGCACTGAACAAGGCCAAGGGCTTCAAGAAGTCCAAGACCGGCACGTACCTGTCGATCGGCACCACCGCGTTCGGCGCGGTCAGCGTGCTCAAGCAGGCCAGGATGGCCCGCTCTGACCACGACACGCTCCGTCTCGTGGACGCCGTCGTCTCTGCTGCCGCCATCGTCACCGGCGTCGCGCTGCTCGTACGCGAGCTCAAGCGCCTCGGCGACGACGACGTCCTGCTGGGCTGAGAGGGAAAGTTTCACCGTGACTGTCACTTCTGACCTGGTGTCGTACGAGGAAGCCCTCGCGACGTACGACCCCGTCATGGGCCTCGAGGTCCATGTCGAGCTCGGCACCAAGACCAAGATGTTCTGCGGTTGCTCGACCGCGCTCAAGCAGGACGCGAACAGCCAGACCTGCCCGACCTGTCTCGGCCTGCCCGGCGCCCTGCCGGTCGTCAACGAGATCGGTGTCGAGTCCGCGATCAAGATCGGCCTCGCGCTGAACTGCGAGATCGCCGAGTGGTGCCGCTTCGCCCGGAAGAACTACTTCTATCCGGACATGCCGAAGAACTTCCAGACCTCCCAGTACGACGAGCCGATCGCCTTCAACGGCTATCTGGACGTCCAGCTGGAGGACGGCGAGGTCTTCCGCGTGGAGATCGAGCGCGCCCACATGGAGGAGGACACCGGCAAGTCCACGCACGTGGGCGGCGCGACGGGCCGTATCCACGGCGCATCGCACTCCCTCCTGGACTACAACCGCGCCGGCATCCCGCTCATCGAGATCGTCACCAAGCCGATCGAGGGCGCGGGCGAGCGTGCCCCCGAGGTCGCCAAGGCGTACGTCGCCGAGCTGCGCGAGCTCATCAAGGCGCTCGACGTCTCCGAGGCCCGGATGGACAAGGGCCAGATGCGCTGCGACGTGAACCTCTCACTGCGCCCCAAGGGGCAGCAGGAGTTCGGCACGCGCAGCGAGACGAAGAACGTCAACTCGCTGCGGTCCGTGGAGCGCGCGGCGCGCTTCGAGATCCAGCGCCACGCGGCCGTCCTGAACTCCGGCGGCACCATCGTGCAGGAGACCCGTCACTTCCACGAGGACGACGGCTCCACCACCTCCGGCCGCATCAAGGACAACGCCGAGGACTACCGGTACTTCCCGGAGCCCGACCTCGTCCCCGTCGCCCCGGCCCGCGAGTGGGTCGAGAAGCTGCGGGCCGGCCTGCCCGAGATGCCGCGCGTGCGCCGCAACCGCCTCCGCGAGGAGTGGGGCATCAGCGAGCACGACATGCAGTCGATCCTCAACGCGGGTGCGGTCGAGCCGATCGTCGCCACCATCGAGGCGGGCGCCGACGCGGCGTCGGCCCGCAAGTGGTGGATGGGCGAGCTGGCCCGTAACGCCAACGAGTCGGGCCAGGCCCTTGAGGAGCTCCCGATCACTCCGGCGCACGTCGCCCGGGTGACCGAGCTCGTCTCCTCGGGCGACCTGAACGACAAGCTGGCCCGCCAGGTCATCGAGGGTGTCCTGAAGGGCGAGGGCTCGCCGGACGAGGTCGTCGAGAAGCGCGGCCTGAAGGTCGTCTCGGACGAGGGCGCCCTGACGGCCGCCGTCGACGAGGCCATCGCCGGCAACCCGGGTGTCGCGGACAAGATCCGCGGCGGCAAGGTCGCGGCCGCCGGTGCGCTGGTGGGCGCGGTCATGAAGGCCACCCGTGGCCAGGCCGACGCGGCCCGCGTCAAGGAGCTGATCCTGGAGAAGCTGGGCGTCAGCGAGGGCTGAGGTTCTCTTCGTCCGGCCTGGTGAGAGCGGTGCTCCCTGCGGGGGTGCCGCCCTCACCCGTACCCGGCGGAGCCCCGAACGGCTCGAAGAACATGTGCTCCAGCGGGTCCTGGTCCTTGCGCAGCCAGTAGAAGCCGTCGCCGGCGGGGCGGCCGCCGCGCAGCCAGTTCAGCAGTGTCTCGGTGAGGTTCCCCGCCAGGGGCGGCCCTTGATCCGCGTGCCGAGGGTTGACCGCGACGCGCCACCGGTCGGGGTCGTCGCCCTCGGCGCACCAGCCGATCTGGTCGCCGTCGATCGTCGAGGCGACGGGCAGGAAGCCGCCGGGCTCGGGCCAGGCGGGCATCGGGTAGTACTCGGGGAAGCTCTCGCGCAGGCTGCGGTACCCCTCCAGCATCTCCTCCGTGTTCGTCGCGAGGCCGAGCCGGTGGTCGAGGTCGAGCGGCGCCGGCATGTCGAGCCACCAGCTCCAGTTCCCCGCGCCGTACGCCTCCGACAGCGCCACGAAGTCCGCGGGCAGCCGGGTGCCCAGCCGTTCGAAGAGCGCCTCCCAACTGCCCTTGCCCAGGTGGGGGGTGAGCGGCGGGGGTATCAGCGCGGTGATCGCCTCCAGGCCCTCGCCCTCGGTGAGCGCGGCGTGCTGGCGGGCGTCGACGTACGTCCCGCGGGGCGGCGGTGACCACGGTGCGGCCCCGGCCAGCGGCGCCCAGGTGCGTGCTTCGCACGGCAGCGGGCCGAGCAGCCCGCCGGGCTCGCCGGGGTTCGGCACGCCGTCGCGGACCGCGGTGTGCAGGAACTCCAGGAGCGGCATGCCGTACGCCACCCAGGGGTCGGCGCCGCCGACCGCGACGGACGTGGTCAGGAGCACCACCGGCCACGCGTCGGGGTCCTTCGAGGCCGAGGTGTCCCAGAAGAGGTGGTCGCCCGCCGATGTGGTGGCGAAGGCGAGGAGGCCGCCCTCGTCGGGCAGGAAGCGGCGCCGCTCCCGGGTGAACATGCCCGGCCTGATGGCCGAGTGCCGGTGGGTCTCGACCACCCACGCCCCGTACGCATACCGCCCGTCGGCGCTCACGCACGGCGTGTGCAGCCGTATGGAAGCGGTGTCCGGGTGGCCTATTTCAACCGGGCCGTATGCCGTCACCAGCGACTTGTAGTCCCCGGGGAGCGGGACTTCGAGCCAGGCCTCCACCGTGGTCCAGTCGACGGCGGGCGCGGCGTCGGCGGGCGGTCCGACCAGCTCCATGAAGGCGGCGATGCGGTTGGCGAGTTCCATGTGTCCGAGAATGACACCCGCCACTGACATCGCTGCCCGCCACCGTCGGCGCCGCTGTCGGCAGCCCCGTCCGCCATGGACTGCCGTGGTGAACTTTTGGACGTTCACCGCGACTTCGTCCCGCAGCCTTCACAAGGAAACCGGGCGTCACTAGCGTCCCCGCCGTACAGGTCAATGGATCAGCAGGGAACCATTGGATGTCGGCCAGGACTACTGGGAGGTCCCACGTGACTCCGGAGATTTCGCGCAGACGCCTGATGGCGATCGGCGGCGGCGCGCTCGGCGCCGCCGCCGTCGGCTCGTTCCTGCCGCCGTCGCTGCAGGAGGCGCTCGCGCACGAGCCGCCGGCCCACGGCGGGCTCGACAAGATCGAGCACGTGGTCATCCTGATGCAGGAGAACCGGTCGTTCGACCACTACTTCGGTTCCCTGCGCGGCGTGCGCGGCTTCGGCGACCGCAACGCGATACGCCTCCCCGGCGGCACCTCGGTCTTCGAGCAGCCGGGCGCCCTGCGCACCATCCTGCCGTTCCCCGTGCGGCAGGCCGCCGAGACACAGAAGAAGGACCTCCAGTACATCGGCGCGCTCGACCACTCCTGGAGCGGCGGCGCCAAGGCCTGGCACGACGGCTGGATGGACGGCTGGGTCACCGCCAAGACGGCGGCTACCATGGCGTACTACACGCGCGAGGACATCCCGCTGCACTACGAACTCGCCGACACCTTCACCGTCTGCGACGCCTACCACTCCTCCATCCACACCTCCACCAGCCCCAACCGCAACCACCTGTGGAGCGGCAGGACGGGCTATGAGGCGAACGGCAAGCGGGCCGTCGGCAACGACGCGTACGCCGAGGACACGCACCCGGGGTACGGCTGGGGCACGTACGCCGAGCGCCTGGAGAAGGCGGGCGTCAGCTGGCAGACGTACACGGAGTGGGAGAACTTCACCGACAACCAGATCGAGTTCTTCACCACCTTCAAGGCGATCGCCCGCAAGGCCCTCGCCAAGACCGGCCTCACCTTCATGGAGGCCTTCTACGCCAAGGTGCGCGACGCGAAGGACGCGGCCGAGCGCGCCAAGCTGCTCGCCACCCTGGAGGAGGGCGTCGCCACGCTGGACAAGCGTGAACGGTCCCTCTTCGAGCGCGGTCTGCGGCGCGTGCCCACCGGCAGGCTGGCCGAGGAGTTCGCCGACGACGTCGCGCGCGGCAGGCTGGCCAAGGTCAGCTATCTGGTGCCGTCCGCCCTGGACTCCGAGCACCCGAGCGTCTCCTCGCCGATCCACAGCGCGACCATCGTCTACAAGGTGCTCGACGCCCTCGCCTCGCACCCGGACGTCTGGCGCCGCACCGCTGTCTTCATCAACTACGACGAGAACGACGGCTTCTTCGACCACGTCCCGCCGCCCGTGCCCGGCGGCGACTCCGCCGAGGAGCGGGAGGAGCGCTGGGAGGGGAAGCCGACGGGGCTCGGCGCGCGCGTGCCGATGCTCGTCGTCTCGCCGTGGACCGTCGGCGGCTACGTCTGCTCCGAGGTCTTCGACCACACCTCCGTCGTGCGCTTCCTGGAGAAGTGGACGGGCGTGCGGGAACCCAACATCAGCGCCTGGCGGCGCAAGGTCACCGGCGACCTCACCGGAGCCTTCGACTTCCGGCGCGGCCACCGGCGGCCCGACGTCGAGCAGCCGGGCGCCATCCCCCCGTTCAGCGGCCGCTGGTCCCCGCAGCCGCCCCTGAAGCAGTCCATGCCGGTCCAGGAACCCGGCGTCCGCCGCGCCCGCCCGCTGCCCTACCAGCCCGACGCCGACGCCCGGCCGGGCGAGGACGGCACGCTCACCGTGCGGCTGCGCAACGGCGGCAGCTCCAGCGCCCACTTCGCGCTCTACCCGTACGCCGGCGAGTTCAAGATCCCCCAGCATCAGGACGTCGTCCGCAAGGGCACCTGGACCGTGCCGGTGCCGGGGGACACGTACACCTTCACCGTCGTCGGCCCGAACGGCTTCCGGCGCGAGTTCGCGGGGGCCGCGGTCGGCGGGGGCAAGGAGGGGCACGGCAAGGACGGCGGGGCACGGGTCGCCTCCGCGATCACCCGGCGCGAGATCCACCTCACGCTGGCCAACCGCGGCAGCCGCGACCTCGTCTTCACCGTCAAGCCGCTCGGATACGTGGACGCATCGGATGTCCGGTCGCGGACGCGCACCGTCCGCGTCAAGGCCCGCAGCAGCCGTACGGTCGCCTGGCACACCGCCGACGAGCACGGCTGGTACGACGTCGAGGTGACCGCCGACGGCGACGCGGCCTTCCGGCGGCGGCTCATGGGGCACATCGAGAACGGCCGCGCGAGCGTCTCGGGCTGACCGACGGCGTGCACGCGTGCGTGGAGGTGCCTCTGGTGCCTCCGCGCACCTTGTGCTCTTGTGAGCATGGCCACGAATCGGACCAACGATCATCAAGGGCTGTCAAAGTGACTGCGGCGCACATGTCGCCACTCATGCGTTCTTTGCGGGCCGTTCAGTTCGTCGACTGCCGCTCCCGGTGAAGATCCACGAAAACAACCAGGGAGCCGGTCCGTGGCAGCACTTGCCCGCTGGTGCGTCAGGCACCGCCTCGTCGTCGTCCTGCTGTGGCTCCTGGCTCTCGGCGGCGCCGCCTCGGCCGCGGCCGTCGCCGGATCCGCGTACTCGAACGACTACGAAGTGCCGGGCACCGAGTCGGGTCGCGCGACCCAGCTCCTGAACGAGAACTTCCACGGCCTCGGCGGCGACAGCGACACCGTCGTCTGGCACACCGGACCCGGCACCTCCGTCCGCGCCGCCGACGTCGAGCAGACGATGTCCGACGCCCTCGGCAGGATCGCCGAGCTGCCCGCCGTGGCATCCGTGTCCGGACCGTACGACGACGGGGGCGCGGGCCGGATCAGCGCGGACGGCCGCACGGCGTACGCCACCGTCACCTTCCGCGAACAGGCCGACGACATCGACAAGGCCGACGCGCAGGCCGTCGTCGACACCGCCGAGGCCGCCGCGTCCGACCGCCTCCAGGTCGAGCTCGGCGGCACCGCCATCGGACTCACCGAGTCCAAGAGCGCCCAGGCCGCCGAGGTCGTGGGAGTGGCCGTCGCCGCCGTCGTCCTCTTCCTCGCGTTCGGCTCCCTCGCCGCGTCCGCCCTGCCCATCGCCACCGCCCTGGTGTCCGTCGGCACCGCGTACGCCGGCATCGTGCTGCTCGGCCATCTGATGACCGTCGCCGACTTCGCACCGATGCTCGGCACCCTCATCGGCCTCGGCGTCGGCATCGACTACGCCCTCTTCATCGTCACCAGACATCGCAAGGGCCTCAAACGCGGTCTGCCCGTCGCCGTCGCCGCCGAACGTGCCGTCGCCACCACCGGACGCGCCGTCGTCTTCGCCGGCGCCACCGTCTGCATCGCCCTCCTCGGCATGCTCATCCTGCGGCTCGGCTTCCTCAACGGCGTCGCCCTCGCCGCGTCGCTGACCGTCGTCCTCACCGTCGCCGCGTCCGTGACCCTGCTGCCCGCCCTCCTCGGCTGGATCGGCCCGCGCGCCCTCAGCCGCCGTGAACGGCGCAGGCTCGCCGCACACGGACCCGAACCCGAGCTGCCGACCGGGTTCGCCGCCCGCTGGGCCGCCTTCGTGGAGCGCCACCCCAAGCTGCTCGGCGCCGTCGCGGTCCTGGTGATGGCCGTACTCGCGCTGCCCACGCTCGGCCTGCACCTGGGCACGTCCGACCAGGGCAACAACCCCGCGAAGGCCACCACCCGCCAGGCGTACGACCTCTTGGCCGACGGTTTCGGGGCCGGTGTCAACGGGCCGCTGACCCTCGTCAGCGAGGTCTACGGAGCAGGCGACCGGGTGGCGCTCGACGACCTCGCCACGACGCTGAGGTCGACCGAAGGCGTCGCCTCCGTGAGCCCGGCGACGTACGGGGACAACGGCCGCGCCGCCTTCCTCACCGTCGTCCCCGACTCCGCGCCCCAGTCCGAGAGGACCAGCGCACTCGTCGACCGGCTGCGCGACGACGTCCTTCCCAAGGAGGAGGCGGGCAGCTCCCTGGAGGTGTCCGTCGGCGGCGTCACCGCGAGCTACGACGACTTCGCCGAGGTCATCGTCGGCAAGCTGCCGCTCTTCGTGGGCGTGGTCATCGGGCTCGGCTGCGTCCTGCTCCTGCTGGCCTTCCGCTCCGTCGGCATCCCGCTCAAGGCCGCCGCGATGAACGTCGCCGCCGTCGCCTCCGCCTTCGGCGTCGTCGTCGCGATCTTCCAGTGGGGCTGGGGGAGCGAACTGCTCGGACTCGGCAGGGCGGGCCCGATCGAGCCCTTCCTCCCCGTGATCATGGTGTCCGTCCTCTTCGGGCTCTCCCTGGACTACCAGGTCTTCCTGGTCAGCCGGATGTACGAGGAGTGGCTCGAGACCGGCGACAACCGGCGGGCCGTCCGCGTCGGGCTCGCCGAGACCAGCCGCGTCATCAACTCCGCCGCCGTGATCATGATTTCGGTGTTCCTCGCCTTCGTCCTGAGCGGCGACCGCGTCATCGCGATGTTCGGCATCGCGCTCGCGGCGGCCGTCGCCCTCGACGCCTTCGTGCTGCGCACGCTGCTCGTGCCGGCCCTGATGCACCTGCTCGGCGGCGCGAACTGGTGGCTGCCGCGCCGCCTGGACCGCCTCCTGCCGCGCATCAGCATCGAGCCGCCCGAATGTCGTTCGAACGCGGGCGGCGCACGTGCGAAGATCCCCGGGGAGCGGGACGCGGTGGACGACGTGAGTGGGCCGAAGGAGCAGGATGTTCGCGATATCGCTGGGCGAGGGCGCTGAGCTGCGGCCGATCGAGCCGTGGCAGGCGCAGGAGTTCCTCGAGCACGTCGAGCGGGCGCGGGAGTACGCGCAGGCGTGGGTACCGTTCACCGTGACGGTGAAGGACCTGGAATCCGCGCGGAAGCACCTCCAGACCTTCGCCGACCGGCAGGCCGCCGACACCGGCCGCTTCTACGGCATCTGGCTGGACGGCACGCTCGTCGGAGGCGTCCTCTTCCGGATCTTCGACACCAGCGTGGACGGCTGCGAGATCGGCGTGTGGCTGGAGCCGTCGGCCGCCGGGCGCGGCCTGGTGAACAAGGCGTCCCGGGTCCTCATCGACTGGGCCGTCGACGAGCGCGGCATGCACCGCGTGGAGTGGCTCGTCTCCTCGCTCAACGAGCGCAGCAAGGCGGCCGCCGAACGGCTCGGATTCACCAAGGACGGCGTGCTGCGGGAGAGCTTCCCCTGGCAGGGGATCCGGCACGACATGGAAGTCTGGTCCGTCCTCGCGCCGGAGTGGCGGGAGCTGCGCGCCGCGGGGGACGCGCGTTAAGAGAGCTCTCAGACTCCGTCCGTACGGTGCGGAGCATGGGTACTAAGACAGATGACGCGGCCGCCGCCAAGGGCGCGGCCGGGACCGGCGCCGAGGCCGACGAAGTGACCGGGGCCGGAGAGTCGGAGACGGTCGACGTCACGAAGTCCGACGCGGCCGACACGAAGACGGACGCGGTCGACACGAAGACGGACGCGGACACGGACGCAGTCACGGGCTCGGACGCAGTCACGGACGCGGACGGGGACTCGGACAACGAGGCGCTGGACGCGTCCGACACCGACTCCGACGTCGACGCCGAACCCGTGGCCACCGCCAAGTCCGTCGGCGTCGGCCAGGGCGCCGCGGCCGTCGTCTCCGCCGCGCTCGGCGTGATCGGCCTCTCCGGAGGCTGGCTCGGCACGATCGCCGGAGCACGCTCGAACATCATGGGACAGCTGGAGACCAAGCAGTCCGCCAGCGTCTCCGACCAGCTCCAGGCGATGTACGGCGACTCCTGGCAGGCCACCGCGCTGGTCGCGGGCCTCTTCGCGCTCTCGGCGCTCGTCGTCGGCTTCCTCGTGCTTGTCAGGCCGGCGTTCGGCGCCCCCGGCAAGGAGCAGGCGCCGTGGATCAAGTCCGTCGCGTGGGCGGGCTTCGTGCTCGGTGTGATCGGGCTCGTCCTCGCCATCGCCAAATACTCCGACCTGCTGCTCGGACTCCCGTCGGCACCTTCCTGAGCCGTCGGCCGGCGGCACCTAAGGCAAGGGCGGGGCAGGGGCTAAGGCCCCTGCCCCGCCCTCCGTCGTGTCTAAGGACCCCCGCGCTCCGGAGATGCGGCAGCCGCCCGATGTGGGCGACCCCCCTGGGAGACGAAAGTGGAGACATCGCAGAGAACGACACCGGCGATACCACCGACAACCCGAGGGGTACGAGATGTTCGAATACGAGATGCACCAGATGCGCGCCGCCGAGCTGGCCCGCCAGGCCGACCACCGCCGTCTGGTCGGCGAGGCCCGCAAGCGCCGCGCCGCCGCCCGCCGATCGGCCCGCCACGAAGCAGAGGGGCCGGTGAGTACGCCCTTCCGGAAGATCCGCTTCACACGGGCCGCCTGACATGACGCACTCCGCACCGCTGTCCGCTCAGCGGATAACGGGTGCCGCGGTGTCCTCGCACTGTGCGATGCTCGCGGCTGTGGAGACCAGGTCCGTCAGCCCGGTGTTCGTCGGCCGCACCGATGAACTGGGCGTACTGAACGAAGCGCTCGCCCGCGCCACGGGCACCCCGCTCGAAGGAGCCGGGGGCCCGGGCCCGGGCGAGCCCCAGGCGTTGCTGCTCGGCGGCGAGGCGGGGGTCGGCAAGACCCGCCTCGTCGAGGAGTTCACCGCGGCCGCCGAGGAACAGGGCGCCGTCGTCGCGGTCGGCGGCTGCGTCGAGATCGGCGCCGACGGCCTGCCGTTCGCCCCCTTCTCCACCGCCCTGCGCGCCCTGCGCCGCCTGCTCCCCGACGAACTGGCCGCGGCGGCCGAGGGCCAGGAGGAGGAGCTCGCCAGACTCCTGCCCGAACTGGCGGTCCCCGCCCCGTACGGAGACACCCCCGGCGGCCGCTCCGACGAGGGCACGGCCCGCCTCTTCGAACTCACCGCACGCCTCCTGGAACGCCTCTCGCGCGACCGCACCGTCGTCGTCGCCCTGGAGGACCTGCACTGGGCCGACGCCTCCACCCGCCACCTCCTCGCCTATCTCTTCCGCACCCTGCGCGGCGGCCGCCTCGTCCTCCTCGCCACCTACCGCGCCGACGACATCCACCGCCGCCACCCCCTGCGCCCCCTCCTCGCCGAACTCGACCGGCTGCGCACCGTGCGCCGCGTCGAACTGGGCCGCCTCAGCAAGGACGAGGTCGCCCGCCAGATGGCCGGGATCCTCGCCACCGAACCCGAACCGTCCCTCGTGGACGACGTGTTCGACCGCTCCGACGGCAACGCGTTCTTCGTCGAGGAGCTCGCCGTCGCCTCCCACGGCGGCGGCAGCTGCGCCGGCCTGACGGACTCCCTGCGCGACCTGCTCCTCGTCCGCGTGGAGGAACTGCCCGAGGACACCCAGCGGGTGGCGCGGATCGTCGCCGAGGGCGGCTCCACCGTCGAGTACGAACTGCTCGCCGAGGTCGCCGGGCTCGGCGAGGACGACCTGATCGAGGCGCTGCGGGCCGCGGTCGGCGCCAACATCCTGCTCGCCTCACCGGACGGCGACGGCTACCGCTTCCGGCACTCCCTGGTCCGCGAGGCCGTCAGCGACGACCTGCTGCCCGGCGAACGCTCCCGTATCAACCGCCGCTTCGCCGAGGCCCTGGAGGCCGACCCCTCGCTCGTCGCCGCCGACCAGCGCGCCGCCCGCCTCGCCACCTACTGGTACCACGCGCACGACGCGGCCAAGGCCCTGCCCGCCGTCCTCGGCGCCTCCGTCGAAGCCCGCCACCGGCACGCCTACAGCGAGCAACTGCGCCTCCTCGAACGCGCCATGGAGCTGTGGGACGACGCCCCGGACGCCGTCCGCCGGGAACTCCGCCCCGCCGACTACGTCGAGGGCTACCCTCCCTGCGGCTGCGACCCCGCCACCACCCCCCTGGACTACCTGGACCTGATGGCCGAGGCCACGGTCGCGGGCCGCCTCTGCGGCGAGCGCGAGCGCGCCCTGAAGATCACCAAGCGTGCCCTGCGCACCCTGGAGGACGGCCACGACCCCCGCCGCGCCGCCTGGTTCTGGATATCCCGCTCCCGTCTGGTCTCCACCCTGGGCCGCAGCGACGGCTGGGACGAGATCGCCAGGGCCGAGGAGCTGATGCGCGGCCTGCCGCCCTCCGAGGTGCACGCCGAAGTCCTCGTCCACCGCGCCTCCTGGGGCATGCTCCACGACCCGGGGCCCGAGACCCTGGCCGCCGCCGAACGCGCCGTCGAGTACGCCCGCATGGTCAAGGCCGATGTCATCGAACTCAACGCCCGCCTCACCCGCGGTGCCCTCCTCGTCGAGGCCGGCGACCCCGAGGCCGGTCTCGCCGAGATGTACGAGATCAGGGACCGCGTCGTCCGCGACGGCCTGGTCACCAACCTGAGCCGTGTCCACATCAACCTCCCCTCCTCCCTCGAAGGCGTCGGCCGCTCCGCCGAATCCGTCCGCGTCGGCATGGAGGGCATCGAGTTCTGCCGCAAGTACGGCCTGGTCGACACCGAGGGCTGGGTCTGGGCCAACGTCGCCGAGTCCCTCATCTCCCTCGGCCGCTGGGACGAGGCCGCCGACGCCGTCGCCCACACCCAGCGCTGCGTCCAGAGTTCAAAACCCCGCGTCTCGGCCGCCGAACGTCTGGCACGCATGGCCCTCCACCGCGGTGAGTACGCCGCCGCCACCCGGCACATGCAGACCGCCCACCACCACCTCGGCACCCACGACCCCCAGCCCCAGTACCTCCTCGTCCTCATCCGCATCGCCCTGGGCGTCGCCGCCGCCGAGGGCCGCGTCCTCGACGGCCGCACCGAACTCGAACGCGGCGTCGCCCCGGGCCTTCCCTTCGGCACCCACAAGCACGGTTGGCCCCTCCTGCTCGCCGCCGCCGAGATGGAGGCCGACGCCCGCGGCCTGCCCGTCGCCGAACCCGGCCGCCCCGCCGCCCTCGCCCGCATCCGCGGCGCAGCCAAGACCCTCGCCACCCCCATCCCGCTCTGGCGGGCCTACGACGAATGGACCCGCGCCGAACTCCTGCGTGCCGAGGGCCGCGACACCTCCGCCGACTGGTCCGCCGTGGTCACCGCCCTCGAACCCCTCGACCGCCCCTTCGACCTCGCCCGCGCCCGCCTGCGCCTGGCCGAGTCCCTCCTCGGCCCGGACACCACCGACCGCGAGCGCGCCGCGGGCCTCCTGCGCCAGGCCGCGGAGGTGGCCGACCGGCTCGGCGCCCGGCCGCTCGCCGACGCGATCACCGGACTCGCCCAGCGCGCCCGCCTCGCCCTGCACCCCACCGAGGCCGCCCGCGCCCCCGAGACGCCGGTCGACCCCGCCGAGGCGCTGGGGCTGACCAGCAGGGAGCGGGACGTCCTGCGGCTGGTCGCCGTGGGCCGCAGCAACCGCCAGATCGCCGAGGAGCTCTTCATCTCCCCGAAGACGGCGAGCGTCCACGTCTCCAACATCCTCGCCAAGCTGTCCGTCACCGGCCGGGGCGAGGCCGCGGCGCTCGCCCACCGCCTGCGCCTGTTCCCGCAGACCCCCGGCAGTCCGCAGGCGGTGCGCTGACCTGCACGTTCCCGCTCCCCGGCAGAACCGCGGCGGCTTCGCCTACGCTGGACCGCGGAATCTCGGCTCCTGGGAGGCGCTGTGTTCAACGCGATCGAGGCCCTGTTCGCGCCGGGCCGCAAGCACACCGACGACGAGCAGAAGCGCCTGGAACTGACCCGCGTCGACCTCGCCGACGGCGACCCGGGGCGCGGTCCGATAGACCTGACCTCGGGCAAGGTGGTCGTACGCCCATCCGTGCCGTCGCCGCGCGCCGACGCGTCCCCGGACTTCGACGCGACTCCGGACTCCGAGGCATCCACGGACTCCGCCGAGCCCGGGAGCTGAGGAGCCGAGCTACTTCACCCGCACCTCCAGGATCTTGTCGTCCCCCTTCTCCGGCGTGCCCCGCGAGTCCGTCTCATTGGTGACCAGCCACAGCTTGTCGCCGCCCGCCGCGAGCACCGTGCGCAGGCGGCCGTGCTCGCCCTCCAGGAACGCCTGCGGCTCCGGGTCGCCCGCCACGCCCCGCACCGGGACGCGCCACAACCGCTCGCCCCGCAGCCCCGCCATCCACACCGAGCCCTCGGCATAGGCGATCCCGCTCGGCGAGGCCTCGGAGGTCTTCCACTGGGCGACCGGATCGCGGAATCCCTCCTCGCCCTCCTTGCCCTCGACCTCCGGCCAGCCGTAGTTCCCGCCGGACTTGATCTCGTTCAGCTCGTCCCAGGTGTCCTGGCCGAACTCCGACGCCCACAGCCTCTTCTGCTCGTCCCAGGCCAGCCCCTGCACGTTCCGGTGCCCGAACGAATACACGGGGGAGTCGCCGAAGGGGTTGCCGGGAGCGGGCTCGCCGTCCGGAGTGAGGCGGAGGATCTTGCCGCCCAGGGACTTCTTGTCCTGCGCGAGGTCCGTGTCCCCCGTTTCGCCCGCGCCCGCGTACAGCATCTTGTCCGGGCCGAACGCGATACGGCCGCCGTTGTGGATCGAGCCCTTCGGGATGCCCTTGAAGACCGTGTCGGGCGCGCCCAGCTGCTCGCCCCCTGGCTTCTCCTCGTCGTACAGCATCCGGGCGATGCGGTTGTCGGACTCCGTCGTGAAGTACGCGTACACGAGGTGGTCCGAGGCGTACGTCGGAGAGAGCGCGAGGCCCATCAGGCCGCCCTCGCCGCCGGGGGAGACGCCCGGCACCGAGCCGAGCTCCGTCTTCTTGCCCGTCTTCCCGTCGATCCGGATGATCGTCCCCTCGTCGCGCGAGGACACCAGCAGGTCGCCGCCGGGCAGCGGGGCCAGGCCCCAGGGGGATGTGAGGCCGGTGGTGAGGGTGCGGATGACCTTCGCCGAGCCCTTCTCCGGCGGAGCGTCGGCGCCCGCCCCGCCGGTGGGGGACTGGCTCGTCCCGTCCCGCTTCGGCGGGCTGTCGGCCCGGTCCGGTTCGCCGTCGCCGGACGAGCACCCGGCCGCGAACACGAGGGCGGCGGCCATCAAGGCCGTACTGGCAGGTCGATGCACGATCAGGATCCCTTCGACGCAGCGCTTCTCCTGTTCATACACCGCCCGCGCCCCGCAAGTTCCCGATCCGCCACCACGAGACCCCCCGGTCACACATCAGCCCCCCGGCCCCAGCGCTCAGTCCCACGAGCCCAGCGCCGGCGGCAGCGCCGCGATCTCCGCCAGGTCACGCTCCGTGAGCCGGATCGCCGCGGCCCCGGCGTTCTCGACCGCCCACCGCTCCCGCTTGGCCCCGGGTATCGGCACCACATGCCGCCCCTGCGCGAGCACCCAGGCGAGCGCGGCCTGCGCCGGCGTCGCCCCGTGCCGCTCCGCCACCCGGCGCAGCCCCACCACCAGCTGCTGGTTCGCCGCCATCATCTCGGCGGTGAAGCGCGGGTGCCGGGCCCGCAGATCGTCGGGCTCGAAACCCATGCCGGGCTTCAGTGTCCCCGTGAGGAAACCGTTCCCCAGTGGCATCGCAGCGAGGAACCCGACGCCGCGCGCCACGCACCACGGCAGCAGCGTGTCCAGCGCCTCCGGCGACCACACCGCCAGCTCGGCCTGGACCGCGCTCACCGGGAAGACCTGCTGCACACGTTCCAGCTGCCGGATCGTCAGATCGTGCAGTCCCGGGCCCGGGCGCCCCGGCGCAGAACGCCGTTGGGCGCGCGCCCCCACGGCGCACAGCCCCAGGGCCCGCACCTTCCCCGCGGCGACGAGTTCGGCCATCGCGCCCCACGTCTCCTCGATGGGTACCTCGGGGTCGGCGCGGTGCAGTTGATAGAGGTCGATGGTGTCCGTCTGGAGCCGTCGCAGCGACGCGTCGCAGGCCCGCTTCACATAGCCGGGGCGGCCGTTGGCGACGATGTGCTGCTCGCCCACCAGCAGCCCGCACTTCGTCGAGACGAACGCCTCCGCGCGCCGCTCCTTCAAGACCCTGCCGATCAACAGCTCGTTGGTGAAGGGCCCGTACATGTCCGCCGTGTCCAGCAGCATTCCCCCGCCGCGACCGCCGTCGGCGGCACCCGCCGCGTCCAGCGCCGCGTGCACGGTCCGCACCGACGCGTCGCCCCGCTGCCGCGAGCCGGTGTACGCCCAGCTCATCGGCATGCAGCCGAGTCCGACGGCGCCCACTTCGAGCGCCCCCGCGCCGATCGTCCTGCGCTCCACCTGGTCGTGCCCTCCCGCCCCTCGTTCGGAGATCATCCAAACTAACCTTTCGCCCCGGTGGCCTCGACCGTTGCCCTCCCGGGGACGGCGCACTCCGGCGCGCACTAGCCTCCAGACCATGACGACAGATGTATGGCTTCCGTTTGAGGCGCACGAGATCGAGGGTCTGCCCGGGGCCGCCGAGGCCGGTCTCACCTACCGTTACTGGGACGGGGGTCCGGAGTTCCCCGCGGACCCGGCCGACTGCGCTTTCTACGTGGTGCCCTATATGAAGGGCACGGAGATCGCGGTACGTCCCCTGTCCGCCATGACGTCCGTGCGCGTCGTACAGACACTGACCGCGGGTATCGATCACGTGGAACCGGGGATCGAGTTCCTCGCGCCCGGCGTGCGGTTGTGCAACGCACGCGGTGTCCACGAGGCGAGCACCGCCGAGCTCGCGCTCACCCTCGTCCTCGCCTCGCTGCGCGGCATCCCGCGCTTCGTGGAGGGGCAGCGGCAGGAGGAGTGGCGGTCCGGTTTCTACCCGGCGCTCGCCGACAAGTCCGTGCTCATCGTGGGATACGGATCCATCGGTTCCGCCATCGAGGACCGGCTCACCCCTTTCGAGTGCGCGCGGGTGGCGCGCGTCGCGCGCTCTGCCCGTGCCACGGAGCGCGGCCCCGTGCACCCGCTCGCCGAGTTGCCGTCCCTGTTGCCCCGGGCGGACGTCGTCATCCTCTCGACACCGCTGACCGAGGTCACGCGCGGGCTGGTGGGAGCGGACTTCCTGGCCCGCATGAAGGACGGCGCGCTGCTCGTGAACGTGGCCCGCGGACCGGTGGTCGACACCAAGGCGCTCCTCGCCGAACTGGAGTCCGGCCGCATCACCGCCGCCCTCGACGTGACCGACCCCGAACCGCTGCCCGCAGGTCACCCGCTGTGGCACGCTCCAGGGGCATTTGTCAGCCCGCACGTGGGCGGCTCGTCCTCGGCGTTCCTGCCCCGCGCCAAGCGCCTGCTGGCCGCGCAACTGACCAAGCACGTCGCCGGAGAGCCGCTGGACAACGTGGTGCTGACGACGGGCAGTTGATCGCCCCGCAGCGGTTCGTGCACGCTCCGCGTCGGTCCGTGCGCGCCCCGTGCCCGCTTCCGCGCCCGCAGTCACGGAGCGTAGAGGAGCTATGTCCCTGAGTGACGAGTCTGGTGTATCGTCCCGACAGGGGATGCGCCGTGGACCGTTCGGCGCGGGGACGAGACAGTCAGACTGCGAGGGGGGCGACGGGCGATGCACGGCCTATGGGTGAACGATCCGACGCGGCGGAACCTCAGCCGACGACTCCGGCGCACACCGACCCGCAGACGCAGGCGAACCGCGAGCCGCACGACCGGACGCCGCCGCACACCACAGCGCCCCTGTCGGCCCGGCCGACGCGCGGGCCGGACGGACACGGGGGCGGCACGGACCGGGGCGGCGCGGTGAACGCCCGCGCGACCTCCACCCCCGTCCTCGACGGGGGAGTCGCGGCACTGCCGTCCAGGATTCCGCTGGCCCGGCGTCCGCTGCCGGGAGGCCGCGGCGTCGTCTCCCAGCTGGCGCTGCTGCTGGTCTGCGGGGCGTACGCCACCGGCTCGGCCCTCGGCTGGGGATCCGAGCGACTGGCCCTGATCATGGGCGACTTCGGGCTGAGCGTCGCCGCGGCCACCGCCGCGGTCTCCTGCTTCCGTTACTCACGCACCCGCCGAAGCCGCTTTCGACCCGCATGGTTGCTGTTCGCGCTCTCCTCCGCGATGGCGGCCTTCGGCAACGGCGTCTGGGGCTGGTACGAGGTCGTTCTCGAACGCCCCGTCCCCAGCCCGGGCTTCGCCGACCTGTTCTTCCTCTGCTTTGCTCCGCCCGCCATCATCGGTCTTCTCGTGCTCGCCAAGCGCCCGATGACCAAGGCGGGTTGGGGGTGCCTGGCCCTCGACTCGTGGCTGATCGGGGGCTCGCTCCTCACGCTCTCCTGGAGCCTCGCGCTCGCGCACACCGCGCAGTTCGAGGGCCAGAGCGTCGCGTACGCCGCGCTCTCGCTCGCGTACCCCCTCCTCGACATCGCGCTGGTCAGCATGGTCCTGGCGCTGCACTTCAGGCGGTCGTCCGCCAACCGCTCCGCGGTGAACACCGCGATCGGAGCGCTCGCCCTGACCGTGATGTGCGACGCGCTGTTCACCTCGCCTCTGCTGCACACCAGTTACCGCTCCGGCCAGATGCTGGACGCCGGCTGGTTCGCGGGCTCGCTCCTCCTCGCGTACGCCCCGTGGGCCGCGCCCTGGCACGCGCGCGACGGGCACGGCGCGGGCCGCACGCGCGTGCAGTACGACAGCGGACCCGAGGAACCGGCGCCCGCGACCCGTCCGATCGCCGGATCGCTGGCCGCCCTCACGCCGTATCTGGCCGCCGCCGTCTGCACGTTGGGGATTCTCTACAACGTGCTGAACGGCCGCAGCGTGGACCGCGTCGTGCTCTTCACCGCGGGCACCGTGGTCCTCGCACTCGTGGTGCGCCAGGGCATCATGCTCCTGGACAACATCACGCTCACCCAGGAACTGGCCCAGAAGGAGAACCACTTCAGGTCCCTGGTCCAGGGCTCGAGCGACGTCATCATGATCGCCGCACCGAACGGCATCCTCCACTACGTGAGCCCCGCCGCCTCCGGGGTCTACGGCCGGGACGCCGAAGAGCTCGTGGGCTCCGAACTCGCCTCCCTCATGCACCCCGAGGACCTCGGGCGGGTCGTCCACGAAGTACGCAGATTCCTCGCCGCCAACCCCGTCGAGGAACCCACCACCCGCATCGAGTGCCGCTTCAAGTCCGGCGACGGCGACTGGCTCAACGTGGAGTCCACCGTCAACCGCCACCAGGGCGGCCTCATCTTCAACAGCAGAGACGTCACCGAACGGGTCAGGCTCCAGGCGCAGTTGCAGCACAACGCCGAGCACGACCCGCTCACCGACCTGCCCAACCGCGCCCTGTTCACCCGGCGCGTCAGCCAGGCGCTGACCGGCCGCAGAGTCACCGACCGCGGCACGGCCGTGCTCTTCATCGACCTCGACGGCTTCAAGGCCGTCAACGACACCATCGGACACCAGGCCGGGGACGAGCTCCTCATCCAGGCCGCGCGCAGACTGCAGGAGGCGGTGCGTTCGGGCGACACCGCCTCCCGGCTCGGCGGCGATGAGTTCGCGGCCCTCATCGTCGGCGACGGGACCCGGGACCAGGCCGCGAGAGAACAGCACATCTACGAACTCGCCGACCGGCTCAGAATCACCCTGTCCCAGCCCTACGCCATCGACGGCAACGACGTGCGCGTAGCGGCGTCCATCGGCGTGGCCTTCGCCGAACCGGGCATCGGCGCGGGCGAGCTGCTCCGCAACGCCGACCTCGCGATGTACCGCGCCAAAGCCGCGGGCAAGGGGCGCGTCGAGCTGTACGCACCCCAGATGCAGGCCGACGTCGTCCGCAAGGCGGAGCTCGCCACCCGGCTGCGCGCCGCGCTGCACGACGGCGAGTTCGCGCTGCTCCACCAGCCCGTCGTCTCCCTGGACGACGGCCGGATCACGGCGGTCGCCGCGCAGGCCCGCTGGCGTTCGGCCCAGGGCATCCTCTTCACGCCCGCCGAGTTCCTGCGGGTCGCTGACTCCAAGGAGGGCCAGGACAAGCGGGCGGCCGAGCTGGGCCGCTGGATGTTCGAGAAGGCCGTGGAGCAGGCCGCCGAGCGCGGCAGGACCGGGCACGCCGTGCCCGTCTCCGTACGGATGAGCGCGCGCCGCCTCCTGGACCGCTCCATGCCGATGGGCTCCATCGAGGCGCTCCTGACCCGGCACGGACTGCCCTCCGGCGCGCTCGTCATCGAGCTCGCCGAGACCGACCCCCGGGTCTCCCTCGACGACCTGGAGCGCCGGCTCGCCGCCCTGCGCAGGCTCGGTGTGCGCATCGCGCTCGACGGCTTCGGCAGTGGGTACGCGGCGATCACGGCCCTGCGCCGGCTCCCCATCGACATACTGAAGCTGGACCGCGGCCTCGTCGAGGGCGTAGTCGAGTCCGCGCGGCTGCACAAGATCACTTCCGGACTGCTGCGCATCGCGGGCGACCTGGGCCTCGACTCCGTGGCCGACGGCGTCGACCTGCCCGAGCAGGTGACGGCCCTGCGCGCGATGGGCTGCACCCACGGGCAGGGGATGGCGTTCGCCGGAGCGCTCGACGAGTACCGGCTGCGGCGGGCGCTCACGATCGGCGAGTACCCGGTGCCGCGCGGCCCGGCCGAACCGGTGCTCGCGGGCGGCCGTCCCGCGACGTACACGGGCGGCTCGGCGGCGGCGTACGGCGGCCCGGCGGGAGCGTTCGCGGGCGGTGCGTCGCCGTACGCGGTCGGGCCTCCCGGGACGTACGCGGGCGGCCCTCCGGGGACGCTCACGGGTGGCCCCGCGGCCTATGCGCGTTCACATAATGAGACCCCCGTCCCACCTACTTGACAGGTACTGCGTGCCGGGGGGAGGGTCAATGCCATGCGCACCCGAATTCTCGTACTTGGAAAGCGCGTCGGCTGAAGCTGGGACGGACCGGTCCGAACACCGGACCCCCAGCGACCGCACCCGGCGCGCTCCCCTCGCTTGCCTCACGGCACGAGGGGTTTTTTGTTGCACTGGCACCTGCCAAACCCCCGCAAACACCCCGCAAAAACCCTCAGCTTCGAGAAGAGAATGCCGATGACCGAGCAGGCCACCGGGGCCCACCATCCGCAGCCGCGGCCCCGATCCTCAGGACAGCAGTCCGCCCCCGTCGAGCACGTCACGGGTGCGCAGTCCCTCATTCGTTCTCTCGAGGAAGTCGGGGCCGACACGGTGTTCGGCATTCCGGGCGGCGCCATCCTCCCCGCGTACGACCCGATGATGGACTCCACCCGCGTGCGGCACGTCCTGGTCCGGCACGAGCAGGGCGCGGGCCACGCCGCTACCGGCTACGCGCAGGCCACCGGCAAGGTCGGCGTCTGCATGGCGACGAGCGGCCCCGGCGCCACCAACCTGGTCACCCCGATCGCCGACGCCCACATGGACTCCGTCCCGATGGTCGCGATCACCGGCCAGGTGGCCTCCAAGGCCATCGGCACCGACGCCTTCCAGGAGGCGGACATCGTCGGCATCACGATGCCGATCACCAAGCACAACTTCCTGGTCACCAAGGCCGAGGACATCCCGCGCACCATCGCCGAGGCCTTCCACATCGCCTCGACCGGACGCCCGGGCCCCGTCCTCGTGGACATCGCCAAGGACGCCCTCCAGGCGCAGACGACGTTCTCCTGGCCGCCGCAGCAGGACCTGCCGGGCTACCGCCCGGTGACCAAGCCGCACGCCAAGCAGATCCGCGAGGCCGCCAAGCTCATCACGGCGGCCAGGCGCCCGGTCCTGTACGTCGGCGGAGGCGTCCTGAAGGCACAGGCCACCGCCGAACTGAAGGTCCTGGCAGAGCTCACCGGAGCGCCCGTCACCACCACACTGATGGCGCTCGGCGCATTCCCCGACAGCCACCCGCTGCACGTGGGAATGCCGGGCATGCACGGTGCGGTCACCGCCGTCACCGCGCTGCAGAAGGCAGACCTGATCGTCGCCCTCGGAGCCCGCTTCGACGACCGCGTCACCGGCAAGCTGGACAGCTTCGCCCCGTACGCGAAGATCGTCCACGCCGACATCGACCCGGCCGAGATCGGCAAGAACCGCGCCGCCGACGTGCCGATCGTCGGCGACGCCCGCGAGGTCATCGCCGACCTCGTCCAGGCCGTCCAGGCCGAGCACACCGAGGGCCACACGGGTGACTACACCGCCTGGTGGAGCGACCTCAACCGCTGGCGCGACACCTACCCCCTCGGCTACACGCAGCCCGAGGACGGTTCGCTCTCGCCGCAGCACGTCATCGAGCGCGTCGGGCAGCTCGCCCCGGAGGGCACGATCTTCGCGGCGGGCGTCGGCCAGCACCAGATGTGGGCCGCGCACTTCATCGAGTACGAGAAGCCCGCCACCTGGCTCAACTCCGGCGGCGCCGGAACGATGGGCTACGCGGTCCCGGCCGCGATGGGCGCCAAGGCCGGCCGGCCGGACCGCACGGTCTGGGCGATCGACGGCGACGGCTGCTTCCAGATGACCAATCAGGAGCTCACCACCTGCGCCCTGAACAACATCCCGATCAAGGTCGCCATCATCAACAACGGCGCCCTCGGGATGGTCCGCCAGTGGCAGACGCTGTTCTACAACCAGCGGTACTCCAACACGGTGCTGCACAGCGGTCCCGAGGACATCGGCCCCAACAAGGGCACCCGCGTCCCGGACTTCGTGAAGCTGTCGGAGGCCATGGGCTGCGTGGCGCTGCGCTGCGAGCGCCCCGAGGACCTCGACAAGGTCATCGCCGAGGCCAACGCCATCAACGACCGGCCCGTCGTCGTCGACTTCATCGTCCACGAGGACGCCCAGGTCTGGCCGATGGTCGCCGCCGGCACCTCGAACGACGAGGTCATGGCAGCCCGGGGCGTCCGCCCCGACTTCGGCGACAACGAAGACGACTGAGACCGAGAGCGAAAGAGAGACCAAGAGTCATGTCCACCAAGCACACGCTCTCCGTCCTGGTCGAGAACACCCCCGGCATCCTCGCCCGGATCGCAGCCCTGTTCTCCCGCCGCGGCTTCAACATCGACTCGCTCGCCGTGGGCGTCACCGAGCACCCCGACATCTCGCGCATCACCATCGTCGTGAACGTCGAGGACCTGCCGCTCGAACAGGTCACGAAGCAGCTCAACAAGCTCGTCAACGTCCTGAAGATCGTCGAACTGGAGCCGGGCGCCGCGGTCGCCCGCGAACTCGTCCTGGCGAAGGTCCGCGCCGACAACGAGACGCGCTCCCAGATCGTCGAGATCGTCCAGCTGTTCCGCGCCAAGACCGTGGACGTCTCCCCGGAGGCCGTCACCATCGAGGCGACCGGCAGCAGCGACAAGCTGGAGGCCATGCTCAAGATGCTGGAGCCCTTCGGCATCAAGGAGCTCGTCCAGTCCGGCACGATCGCCATCGGCCGCGGCTCACGCTCCATCACCGACCGCAGCCTGCGCGCGCTCGACCGGAGCGCGTAGCGAGAACCGGCCCGCATCGCGAGACCGGCAGACTTCCCTTCCCCCGCCCGCCGTACGGTGGGACGCAACACCAGCACACATAGGAGATTCCCAGTGGCCGAGCTGTTCTACGACGCCGACGCCGACCTGTCCATCATCCAGGGCCGCAAGGTCGCGGTCATCGGTTACGGCAGCCAGGGCCACGCCCACGCGCTGTCGCTCCGTGACTCGGGTGTCGACGTGCGCGTCGGTCTGCACGAGGGCTCCAAGTCCAAGACGAAGGCCGAGGAGCAGGGCCTGCGCGTCGTCACCCCCGCCGAGGCGGCGGCCGAGGCCGACGTCATCATGATCCTGGTGCCGGACCCGATCCAGGCCCAGGTCTACGAGGAGTCCATCAAGGACAACCTCAAGGACGGCGACGCCCTGTTCTTCGGCCACGGCCTGAACGTCCGCTACGGCTTCATCAAGGCCCCCGAGGGCGTCGACGTCTGCATGGTCGCCCCCAAGGGCCCGGGCCACCTGGTCCGCCGTCAGTACGAGGAGGGCCGCGGCGTTCCGTGTATCGCGGCCGTCGAGCAGGACGCGACCGGCAAGGGCTTCGAGCTGGCGCTCTCGTACGCCAAGGGCATCGGCGGCACGCGTGCCGGCGTCATCAAGACGACCTTCACCGAGGAGACCGAGACCGACCTGTTCGGCGAGCAGGCCGTGCTCTGCGGCGGCACCGCCGCGCTGGTCAAGGCGGGCTTCGAGACCCTGACCGAGGCGGGCTACCAGCCGGAGATCGCGTACTTCGAGTGCCTCCACGAGCTGAAGCTGATCGTGGACCTCATGTACGAGGGCGGCCTGGAGAAGATGCGCTGGTCCGTCTCCGAGACCGCCGAGTGGGGCGACTACATCACCGGACCGCGGATCATCACGGACGCCACCAAGGCCGAGATGAAGAAGGTCCTCGCCGAGATCCAGGACGGCACGTTCGCCAAGAACTGGATGGACGAGTACCACGGCGGTCTGAAGAAGTACAACGAGTACAAGACCCAGGACGAGAACCACCTCCTGGAGACCACCGGCAAGGAGCTGCGCAAGCTCATGAGCTGGGTCAACGACGACGACGCGTAAGTCGTGACGACAAGGGCCGGGGCGACTGCCCCGGCCCTTGTCCATCGTGTCCAGCCACGGACGAGTGATCCTTCCATCGAGGAGCACGACGACGTCCATGGCGCCACTACACTTCTGTTCAACATTCGCGTCGGGCCCACAGCGTCGTGCGTCTTCCACGCGGCTAAGCGACTCCGCCTGCGGCCGTCGGGACGGCCGTCCGCAAGGGACTTGTGAGGACTCACGTGAGCACTGCTGCCACCGGCAAACCGGTCGTACTCATCGCCGAAGAGCTGTCGCCCGCCACCGTCGACGCGCTGGGGCCGGACTTCGAGATCCGCCACTGCAACGGCGCGGACCGCGCCGAGCTGCTGCCCGCCATCGCCGAGGTCGACGCGATCCTGGTCCGCTCCGCGACCAAGGTCGACGCGGAGGCCATCGCCGCCGCCAAGAAGCTGAAGGTCGTCGCCCGCGCGGGCGTCGGTCTGGACAACGTCGACGTGTCCGCCGCCACCAAGGCCGGCGTGATGGTCGTGAACGCACCGACCTCGAACATCGTCACGGCCGCCGAGCTCGCCTGCGGCCTGCTCCTCGCCACCGCGCGCAACATCCCCCAGGCCAACACCGCCCTGAAGAACGGCGAGTGGAAGCGCTCGAAGTACACGGGTGTCGAGCTGGCCGAGAAGACCCTCGGCGTCGTCGGCCTCGGCCGCATCGGCGCCCTCGTCGCGCAGCGCATGAGCGCCTTCGGCATGAAGGTCGTCGCGTACGACCCGTACGTGCAGCCCGCGCGCGCCGCCCAGATGGGCGTCAAGGTGCTCTCCCTCGACGAGCTGCTCGAGGTCGCGGACTTCATCACCGTGCACCTCCCCAAGACGCCCGAGACCCTCGGTCTCATCGGCGACGAGGCCCTGCACAAGGTCAAGCCGTCCGTCCGCATCGTCAACGCCGCGCGCGGCGGGATCGTCGACGAGGAGGCGCTGCACTCCGCCCTCAAGGAGGGCCGCGTCGCCGGCGCCGGTCTGGACGTGTACGCGAAGGAGCCCTGCACGGACTCCCCGCTCTTCCAGTTCGACCAGGTCGTCTGCACCCCGCACCTCGGCGCCTCCACGGACGAGGCGCAGGAGAAGGCGGGCATCGCCGTCGCCAAGTCGGTGCGCCTCGCCCTCGCCGGTGAGCTCGTGCCCGACGCGGTGAACGTGCAGGGCGGCGTCATCGCGGAGGACGTCCGTCCCGGCCTGCCGCTCGCCGAGAAGCTCGGCCGGATCTTCACCGCGCTGGCGGGTGAGGTCGCGGCCCGCCTCGACGTCGAGGTGTACGGCGAGATCACCCAGCACGACGTGAAGGTGCTCGAACTGTCCGCGCTGAAGGGCGTGTTCGAGGACGTCGTCGACGAGACGGTGAGTTACGTGAACGCGCCGCTGTTCGCCCAGGAGCGCGGTGTCGAGGTCCGGCTGACCACGAGCTCCGAGTCGCCCGACCATCGCAACGTGGTCACCGTGCGCGGCACGCTCTCCGGCGGCGAGGAGATCGCCGTCTCCGGCACGCTGGCCGGACCGAAGCACCTGCAGAAGATCGTCTCCATCGGTGAGTACGACGTGGACCTGGCGCTCGCCGACCACATGGTCGTCCTCCGGTACGCCGACCGTCCCGGCGTCGTCGGCACGGTCGGCCGTGTCCTCGGCGAGGCGGGCATCAACATCGCGGGCATGCAGGTCGCCCGTGCCGACGTGGGCGGCGAGGCGCTGGCCGTCCTCACCGTGGACGACACGGTGTCGCAGGCGGTCCTGAACGAGCTGGCGGAGGAGATCGGGGCGGAGTCCGCGAGGGCGGTCGAGCTGACCGACTAGTACGGTCCAGTACTCCGCGCCTCCGGGCGCCGCACGACACCGGCTTCGCCGAGTCCGTCCTCAAACGCCGGACGGGCTGGAACTCACCAGCCCGTCCGGCGTTCGTGTGTGCGGGGTTCTTACGCTGGTACGCGCTCGGAACCGGGCGCCTCTTCCCGGACCTGCGCCCTCCGCAGCGCCACCGCCGCCAGCCCCGCCGCCGCGAGCAGCAGGACCGCCCCCGCCACCGCCGCCGCGTGCATGCCGGCGGTGAAGGCCTCCCTCGCCGCGGCCAGGAGGGCGTCGCCCGTGCGGGTGGGGAGGTGGGAGGCCGTCGCCACCGCGCCCGTCAGGGTCTCGCGGGCCTCGGCCGGGGCCGTGTCCGGGATGCGGTTCCGGTAGACCGTGTTGCCGATGGAGCCGAGCAGGGCCATGCCCATCGCACCGCCGAACTCCTGCCCCGTCTCCAGGAGCGAGGACGCCGTGCCGGCCTTCTCCGGCGGGGCCGCGCCGAGCGCCAGGTCGGTGAGTTGCGAGCCGACGACGACCGCACCGCAGGCCAGCACGCCCGCCCCGGCGAGCACGAGCCAGAGCGATGACGTGCCGGTCAGGGCGAGCAAGCCGTAGCCGCAGGCGGAGACGGCGAAGCCGGTGGCGACGACGTGGGCGCGGTCCATGCCGCGCCGCACGAGCACCGTGGCGACGGGGGCGGCGAAGCCGATGAGGACCGAGGGGAGCAGCGCCCACAGCGCGGCCTCCATCGCGCTCTTGCCGAGCACGGACTGCAGGTACTGCGTGGTGAAGTACGCCGAACCCATCATCGTCAGCGACGAGATGAGGTTCAGGGAGACGGCGGCACCGAAGGCGCGGCCATGGCCGCGGAACAGGTCCGGCGAGATCATCGGCGACGCGGCGGTGCGCTGGCGGTGGACGAAGAGGGCGGCGAAGGCGAGACCGACGGCGACGGACGCGACGTAGGGGAGTTCGACGCCTTCGGACGGCATCTCCTTGAGACCCCACACGAGCGGCAGCACGGCGGCCATCGACAGCGGCACGCTCAGCAGGTCGAAGCGGCCGGGGTGCGGGTCCCTGGACTCCGGGATCAGCAGCGGCGCGAGGACCAGGAGCAGCACCATCGCGGGCAGGTTGACCAGGAAGACCGAGCCCCACCAGAAGTACTCGACGAGGACGCCGCTCAGTACCGAGCCGAGCGCCACGCCGGCCACCAGGACGCCCTGCCACATGCCGATCGCCTTGGCGCGCTGGCCGGCGTCCCGGAACAGGGTGCGCACGATCGCCAGCGTGGACGGCATGAGGGTCGCGCCGCCGATGCCGAGGACCGCGCGGGCCGCGATGAGGGTTTCCGCGCTGTTGGCGTACGCGGCGACGAGGGATGCGGCGCCGAAGGCGGTGGCGCCGAACAGGAGGAGTCTGCGGCGGCCGATGCGGTCGCCGACCGCGCCCATCGTCATCAGGAGCCCGGCGAGGACGAAGGCGTAGATGTCGAAGATCCAGAGCTGTTGGGTGCCGCCGGGTTCCAGGTCGGCGCTGATCTCGGGGATCGCGAAGTAGAGGACGGAGACGTCCATCGAGACCAGGAGCAGCGGGAGCATCAGGACGGCGAAGGCGGTCCATTCCTTGCGGGTGGCGCGCGGGTTCGTCTGCATGGCGAGGACTGTACGGACGTCTTATACGGTTGTCTAGTACGAACGTATGGGACGTTCGTATGGGGTCGGCGTAAGGTGCTTCGCATGGGACACCGTGAGGATCTGCTCGAAGGCGCGAAGCGCTGTCTGCTGGAGAAGGGGTTCGTGCGTACGACGGCCCGCGACATCGTGAAGGAGTCGGGGACGAACCTCGGGTCCATCGGCTACCACTACGGGTCCAAGGACGCGCTGCTGGTGGAGGCGTACATCGCGCTCGTCGAGCCGTTGGGGACCGACTTCGAGGGGGCGCGGACCGGGACGGGCGCCGAGGACAGCGGCCTGGAGCGCTTCCGGCGGGTGTGGGAGAACGTCATCCGCTCGGTGCCGGAGATGCGGCCCATCTGGATGATGACGCTGGAGGTCATCACGCAGCGCGAACGCCTCGCGGGCATCCGCGAGTTGCTGATCGGGGCGCAGAAGGAGGGGACGGCCGGGATGGCCGCGCTGTTCACCGGCATCGAGGAGAGCGAGCTCCCCGACGACGTCATCGAGAGCGAGGGCCGCTTCTACACCACGCTTCTCAACGGGCTGATGGTGCAGTGGCTGTTCGACCCGGAATCGGCGACGACCGCCGAGCAGCTCACCGAGGGGCTGCGGCGTGTGATGGGCCGGGTGGCCGAGACCGGCTGAGGTCGGCCGGAACCGGCCGAGGCCGGCCCGCGGTGCGGACCGGCCTCGGGGTGGCGCTGGTTACGACCACTTGATGCAGGCGGCGGGGATCCAGCCCCGCTTCTTGCCGAACTCGCTGCCGTACAGCCACTTGGTGCTGGTCTTGCCGCACAGCCTGTACTTCTGGCCCGTGTAGAAGTGGCCGTCGTTGCAGAGACTGCCCTTCTTGCCCTTGTTCCACTGGCTGACGGCGGTGGCGTTCACCTTGGCGTGGGTGCGCACCTTGACCGCCTGCTTGGCGGGGACGTTGACGATCTGCCGGGAGCAGTCGGGCTTCGACGCGGCGACGGCGGTGCCGCCGGTGGCGACGGTGCCGCCGACGAGGGCGACGGCGGAGAAGGCGACCGCGGGGGCCAACAGCCTGAACTTCATGAGGTGTGGGTTCTCCCGTATGGAGGGATGGATCTTCGGACGCGGAGAACCGTATCGCCCCTCGATCATGGACATGGCTATCCGTTGCGCGGCTCTTACAGTCGTGACGACTTCAGGACCATGTGCAGCAGCAGACGGTCCTCGCCCTCGTCCAGATCGAGGCCGGTGAGCTGCTCGACGCGGGAGAGGCGGTAGTAGAGGGTCTGGCGGTGGATGCCGAGGTCGGCGGCCGCACGGCCCGCCTGGCCCGCGCAGTCGAGGAACACCTCGGCGGTGCGGGCGAGTTCGCGGTGGGTGGGACCGAGGAGCTCCGTGCCCACGGGGTCGTGCGCCGCCTCCGGAGGCAGCGCGGTCAGCAGCCGGTAGGGACCCACGTCCGACCACTGCGCCACCGGGCCGAAGCGCCGCTCCGCCAGCGCCGCGCGCGCCGCCCCCGCCGCCTCCCACCAGGCCGCGCCCAGATCCTCCAGACCGTGCCGGGCCCCCGCGATGCCGGCCGCCGCCCCCGGCGCCGCGTCCAGGAGCCGCGACGCCGCCGTGTGCGCGGGGGAGAGCGCGTCGGCCGAACGCAGCCGCACCAGCGCCGCGAGGGACTGCGCGGTCGTGCCCCACGGCACCGTGCACACCGCCGCCGCGCCCTGCACCGTACGGGCCGCCGGGGCGTCGTCCGGGTCCGCCGAGCGCCAGGGGGCCACGCACACCACGGCGTGCAGACCCTCGCCGCGCGAGCCGAGCGCCGTGCGCAGCGCGGCCACCGCCATGTCGCGCTGCCAGCCGCGCTCGGCCGTCAGGACCGCACGGAACTCCCGGGTCAGGTCGGCGCCCGCCTGCGCCTCGTCGGCGAGGAGCGCACCGATACGGGTGGCCACCTCCATGGCGGCGGTCAGCTGCTGATCGCCCGGGCCGGGGTCGCCGTCCAGCAGCCACACGTATCCGAGGGCGAACCCCCGATGGCGTACGGGAAGGCAGATACGGCCGCGGTGGACGCCCGCCTCCGGGGTGGGCGGAATACGGACCGGGGCCGTGGCGCGGGTGATGCCGAAACTCTCGAACCAGGAGCGGACCTCGGCCGTGGAGCGCCGGGTCAGGATCGAACGGGTCCTGACCGGGTCGAGGACGGTCGCGTCGAAGCCGCTCTCGCCCCCGCCGTCGTGCGCGCCGAAGGCGATCAGCTCGAAATCCCGGTTCTCCAGGGTCGCGGGAGCGCCGAGCAGCGCCGAGATCTCGTCGACCAGTTCTTGGTAATCGCCCTTCATGACCCCATTCTCGCGCGCCTCTGGACATTCTTCATACATCTGTCTGAGATCCAGGGCACGGATGCGTGACAGCTGTCGATGGCCCACGTTCGGGTGGATCCTTAAATTTCACGGTGGTTCTCCGTGCCGTACCACCGCATTCCCTTCGCACAGGGCTATGCCGGTACGGCCCCCGATTTCGTACACCCGTGGAGGTGCCCCGTGCTGGGTCCCGTGATCCTCGCCGCGTCGCGCAGCGACAAGATGCGCCGTTTTGTATCGGCGGCCCCCGGCACCAAGCAGGTCGTGGCCCGGTTCATCGCCGGTGAGGGTGTCGACCAGGTCGTCCCGATCATCGCCGACGCCGCCGACAAGGGCCTCGAGGTCACCCTCGACGTGGTGGGCGAGGACATCACCACCGTGGAGCAGTCCCACGCCGCCCGCGACGCCTACCTGGAGCTCATCGAGCGCCTGAAGGACCTCGGGCTCGGCACCAGGGCCGAGATGTCCGTGAAGCTCTCGATGTTCGGCCAGGCGCTGGAGGGCGGCCACGAGCTCGCCCTCGCCAACGTGCGCCCCGTCGTCGAGGCCGCCGCCGCGATCGGCACCACGGTCACCCTGGACGCCGAGGACCACACCACCCTCGACTCGATGTTCGCCATCCACGACGAGCTGCGGAAGGACTTCCCGCAGACCGGCTGCGTCATCCAGTCGTACCTGTTCCGCACCGAGGACGACGCCCGCCGCCTCGCCGCGAACGGCAGCCGCGTGCGCATCGTGAAGGGCGCCTACAAGGAGCCCGCCGAGGTCGCGTACCAGGACAAGGCCGAGATCGACAAGGCGTACGTGCGGATCACGCGCATCCTCATGGAGGGTGACGGGTACCCGATGATCGGATCCCACGACCCGCGCCTGATCTCCATCGCGCAGGAGCTCGCGCGGCGCGCGGGGCGCAAACTGGACGAGTACGAATTCCAGATGCTGTACGGCATCCGCAGCGACGAGCACCTGCGGCTCGCCGCCGAGGGCCACCGCATGCGGGTGTACACCGCCTACGGCACCGACTGGTACGGCTATTTCATGCGCCGTCTCGCGGAGAAGCCGGCGAACCTCCTCTTCTTCGGCCGCTCCATCCTCACCAAGGGCTGACCTCACCAAGGGCTGAGCTCCCTTTCCCCCGACCCCCCTTAAGGAGATACGGAACTCATGGACGCTGTGACCCAGGTCCCCGCGCCGGTCAACGAGCCGGTGCACGGCTACGCCCCCGGTTCCCCGGAGCGTGCCCGCCTCGAGACCAAGCTCAAGGAGCTCGCCGAGAACCCCATCGAGCTGCCGATGACCATCGGCGGCGAGAAGCGCCTCGGCGGCGGCGAGCCCTTCGAGGTCGTGCAGCCGCACAACCACCAGGCCGTCATCGGCACCGGCCGCGGCGCCACCCAGCAGGACGCCCAGGACGCGATCGACGCCGCCCTGGCCGCCGCCCCCGCGTGGCGCGCGATGTCCTTCGACGACCGTGCCGCGATCATCCTGCGCGCCGCCGAGCTGCTCTCCACGACGTGGCGCGAGACGCTGGCCGCCTCGACGATGCTCGGTCAGTCGAAGACCGCGCAGCAGGCCGAGATCGACACCCCGTGCGAGCTCGTCGACTTCTGGCGCTTCAACGTGAAGTACGCCCGTGACCTCCTCGCCGAGCAGCCCCCGGCCAACGCGACCGGCGTCTGGAACCGCCTGGACCACCGCCCGCTCGAGGGCTTCGTCTACGCGATCACGCCGTTCAACTTCACCGCCATCGCGGGCAACCTCCCCACCGCCCCGGCCCTGATGGGCAACGTGGTCGTGTGGAAGCCGTCCCCGACGCAGACGCACGCCGCCGTGCTGCTCATGCAGCTCCTGGAGGAGGCGGGCCTGCCCAAGGGCGTCATCAACCTCGTCACCGGTGACGGCATCGCCGTCTCCGAGGTCGCCCTCAACCACCGCGACCTGGCCGGCATCCACTTCACCGGCTCGACCCCGACCTTCCAGCACCTGTGGAAGACGGTCGGCGAGAACATCGCGAAGTACCGCACCTACCCGCGTCTCGTCGGCGAGACCGGCGGCAAGGACTTCGTCGTCGCGCACCCGAGCGCCGACCGCGCGATCCTGAAGACCGCGCTGACCCGCGGCTCCTTCGAGTTCCAGGGCCAGAAGTGCTCCGCGACCTCGCGCGCCTACATCCCGGCCTCCATCTGGAACGACGGGTTCAAGGAGGAGTTCGCGGCCGAGGTCGACGGCATCAAGATGGGTGACGTCACCGACCTGTCGAACTTCATCGGCGCCGTCATCGACGAGCGCGCGTTCGCCAAGAACAAGGCGGCCATCGACCGCGCCAAGTCCGACGACACCTGCACGATCATCGCGGGCGGCACCTACGACGACTCGGTCGGCTACTTCGTGCGCCCGACCGTCGTCGAGTGCACCGACCCGGCCAACGAGGTCTTCACGACGGAGTACTTCGGTCCGTTCCTCGCCGTGCACGTGTACGAGGACGACAAGTACGACGAGATGCTGACCCAGATGGAGTCGGCGTCGGACTACGCGCTCACCGGTTCGGTCATCGCGGGCGACCGCGCCGCCGCCGCGTACACGATGGAGAAGCTCCGCTACGCCGCGGGCAACTTCTACATCAACGACAAGTCGACCGGCGCCGTCGTCGGCCAGCAGCCCTTCGGCGGCGGCCGCGCCTCCGGCACCAACGACAAGGCCGGTGCCCCGCAGAACCTCCAGCGGTGGACGCTGACCCGCGCCATCAAGGAGACGCTGGTCCCGCCGACCGAGTACGGCTACCCGCACATGGGCTGACGCCCTCCCGGCGGGCCCCCCCGCGGCCCGCCCCCGAACCCCGCCTCCGACCTGGGCCCCACCCCGGTCGGAGGCGGTGTCATGTCCGGGGTGCCATGCCCGTGGCCCCGTCTCGGACGAGCGTGTCCACGGCGATGCGGGTCATGTCCGCCGCGATGCGGTCCTCACCGGGGGTGTCCGGGTCGAGACGCGTCGAGTAGACGGAGACGATCAGGGGAGCGCCGCCCTGCGGGGGCCAGGCCACGGCGACGTCGTTGACCCCGCCGTACGCGGGCGTGCCGGTCTTGTCGCCGACCCGCCAGCCCGGGGGGAGGCCGGCCCTGATGCGCTTGTCGCCGGTGGTGTTCTCCAGGAGCCACCGGATGAGCTGGTCGCGGTCGAGCGGGGCCAGCGCGTCGCCGAGGACGAGCTTGCGCAGGTTCGCGGTCATCGACGCGGGTGTGGTCGTGTCGCGCGGGTCACCGGGGACGTTGGAGTTGAGGTCCGGCTCCCAGCGGTCGAGGCGGGTGCGGGAGTCGCCGAGGGAGCGGGCGAACCGGGTGATGGAGCGCGGCCCGCCGAGCCTGCGCATCATCAGGTTGGCGGCCGTGTTGTCGCTGTACGTGAGGGTGGCGTCGCACAGTTCCCGGACCGTCATGCCCGTCGCCAGGTGCAGCTCGGTCCGCGGCGAGGCGGAGACGATGTCGTCACGCCCGTACCGGATCACTGCGTCGAGCAGGCCGGGCTCCTCCTCGCGCGCCCTGCGCAGGATCGCAGCCGCGGCGAGCACCTTGAACGTCGAGGCGATCGCGAAGCGTTCGTCCGCGCGGTAGCCGAGGGTCGCGCCGGTTCCGGTGTTCAGGGCGTGCAGGCCGATGCGGCCCGGGTAGCCCTTTTCGAGCTCGCGCAGCCGCCGCCCGGCATCCGCCGAGGGCGCCGCGTGCGCGGTGCCGGGCACCGAGAGGAACACGGGGGCGGCGGCCGTGGCGCCAAGGAGGGTCCTGCGGGAGGGAGTTGAGTTCATGATCCCGACGGTACGCGAGCCCTCAGCGGCCTTCGAGAGAGGGGGACGCCGCCGTGATGACCTCGTCCAGGACCTCTCTTGCCCGCAACAGGTCCTCCACCTGGCGGTCGATGCGGGCCCGCTCCTTCGTCAGCTCGTCGACCAGCCACGGCGTGGCCTTCTCCGACGGCCCGCCGTCCTTGTCCCGCATGCACGGCAGCAGCTGGACGATCTTCGCGCTGCACAGGCCCGCCGCGAACAGCTCCTGGATGTGGACGACGCGGTCCACCGCGGACTCCGGGTAGTCGCGGTGGCCGCCCGGGGTGCGGTCCGCGTACAGCAGGCCCTGCTCCTCGTAGTAGCGCAGGGACCGCTCGCCCACAGCGGTACGCTTCGCCAGCTCGCCGATCCTCATGTGCCCGCGCCCCTTCGTACGTGAATCCCGTACTTGAATCTCACACCGGTGTCAGCTTCTACCGTTCCGGCATGACGAACACCTCGCTTCTCTCCCCCTATTCCGCAGGCCCCCTCGGCCTCCTCCCCAACCGCATGGTGATGGCCCCCATGACCCGGGCACGCGCCGCGGCCGACGGCACCCCGCTGCCGGTCGTCGCCGACCACTACGCCCAGCGCGCGAGCGCCGGGCTCATCGTCACCGAGGGCATCTGGCCCAGCAGCCGCGGCCAGAGCGGCTGGCGCTACCCCGGACTGCAGACCGCCGCCCACATCGCGGGATGGCGGCGGGTCACCGACGCCGTGCACGCCGCGGGCGGCCGCGTCTACGCCCAGCTGATGCACGGCGGCCGCAACGGCCACCCCCTGGCCCGCATCGACGGGGACCTGCCCCTCGGGCCGTCGGCCGTCACGCCGCCCGGCCACGCGCACGGCCCGGACGGCACCAAGCCCGACTACGTCGCTCCGCGCGAGATGACCCGCGACGACATCCGCACGGCGGTCCAGGACTTCGTGGACGCCGCCCGCAACGCCGCCGCCGCCGGCTTCGACGGGGTCGAACTGCACGGCGCCAACAGCTACTTGATCCACCAGTTCCTCGCCGACAACACCAACCTCCGCGACGACGAGTACGGGCGGGGCTCCGTCGCCGACCGCATCCGCTTCGCCGTCGAGGTGGTCCGCGCCGTCGCCGACGCCATCGGAGCCGCACGGCTCGGGCTGCGGCTCTCACCGGGCAACCCGCAGTTCGGCATGGCCGAGGCCGACCCCGGGCCCGTCTACCGCGCGCTGCTCGACGAGATCGACGGGCTCGGCCTCGCCTACCTCCACCTCACCGACAACGACCGCTACCCGGCCCTCGCCGACCTGCGGCCCCGCTGGCACGGCGTCCTCATCGGCAACGTCGGCGAGAACGGCGACCCGACGACGCGGGAGGCGGGCGAGGCCGTCCTCGCGTCCGGCCTCGCCGACCTCGTGTCGTACGGGCGGGGGTTCATCTCCAACCCGGACCTGCCGGAACGGTTCGCCGCCGGGGCACCCCTCCAGGACATCGACGAAGCCCACCTGTACACGCACGGCGCGGCGGGCTACACCGACTACCCGGCGCTCACCGAGCTGTTGGTCTCCGCTCAGACCTCCACGAGCACCTGATCCAGCGACTTCCGTACGAGATCGGGGACCCGGCAGTCCGCCGCCGGATATCCCACCGGGATCACCGCGAACGCCTTCTCGTTCTCCGGGCGGCCGAGCACCTCCCGCAGGAACCGCATCGGGCTCGGCGTGTGGATCAGCGCGGCGAGGCCCGACAGGTGCAGGGTGGACAGCAGCATCCCCACCGCGATGCCGACCGACTCGTCGACGTAGTAATGCTTGTGCTTGGTGCCGTCCTCGCCCAGCCAGTACCGCTGCTGGAAGACGACGATCAGGGCGGGCGCGTCCGTCAGGTGCGGCTTCACCTCGTCCGTGCCGAGGGGGCGCAGGGCCGCGAGCCACTCCTCGCCGAGGCGTCCGTCGTACGAGATCTGCTCCTCGTGCTCCGCGGCCTCACGGATGCGGCGGCGGACCTCCGGGTCCTGGACGAGGACGAACGTCCACGGCTGCTGATGCGCGCCGGACGGCGCGGTCGCCGCGCACGCGATGGCGTCCCGCACGACCTGTGCGGGCACGGGGTCCGGAGCGAACTGCCGCACGGTGCGGCGCTCCCGCATCCGCTCCCTCAACTCGGCGGAATGCGCCAGGGATTCGGCTGGGGGCATGCGGTCCGGGCGGTACGGGACGGAGCTGTAGGGCTCGCCATGGATGGGGGTCCACTCTCGCTGCTGCTCGGTGTCAGACATGCTCCGATTCTGCTGCGCGGGACGGTGTCCGCGCCATGGTGCAGACCAATAGCGATCAGCTCCAGCCCGTCACGATCAGGGCGAGGCCCACGGTGAAACCGGTGCCGAGCAGGGCGAGATACAGGGGGTAGCGGCGGCGGTGTCGGTGGGCGAGGAAGCCGAAGGCGCCGAAGGCGAGGCCCACGGTGAGGGTGCGGGCGCCGCGTGAGAGGGCCGAGCGGGTCAGCCAGTCGGACGGGGCGACGTCGGCGCGTCCCGCCTCGCGTGCGTACACTTTGAAGGGGATGCCGTTCCACGGCTGGTGGCGGACCGCCGCGGCGGATTCGACGGCGAGCTCGTGGCGCACCTCGGCGCGCATCCGGTCCGTGGTCAGAGGTTGTGGCAACTGCACGCCGGACGCGGCGAGTTGCAGCGCGAGAAGCCCGCCGGCCAGGCTGCCCGCGAGCGCCGCGAGCGACAGCTTCAGCGCTCGGCGCGGCACCGCGACGCACGCGATCGCGAGGAACAGCTCCGGCATCAGCGGCCAGCTCAGCGCCTCCGCGCCCGCCCAGAGGAAACCGGCGAGCAGTCCCCAGCGGGAGCCCGCGACCGCGGCGACCCGCTTGCGCGTCACCGAGTCCGCCAACGGCTCTTCCGTCGTACGCCGATGCAGCGCCGCCACCGCGTCGCGGGCCTCGGCCGGGGTGGCCGACGCGGGCAGCGGCGCGCCGACGGCGACGCGGACCAGCGCGGGGCGGAGCCTGCCGTGCTTGGGCAGCAGACGGTCCGTGCCCGCGATGGCCACCGGTACGACGGGCACGCCCGCGTGCTCCGCGAGGACGAGGGCGCCGCGGTGGAACGAGCCCAGTTCGCCGTCGCGCCCGCGGGTGCCCTCGGGGAAAAGGACCACGGCGCTGCCCGCGCGCAGCGCGTCGGCCCTGGTCAGGAGGTCGTCCATGCCGCCGCCCGTGCGGCGCACCGGGAACCCCGCGGCGAGGCGGCTGCAGATCCGGCGGCGCCACGGCGAGGCGAACCAGTAGTCGGCGGCCGCGCCGATCGCGGGGGAGTGGCGGGCGTCGAGGGCGGCCAGCAGGGCGGCGGTGTCCGCGTGCGAGGAGTGGTTGGCGACGACGACACAGCCGCCGCGCGGCAGGCGTCCGCGGCGCTCCACGCCTCCGGTGAGGGTGAGCAGGGTCCACCACAAGGCGCGGCGGAGGAGCGCGGGGAGGGCGGCGCGGCGCGGTGCGCGGGGCGTGGCTGCCGGGCGGGCGGGGCGAGTTGGGGTAAAGCGAGGTGAGGAAGAGTCAGGTGAGGAAGAGCCAATTGCGGAAGACGTACTCACAGGGTCACCACCATCGTCAGCAACAGCGCCACCAGCAGCGAGTCGATCCGGTCGAGCAGGCCGCCGAAGCCGGGCAGCCACGAGCCCGCGTCCTTCACGCCCGCCTCGCGCTTGACCATCGACTCCAGGAGGTCGCCGAGGACGCAGCCGACGAGGACGGCGGCCCAGAGGGCCGGGGTGAACGCACCGACCGCGGCCAGTGCGGCCGCCGTCGCGGCCGCGGCTCCCGCGACGCCGGCCCAGGTCTTGTTGGGGGAGAGCGGAGAGAGCGCGCGGGCGAGCGGGCCGGTGCGGCCGAGCGCGGTGCCGCCGCACCACGCGCCCACGTCACCGATGGCCACGGCGACGCCGACGGCCACCGCGGTGTCGCCGAGCAGGACGAGCCCGCTCAGTGGGACCGGGATCCACAGGAGCCCGAACAGCGTGCGGCACGCGCGCGTGAAGCCTTCGTCCGCGTCCCCGCAGAACAGCGCCACCGCGGCGGCCGCGATCAGGAGCACGCAGACCGCCCGCAGGCCGAGGGCGCCGGGCGCGGCCCATGCGATGCCGGGCACGGCCACCGCCGCGCCCCCGAGCACCACCCGCTCCCCGTGGGGCAGCGCCGCCATCCGCGCGTACTCGCCGACCGCGACCACCCCGAGCCCGGCCGCGAGCACGAACGCCCCCGCCCCACCCACGAGGAACGCCCCGAGGAACAGCGGCGCGGCAAGCGCCCAGGTCCGCCACCGCTTGCGCAGCTCGGCCCGCATCCGCACCCGTGAGGGCAACGCGGCGACAGCGACCCCGCCGGCCCCGAGTGCCCCGGCCACGACGGGCACGGCCCGCCCCACCACGTCCCCCACCACTCCTCCCACGACAACCGCCGCACTCATCGCGCACCGCCCAGCTCGCGCCACAGGCGTGCCAGGCGAAGGACCGCCGTCAGCGCGGAGCCCGCGGCGAGGACCGCGAGGACCGGCACCGTCCACCCGGACGCCGCCGCCACCACGACCAGCGCGCAGCGTTCCGTCTTGCCGACCGGGCCGCCGTTCAGGCGGTCCGCGCCCGCCGCCGCACCCGCCAGGGACACCCAGGAAGGGAGCGTCGCCGCGAGGGCCGCCGTCGCCACCAGCCACAGCGGTGCCAGCGGCAGGAAGCCCGCGAGGACGATCAAGTCGGCCGCACGGTCGCCCAGTTCGTTGAGGAGCGCGCCCCTGCGCGTCGTACGGCCCGTGTCACGGGCCAGCGCGCCGTCCAGGTTCGCGAAGGCCAGGCGCCCGGCGAGGAGCAGGGCCACCAGCGGTGCCGCGTACCCGGCGGGCAGGGTGGCGAGCGCGACGGCGGCACCCGCCGCGCAGGCGACGCCCGCCAGCGTCAGGGTGTCCGGAGACACCTCGCGGCGGACGAGCGCCGCACGCACGCCGGACAACTTGTCCGCGTACCAGGGCTTGAGAGCGTAGAGGCCGTTCATGGCACTGACTCTGCCGCTGTCCGGGCGCGCGCAAATCGGGGTGCGTACTCAGATGCGGCCTGAGTACCGTGGGGACGTGAACACCCTGCGCAGAGCCCACACCAGTGATCTGACGGCGGCCGAGCTCCGGGACGCGCGCGCCCTGATGGACGACGCCTTCGACGGCGACTTCAGCGACCACGACTGGGAGCACGGACTCGGCGGCGTCCACGCCCTCATCCACGACGGAGCGGGTCAACTGCTCGCCCACGGTGCCGTGGTGCAGCGGCGGATCCTGCACGACGGGCGTTCCCTGCGGATCGGGTACGTCGAAGCGGTCGCCGTCCGGCCCGACCGGCAACGGCAAGGTCTCGGCGGACAGATCATGGGCGCCCTGGAACAGGTCATCGACGCGGCGTACGAACTCGGCGCGCTGTCCGCGTCCGACGACGGAGCGCGGCTCTATCTGTCGCGCGGCTGGCAGGAGTGGAAGGGCGCCGTCGGCACGCTCGGGCCGACGGGCGTGGTCCACATGCCCGACGAGGAGCCCCCGCTGCTCTGGGGCGCGGACCTCGATCCGGCGCACGAGCTCCTCATCGACTGGCGTGACGGGGACGTGTACTGACGTGCAGTGACGTGTACGGGCGGCGCCTACAGGTCGGTCGCCGCGCGGACGATCATCTTTCCGAGGTTCTCGCCCCGCAGCATCCCCAGGAACGCGCCCACGATCCCCTCGAACCCCTCCGCCACCGTCTCGTCGAGGCCGACCCGTCCGCTCCGCAGGTGCGGCACCACGACGTCGTACAGCTCCTCCTGCAGTTCGTAGTAGTCGCGCACCAGGAAGCCCTCCATGCGGAGGCTCTTCTCGACGATGTCGGGGAGGTTGCGCAGCGCGTAGGGCGCGCCCGTCGCGTTGTACTGGGCGATCGTGCCGACCCGTACGATCCGCCCGCGCTCGCGCAGCGAGGAGATCGCGGCCTCCAGGTGTTCGCCGCCCACGTTGTCGACGTACAGGTCGATGCCGTCGGGCGCCGCCTTCGCGAGGAGGTCGGCGGCCGGGCCCGCGTGGTAGTCGAAGACCTCGTCGTAGCCGACGTGTTCGGTGAGGTACGCCGCCTTCGCCGCCGTGCCCGCGCTGCCCACCACGCGTCCCGCGCCCATGAGCCGGGCAAGCCGTCCGGTGGCCGTGCCGACCCCGCCCGCCGCCGCGGAGACGAACAGGTCCTGGCCCTCGCGGAGTTCGGCGATGCGGGTGAGGCCGACGTAGGCGGTGAGGCCCGTGCCGCCGAGGATGCCCAGGTGCGCGGAGAGGGGCACGCCGTCGAAGCGGGGGAGCCTGCGCACCTCGTCCGGGGTGACCACGGCGTGCGTGCGCCAGCCCTGGCGGTGGGCGACGATGTCTCCCTCGGCGAGGGCGGGGTCGCGGGACTCGACGACGCGGCCGATGGTGCGGCCCTCCAGCGGGGCGTGGAGCGCGAAGTCGCCGTCCATCATCTCGCGGTGGTACGGGTCGACGGACCAGTAGAGGCCTTCGACCAGGGCGGTGCCGGGTGTGGGGCGGGGGAGCGGCGACTCCACGAAGGCGAAGTGGTCCGCGGTGGGGAAGCCGTGGGGCCGGGACGTCTGGTGCACGGTGAGCGCGGTGTCGGTCATGTCCGTGACGGTAGGCAGGAATGCGCCGACCGGGGAGCGGGTTGCGCTCATGGAACGGCCCGGACCATGAAGGGTCCTCATAGAAGCAGGTGAGCCCGATTGTCCCGGACGACGACGCCCGCCGATCTCGCGCCGCACGAGCTCCGCGTCCTGGTCGCGGTCGACCGCGAGCGCGGGTTCTCGGCCGCCGCGCAGGCCCTGGGCCTGACCCAGTCCGCCGTCTCGCACTCCATCCGCGGCACGGAACGCAAGGTCGGAGCCGTGCTGTTCGAGCGGGGCAGGAAGGGCGCGACGCCCACCCCCGCGGGGGCCGCCGCGGCCGCGCACGCCCGGCGCGTGCTGCGGCTGCTCGACACGCTGGTCGCGGAGGCGCGCGGGGCCGCCCGGGGCGACGGCGGTACCGGGGGGAGCGCGACGGAAGGGACGCTGCGCATCGCCGCGTTCCGCAGCGCCGCCCTGCATCTGCTGCCGGCCGCCCTGGACCGCCTGGCCGCGAGCCATCCCGGGATCAGGCCGGAGGTGCGGGTGGTGCGCGAGCTGGGCGCGGGCACGGCGGGCGAGGTCGCCGAGGGGCGCGCCGATGTGGGGATCGCGACGTTCGGGGGCACCTCGCCGGTGCCGGCCGGACTCGTCGGCGACGTACTCCTCGAAGAGCCGTACTCGCTGGTGCACCCGGCGGGCCACCCCGACCCGCGCTCGCTGCCGCTGGTGGACTGGCACGAGAACTGCGGCTCCTACACACGGGAGTGGTGGCGCCGGCAGGACTGGATCCCCCCGGCGACCGTCCTGACCGAGGACGACGGAGCGGTGCTCTCGATGGTGAGCAACGGTCACGGTATGGCGATCATGCCTGCCCTCTCCCTGACCGGAGCACCGGACACCGTGGAGATCACCGATCTCGGAACAGAGCGCCCGACGCGCTCCGTGGGCTACGTCACCACCCCTGAGCTGGCGTTTTCGGTAGCCGTCCGGGCGCTGATCCGCGCGCTCAGAGCGGCACGCGCGTGAAGCCGTCTCAGATAGTAGGAAGTCCGAGTAACTGTGGAGACAGACGCTCCGTTCTCCCTTAGCTTGGAAGAAGCCGAACGTCTCGCTCGATCCAGCGAATGGCGGTCGTGAGCCGGAGCCGCACGCAGGCGAACCCTGCCGCTCCGCCGTCCGCCCCCGGCGTCTCGAACGAACACACCCTTCCCTCAAGGAGTGGATTTCCCATGGCCGAGACGACCGCCCGCCGAGTCCGTCACACCTCCCGCACCAGCGACGCCGAGCGCAGGAACGCCGCCGCGGCCCTCCAGCGCGCCCTCGACCGCCGGGACAACGGCGGCGAGACGGGGCACTGAGCCGCGAGCGGGTCGCCGCGTCCCGCGTACGACTCACCGCCTCCCGCGTACGACCTCGAAGTGGTCGATGCGTTCGCCGTTCTCGGCGAGCGCGGAGACCGAGAGCATGGGGCGCGCGCCGGCCGTCACCTCGACCGCGAGGAACGAGAAGCCGGTGTAGCGCACCCGCGACCACTCCACGGTGTCCGGGTCGGGACGGCGTGACCTCGTCCAGTGGAAGGTCACGATGCTGTCGTGATCGTGGACGTTGCCCTCGTAGCTGTCCTTCACTCCCGGACCGAAGCCGTACAGGTCCTTGCCCGCGCCGCCCGCGGTGACGTACACGATGCCGTCGCGCGTCGGATCGGTCGACGCGCCGACCGGCACGGGCTTGCCGACCTCGCCGTTCTTGATGGCGTCCGTGCGTTCGTACACGTGGTTGTGGCCGTTGACGACCAGGTCCACCTGGTGCTTCGTGAACAGGTCGAGCCACGCGTCGCGCACCCCGCCGTCGGAGGCGTGCGTCGACGTCGAGTACACGCAGTGGTGGAAGAAGACGACCACGAAGTCGACGGTGTCGTCCGCGCGCAGCTCGCGCAGGCGCCGGTCGAGCCAGGCGGTCTGCTTCCCTTCCGTGTAGCCCTTGTTGGCGGGGATCTCGTACGAGACGTCATTGGCGTCGAGTGCGACGACGCCGACGTTCCCGTACCGGAAGGAGTAGACGCCCGGCGCGTTCTCGGGATCGAAGCCGTTCTCGGGGAGCGACCAGCGGGCGCGCTGCCCGCCGTATCCGTTCGGCGAGTACCACGCCTCCATGTCGTGGTTGCCGGTGGTCACCATCCACGGCACCGACTTCGCGACGGACTCCGTCTGGGCGAGGAAGGTGTCCCACACACGCGCGTCGTAGGTGTCCGACTCCTTGCCGTGCCCGGTGGTGTCCGCGTAGCAGATGTCGCCCGCGTGCAGGTGGAACGACGGGTTCTGGCCCAGGATCACCTGGTCGTTGGCGAGCGCGTGGTAACTGACGCCCTGGTCGCCGAAGGCCGTGAAGACGAACTTCTCCGGGCGCGCGGGCGCGGTCCTGAACGTGCCGACCGTCGCCGTCCGCTCGGGCGACGCCGGGTCGAAGCCGTCGTGGCCCACACCGTAGTAGTACGTCGTGCCGGGCCGCAGGCCGTCGAGCGCCGCGTGCAGGTAGTACTGCTCGACCGCGGGCAGCTTCTTCGACAGCGACGGGGTGTGCAGGTCGCGCACCTCCGCCTCGATCTTCCGATCGAGCTCCCAGGGCTTCGTGCCCACGCGTACGTAGGGGGACGTGACGGCGAGCGGCACCTGCCAGGAGATCCGCATCTGCGTCTTCGGGTCGGCGCCGAAGGCGAGGTGCCGGCCGAACGGCGCCACGAACCCGCCGTTCACGCGCACCGGTGCGTTCGCGCCGCTCGTGCCCATGGCGGCGGCGCCCGACGAGCCGTTCGCGGTGCCGGTACCGCCGGAACCGCCGGAACCGCCGGCCAGCAGGCCCACCCCGCCCACCGCCCCCGCCGTCGCGAACGAACGGGCGAGGACCTTGCGGCGGGAGAACCTCGCGCGCAGGTACTCGTGCTGTTCGGGCATGCTCATCCGGGCCGCGAGCCGCTCCGGAATGCCGACATCGGGAGTGTCCATGGCAGGGAACTTCCCAGCGGGGCCCAACTCCCGCCCCACACCCGGGTGAACAGAAGCCGTCCATGAGGCGGCTGTCCGCATGCCGGACACGCCATGTCATCCCGTGGGACGAAGAGTACGGTGCTTGCATGTCGGCCAGTTCTCGCAGCATCAATCTCGCAGTCATCCCCGGAGACGGCATCGGCCAAGAGGTCGTGGCCCAGGGGCTCAAGGTCCTCAACGCCGTGCTTCCGCAGGATGTGAAGCTCGAGACGAGGGAATTCGACTTCGGTGCCAAGCGGTACCACGCGACCGGTGAGACCCTCACCGACGCCGACGTCGAAGAGCTCAAGCAGCACGACGCGATCCTGCTCGGTGCCATCGGCGACCCCTCGGTCCCGTCCGGCGTCCTGGAGCGCGGCTTCCTGCTGAAGCTCCGCTTCCTCTTCGACCACCACGTCAACCTGCGGCCCTCGAAGCTGCTTCCGGGCGTCGCGACGCCCCTCAAGGGGCAGCCCGCGATCGACTTCGTCGTCGTGCGCGAGGGCACCGAAGGCCCGTACACGGGCAACGGCGGCTCGATCCGCACCGGGACGCCGCACGAGGTGGCCACCGAGGTCTCCGTCAACACCGCCTTCGGTGTGGAGCGCGTGGTCCGTGACGCCTTCGCCCGCGCGCAGGCCCGCCCGCGCAAGAAGCTGACGCTGGTCCACAAGAACAACGTGCTCGCGTACGCCGGTCACCTCTGGACCAACGTGTTCAACCGGGTGGCCAAGGAGTTCCCCGAGGTCACCACCGACTACATCCACGTCGACGCCGCGACGATCTACCTCGTCACCGACCCCGGCCGCTTCGACGTGATCGTCACCGACAACCTCTTCGGCGACATCATCACCGACCTCGCCGCGGCCGTCTCCGGCGGCATCGGCGTCGCCGCCTCCGGCAACATCAACCCGAGCCGCGAGTTCCCGTCCATGTTCGAGCCGGTGCACGGCTCGGCCCCGGACATCGCGGGCCAGGGCAAGGCGGACCCGTCCGCCACGGTCCTCTCCGTCGGCCTCCTCCTGCGCCACCTCGGGTACGAGGCCGAGGCCGCGCGCATCGATGAGGCGGTCTCCGCCGACCTCGCGGAGCGCGGCGAGACGGTCCGCACCACCGAGCAGATCGGCGACGCGCTCGCCGTACGGGTAGCACGCTGACCCGGTAGCTCGAAGATCGAAGAGAAGCCGCCGGGCCACAAGGGACACCCCGGCGGCTTCTCGTACGCGGCCCCGGGTGTCACCATCGACCCCCGGGCCGCAATCATGCCGTTTCTCCCTCGGGACCCCACGAGCGATAATCGAACGAGGGGCCGTGACAGCAGCAGGGAAACTCGGACGTCCTAGTACTGGGCGTACGAATGTGAGCGCGGTCCGTCACCATCACACGTGAAGGACGAAGTACTCATGACGACGACGCCGAGCATCGAGCTCAAGCCCTCATCGACGCCGCTGGCCACCGCCGAGCGCGAGGCGATCCTGGCGAACCCCGGGTTCGGACGCCACTTCACCGACCACATGGTGACGATCAAGTGGACGGAGGGCCGCGGCTGGCACGACGGTCAGCTCGTGCCGTACGGCCCGCTCTCCCTGGACCCGGCGACGAACGTCCTGCACTACGCCCAGGAGATCTTCGAGGGCCTCAAGGCCTACCGGCAGCCCGACGGCACGGTGGCGACGTTCCGCCCGGACGCCAACGCCCGCCGCTTCCAGTCCTCCGCGCGTCGCCTCGGCATGCCCGAGCTGCCCGTCGAGACGTTCATCGAGGCGTGCGACCTGCTCGTGCAGCAGGACATCGCCTGGGTTCCGGCACACGGCGGCGAGGAATCCCTCTACCTGCGGCCCTTCATGATCGCAACGGAGGTCGGCCTGGGCGTGAAGCCCGCCAACGAGTACCTCTTCGTCGTCATCGCCTCGCCCGCCGGCGCGTACTTCCCCGGTGGCGTGAAGCCCGTCTCCATCTGGCTCTCCGAGGACCGCGTGCGTGCCGTGCCCGGCGGCATGGGCGACGCCAAGACCGGCGGCAACTACGCCGCGTCGCTGCTCGCGCAGGCCGAGGCGGCGGCGAAGGGCTGCGACCAGGTCGCCTACCTCGACGCCGTCGAGCACAAGTGGGTCGAGGAGCTGGGCGGCATGAACCTGTACTTCGTGTACGGGAACAAGATCGTCACGCCCACGCTGACGGGCTCACTGCTGGCGGGCGTCACCCGCGACTCCCTGCTGTCGGTCGCGCGTGACCTCGGCTACGAGTCGGAGGAGGCGCGTGTCTCCATCGACCAGTGGAAGGCCGACTCCGAGAACGGCACCCTCACCGAGGTCTTCGCCTGCGGCACGGCGGCGGTCATCACGCCTGTCGGCACGGTCAAGTGCAACGCGGGGGAGTGGCAGCAGAGCGGTGGGCAGCCGGGGGAGGTCACGCTGAGGCTGCGCGAGGCGCTGCTCGACATCCAGCGGGGCAAGGCCGCGGACCAGCACGGCTGGATGCACGGGCTCGGCGGCGCGTGACTCCGACTTCAGCCCCGCGGCTTGCGCCTGCGGGGCTGTTCTCCGTCCGCTGACGGGTGCGGGCCGGTGGGGGCTGTTCGCGCAGTTCCCCGCGCCCCTGTAAAGCCCGGCACGGCGGGAGGCGCTCGCGCAGTTCCCCGCGCCCCTGTGAACCCCGGGCCGGTGGGGGCTGTTCGCGCAGTTCCCCGCGCCCCTCGGCGGCTTCGCTGGTCCCTAGGACCCTAGGAGCGGGGCTCCGGGTCCGGCTTGTCGTCGGATTTCTCGTCCTCCGGCTTCGGTGTGTTCGAGCCCACCGGCGTGAGCGGGCCGCTCGTCAGGGCGTCCACCGCGGAGAGCACTGCCGTACCCGCGCTCTTCGCCGCGCGGACACCAAGTCCTATGAGTTCTTCCATGGGTTCAGGCTACTTGATCAAGGGGTGCGACAGCCCGCCGCTCCCGTGCCGTCAGCGCCAGGTAGCCCGCGCCGCCCACCACGCCCGAGAGCAGGAAACTGCAGTCGACCCCGCCGGTCAGGGGGAGGAGCGGACCCTCGTACGAGGGGAGCGAGACGGCGAGGACGCCGACCGTCGCGCCGAGCGCCCAGGCCGTCGTGGCCCGCGTGTTCCAGCCGGAGCGGTACCAGTAGACGCCGCCCCGGGAGCGGCGGTTGAAGACCTGGAGGGCGTCCGCGTCGTACTCCCCGCGGCAGCGCGCGAAGCCGATGAGGGTGATCACCGCCCACGGTGTGCCGATCGCGGTGAGGAGCAGTACGAAGGACGTCATCGCGTCCTGCGCCTCCCACGCGTAGTGGCCGACGAAGACGCAGGCGGTGGCGACGGCGGCGACCGTGTACGTGGCGCGGGCGCGGGACGCGCGGGGCAGGATCGCGTCCAGGTCGAGGCCCATGGAGTAGAGCATCAGGCCCGCGTTGCCCACCGACCCGGCGGAGGCTGCGAGGAGCAGCGGGACCAGGTACCAGCCGGGGGAGGCGTCGACGAGTCCGCCCGCGTAGTCGAGCGCGGCGCGGGCCGCGTACGCCGTGAACGTGCCGAAGAGCTGGGGGACCAGGAGCCCCGCGAGCAGGCCGGCCCAGGCCGCGCCGAGGACCGCGCGGGAGCTGTGCCGGGCCGGGGAGATGTAGCGGGTGTAGTCGCCGAGGAGCGTGATGAAGGCGATCGGGCCCGAGAGGCCCGCGGCGACCAGGGCGAGCAGCCACGTCGGCCAGAACGAGCCGAGCGCGTAGCCCCCGGCGCCGGGCAGCGCGGCGGTCGTGAAGTCGGGGGCGTAGGCGACGACGCCGAGGGCGAGCAGCGCCGTCATGCCGACGGCGAGGACGCGGGAGAGGCGCAGCAGGACGCGGTAGCCGTAGACCGCGCCGGTCACGGTGGCCGCCGCGAGCAGGGCGTAGACCAGGGAGTACGAGAGTCCGCCGGCCGGCAGGCCGAGCAGGCGGTGCAGCGTGCCGACCATCACGTCGCCGCCGATCCAGATGGTGAGCGCGGTGTAGCCGAGGGACAGGAGCAGGCCGACGACCGAGCCGACGAGGCGGCCGCGCACCCCGAACTGGGCGCCGGACGACGTGGAGAGGTTCGTGCCGGTGCGCAGCGAGACCAGGGCGAGCGGCGCGGTCAGCGCCGTGCCGATCACCGTGCCCGCCACGACCGAGCTCACCGACTCCCACCAGCCGAGGCCGAACGACACCGGCAGCCAGCCGAAGACGATCACCCCCAGGCAGAGGTTCGAGCCGATGAGGATCGACACGAGATCGCGGGGGCCGCTGGTGCGCTCCCCGTCCGGGATGGTGTCGACTCCGCGCTGTTCTATCGGCATGAGGGTGCCCCTGACGCTCGCTGGTCCCGATTGGTTGCCCCAAGTTTGAGCAGCGCTCAATGTGACGTGTAAGTGCTGCTGGCGTCAACGCTTCCCGCATGCGGATTTCGTCGTTAGAGTGATGCTCTAAATAGTTCCCCTGCACGCCCACCCCTCACTGAAGGTGTACGCCATGACCGCTGCCGCCGACGGCTTCCGCATGCCCGCCGAGTGGGCCCCGCACGAGCGCACATGGATGGCGTGGCCGTGCCCGAACCCCACGTTCGACGACCCGGAGGGCCTCGACGCGTCGCGTCTCGCGTGGGCCGACGTCGCCCGTGCCGTACGCCGCTTCGAGCCCGTCACCGTCGTGTGCGGGCCCGCGCAGTCCACGTACGCCGCGGAGCTCCTCGGCCCGGACATCGAGGTGACCGAGCGGGAGCTCGACGACGCCTGGATGCGGGACATCGGGCCGACGTTCCTCACCGACGGCAAGGGCGGCCTCGCCGCCGTCGACTGGACGTTCAACGGCTGGGGCGCCCAGGAGTGGGCCCGCTGGGACCACGACTCCAAGGTCGGGGCGTACGTCGCCGACCTCGCCGGAGCGCGGACGTACGCCTCGAAGCTGGTCAACGAGGGCGGTGGCCTGCACGTCGACGGCGAGGGCACCGTGCTGCTCACCGAGACCGTGCAGCTCGGCCCCGAGCGCAACCCCGGCTGGACGAAGGAGCAGGTGGAGGCGGAGGTCCACGCCCACCTCGGCACCACCAAGGCGATCTGGCTGCCGCGCGGGCTCACCGCCGACTACCCGGGCCACGGCTTCGGCACCCTCGGCCACGTCGACATCGTCGCCGCCTTCGCCGCGCCCGGCGTCGTCCTCGTGCACTCCCAGCGCGACCCCGCCCACCCCGACTTCGAGGTCAGCAAGGAGGTCGTCGCGGCCCTGACCGGACAGAAGGACGCCCGCGGCCGCACCCTGCGGATCGTCGAGGTGCCCGCGCCGACCGTCCTGAAGGACGACGAGGGCTGGGTCGACTACTCGTACATCAACCACTACCTCTGCAACGGCGGCGTCGTCCTGTGCGCCTTCGGCGACCCGAACGACGAGATCGCGGCGGGCATCTTCCGCGCTCTCTTCCCCGACCGGACCGTGACGCTCGTCGACGCCCGTACGATCTTCGCGGGGGGCGGTGGCATCCACTGCATCACCCAGCAGCAGCCGAAGGTGTGATCAAGGAGTACGGGATGGCCGGTGAGGCCCGCGCGCGCAAGAACGCCCCGCCGCGTGAGGACGTGTTGGCGGCCGCCATGGAGATGATCGCCGAGCGCGGCCTGGAGAAGCTGACCATGGCCGCGCTCGGCCGTGCGGTCGGCATGAGCTCCGGCCATCTCCTCTACTACTTCCGCACCAAGGACGAGCTGCTCCTGCGCACCCTGGAGTGGAGCGAGGGCCGCCTCGGCGCCGAGCGCGGCCGGCTCCTCGTACGGCGGGGCACGGCGCGCGAGCGCCTCGACGCCTACGTCGAGCTGTACGTCCCCGACGCCGTCGGCGACCCGCACTGGACGCTCTGGCTGGAGGTCTGGAACCGGTCCCTCAACGCCGACGAGGAGGGCCGCGACCGGCAGGCCGCGATCGAGGGCGCCTGGCACCGCGACCTGGTGGCGCTGCTCGCCGAGGGGGTCTCGCGCGGTGAGTTCGGGACGGTCGACCCCGACCGCTTCGCGTCCCGGCTGCGGGCGCTGCTCGACGGGTTCTCCATCCACGTGGCGATCGGGCTGCGGGGGACGGGCCGGGACCAAGTCCTCGTACACGTCAAGGAGTTCCTGGACGCCGGGCTCGCCCCGGACTCCTAGCCCCCCGTTCAGGTTGTACGCACTCCGGCTGATTGCCTCCCTCTTTCCCGTGCGCTTGTATCCGGGTGGGCCCCGGTGTCGGGCCGGGGAGCGCGAACATCGCTGAACAGCGAGGCAACAGAAAAACGGGGGACTCGATCATGTACTGCACCCATCGCAGGCGCATCGCGCTGGCCGCCGCCGCGGGCGTCGTCGCGGCCACCGTCACCGCCCTGCCGGCCGCCTTCGCCGCCGACGCGGCCGTGGCGCCCCGCACCGAGGGCGCTAGCGTCACCGCAGGGGGCCACGCCGCGAACGACCGGTCCGAAGGGGCCGTGATCAGCCGCGACGGCAGGTTCGCGGCCTTCGACTCCGAGGCGACCGACCTGGTGGCCGGCGACACGAACGGGGCGCGCGACATCTTCGTACGGGATCTGCGCACCGGGAAGACGGAGCGCGTCTCCCTCGACGGGCGCCAGGTCAGCGGCCCGTCCCTGAGCGCCGACGGCCGCTACGTCGCGTTCGTCTCCAGCCCCGCGGGCTCCTACTCCGACCGCGACGTACGGCTCCACGACCGCAGGACGGGGAAGACCGAGCGTCTCGACGTCGAGCTGCCCGACGGCCACCCCGGCGACAGCGCGGGCAGCGTCTCCCTCAGCGCCGACGGGCGCTACGCCGTCTTCGACACGGACGGGCCGCGCTTCGACGGCACGGCCGTCTTCCTGCGCGACCGGAGGACCGGCACCACCGAGAAAGTCAGCCACCCGTACACGGGCGGCGACGGTGAGCGCGACGCCCACTCGGCGACCGTCAGCGACAACGGCCGGTACGTCGTCTACGCCAACTCCTTCGTCAACGGACCGCGCGGCGACGACTGGAGCGACCTGTGGCTGCGCGACCGCACCACGGGCGGCCTCTCCCAGGTCGACCGCTCCCACGACGGCGCCAAGACGGAGAAGGAGTCCCTCAAGCCGTCCATCAGCGGCGACGGCCGCACCGTCGTCTTCGAGTCACGGGACACCCACCTCGTGCCGGACGACAACGACGCGGCCTGGAACGTGTTCGTGCACGACGTGGCCTCCGGCCGCAACCAGCGCGTCCACGGCACCCAGGGCGGCCCCGGCGAGGCCTACACCCGCTCGCCCGCGATCAGCGCCGACGGCCGCTTCCTCACCTACATGTCGGAACTCACCGAGGCCGGCAGCGAGTACGGCAAGGAGTGGCCGACCTACCTCCGCGACCTGAAGAAGGGCACCACCACGCTCGTCTCCCCGGACGCCGGCGGCGGCGCCGCGACGGCGGACGTCCTGCCCGGCGGCATCGCGCGCAACGGCGCCCGCGTCACCTTCACGTCGTCGGACGCGACACTCCTTCCGGGTGACACGAACGACGGCGACGACGTCTTCGTACGCCACCTGCGCTGACGCCTCCGGCGTGCGGATCTCTCGTGCGGGTCCCTCATGCGGGCGGCGCGTCCACACGCCGCCCGCATCGTGAGACAGGCGCCCCACGGCACGGCAAAGCGTGGCAAGCTGCCTCCGTGCTCTCGTTCGCCATGATTATTGGCAGCAGGCGCGCCGGTCCGCAGTGACCGCCTCGTATCCATCACGTACGGGCGGACACCGTCGCCTCGACCCGCGCGCAGACCTCTCGCACCCGCGAGGGGTTTTTTCGTTTCCCGGCCCAACTGCAGCCGGACACGGAGCGCGAGGGATCATTGGGGGTGGTGGAGCCGGTCATTCCGGTAGACCGAGATCCGACACAGGAGCCAGATCAGCATGACGGAAACCAGCACACCCGACGATTCCTTCCACGTCTTCGACACGACGCTGCGCGACGGCGCGCAGCGCGAAGGCATCAACCTCACCGTCGCGGACAAGCTGACCATCGCGCGGCACCTGGACGACTTCGGCGTCGGCTTCATCGAGGGCGGCTGGCCCGGCGCCAACCCGCGCGACACCGAGTTCTTCGCGCGGGCCCAGGAGGAGATCACCTTCCGGCACGCCCAGCTCGTCGCCTTCGGCGCCACCCGCCGCGCGGGCGCCAAGGCCGCCGACGACCCGCAGGTCAACGCCCTCCTCGCGTCCGGCGCGCCCGTCATCACCCTCGTCGCCAAGGCCCACGACCGGCACGTCGAACTCGCCCTGCGCACCACCCTCGACGAGAACGTGGAGATGGTCCGCGACACCGTCTCCCACCTCGTCGCGCAGGGCCGCAGGGTCTTCGTCGACTGCGAGCACTTCTTCGACGGCTACCGCGCCAACCCCGAGTACGCCAAGGCGGTCGTGCGCGCCGCGTCCGAGGCCGGCGCCGACGTCGTCATCCTGTGCGACACCAACGGCGGCATGCTGCCCGCCCAGGTCCAGGCCGTCGTCTCCACCGTCGTCGCGGACACCGGCGCCCGCCTCGGCATCCACGCCCAGGACGACACCGGCTGCGCCGTCGCCAACACCCTCGCCGCCGTCGACGCGGGCGCCACCCACGTCCAGTGCACCGCCAACGGCTACGGCGAGCGCGTCGGCAACGCCAACCTCTTCCCCGTCGTCGCCGCCCTGGAGCTCAAGTACGGCAAGCAGGTCCTGCCCGAGGGCTCGCTGCGCGAGATGACCCGCGTCTCGCACGCCATCGCCGAGGTCGTGAACCTGACCCCGTCGACGCACCAGCCCTACGTCGGTGTCTCCGCCTTCGCCCACAAGGCCGGACTGCACGCCTCCGCGATCAAGGTCGACCCGGACCTCTACCAGCACATCGACCCGGACCTCGTCGGCAACCGCATCCGCATGCTCGTCTCCGACATGGCGGGCCGCGCCTCCATCGAGCTCAAGGGCAAGGAGCTCGGCGTCGACCTCGGCGACGACCGCGAGCTGATCGGCCGCGTCGTGGACCGCGTCAAGGAGCGCGAACTCCAGGGGTACACGTACGAGGCCGCCGACGCCTCCTTCGAACTGCTGCTCCGCGAGGAGGCCGAGGGCCGCGCCCGCCGCTACTTCCGCGTCGAGTCCTGGCGGGCCATCGTCGAGGACCGCCCCGACGGCACGCACGCCAACGAAGCCACCGTGAAGCTGTGGGCCAAGGGCGAGCGCATCGTCGCGACCGCGGAGGGCAACGGCCCGGTCAACGCCCTCGACCGGGCGCTGCGGGTCGGCCTTGAGCGGATCTACCCGCAGCTCGCCAAGTTGGAGCTGGTGGACTACAAGGTCCGCATCCTGGAGGGCAAGCACGGCACGTCCTCCACCACGCGCGTCCTGATCTCCACGACCGACGGCGTCGGCGAGTGGTCGACGGTCGGCGTCGCCGAGAACGTCATCGCCGCGTCGTGGGGCGCCCTGGAGGACGCCTACACCTACGGACTGCTGCGGGCCGGGGTCGAACCGGTGGAGTAGTCCGCCCCCACCCGTCGGGGGTCCGTCTGGGTTACGTTCGAAGCATGAGGAATCGGACGAAGCGGATCACTGTGGGACTCTCCGGACTGCTGCTCGCCCTGGGCGCCGTGTCGTTCACGGCGGCGCCCGGGGCCCTGGCGGCATCCGGCACCCCGGCGGCATCCGGGACACAGGACGCCTCCAGCGTGTCGGTGGTGGCCGACGCCTGGAAGAAGAGCCCGGTCTACGTCGATCCCGCGGCGTCGGACCAGCTCTCCGGGAAGCAGGCCGACGCCCTCGCGGAGAAGATCAAGAAGGCGGACAAGCCGGTCTTTGTGGCGGTGCTGCCGGACGACTTCCCGCAGCAGGCACTCTTCCAGCAGCTGCGCACGGAGACCGGCGTGACCGGGCTGTACGCGGTCCGGCTCGGCGACGGCTTCAACGCGATGGCCGACCGGTCCGTGCTGACCGGCAACGCCGTCACCAACCTCGTCTCACTAGTCCAGGGCGAGAACGCCCCGCGGCAGCTCGACCGCTTCGTCGGCCAGGCCCTCGTGCAGGCCGGAGGCAAGGCCCCGGAGTCCTGGGGCGGCGGCACGGACGACAGCGTCTCGCCGGGGGCCCTGATCGGGGTCGGTGTGGTCGTCGTGGCGGGCGCGGGGGGCGCGTACGCGATCGTCCGGCGCAAGAAGCGGCGCCACGAGGAGATGCAGCGCGAGTCGCTGCGCAAGCTGTCCGTCGTCGTCGACGAGGACATCACCGCGTTCGGCGAGGAGCTCGACCGGCTCGACTTCCACCCCGCCGAGGCCGGCGCGGACGACGCGATGCGCGCGGACTACGAGCGCGCGCTGGACTCGTACGAGAAGGCGAAGTCGTACATGGCGGCCGCGACGCGCCCCGAGGACGTGCGGAGCGTCACCCAGGCGCTGGAGGACGGCCGCTTCTCGCTGGCCCTGCTCGCCGCGCGCCGGGAGGGGCGCGAGCTGCCCGAGCGGCGGGCCCCCTGCTTCTTCGACCCGCGGCACGGCCCCTCGGTCGAGGACGCGACGTGGGCGCCCGCGAACGGCGCGGAACGCTCGGTCCCGGTGTGCGCGGCGGACGCGGCGCGCCTGGCGGACGGCGAGGACCCGATGGCGCGGACCGTGGCCACGGAGTCCGGGGAGCGGCGCCCCTACTGGGAGGCCGGTCCGGCGTACGGGCCGTGGGCCGGCGGGTACTTCGGCGGCGGCATCCTGCCCGGACTCCTCGTCGGCACGATGCTCGGCGGCATGATGTCGAGCCCCGCGTACGCGGCGGACCACGGCTCCGGGTACGGGGACTTCGGCGGCGGTTACGAGGGCGGCGACTACTCGGGCGCGGACTTCGACCCCTCGGACTTCGGGGGCGGGGACTTCGGAGGTGGAGGCGGGTTCTGAGGCTCGACGGTTGACGGCACTCATTACGAGACGATACGGTCCGTCTTGTTGTTGGGAGTGCAGTGTTTCGTCGTTCGAGTGCGGGAGGCCGTCATGAGTCAGGTCCATGAGCAGTACGTCGAGGTCGCGCCGGGGGTCCGCCTGTGGACCGAGCGGCGCGGCGCGCCCGACGCGCCCTCGCTGCTGCTCGTCATGGGCGCCCAGGCCTCCGCGCTCGGCTGGCCCGAACCGCTGGTCGAGGCCCTGGCGGAGCGTCACCACGTCATCCGCTACGACCATCGCGACACGGGCCGCTCGGACCGCCCCTTCGACGAGAACCCCTACGCCGTCACCGATTTGGCGCGGGACGCGATCGCGGTCCTGGACGGCCTCGGCGTCGAGCGGGCCCACATCGTGGGGATGTCACTGGGCGGCATGCTCTGCCAGCTGGTGCTCGCCGATCATCCCGAGCGGGTGCTGAGCGCGACCCTGGTGGGCACGTGCGCGCTGAGCGAGACGCCGTACGTACGGCAGGACGGCGTGCGGGTCCCCGTCGCGGAGCTGCCCGGCATCGCACCCGACATCCTGGAGATGTGGTCACGTCCCGTGGAGGACCGCGGCGCGGAGGCCGAACTGGACCGGCGGGTGGAGCACTGGCGCCTGCTGAGCGGCGACCAACTGCCTTTCGATGCCGCCTACTTCAGGGAGCTGGAGCGGGGCATCATCGACCACGCGGGCCGTTACCTGGAATCGTCGGCCCACGCCCGCGCCGACAGTTCCGGCATGGTCCGCACGTCCGAACTCGCGGCGAACCGGGTGCCGGTGCTCGTCGTCTCCGCCACGGCGGAACCCGTGTTCCCTGTCCCGCATCCGCAGCACCTCGCCCAAGTCGTCGCGGGTGCCCGCCTGGTGGAGATACCGGGCATGGGGCACGCGCTGCCGCCGGCGGTGCACGGGCCGCTGGGGAAGGCGATTCTGGAGCACACTCTCGAGGGCGCGCCGGACGGGCGCTGACTCATGACCTCTGCGGGTCGGCCGGGGGAACGGTCACCGACCACTGCCCCGGGTGGCCCGGCGGCAGCGCCAAGTCCCGCCGCACCGCCGCGTAGTAGGCGTGACGTGCGGCCCGCTGCTGTGCGAGGAGTGCGGCCCACGCCTCGGGGTCGTGCGTGTCCGCCCGCAGGAACCGCTCCATCCGGATCACCATGAGCACCCACTCCCGCGCCTCGTCGACGACCTCCGGCGAGCCGAGCAGCAGCAGCGCCTCCCCGGCGGGGTCCCGTGCCTCGGCGGCCTGGGTGAAGTGCGGCACGGCCTCTTCGGGCGACAGGGGGTGCGGGTGCGGGTCGTTGCCGAGGTGGGCGGCGACCCGGTAGGTGAGGCTGACGGTCAGCTTCAGGACCCGGGCGTATTCGGTGTAGACCGCGAGCCGCCGTTCCTCCCAGCGGGCGGCCTGCTCCCGCCGGAACCGGATCCGGTCCCCTCGCGTGATCGCGACGTAGGACCCGAGCGCGCCGATGATCACGCCGAGGAGTGCGGGCAGTTGCTGTATGAACTCGGGCACAGGCGGAACGGTAGCGCGCGCGGGCGGGCCGGGGGCCGGTTCAGGAACCGGCCTTGATCGCCGAGATGTCGAAGTTCAGCTTGATCTTGTCCGAGACGAGCATGCCCCCGGTCTCCAGCGCGGCGTTCCAGGTGAGGCCCCACTCCGAGCGCAGGATCTCCGCCTTGCCCTCGAAGCCGACGCGCTCGTTGCCGAACGGGTCCTTGGCTGAGCCGTTGAACTCCAGGTCGATCGTGACCGGCTTCGTGGTGCCCAGGATCGTCAGGTCACCGGTGACGCGGTAGTCGTCGCCGCCCAGCGCCTCCGTCCTGGTGGAACGGAAGGTCATCTCGGGGAACTCGTCGGTCTTGAAGAAGTCCGCGCTCTTCAGGTGGCCGTCGCGGTCGGCGTTGCCCGTGTCGATGCTCTCCATCTTGATGTCGAGGGAGGCCGTCGAACGGGACGGGTCCGAGCCGTCCAGGTGCAGGGCGCCCGTGAAGTCGAGGAAGGAGCCCTTGACGTTCGTGACCATGGCGTGGCGGGCGACGAACCCGATCGTCGTGTGCGACGGGTCGATCGTGTACTCGCCGGTCAGCGCGGCGAGGTCGGGGCTGACCGTGGCGGGGGCGGCGGTGACGGTGTCGTTCTTGCGGCCGAAGAGACCCATGACGTGCTCCTTGGGGGACGAGCTCCGGAGGAGGAGCTTCTGTTGAATGTTCAACGAGATCGAAGGTAGCGCGATTCTGTTCAACATTCAACCTCTGGGTGAGGTGTCTTTGCGTCCGGTCGCGTGGCGGGGGTGTGGCACTGCGCGGGCACCGCTTGGCGCCACGGCGGCGCCGCGATGGCGTCACGCGCGGGCATTGGTGCTCTGACCTGCAGAATTAAGCGCTCGGGGACATGGTTGGCGCACCGGTAACGCCATTGGCGCTTGCGGCGGCGCCATTGTGGTGCCATGATGGCGTCATGAACCTCACGCAGTACGTCGATCAGCTCCGGCAGGAACTCGCCGTGGCCGCCGAAGCGGGCGGGGAGGAGGCGCGGGCCCTGGCCGAGCGCCTCACCGCCCCGCTCGAGTCGGCCGCCCGACTCACCCTGCTGAACGCGCTCTCCGCCGCCGCGGACGAGATCACCGTCGACCTGGCGCCCGGCTCGGTGGACGTACGACTGCGTGGCCTCGACCCGGAGTTCGTGGTGACGCCGCCGCCCGCGGGCGAGCCGTTCGACGCCCAGGCCGAGTACGCGGCACTCATGGCGGTCCAGCCGACGCCGCCCCCGCCGCCGGCCGCGCCCGACGCTGTGGACGACGGGGCCACCGCCAGGGTGAACCTCCGCCTTCCCGCTCACATCAAGTCACGTGTGGAGGAGGCGGCGAACCGGGACGGCCTCTCGGTCAACGCGTGGCTCGTCCGCGCGGTGTCCGGCGCGCTGGACCAGCCCGAGAGCCGGGGGGGCCGGACGGGCGCGGGGGGCGGCCGCCGCGAGACCTGGAACTCAGGGACGGGGTTCACGGGCTGGGTGCGGTAGCGCGGACGCGCTTTCCGTAAGCGTCCGCTCTCCCTGCTCCACCTGCGTACTGCCCTTCCGTATACCCACCAGTACTCACGCAGTACTCAGCAAGTGCCCAGCCAGTACTTCCCAACAGCCTTCGCCGACCGAGCCCTTGAGGACTCGGCGAGCCCTTAGGACGGGACAGCCATGCCTTCTTTCGACAGCCCGAAGCCCATCAGCGCCACCGTCACCCTCAGGGTCGGGACGCTCCGGATCACCGCTGGGGACCGTACGAACACGGTCGTCGACGTACGGCCGAGCAGCGCGACGCAGGAAGCGGACGTCAAGGCGGCCGAGCGCACCCGCGTCGAGTTCGCCAACGGCCAGCTGCTGGTCAAGGGGCCCAAGGACCGCCCCATGTTCGGCAAGGGCCCGTCCGTCGACGTGGACATCGTGCTGCCGACGGGTTCCGGGGTGCACGCCACGACCGTCATGGCGCACGTGTCCGCCGAGGGCAGGCTCGGCGACTGCGAGATCAAGACATCGGCGGGTGACATCCAGGTCGAGCGGACCATGGCCGCGAAGCTGACCACGGGGTACGGCGACGTCTCCCTGGGCCGTGCGGACGGGCAGGCCGACGTCTCCACGTCCTCCGGTGAGGTCCGTGTCGGTGAGGTCAAGGGGACGGTCGACATCAAGAACTCCAACGGCATCACGGTGTTGGGCGACATCGAGGGCGACGTCAAGGTGAAGGCGTCCAACGGCTCCGTCACCGTCGACCGCGCGGCCGCCGACGTCAGCGTCAAGACGGCCAACGGGGCGGTGCGGCTGGGGGAGGTGGCCCGCGGTGAGACCGTCGTCGAGGCGGCGGCGGGCAAGGTCGAGATCGGCATCCGCGAGGGTACGGCGGCGTGGCTCGACGTACGGACGAAGGCGGGCACGGTCAGCCAGGCGCTGGAGGAGTCGGGCCCTTCGGCGCCGGACGAGCCGGCCGAAACCCTGAAGGTGCACGCCCGCACGGGAATCGGCGACATCAAGATCCACCGAGCGTGATGCGCGCGGCGGATCCACAGGCCCGGCCCGGCCTTCCCGACCCCTCGCCGACGCAGCTGAGCCCATCCCCATTGAGCCCAGCCCCGGCCTACCCGTACTGCCTCCTGCCCCCCGGAGGTTGACCTTGGCCTGCCGTTACTGACTCCCGCCGAGCCCCGGGACGATTCCCGCCCACCGGGCAGGACCCCGACTCACCGGGCCCCCGGGCCCACCGAACCCGCCCGCGCCCCCGCCGGGGCCGCAGCCGCGAGCGCGCCGGAGGGGACGTGGGGGTATGTGCGCACGGAGCACCGAGCGCACCACCCCGGTCAGGAATGTCGGGCGCGGCGCAGGGATGGCGAGTACGCACATACCCCCGCGGCCCCGCCCCACAGACAGGCAACAGGCGCAGCCCCCGACCGAGCCGCCACACGCCCCCCGGCCCGCCCCCACCGACGGACAACAGGCGCCCCCGACCCCGGCCTCAGCCCACCACCCCCGCACCCGCCCCGGCTCACAGCCCAGCGCCTCCCCCGGCCCCCGGCCCCCGGCCCCTGGCCCCTGGCCCCTGGCCCCTGGCCCCCGGCCGAATCGCACCGGAAGCCCCACCCCACCCAGCCCCCCCCCGCCACGCCGCGCGGCTCCCAGTCGTACCCGCAAACAGCGCGCTCCCTGCCGGCGCCACACTCACCCAGCGCATCCCCCATCTGCCCAGCGCATCCCCGACCCCGAAAAGGACCGGACATGCCAACGCCCCACGACCTCCGCGACACCAACCACCCCCACCACCCCCACCACACCCCCCGCCCCTCAGCCATCACAGCCACCAACCTGCACAAGGCCTACGGCCAGAAAACCGTGTTGGACGGGATCGACCTCGACATCCCGCAAGGCACGATCTTCTCCCTGCTGGGCCCCAACGGCGCGGGCAAGACGACCGCCGTGCAGATCCTCTCCACGCTCATCTCCGCCGACGCAGGCGAAGCCCGCATCGCGGGACACGACCTGGCCCGCGAACCGGACGCCGTGCGCGCCGCGATCGGTGTCACCGGACAGTTCTCCGCCGTCGACAACCTCCTCACCGGCGAGGAGAACCTGACGCTCATGGCGGACCTGTACGGCTTCGGCCGGCGTCAGGGCCGGCACCTGGCCGCCGAACTCGTCGAGCGGTTCGACCTCGTCGAGGCCGCACGAAAGCCCGCCGCGACGTACTCCGGCGGCATGCGGCGCCGGCTCGACATCGCGATGACCCTCGTCGGCAGCCCGCGCGTGATCTTCCTGGACGAGCCGACCACCGGCCTCGACCCGCGCAGCCGGCACGGCATGTGGGAGATCGTCCGTCAGCTCGTGGCCGACGGCGTGACCATCTTCCTGACCACGCAGTACCTGGAGGAGGCCGACCAACTCGCCGACCGCATCGCCGTGTTGAGCGGCGGAAAGCTCGTCGCCCAGGGCACCCCCGGCGAGCTGAAGCGCCTCGTCCCCGGCGGCCACGTCCAGCTCCGTTTCGCCGACCCCGCCGGCCTGGACGACGCCGCGCGGCTGCTCGGCCTCGGCAGCCGGGGCGAGGACGACCTGACCCTGCACATCCCCAGCGACGGCAGCCTGAAGTCCGTCAAGGCGGTGCTCGACCGCGTCGACGCCACCGGCATCGAGGTCGAGGGGCTCACGATCGACACCCCTGACCTGGACGACGTGTTCTTCGCCGTGACCGGCCACCCCGACCAGGAGAAAGCGACGACCCGATGAGCACCGTCACCACCAGCCCCGACGCCACGGCCACCTCGGCGGTCACACGGACCCACGTCCCCGCCCCCGCCCCCACCTCCGCGCTGCAGAACTCCCTCACCATGCTGCGCCGCAACCTCCGGCACGCCCGCCGCTACCCGGCCATGACGATCAGCCTGGTCAGCATGCCCATCGCCATGTTGCTGCTCTTCAACTACGTCTTCGGCGGGACGATGTCCGCCGGCATGGGCGCCCAGGGATCCGGCGACTACCTCGACTACCTCGTCCCCGGCATCCTGCTGATGGCCGTCGGCTCCGGCGTCCTGCCCACCACGGTCGGCGTCTGCACCGACATGACCGAGGGCATCGTGGCCCGGTTCCGGACGATGCCGATCAACGGCTCCTCGATCCTCACCGGCAGGGCCGTCGGCGCCGTCATCCAGACGATGATCACCATCGTCTTCGTCACCGGGGTCGCCTTCCTGATCGGCTTCCGCTCCGGCGCCGAACCCGTCGAGTGGCTCGCGGCCGCCGCTCTGCTCACCCTGATGAGCACCGCCCTCACCTGGCTCGCCGTCGCACTCGGCCAGCTCGTCAAGGCACCGGAGGCGGCCAGCAGTGTCGCTCTGCCCTTCTCCTTCCTGCTGCCCTTCCTCAGCAGCGTGTTCGTGCCGCTCGACTCGATGCCGGGCTGGCTGCGCCACTTCGCCGAGTGGCAGCCCTACACCGCCTTCACCGAGACCCTGCGCGGGCTGCTGACCGGCACGGAGATAGGCAAGTTCGGTCCGCTCGCGGTCGGCTGGGGCGTCGCAATCGCGCTGCTCGGCTTCCTCTGGGCGCGCGCACTGTTCAAGCGCGGCGCCAAGCGCTGACCCCACACCTCCCACAGACCCCGCGGAGCCACGGGGGTGTCTCGCGGGACAGGCCGCGCGACGGAAACGTCGCGCGGTCTTCCGCGTTGGTACGCCGAGGTGGCCCACCCATCGCCACCAGTACTGCCAAAGCCCTAGACAGCGCTTTCTATGCGCTGATACACCCCTGTCGCATGACCCCCACCCGTCGTACCTTCCTTGCCGCAACCGCTTTCTCAACCGTGGCGGCAGCCGCCCACGACAACGAAAACAACAACGACGAGTTCGCCACCCTCCGCGCCCGCTGGCTGGAGATCTCCCTCGGCACCGGCTACGACCCCGCCACCGAGCCGTACGCCTCCCGCCTGAAGGAGACCGGCGACCTCGCCCGCACGTTCCGTACCGCCATGGCCCCCGCCGCCAAGTCCCTCTGGCCCGACGCCCCGTTCGACCCACCGGCCGGTATCACCCTCAGCCACAGCAGGCTCTGGACGATGACCCAGGCGTACGTCTGCGAAGGCACGGGCTCCACCGGTGACGCCGGGCTCCTCGCCGACATCCTGCGCGGCCTCGACCACGTCGCCGCCACCGTCTACAACGCCTCCACCACCCGCTACGGCAACTGGTGGGAGTGGCAGATAGGCAGCCCCCGGCTGCTCATGGACATCGTGGCCGCGCTCCACGACGAACTCGGCGCCACCCGCAGGGAGAAGGCCTTCGCCGCCGTCGACCACTTCATTCCCGACTCCGCGCTCGCCGACTACACCGGCACCTCCACCGGCGCCAACCGCGTCGACCTGTGCCGCTCCGTCGCCCTGCGCGGCATCCTCGGCAGGAACCCGGCCAAGGTCGCCCTCGCCCGCGACGCGCTCTCACCGGTCTTCCCCTACGTCACCAAGGGCGACGGCCTCTACGAGGACGGCTCGTTCGTGCAGCACACCTGGGTCGCCTACTCGGGAACGTACGGTCAGGTCATGCTCGACGGGCTCGGCCGGCTCTTCGCGCTGCTCGCCGGGTCGACCTGGGCCGTCACCGACCCCAAGAAGCAGATCATCCTCGACAGCGTCGAGCGGGCGTACGCACCCCTGATCCTCGACGGACTCATGATGGACAGCGTCAACGGGCGGGCCGTCAGCCGGGGGTACCTCAAGGGCGACGACCGGAAGATCATGCGGAGTGACCACTTCCATGGGCAGGGTCTGATCGCCGCCATGGCGATGCTCGCGGGCGGCGCGAGTGCCGCCGAACGGGAGCGGTGGCACGCGCGGATCAAGGGGTGGATCGAGCGGGACACCGTCACCCCGCTGCTCACCGCCCGCCAGCTGGGCGTCGCCGACCTCGCGCGGCTGCACGCCGTGGCGGACTCCGGTGTGCGGGCGGCGCCCGAACCGGTCGGGCACCGGCTGTTCCCGGCCATGGACCGTGCCGTGCACCGGCGCCCCGGATTCGCGGTGAACCTCTCGATGGCGTCGGACCGGATCGCGTACTACGAATGCGGCAACGGCGAGAATCCGCGCGGCTGGCACACCGGCGCCGGGATGGTCTACTGGTGGGCCGTCGGGGCCCACGGCGACCAGTACACCGACTGGTTCTGGCCGACCGTCGACCCGTACCGGCTGCCCGGTACGACCGTGTCCGCCAAACGGCTCCCCGACCGGGCCGGCGGCGAGTGGGGCGCCGCGAGGCCCGCGGTGAAGTGGGTGGGCGGCACGACCGACGGCGAGTTCGCCGCCGTCGGCCAGCACCTGAAGGGGCTCGGCTCCACGCTCGACGCCCGCACGTCGTGGTTCTGCGCCGCGGACGCCGTGATCTGCCTCGGCGCCGGGATCACCGCCGCCGACGGCACCCCCGTCGAGACGGTCGTCGACAACCGCAACCTGGGCGAGTCCGGTACCGCCGCCCTCACCGTCGACGACGGTCCGCGCCCGCACTGGGCCCACCTCGACGGGCACGGCGGATGGCTCTTCCCCGGCGGTACGACCCGGCTCAGGACGGTCCGCGAGGACCGCACCGGCGCCTGGTCCGACATCAACACGGGCAGCTCCACCGAGCGGCGGACCAGGCGCTGGCAGACGCTCTGGCTGGACCACGGAATCGACCCGGTGGACGCTACGTACGCCTATGTCCTGATGCCCGGCGCCTCCCACCGCACCCTGCGGGCCCGCGCCGCCGACCGCCGCTGGTTGTCGGTCCTCGCCAACTCGGCGAAGGCGCAGGCCGTGGCCGTGGACGCGCTCGGTCTGACGGCCGCCAACTTCTGGCAGCCGGGCGAGGCGGGCCGGCTCGCCGTGACCGCGCCGGCCAGTGTGCTGGTACGGCAGCGGGGCAGAGGCGCTACGGTGCATGTGAGCGAACCATCGCGCACCGGAGAATCCCTCGAATTCACCTGGAACCGACCCGTGTCCCGGGTGATGACCAAGGACCCCTCCGTCGAGGTCCTCGCCACGGGCCGCTCGCTGCGGCTGCGGATCACACCGGGCACGGCCTGCGCGAGCCACGGATGTGAGGTGTCTCTCAGTTGACGGAGAGCGCCGACGATCCGGGATCCGCCGACTGTGTTGTAGGAAACCTACAACTTCGGAGGGTCTGAGCCGTCACTTCTTCATGGGCGCGGCCCGCTTCTGTCCGGGGGTGCCAGGAAAACGGCCCGGAGACTGTTCATAGTCGACGGTCCGTTTCCCCGGGCGCCCTCCGTAAGGTCGCTACATGACCGTTTTGGACGAGACCGCTTCCTCTGGGGGCGAGCCCACCGACTCGCGCGGCCGCGTGGCCGAGCTGCACGAGATCCGCGCCGAGGCACTGCGCGGGCCGAGCGAGAAGGCGACCGAGGCCCAGCACGCCAAGGGCAAGCTGACCGCCCGCGAGCGGATCGAGCTGCTCCTCGACCCGGACTCGTTCAACGAGGTCGAGCAGCTGCGCCGGCACCGGGCCACGGGCTTCGGCCTGGAGGCCAAGAAGCCGTACACGGACGGTGTCATCACCGGCTGGGGCACGGTGGAGGGCCGGACGGTCTTCGTCTATGCGCACGACTTCCGCATCTTCGGCGGCGCGCTCGGCGAGGCGCACGCCACGAAGATCCACAAGATCATGGACATGGCCATCGCGGCCGGTGCCCCGCTGGTCTCGCTGAACGACGGCGCTGGCGCCCGTATCCAGGAGGGCGTCTCGGCGCTCGCCGGCTACGGCGGCATCTTCCAGCGCAACACCAAGGCCTCGGGCGTCATCCCGCAGATCAGCGTGATGCTCGGCCCGTGCGCCGGCGGCGCGGCGTACTCGCCCGCCCTCACCGACTTCGTGTTCATGGTCCGTGAGACCTCGCAGATGTTCATCACGGGGCCGGACGTCGTCCGCGCGGTGACCGGCGAGGAGATCACGCAGAACGGCCTCGGCGGCGCGGACGTGCACGCCGAGACCTCCGGCGTCTGCCACTTCGCGTACGACGACGAAGAGACCTGCCTGGCCGAGGTCCGCTACCTGATCTCGATGCTCCCCTCCAACAACCGGGAGAACCCGCCGGTCCACGAGTCGGAGGACCCGGCCGAGCGCCGCTCGGACGTCCTCCTCGACCTGGTCCCCGCGGACGGCAACCGGCCGTACGACATGGCGAAGGTCATCGAGGAGCTCGTCGACGACGGCGACTACCTCGAGGTCCACGAGCGCTGGGCGCGCAACATCATCTGCGCCTTGGCCCGCCTGGACGGCCAGGTCGTCGGCATCGTCGCCAACCAGCCGCAGGCGCTGGCCGGTGTGCTCGACATCGAGGCCTCGGAGAAGGCCGCGCGCTTCGTGCAGATGTGCGACGCCTTCAACATCCCGATCCTCACCCTGCTCGACGTCCCCGGCTTCCTGCCCGGCGTCGACCAGGAGCACGGCGGCATCATCCGCCACGGCGCCAAGCTCCTGTACGCGTACTGCAACGCCACCGTCCCGCGGATCTCGCTGATCCTCCGCAAGGCGTACGGCGGCGCGTACATCGTCATGGACAGCCAGTCGATCGGCGCGGACCTCACGTACGCGTGGCCGACCAACGAGATCGCGGTCATGGGCGCCGAGGGCGCCGCGAACGTGATCTTCCGGCGTCAGATCGCGGCCGCCGAGGACCCCGAGGCGATGCGTGCGCGCATGGTCAAGGAGTACAAGGCCGAGCTGATGCACCCCTACTACGCCGCCGAGCGCGGTCTGGTCGACGACGTCATCGACCCGGCCGAGACCCGCGAGGTCCTCATCAAGTCCCTCGCCATGCTCCGCAACAAGCACGCCGACCTGCCGTCGCGCAAGCACGGCAACCCTCCGCAGTAGCCCACAAGGAGAACGCTGCAGATGACAACCCCCGACATCCGCGTCGAGAAGGGCCACGCCGAGCCCGAAGAGGTCGCGGCCATCACCGCGATCCTGCTGGCCCGCGCCGCCGCCCAGCCCGCCGCTCCCGCGCGCCGCGGCCGCGACAAGGCGGGCTGGCGCCGCCTGGAGCGCACCCCGGGCTTCCGCGCCCCGCACAGCTGGCAGGGCTGACGCACACGCATCGGTCGAGGCCCCGCTCTCCTTCGGGAGGGCGGGGCCTCGCCGCGTAGCGACGGCGGTGAAGGAGCGCCACGTCGGGGGAGCGGGGAACTGCGCGACCAGCCCCGTGCGACCCGCGGTTCACATCGGTGCGAAAGCGTTCCCCGCCAAGTGGGCGACGGCCGACTCCGCCAGCGGGCGGACCGCCGGGTGCCAGACGCGCTCCCGAGGGCCGCTCAGGACCAGATGCCGCGCAGCGCGCGGTACCACCCGCAGCAGCACCAGATCCGGGGGCAGCAGCGGCCGGGACACCTCCGACAGGACGGTCACCCCGATGCCCGCCTGCACCATGCTGATCAGGGTCGCCAGATCACGGACCCGGTGCGCCGGGGCGAACCGCAGCCCCGCGAGCTCGTGGAGCGCACGCACCCGCTCCTCGCAGCCGCCCGGCGAGATCAGGAGGTCGTCGTCCTCCAGGTCGCGCACGTCGACGACCGGCTCGCCCGCCAGCGGGTGGTCGCGGGGGAGCAGGGCACGGTAGCCGTCGACGGCCAGCCGGACGCCGGGGCCCGGCGGCGGGTCGACCAGGACCGCGGCGTCCGCCGTGCCGTTCTCCAGCCAGCCCGCGATCTCGGCGCTGTCGCCCTCGAAGACCCGTACCGTGACGCGTGGACAGCTCTCCCGCCAGTGCGCGGTCAGGCCGGGCAGCAGGCCCTGGCAGACCGTGGGCGTCGCGGCCAGCCGCACCGTGCCGGTCAGGGTGCCCACCGCGTCCGCCGCCACCTCCTCGACGCCCCGCACCGCCGACAGCGCGCCACGGGCGTACGGCAGGACGCGCTCCCCGAGCACCGTCGTGCGGACCTGACCGGCGCGTACGAGCAGCGGCCCGGCCAACTCCCGCTCCAGGGACGCCACCGCGTGCGAGACCGCCGACTGACTCACGCCCAACTCGTCGGCGGCCGCTCCGAAGCCGCCCGCGTCGACCACGGCGACGAAGGCCCTGAGCTGCGGAAAGTTCACGGTCATGAGGCGGTCTCATACGGTTGTGAGGGTGCTGGGTTGGCTCCATCGTGCCAGGCCGGGCGAGGGTGGCTCCGTGCCGCCCCGCCAGGCGGCGACCGGCAGCGAACTCAAGGAGAGCCATGCCCCACATCAGAGCCACCGTCACCGGCCCCGACCTGCCCGCCGACGTCGCCCGCGGCCTCGCCGAGGGCCTGACCGGCCTGGCCGTCACCGCGCTCGGCAAGTCCGCCGAGCGCACCATCGTCCACCTCGACCCCGTCCCCGCCGACCGCTACTACGTGGCCGGAAAACCCCTGGCCGAGGACGCCCGCGACGTGCACCTGGAGGTCAGCATCACCGCGGGCACCAACAGCGCGGCGGAGAAGGCCGCCTTTGTCTCCGGAGCCGCCGCGTTCCTGTCGGAGCTCTTCGGCCCGCTCGCCCGCGGCGGCGTCGCCCTGCACGAACTCCACCCCGAAAGCTATGGCTACCAAGGAGTCACCCAGCTCGCGTACTACCGCGGAAACTGACAGGGGCCCGCACGCCGAAGCGTGCGGGCCCTCATCCGCGTACGGGAAAAAGGTGGGACGGACCGCTATCGCAGCCGCGCCATCAGTGCGTGCTCGACCAGCGTGATCAGCGCGCTCTTCGCGTCCGCGCGGTGGCGCGCGTCGGTGGTGATGATCGGGGTGTCCGGGCCGATCTGGAGTGCTTCGCGGACTTCGTCGGGGGTGTAGGGCTGGTGTCCGTCGAAGCCGTTGAGGGCGATGACGAAGGGGAGCCCGGAGTTCTCGAAGTAGTCGACGGCGGGGAAGCAGTCGGCGAGGCGGCGGGTGTCGACGAGGACGACCGCGCCGATCGCGCCACGGACGAGGTCGTCCCACATGAACCAGAAGCGGTCCTGGCCCGGCGTACCGAAGAGGTACAGGATGAGGTCCTGGTCCAGGGTGATGCGGCCGAAGTCCATGGCCACCGTCGTGGTGGTCTTGTCTCCGGTGTGGGTCAGGTCGTCGATGCCCGCGGACGCGGACGTCATGACGGCCTCGGTGCGCAGCGGGTTGATCTCAGAGACCGCCCCGACGAACGTGGTCTTGCCCACGCCGAAGCCGCCCGCCACCACGATTTTCGCGCTGGTGGTGGAGCGGGCTGTTGCTCCGCCGCTAGAGCTTGCGAAGTCCACTGAGCACCCTTTCGAGCAGTGTCACGTCTGGCTGGCCGCCGGCGGTCTCGTCGCCGCCGGGCTGATGGATGGCGACAAGTCCGGCCTCCGCCAGGTCGGCTACGAGGATCCGGGCGACGCCGAGGGGAATGGAGAGGAGCGCCGAGATCTCGGCGACCGACTTGATCTCCCGGCACAGATTGCAGATGCGCTGATGCTCGGGCAACTGGCCCTGCAACTGATGCGGTTGTGCCGTGGTGTGCACCAGCGCCTCGATAGCGAGCTGGTAACGGGGCCTGGTGCGGCCGCCCGTCATGGCGTACGGGCGCACCAGGGGGTTGTTCGCCGACCCCGCGGGCGCCGGTTCGGGGGCGCGCCGCTGGGGTTGCACGGGCTGGATACGGGGCGCGCGCGCCGGGTTGCCCTGGTCGTACGGACGCGGCCCGGGCTGCTGGGGCTGCGCGTACGGCTGGCGGCGGTGGCTCGGAGCGGAGGGGAAGTTGTACCTGTTCGGACCGCCGTCGTGCTGGCCGCCCTGGCCGTGACCAGGGGACCAGTTCGCCGATGACGAACCGTCTGGGGGTGTTGCCACGTTGCTTCCTCCTCCAACTGTGCCGGGCACCATCACTGTGGAGCCGCGTCCCGAAACCTTACGGGCACGGAACACGAAAACGCACCGTCTGTCTGTTAGTTGAGAAGGCTCCCCTGGAGCTCGGCGCGCAGGTCCGGAGTGAGAACCGTGCCCGCACGATCGACAAGAAGTGCCATTTCGTACCCAACGAGACCGATGTCCGCATCCGGGTGGGCGAGAACGGCGAGCGAGGAGCCGTCGGAGATGGACATGATGAAGAGAAATCCTCGCTCCATCTCCACAACGGTCTGGGTCACGGAGCCGCCCTCGAAGATCCGGGACGCCCCGGCGGTCAGCGAGGTCAGACCCGAGGCGACGGCCGCGAGCTGGTCCGCACGGTCGCGGGGGAAGCCTTCGGACATCGCGAGGAGGAGTCCGTCGGCGGAGACCACCACGGTGTGGGACACCCCGGGGGTGTTGTCCACGAAGTTGGTGATCAACCAGTTCAGGTTCTGCGCCGCCTGGCTCATCGGGCTCACACTAACGCTCCTGGTTGTAGGTGCTATCAGGGCTGAAGCCCTGGCCATTCGTGTCACTACCTGCGCTGCGGCCCCGCTGGACGCCGCGACGCAGGTTGCTCAGCCTGCCCCGCACGTCCTCGGGGTCGCGGGAGACCTGGGGGCCGCCCTGTGGGGTCTGTTCCGCGGTGCCCTCGACCAGATTGGCCTTGGGCACCCGCCGCGGGAGCCCGGACGAGGTGACCCCGCCCGCCTTCGGCTCCTTGAGGCGCTCGGCTCGCTGCCAGCGCTCGTCGTTGGACGAACGCCAGTCGTCCCGGCCCTCGCCCGCGGCGGGAGAACCGCCGTCGGCGTTGCCGCTGCCGTTCGCGCCGGAGGAACCCCTGCGGGGGAGGCCCGCGTCGGTCATGTCGTGGACGACGGACGGCGCCGGACCCGGCCGGTCGAAGCCTACGCGTTCGGCGTCGGCCGTGTGGCCCGCCTGCGCAGATTCCGCTTCCTGGCCGTACTCCGCCTGGTAGCCGTCGGCGGAGGGCCAGTCGTCCTGACCGGAGCGCTCCGGATAGGCGATCTGCGGGTCCTGGTAGTACTGCTGCTCCGCCGGGTACTGCTCGGGCTGGTACTGCTCCTCGCGGTAACCGTCATCGGCGTACTGCGCGGTGGGGTACTGCCCGGTGGCGTACTGCTCGTTGTCGTACCGCACGCCCTGGTCGTACGCGACCTGCTGCTGCTCGTCGTACGCCGGTGCCTGCTGCTCGTAGCCACCCTGCCGCGGCTCGACCTCGTCGCGGAAGAGCGGGCGGTGGCCCTCGGGCTGCTGGGCCTGCGCCTCCAGCGCCGCACGGCGCTCCTCACGCATCAGGGAGCGGCCGACCGGGTCGAGCTCGTGCTGGGGCTCGGAGCCGTCACCGTGGTAGCGGCTGTCGTCGAAGCCGAGCTCGGCGGCGGTGCGCATCGGCTCGGGCGCCAGCGTCTGCTGCTCCGGGATGATCGAGGAGACCGTGAACTCGGGGTCCTGCGAGGCGTGCTCGCCACCGCCACCGTGCGTGATCGCGTCCGGCAGCATGACCAGCGACGTCGTGCCCGCCTGCTCGCCCGAGGGGCGCAGCTGCACGCGGATGCCGTGCCGGTCGGAGAGCCGGCCGACCACGAACAGGCCCATGCGCTGCGAGATCGCGGCGTCCACGGTCGGCGGGTTGGCCAGCTTGTGGTTGATGTCCGCGAAGTCCTCGGCGGTGAGGCCGATGCCCTTGTCGTGGATCTCGACCATGACGCGTCCGTCGGGGAGACGGGTCGCGGTGACCCGCACCTTGGTCTGCGGCGAGGAGAACGTCGTCGCGTTCTCCAGGAGCTCGGCGAGCAGGTGCACGAGGTCGGTCACGGCGAGGCCGTGGATCTCGGCCTCCGGTACGCCCTCCAGCTCGATGCGCTCGTACTGCTCCACCTCGGAGGAGGCGGCGCGCAACACGTCGACCAGCGGGACCGGCTGGTCCCAGCGGCGGCCCGGCTCCTCGCCGGAGAGCACGAGGAGGTTCTCGCCGTTGCGGCGCATACGGGTCGCCAGGTGGTCCAGGCGGAAGAGGTTCTCCAGCTGGTCCGGGTCGGCCTCGTTGTTCTCCAGGTCGGTGATGAGGGTCAGCTGGCCCTCGATCAGCGACTGGTTGCGGCGCGACAGGTTGGTGAAGATCGCGTTGATGTTGCCGCGGAGCAGGGCCTGCTCGGCGGCGAGCCGCACGGCCTCGCGGTGCACCTGGTCGAAGGCGCGGGCGACCTCGCCGATCTCGTCCGTGGAGTTGATCGGGATGGGCTGCACGCGGGTGTCCACGCGGCCCGGGTCGGTGCGCGACAGCTGGTCGACCAGCATCGGCAGGCGCTGCTCGGCGATGCCGAAGGCGGCCGTACGCAGCTGACGCATCGAGCGGGACATCTGGCGGGCCATCATCCCGGCCAGGATGAAGGCGGCGAGCAGCGCGACCACGACGATGGCGCCGGTGATGTAGGCGTTGCGCTGAGCGTTGGCGGCGATGTCGGACGCCTCGTCCACGGCCTTGTCGGCGAGGTCCGACTCGATGGTGCGGTAGGCGTCGAACTTGGCGGTGGTGGTCGCCCACCAGGCCTCGGGCGTGATGCCCTTGCCGGCCAGCGCGACGCGCGCGCTCGGCTGCGTGCTCTCCAGGGTGGCGAGGGCCGCGACCATCTGGTCCTGGGTGGGAGTCCGGCCGCCCTGCTTCGCGGCGTCGGCCGCCAGCTTCTTCTTGGCCTCTTCGAGCTTGGCGACGTCCTGGGGGGTGCCGCCACCGGTGTACTCCTCGATGGCGATGCGCTCGAGGTAGGCGTACGAGGAGAAGGAGGTGCGCTGGAGCGTCAGCGAGCCGGTGCCGGGGCCCGGCTTCACCAGGAGGTGCGTACCGATGGACCGCTCCAGCGACAGCGCGGCCTTGGAGAGCGAGATCGCGTAGACGGTGCGCCCGTAGCTGGTGATGTTGCCGGTGCCCAGACCGAGCTCGTTGGCGAACTCCATCAGGGGGTGCTGGATGGCGACGTAGCCCTCTTCGGTCTTCACCCCGGGGAGCTTCGTCGTGTACGCGGCCTGGCGCAGCGGACCGAGCTTCGGCTCGACCTTGTGGAAGCCGTCGAGACGACGGTTGAGGCCTTCCTTGTCCGGCATGCTCTCGGCGGCGGCCTTGAACTCGGCGGCGGCCTTGTCGGTGGCCTTGCGGGCCTTGATGACGGTCGGGTCGTTCCGCTTGCCGTTCAGCAGGGGAGCGGCGGTGAGGTCGCGCTCCTCGATGAGCCGGTTGCCGTAGTTCAGCGACGCCCGCACCAGACGAGCGGTGTTCTCGGCGTCCTGGGCCTCGCCCCAGGTGTCGATGGAGCCCTTGACCTGGAAACCGCCCATGACCAGGCCCACGAGCACGGGTATGAGCAGGATCGCGTTCAGGCGGGTCGGCACGCGCCAGTTGCGGGGGGACATCCGTCCGCCGGAGGGCGCAGGGGGCTCGTTGCCCGGCCCGGCGGCCATGTCGGCGGGGGACGCCGCTGTGCGCGGCGGCGGGGTGAAGTTGCCCCGCGTGTCCCCGGTGGGGGATGCCGCGGGACTCGGCTTGCTTCGCCTCACTCGACCAACAACCTCTCGGCGGCGGCACTCACGTCGTGCCGCTGTCGTCTCCAAGGCCCGTGCTACTGGGCAGTTCAGCGCATTCCAGCACGTCAGGGGCTGCTCTTCCAAACAGTGGGAAGCGCAACCCCCGAGTGGTGTAAGCCTCAGATAAAACGGTCATAAAGAGCGAGCCCCGCCAAAAGGCGGGGCTCTTGTGAGCACAGCGACACCAGGTGACCGCGACGCGTGTCTGTCACCGGGCAATTCTCTGTCGAAACGTTATGAACACGGCGACCGCCCGTGTCAAAGGACACAGACCGCTCCGGGTCGACTACGGCAACTACCGTACGGACCTGCCTACTTGAGACGTGCCATAAGTGCGTGCTCGACCAGCGTGATCAAGCCACTCTTTGCGTCCGCACGGTGTCGCGCGTCGGTCGTGATGATGGGCGTACCGGGTCCGATCTGGAGTGCTTCGCGGACTTCGTCGGGGGTGTAGGGCTGGTGTCCGTCGAAGCCGTTGAGGGCGATGACGAAGGGGAGCCCGGAGTTCTCGAAGTAGTCGACGGCGGGGAAGCAGTCGGCGAGGCGGCGGGTGTCGACGAGGACGACCGCGCCGATCGCGCCACGGACGAGGTCGTCCCACATGAACCAGAAGCGGTCCTGGCCCGGCGTACCGAAGAGGTACAGGATGAGGTCCTGGTCCAGGGTGATGCGGCCGAAGTCCATGGCCACCGTCGTGGTGGTCTTGTCTCCGGTGTGGGTCAGGTCGTCGATGCCCGCGGACGCGGACGTCATGACGGCCTCGGTGCGCAGCGGGTTGATCTCAGAGACCGCCCCGACGAACGTGGTCTTGCCCACGCCGAAGCCGCCCGCCACCACGATCTTCGCGGAGGTGGTGGAACGGGCCGCTTCCGTGCCCGTACCGCTAGAGCTTGCGAAGTCCACTGAGCACCCTTTCGAGCAGTGTCACGTCAGGCTGGCCACCGGCGTTCTCGTCGCCGCCGGGCTGGTGGATGGCGACGAGCCCGGCCTCGGCCAGGTCCGCCACGAGGATCCGGGCCACGCCGAGCGGCATCGCGAGCAGGGCCGAGACCTCGGCCACCGACTTGACCTCACGGCACAGGTGGCAGATCCGCTGGTGCTCGGGGAGCAGCCCCATCAGCTGGGCCGGGTCGGCCGTGGTGCTCACCAGCGCCTCGATCGCGAGCTGGTAGCGGGGCCGGGTCCGGCCGCCGGTCATCGCGTAAGGACGCACCAGCGGCTGGTCGCCCTCCATTCCGTACGAAGCATCGCCGTACGGGTTGTGAGAGGCGGTGGGCGGGGTCATGGATCCTCCGGGCGGGACAGCAGGTCATCTGCGTGTGCCGTCTGACAGAGCCGGTGGGGGCAGTGTGGCGGCCGGACGGTTGGTCAGTACGTTCGGTCGGTGGGGCGGCCGAAGGGTGAGGCTTCGGAGCGTGCTCGGGGCTAGTGGAGCAGGCTGCCCTGCAGCTCGGCGCGGAGGTCCGGAGTGAGGACGGCACCCGCGCGGTCGACGAGGAGGGCCATCTCGTACCCGACGAGGCCGATGTCGCACTCGGGGTGCGCGAGCACGGCCAGGGACGAGCCGTCCGAGACGGACATGATGAAGAGGAACCCCCGCTCCATCTCCACCACGGTCTGTGTGACGGTGCCGCCTTCGAAGATCCGGGAGGCGCCCGCGGTCAGCGAGGTCAGCCCCGAGGCGACCGCGGCGAGCTGGTCGGCGCGGTCGCGCGGGAACCCCTCGGACATGGCCAGAAGGAGGCCGTCGGCGGAGACCACGACCGTGTGGGACACCCCGGGGGTGTTGTCCACGAAGTTGGTGATCAACCAGTTCAGATTCTGTGCCGCCTGGCTCATCGGACTCAACTAACGCTCCTGCTGGTGAGTGGGGCGAGGGAAACTACCGGTCTGGCCGGTGCCGGCCTGGCGACCCTGCTGGATGCCCCGACGGAGATTCGTCAGCCGGCCGCGTACTTCTTCGGGTGCACGCGAAACCTGCGGACCTGTGCTGTCCTGCTGCTGCTGTGCCGTGCCCGCGACCAGGTTGGCCCGCGGGACGCGACGCGGCAGTCCGGATGTGGTGACGCCGCCCGCGGACGGCTGCCGGACGCGCTCGGCCTGCCGGCCCAGCTCGTCGTTGGGGGAGGAGCGCCAGCCGCCGGGCATGCCCGCGCCGTTCGTGCCGCCCTGGTCCGCGGGTGCGGCGGCCGGGTCCTGGCGCTGGGGGCGCGAGGGGAGCGGACGCTGCGGCGGCTCGGGGGCCTGGTGGCGCGCGGGCTCGGGAGCCCGGCGCGGACCGGCGTCGGCGGCCGGGCCGCCCAGCTGCTGGTCCTGCTGCGCGGACTGCCGGTTCCGGTGCTCCTGCTGCTCCTGCTGTGCGGCCTGCTGCTGCGCCGCGTGCTGGTTCTGCTGCTGCTGGAACCAGTTGGTCTCCAGCGTGTCGAACAGCGGCGTACGCCCGTCGCCGGGACCGCCCGGCGGGAGGGGCTGCTGCGGGTTCAGCGGGTCCTCGTGCTGATGCAGCGGGTCCTGCTGCTGGTTCAGCTGGTTCTGCTGGTCCTGCTGCGGCGCCTGGCCCACACCCTGGCCCTGGCCCGGCTGCTGCGGGAGGCCCTGGTGGGGGTCGCCCTGGCCGCGGCGGGGGGCCGGCGGGCGCGGCACGGTGTAGTCGGGGTTCTCCCGACCGCCCTGCTGCGCGTAGCCGTTGCCCTGGTCCTGCTGCTGACCGGGGTTCGGGTTCTGCTGCTGGTTCTGCTGTTGCTGCTGGTTCTGGTTCTGGTTCTGGTGCTGCGGCGCGGCCGGACGGCCGGGCTGCTGGCCACGCCGGGGCGCGCCCGTACCGCCGAAGACGTCCGAGCGGACGAACTGGCCGGTCGAGCCCGCGTCCTGCGGCGCGGAGGTGCCGGGCGGCGGACCGTCGAAGTCCGGGCGGGCGAACTCGGCGGTGGAGCCGGGGCCCTGCCGGTCGTCCGGGGCGGCGGTGGGCTGCGGGAACTGCCCGGTGGTCTCGTGCTCCTCGTGACCCCGGGGCGTGTCGAAGGGCTCGCGCGACACCTGCGGCTGCGCGTTCTCGTCGCTCCAGCTGGGCACGCGCGGCTGCGGGTTACCCCCGGGCAGCTCGGCGCGCGGTCCCCCGCGGGGCGGCAGCTGGGGCCTGCGGCCCTGGTCACCGGCGTCCGACGGCGGGTTCATGGCGTTCGTACGCTGCTGGGGCACGGGAGGCTGCGGCGCGCTGCCGCCCCGGCCGCCCTGCGACTGGTTGCCCTGCCCGCGCGTCGGCAAGTTGCCCTGCGGCGCCATGGGCTGACCGCTCTGGGAGCCGCCGACCTGCGGGCCGCCGACCTGCGGGCCACCGGCTTGCGGGCCACCGACCTGCGGGCCACCGGGCGGACGCTGCTGTCCGGTGTCTCGGGAGGGCAGCGCGGCGCGCGGACCCGTGCCCGCGACCTGCTGGCGCGGCGCACCGGCACCGAGCAGCCCGGGACCGCCCTGGCCACCGCCACCGGGACCGCCGCCGAGCGCGGGACCACCGCGACCGGGGCCACCGCCCTGGCCGGGACCGCTGTTGCCGCCGGGACCGACACCGCGTCGCGCGGCAGCGGCACCCGCGGCGGCCTGAGCCGCGGCGGGACCGCCGGTCGTACCGGGCGCACCGGGCTTGCCCGGCATCTTCTTGCCGCCCTGGGCGACGTCGACGGGGAGCATGACCAGCGCGGTCGTACCACCGGAGTCGGACGGGCGGAGCTGGATGCGGATGCCGTGACGCTGCGACAGACGGCCGACCACGAACAGACCCATGCGGCGCGAGACCGAGACGTCCACGGTGGGCGGCGACGCGAGCCGCTCGTTGATCGCCGCGAGGTCCTCGGGCGAGAGGCCGATACCGGTGTCGTGGATCTCGATCAGCACGCGCCCGTCGGGCAGCGCGTGACCGGTGACCTTGACCTTGGTCTGCGGCGAGGAGAACGAGGTCGCGTTCTCGAGCAGCTCGGCGAGGAGGTGCACGAGGTCGTTGACGACGCGTCCGGCGACCTCGGTCGCGGGGACCGAGGAGAGCTCGATGCGCTCGTACTGCTCCACCTCGGACGCGGCGGCACGCAGCACGTCGACGAGCGGGACGGGCCTGGTCCACCGGCGACCGGGCTCTTCACCGGCCAGAACCAGCAGGTTCTCACCGTTACGACGCATACGTGTGGCGAGGTGGTCGAGCTTGAAGAGCGAGGAGAGCTGGTCCGGGTCGGCCTCGCGCGACTCCAGCTCGGAGATGAGCGAGAGCTGGCGCTGGATGAGGCCCTGCGAACGGCGCGAGAGGTTGGTGAACATCGCGTTGACGTTGCCCCGCAGCAGGGCCTGCTCGGCGGCGAGGCGGACGGCCTCGCGGTGCACGTCGTCGAAGGCCGCGGCCACCTGGCCGATCTCGTCCCTGGAGTGCACACCGACCGACTCGACGGAGGTGTCGACGTCCTGCGGGTCCGACTCCGAGAGCTGCTTGACCAGCTCGGGCAGGCGGTCCTGGGCGACCTTGGTCGCGGTGTCCTGGAGGCGCCGCAGCGAACGGATCATGGACCGGGCCACGACGAACGCGCCGACGAGCGAGACGCCGAGCACGAGCAGGATCAGCGCACCGTTGAGGATGGCCGACTGCTCCGACTCGTTGCGCAGCTCGCGAGCCTTCTGCTCCATCTCGCCGAGGAGCGTCAGCTCGATCTTCGACATCGCGTCGATCTTGGTCGTGTCGTTGTCGACCCAGTCCTTGTAGGACCGCTTGTCCTGGAGCTTGATGCCACCCTCCTGCTCGAGGACGCGCTTGGCGTACTCGTTGGCGGCCTTGACCGCGGGGTTGCCGCCGTCGATGGGCTTGGTCAGCTCACCGGCGTTGCCCGCGTAGATCTTGCTGAACGTCTGGAGCTCCGAGCGCTCCTTCTCGTTGGCGCTGAGGCCGAAGGTGCGGTCGGTCTCGGAGATCTTGCCGTAGTCGCTGTCGTTGGCCGGCAGGGCCGCGGCGATGATCGCGCGCTGGACGGACGCGTACTCCTTGGCGGAGGAGAAGGCGGCCAGCGAACGGGTCCGCTGGATCATGTCCGGGTTGCTCGTCGCCTGCGCCATGTCCTGCGACAGCTTCAGGAGCTGCTCGACGAGCTGGCTGTAGGCCTCGACGGTCTGCGAGGTGGACTTCTCGTCCTGGAAGGCCTTCTTGCGGACGTCGTTGATGCCCTGGAGCTGCTGGGTGATCTGGACCGCGCTGTGCCGGACGCCGAGGAGGCCCTTCTCGCCGTCGGTGTCGTTGAGGTCCTGGGTGCCCTGGAGGAAGTTCCGGTAGACGCGGTCGGTCTTGTCCCGCGCGCCCTTGACCGTGTAGTCCGAGGCGCTCGCGCCGTGCGCGAGGGGGCCCGCCGACTTGTCGCGCTCCTCCTGGAGCGCGGCGGCCAGCTCCGTGGCCTGCTTGGTCATCTCGGTGAGCAGCTTCATGTTGTCGAGCTGCTCGATCTCGTCCAGGGACGAGTTGATGCGGAGCGCGCCGAGCGAGGTCGCGGTGATCACGGGGAGCGCGAGCAGCGAGACGAGGCGGGTGGAGATGCGCCAGTTGCGCAGGGCTATTCGGGAGCCGGGGCCGGGGGGCGTCGCGGCTCCGGACGCGTTCTTGCCCTTGCTCTTGCCCTTGGCCGGGGCAGCCGTCGGGCCGCTGCCGACGGCACCCTGGCGCGCGGCGCCGGGACCGCTGTCGCCGGGCGAGCCCGCGCCGGGGTTCTGGGCGTGCTGGGGCGAGGAGCCGCGCTCCGGCTCCGCCGGAGCATCCCCTCGGCCGCGGTCGGCCTGGGGAGACCCCTTGCCATCCCTCTTGAAACGTCCCTGCACTAGCGTCGCAACCTCTGGACCAGGCGTCCTGCCGGGTAACGGCGGGACGGTGTCGGCGTCGTGGGGCGGCAGCGCCCCATGGGTGGTCGTGAGTGACCGGCGCTTGCTCCCCCTCCCCGCCGCCACTCGGCGCTGCGTTGCGCCCCTGCGCGCCGGTTCGATCCCGCGGCGGTCCCGGGAATTCCAGCACAGTGCAGGATCTCCAACAAGGCCCGTGTGTCGCGCCGCGAGCTACGTGACGCGTTGTGAGTGCGGAGTCACGAGACGTAGAAAGTGATCTAGTAGAAAACGGACCCATCCTCACAAAGCTCCTGCCGGTGGGGGGTGTCCCAGTCTTCATGATCAGGAGCGGAATGATGCCTTCAGTGGCGCAATGTCCGTTTCCAACCGCCTGACTCTGGGCCTGAATTGACCCTTTTGCCCACTGCCTCGTGAGCAAACTCACACGAAGATCATGGCGTCTTCCGGACTTTGGCCGGGAATTGGATGTTTAGCCTGACGCTTTACAGGGATGGCGAATCCGACAAGCCGCGTCCGTTCGCGCGACGCACAACCGACAAGGTCCGAACAGCAGATGAAGACTGTGAAGTCGACGATGTTCCGCAACATAGCCAACCCGCGCCGCACCACTCTCGCGCACCTCACGGACGCGGACGAGCTCCAGACCGCGGCCGACCGTCCGGAGCACGCGGTCGAGCTCCCGACCCAGACCGCCAACCCCAAGCGCACGATCCTGATGGACGCGCCGGAGCAGACCACCCCCGTGGCGGGCTGATCACGGGAGGTCGGACCCCCTTGCCGCGTTAGCCTGGAGCGTCAGACTCCACCCATTCCAGCAAGGGGCCGAGGCACACGTGCGCATCGCCAGGTTCTCCATCGACGGCAACGTCGCCTTCGGCGCGGTCGAGGGCGAAAGCCCGCCCGGAACGACCGACGGTCTTGTCCTCGACATCATCAAGGGCATCCCGTTCGCGGACTTCGAGCTCTCCGGCACGAAGGTCCCGCTGAGCAAGGTCAGGCTGCTGCCGCCGGTGCTCCCCAACAAGGTCGTGGGCATCGGCCGCAACTACGCGGACCACGCGGCGGAGCTCGGCAACGAGGTCCCCGACGTCCCGGTCGCCTTCTTCAAGCCGTCCACCTCCGTGGCGGGCCCCGGCGACGCCATCGTGTACCCCTCCTTCTCGCAGGAGGTGCACCACGAGGCCGAGCTCGCCGTCGTCATCGGCCGCATGTGCCGCGAGGTCCCGCGCGAGCGCGCCCGTGACGTCATCCTCGGCTACACCTGCGCGAACGACGTCACCGCGCGTGACGTGCAGAAGCGCGAGAAGCAGTGGGCCAGGGCCAAGGGCTTCGACACCTCCTGCCCGCTCGGCCCCTGGGTGGAGACCGACCTCGACCCCTCCGACCTCACCATCCAGTGCACGGTCAACGGCGAACAGCGCCAGCTGGGACGTACGACCGAGATGGTCCGGTCCGTCGAGGACCTGATCGTGCACATCTCCGAGGCCATGACGCTGCTCCCCGGCGACGTCATCCTCACGGGCACCCCGGCAGGGGTCGGCCCGCTCAACGTCGGCGACGAGGTCGCCGTCACCATCGAAGGCATCGGCACTCTCACCAACAGGGTGATCAAGCGTGGCTAACGCGACCCCCGTACGCGTACGGTTCTGTCCCTCGCCGACCGGCAACCCCCACGTGGGCCTGGTCCGCACCGCCCTCTTCAACTGGGCCTACGCCCGGCACAACGAGGGCACCCTGGTCTTCCGCATCGAGGACACCGACGCGGCCCGCGACTCCGAGGAGTCGTACGAGCAGCTGCTCGACTCGATGCGCTGGCTGGGCTTCGACTGGGACGAGGGCCCCGAGGTCGGCGGCCCGCACGCGCCGTACCGCCAGTCGCAGCGCATGGACATCTACAAGGACGTCGCCGCCAAGCTGATCGACGGCGGCTACGCCTACCCCTGCTACTGCACCACCGAGGAGCTGGACGCCCGCCGCGAGGCCGCCCGCGCCGCCGGCAAGCCGTCCGGGTACGACGGCCACTGCCGCGACCTCACCGCGGAGCAGATCGAGGCGTACGAGGCCGAGGGCCGCAAGCACATCATCCGCTTCCGGATGCCCGACGAGGCCACCACCTTCACCGACCTGGTCCGCGGCGAGATCACCGTCCAGGCGGAGAACGTCACCGACTACGGCATCGTGCGTGCCAACGGCGCCCCGCTGTACACGCTCGTCAACCCGGTCGACGACGCGCTGATGGAGATCACCCACGTCCTGCGCGGCGAGGACCTGCTCTCCTCCACGCCCCGGCAGATCGCCCTCTACAAGGCGCTGATCGAGCTCGGCGTCGCCAAGGCGATCCCCGAGTTCGGCCACCTCCCGTACGTCATGGGCGAGGGCAACAAGAAGCTGAGCAAGCGCGACCCCCAGGCCTCGCTCAACCTCTACCGCGAGCGCGGCTTCCTCCCCGAGGGCCTCCTGAACTACCTGTCCCTCCTGGGCTGGTCGTTCTCGGCGGACCAGGACGTCTTCTCGATCTCCGACATGGTCGCGAAGTTCGACCTCGCGGACGTGAACGCGAACCCGGCCCGCTTCGACCTGAAGAAGGCCGAGGCGATCAACGCCGACCACATCCGCATGCTGGACGTGAAGACCTTCGCCGAGGCCTGCGAGCCCTGGCTGAGGGCCCCGCACGCCAACTGGGCGCCCGAGGAGTTCGACGAGGCCGCCTGGCAGGCCATCGCGCCGCACGCGCAGACCCGCCTCAAGGTCCTCTCCGAGATCACGGACAACGTCGACTTCCTGTTCCGCGCGGAGCCGGTCTTCGACGAGCCGTCCTGGACGAAGGCGATGAAGGACGGCTCCGACGCGCTCCTGCGTACCGCCCGCGCCAAGCTGGACGCGGCCGACTGGAGCTCCCCCGAGTCCCTCAAGGAGGCCGTCCTGGCCGCCGGCGAGGAGCACGGCCTCAAGCTCGGCAAGGCCCAGGCCCCGGTCCGCGTCGCCGTCACCGGCCGCACCATCGGCCTGCCCCTCTTCGAGTCCCTGGAGATCCTGGGCAAGGAGAAGGCGCTCACCCGCATCGACGCGGCCCTGGCGAAGCTGACCGCGTAGGCAGACGCGGCCGACCAGACGTACGTGAACGAAGGACCCGGGAAGCCTGACGGCTCCCGGGTCCTTCGCATACGGTCGTAGACATGCCGATCAAAGCCGTGGTCTGGGACATCGACGACACGATCTTCGACTACGCGCGTGCCGACAGCACCGGCATGCACGCGCACCTCACGGCCGAGGGCCTCCTGGCGCGGTACGAATCGGCGGAGCGCGCGCTCGACCGGTGGCGGGAGCTCACCGAGCGCCACTGGGCCCGCTTCGGGGCCGGGGGAGTGACCTTCCAGGAGCAGCGCCGCGACCGCGTGCGCGACTTCATGGACGCCCCGGACCTCTCCGACGCCGACGCCGACGCCTGGTTCGAGCGTTACGTCGGTCACTACGAATCGGCCTGGTCCCTCTTCCCCGACACCCTCCCCGCCCTGGACGCGCTCGCCGGTGAGTACCGCCACGCCGTGCTCTCCAACTCCGCACTGGTCGTCCAGGACCGCAAGCTGACCGTCCTCGGCGTACGCGACCGGTTCGAGGCCGTGCTGTGCGCCGCCGACCTGGGCGTCTCCAAGCCCGCCCCCGAGGCGTTCCGCGCCGTCTGCACCCACCTCGGCCTCGCGCCCGCGGAGATCGCCTACGTCGGCGACCAGCCGGAGATCGACGCCAGGGGCGCCAGGGACGCGGGCCTGCTCGGGATCTGGCTCGACCGCAACGGCTCGGCGGGGGACTGCCCGACGGGCGTGCACCGCATCAGGGCGCTCTCCGAGCTCCCCGCGCTGCTGCGGGCGGATACCCGTTTTGGAGCGCCGTCCACCTTCGGGTAATGTTCTTCCTGCGCCGCCCGAGAGGGCCGAAAGGTCCGGCCGGGAAGCGCAAGTCAAACAAAACCCCGTCAAGGGGTGGCGCTTTGATGGCCTATGGTGTAATTGGCAGCACGACGGTTTCTGGTTCCGTTAGTCTAGGTTCGAGTCCTGGTAGGCCAGCTCGCAGAGCTCATCTGCAACCGCGGATCTCATCCGCAACCTGTGGAGCACATCCACAATGCCCCCGTTGTGTAGCGGCCTAGCACGCCGCCCTCTCAAGGCGGTAGCGCCGGTTCGAATCCGGTCGGGGGTACAGATCCTTCCCGCGGGGACAGATCGGGTCGCACCCACTGTCACTGATGCAGGATCGCTAGGGCCCCCGTTGTGTAGCGGCCTAGCACGCCGCCCTCTCAAGGCGGTAGCGCCGGTTCGAATCCGGTCGGGGGTACTGTAGGTCCCTAGACTTGGTCTAGACCACATTGGGCTATGGTGTAATTGGCAGCACGACGGTTTCTGGTTCCGTTAGTTTAGGTTCGAGTCCTGGTAGCCCAGCTGGATCGTGTGGTGACACAAGGTCCGCGCCCCCGTTGTGTAGCGGCCTAGCACGCCGCCCTCTCAAGGCGGTAGCGCCGGTTCGAATCCGGTCGGGGGTACAAGAACGACAGAGGGCCTTCCCGTGAGGGAGGGCCCTTTCGTCATGACCGGGGCGCCTCCTGCCCGTAGCGCCGGTGGGACTCCTCGGCCTGTGCCATGCGGCGCAGGCTCAGCAGGACCGGCTCGTAGAGCACCGTGAGCGCGACCGCCGCCTCCAGCTCCTCGTCCGGCGACTCGTACCGCTCGATCAAGTCCAGGTCCGCCACGGCCAGTTGCCGCCCCGCGCGCGCGTACGGCGCCAAGTCCGCCACGCCGCACGGATATCCGAGCCGGGCCAGGGTGCCCACGGCGGTCACCAGCATCCGGTAGGCCGGCGAACCGGCTCCGTATTCCTGGGCGTTCCGCCAGCCGAGGCGTTCCAGCAGAGCGTCCACCGTGTGGCATGCCGCCTCCTGGGACGGGTCGTCCGCAGGGGACTCCGGGCCGTGCGGCAGAGCCCATACCGCCGTCCCCAGGCGGGAGTTGTGGTCCAGCGAGTCGTCCTCCAGCGCGGTGAGCACCTCGCGCGCCGACGCGATCGGCACCCGGCCCACCTGGACCAGCGCCCGCACGAGCCGGAGCCGCTGCACGTGGGTGTCGTCGTACTCGGCCCGCGTCGCGGTCACGCGGTGGCCCGGCGGGAGCAGCCCCTCGCGCAGGTAGTACTTGATCGTGGCCGTGGGGACCCCGCTGCGCCGGCTCAGTTCCGCCAGTCTCATCGGTTCGTGCCTCCTCTTGCACTCCTCCTTGGAGAGTGCCACTATCCAAGCATGGATAGCGGAACTATCCAACGTTCGGCCAAGGCTCCGTCAAGGGGGAACCGTCATGAGCAGCAAGCCGATCGAAGGTCGCATGACCGCCGCGGCGGAGGGCGGCGTGGTCGTCTTCCACATCGGGATGCGCATCAATGCCTTCCGTGCCGTCCGCAGCTGGTGGCCCGTCTTCACGGCGATGCCCCGCATGCTGAAGGAACTGTCGCGGGACCGGGAGAGCGGAATGCTGGGCTACCGGCTCCTGTTCGGCGGGGCACGCGTGGTGTACCTGGTCCAGTACTGGGAGTCGCGGGAGAAGTTGCTGGCGTACTCGACCGCACCGGACAAGACCCACCGGCCCGCGTGGGCGACCTTCAACCGTCGCATCAGGGAGGGCCGGGGCAGGGTCGGCTTCTGGCACGAGACGTTCGTGGTGCCGGCCGGCGCCCATGAGCAGGTGTACGTGAACATGCCGCCGTTCGGCCTGGCCGCCGCCACCGGTGTGATCCCGGTCGGCCGTCGCGGGGAGCGGGCCGCCGACCGCCTGGGAGCGGCCTGACCTTCACCGGCCGAGGGCCGGGGCACAGAAAAGCGCCGGAAGGGGCTGCCGCGGCGTTGAGGCAGCTCCTTCCGGCGCTGTGCGTGGGTCGGCGCTCCCGGCGCCGGGAGCGTCAGCCGCCCGAGCGGCGCAGGGCCTCCGAGAGGCGTCCGGCGGCGTCGATGACCGCTTGGGCGTGCATACGGCCGGGGTGACGGGTCAGGCGCTCGATCGGTCCGGAGACCGAGACGGCGGCCACCACACGGTTCGAGGGGCCCCGCACCGGCGCGGAGACGGACGCGACGCCCGGCTCGCGCTCGCCGATCGACTGGGCCCAGCCCCGGCGGCGTACGCCCGAAAGGGCCGTGGCGGTGAAGCGGGCGCCCTGGAGGCCGCGGTGCAGACGCTCCGGCTCCTCCCACGCCATCAGGATCTGGGCCGAGGAACCCGCCTTCATCGTGAGCGTCGAGCCGACGGGGACGGTGTCCCTCAGGCCCGAGAGGCGCTCGGCCGCGGCCACACAGATGCGCATGTCGCCCTGGCGGCGGTAAAGCTGCGCGCTCTCGCCCGTGACGTCGCGCAGGTGGGTCAGGACCGGGCCCGCCGTGGCGAGCAGGCGGTCCTCGCCCGCCGCCGCCGCGAGCTCCGAGAGGCGCGGGCCGAGAATGAATCGGCCCTGCATGTCCCGAGCCACCATCCGGTGGTGTTCCAGTGCCACGGCCAGTCGATGAGCCGTGGGTCGTGCGAGCCCGGTGGCCGCGACCAAGCCCGCGAGGGTGGCCGGACCGGACTCCAGAGCGCTCAAGACAAGGGCCGCCTTGTCGAGGACGCCGACGCCGCTAGAGTTGTCCATGCGTCGATACTCCCGTCTCACTCTGTGAAACGCAAGTTCAATTTTCTGCGAGACGCGCCACTCTGTACGAGCGATCCGCGGACCAACGGATCGGCGGCCGACGCACGGCACGAGGGGTACGTGCGTCTGCGAACAGATTCTCTAGTTGGGCCGGCGAAGCGGCCGGTCGGAGGGAAAGCGATGGGTAGGACACTCGCGGAGAAGGTCTGGGACGACCACGTCGTCCGGCGCGCCGAGGGCGAGCCCGACCTCCTCTTCATCGATCTGCACCTGCTGCACGAGGTGACCAGCCCCCAGGCCTTCGACGGCCTCCGTCAGGCCGGCCGGCCGGTGCGGCGGCTCGACCTCACCATCGCGACCGAGGATCACAACACCCCGACCCTCGACATCGACAAGCCGATCGCCGACCCGGTCTCGCGGGCCCAGCTGGAGACGCTGCGCAAGAACTGCGCCGAATTCGGCGTACGCCTGCACCCGCTGGGCGACGTCGAGCAGGGCGTCGTCCACGTGGTGGGACCGCAGCTGGGACTGACCCAGCCCGGCACCACGGTGGTCTGCGGCGACTCGCACACCTCCACCCACGGCGCCTTCGGCGCGCTGGCGTTCGGCATCGGCACCTCCCAGGTCGAGCACGTCCTGGCCACCCAGACGCTGCCGATGGCCCGCCCCAAGACCATGGCCATCACCGTCGACGGCGAACTGCCCGACGGGGTCACGGCCAAGGACCTGATCCTCGCCATCATCGCGAAGATCGGCACCGGCGGCGGCCAGGGGTACGTCCTGGAGTACCGCGGCCCGGCCATCGAGAAGCTCTCGATGGAGGCGCGGATGACCATCTGCAACATGTCCATCGAGGCGGGCGCCCGCGCCGGGATGATCGCCCCCGACCGGACGACCTTCGACTACATCGAGGGTCGCGCCCACGCCCCGCAGGGCGAGGACTGGGACGCCGCGGTCGCCTACTGGAAGACCCTGAAGACCGACGACGACGCCGTCTTCGACGCCGAGGTCTACATCGACGCCGCGTCGCTGGCGCCGTTCGTCACCTGGGGCACCAACCCGGGCCAGGGAGCGCCGCTTTCGTCGAGCGTCCCCGACCCGGCTTCGTACGAAGACGCTTCGGAGCGCTACGCCGCCGAAAAGGCCCTGGAGTACATGGGGTTGACCGCCGGGCAGCCGCTGCGCGACATCAAGGTCGACACCGTCTTCGTAGGTTCGTGCACCAATGGCCGTATCGAGGACCTGCGTGCGGCCGCCTCCATCGTCGAGGGCCGCAAAGTCGCCGACGGCGTACGGATGCTGGTCGTGCCCGGCTCGGTCCGGGTCGCCCTGCAGGCCATGGAGGAGGGGCTGGACAAGGTCTTCACCGGCGCCGGCGCCGAATGGCGGCACGCGGGCTGCTCGATGTGCCTGGGCATGAACCCCGACCAACTGGCTCCCGGCGAGCGCTCGGCGTCCACGTCGAACCGCAACTTCGAGGGCAGGCAGGGCAAGGGCGGGCGTACCCACCTGGTCTCCCCGCAGGTCGCCGCGGCCACCGCGGTCACCGGCCACCTCGCCTCGCCCGCCGACCTGTCCGACGCCCCCGTGACCGCCGGAGTCTGAGAACCATGGAAGCATTCACCAAGCACACCGGCCGGGCCGTTCCGCTGCGCCGCAGCAACGTCGACACCGACCAGATCATCCCTGCTCACTGGCTCAAGAAGGTCACCAGGGACGGTTTCGAGGACGGGCTCTTCGAGGCCTGGCGCAAGGACTCCGAGTTCGTCCTCAACCGCCCCGAGCGACAGGGCTCCACGGTCCTGGTCGCGGGCCCCGACTTCGGCACGGGTTCCTCCCGCGAGCACGCCGTGTGGGCGCTGCAGAACTTCGGCTTCAAGGCCGTCATCTCGTCCCGCTTCGCCGACATCTTCCGGGGCAACTCGCTGAAGAACGGCCTGCTCACCGTGGTGCTCGACCAGAAGGTCGTGGACGCGCTCTGGGAGCTGACGGAGCGGGACCCGCAGGCCGAGGTCACCGTCGACCTGGAGGACCGCCAGGTCCGCGCGGAGGGCATCACCGCCGACTTCGAGCTCGACGAGAACGCCCGCTGGCGGCTGCTGAACGGCCTGGACGACATCAGCATCACCCTGCAGAACGAGCCGGACATCGCCGCGTACGAGTCCGGGCGCCCCTCGTACAAGCCGCGGACCGTGCAGGTCTGACACCTCGCAACACCCCGCAACACCCCGACGTACCCCCAATCGTGAACGGTTGGGGGTACGTCTGTGTGCGGCACTTCTGGGTACCGGCTGACCTGAACGGGTGGTCTCAACTCCCGTGCTCGTGAAGGAAGAAGAGGCCGGAAATCCCCTTGTACTCAGCGCGACGGGGTACCCTCAGAAAGGCGGCGGACGGCGGCAGTTACCCCCTGCGGAGGCGACAACTCGCCCCAGATGGCACAATCGGTGCATGGGACGTGACAGCCAACTCGAGCTCTACGGGCTCGTCGCGGACCAACTGAAGGAAGCGCACTCACGAGTGCGCGCACTGCAAGTCCCGGAGGGCGTACGGATGGCGCTGACCCGGAAGCTGCTGGTCATTACGGCCGCGGCCAAACACGATCTCGCCGATGCGGCAAGGCGTCTGGAGCGATTGATGGCGTCCCTCGACGAAGCAGACGAGGACCGATTCCCCCAAGACGGCTGAGTCGCAGCCTCAACGGGCCTTCGAGGAACTCCGAGATGGGCCACTTCGTTGCGGCACAAGGGTGATTAGCCCGTTTCGTGTTTGATTTGCGGTATATATCTGCCTAACGTGCGAAAAAGCCGGAGTATTTCGCTCCCGGCAATGTCTCCGAAGGGGAAGACGTGAACAAGGCGCAGCTCGTAGAAGCGATTGCCGACAAGGTGGGCGGCCGCCAGCAGGCCGCCGACGCCGTCGACGCGGTCCTGGACGCCGTCGTCCGTGCCGTGGTCAGCGGGGACCGGGTTTCGGTCACCGGCTTCGGCTCGTTCGAGAAGGTCGACCGCCCGGCCCGTTACGCCCGCAACCCGCAGACCGGGGAGCGCGTGCGGGTCAAGAAGACCTCCGTTCCGCGCTTCCGTGCCGGACAGGGCTTCAAGGACCTGGTGAGCGGCTCGAAGAAGCTCCCCAAGAACGACGTCGCGGTCAAGAAGGCGCCCAAGGGCAGCCTCTCCGGCGGTGCTTCGGCGACGGTCAAGAAGGCCGCCGCGAAGAAGGCCACGGCCAAGAAGACCGCCACGAAGGCCACGGCGAAGAAGGCGACGCCGGCGGCGAAGAAGACCACCGCCAAGAAGGCCACGGCGACGGCGAAGAAGGCCACCGCCAAGAAGACCGCCACGAAGGCCACGGCGAAGAAGGCGACGCCGGCGGCGAAGAAGACCACCGCCAAGAAGGCCACGCCGACGGCGAAGAAGGCCACGGCGAAGAAGACCGCGCCCGCCGCCAAGAAGGCCACGGCCAAGAAGACCGCGCCCGCCAAGAAGGCCACGACGCGCAAGACGACCGCCAAGAAGACCACGGCCCGCAAGAAGTAGGGGCACGAGGGCACTCACGCGCCGGGCCGGGCTCCCACGGGGGAGCCCGGCCCGCGTCGTGCGTCGGCTCTTTCAGAAGGCCTTCAGGACCACCGGTTCCACGGATCAGAACGTCTGCAGGGTCACCAGGGTGATGCGGCGCGCCTCGCCCTCGCCGTCGACCTCGATGCGCACCCGCTGCCCCGGCCGCAGCAGCCGAAGCCCGCCCGCGTCGAAAGCGGGGGCCTCGAAGGGCACCGGAGTCCCGTCGTCGAGCAGCACACTGCCGCTGCGGGTCTCGGAGTCGTACGTGTACGCGGTCGCCTGCATGGAAGGCAGCGTACTCAGTCGGAGATGAGCAGGCCCGCCGCGGTCTCGGCGGTGCGGGGTCCCACACCGAGCAGGAGAGCGGCGCGCAGGTCCTCTCCCGTGTCCACGTCCCGGCGTACGGAATCGACTCCGGCGAGCGAGAGTTCCACCGCTCCCGACGCGGCGTGCCGCGCCCGCGATGCCGTACCGAATACGGGACGCAATTCCGAACCCGCTCCCGCGCACAGCAACGTCGTCCCGATTCCTTCGGCATCCGGAAGGAATGCGCGGGGAAATGGGGCGGCGTCTTCGAGGGCCCGTGCCAATTCCAGGGGGCGCAACGCCGGCAGATCGGCGTTCAGGGCCGCAACGGGCGTTTTCGGCCGCTCGGCGCGCACGAACGCCGCTCCGTGCGCCAGGGCGGCGTTCAGGCCCTCTCCCGGCTCGTCCGGCACGATCCGGGCGCCCAGCGCCGCGAGCTCACGACCCGCCAGGGCGTCGTCCGTGACGACCACCACATCCCGTACCGCCGGGCAGGCCACCGCGGCGGCCACGGTGTCCTGCGCGAACGCCAGGGCCAGGCCGGGCCGCAGGCCGTCCCCGGAGGCGGCGGCGAGCCTGCTCTTGGCGCGCGCAAGCGGCTTCAGGGGGATCACCAGGGTCCACTGCACGAGAGCTCCGTCCTTCGCCTCGCGCCCATTGTGACCTGCTGGAGGGCCGGTGCACGGGGTGGCCGGGAAGGGGTGGGCGTACGGTGTTCTCGACAGACAGGCAGCCTGGGGCGACACTTGTGCGGCCGTCCGGGTTCATGGAGGAAGGTGTCCGAGTGTCCCGCCGCAGAATCGGCTTCTGGTACCGCCTGGCGGCGGTCATTGCTAAACCGCCGCTCGTGGTTCTGTTCAAGCGGGACTGGCGTGGAATGGAACACATTCCGGCCGACGGAGGATTCATCACGGCGGTGAATCACAACTCGCATATCGACCCGTTCTCCTACGCGCACTACCAGTACAACACCGGACGAGTGCCGCGTTTCCTGGCGAAGGACGGCCTTTTCAAGCGCGGCTTCGTCGCCAAGGTCATGAAGGGCACGGGCCAGATCCCCGTCTACCGCGAGACCACGAACGCCCTCGACGCCTTCCGTGCCGCCGTCGCCGCCATCGAGCGCGGCGAGTGTGTCGCCTTCTACCCCGAGGGCACCCTCACCAGGGACCCCGACATGTGGCCGATGACGGCCAAGTCCGGTGCCGCGCGGGTCGCCCTGAAGACCAAGTGCCCGGTGATTCCCGTCGCCCAGTGGGGCGCCAACCTCGCCCTGGCGCCGTACAGCAAGAAGCCCGCCTTCTTCCCGCGCAAGACCCTCCAGGTGAAGGCGGGACCGCCGGTCGACCTGTCGCGCTTCTACGACAAGGAGCCGACGCCCGACGTGCTGCGCGAGGTGACCGAGACCATCATGGCCGCGATCACCGAACTCCTGGAGGAGGTCCGGGGCGAGAAGGCCCCCGATACGCCGTACGACCCGCGCAGGGCACGGCTGGAACAACGACGCAAGGCAGACCGCGGAGCCCGGGGTTCCGCGGAGAGCACCTCGGAGGACAGCAAGTGACGAACCCCGTGAACTCGGTGCGCCCCGTGAAGGCCGCCGTCTTCGGAACGGGCTCCTGGGGTACGGCCTTCGGCATGGTGCTCGCCGACGCGGGCTGCGACGTCACCCTGTGGGGCCGCCGCGCCGAACTCGCCGACGCCGTCAACTCCACGCGGACGAACCCGGACTACCTGCCCGGCGTGCGGCTCCCCGAGAACCTCCGGGCGACCTCCGACCCGGCCGAGGCCGCCGCCGACGCCGACTTCACGGTCCTCGCGGTGCCCTCGCAGACGCTGCGCGGCAACCTCGCCGAGTGGGCACCGCTGCTGGCCCCCGGGACCGTCCTCGTCTCCCTCATGAAGGGCGTCGAACTGGGCTCCGCCATGCGGATGAGCGAGGTGATCGAGGACGTCACGAAGGTCCCGTCGGACCGCGTCGCCGTCGTCACCGGACCCAACCTCGCCCGTGAGATCGCCGCGCGGCAGCCCGCCGCGGCCGTGGTCGCCTGCCGGGACGAAGCCGTCGCCCAGCGCCTCCAGACGGCCTGCCACACGCCGTACTTCCGCCCGTACACGAACACCGACGTCGTCGGCTGCGAGCTCGGCGGCGCCGTGAAGAACGTCATCGGCCTCGCCGTGGGCATCGCGGACGGCATGGGCCTCGGGGACAACGCCAAGGGATCGCTCATCACGCGCGGCCTCGCCGAGACCACCCGGCTCGGCCTCGCCATGGGCGCCGACCCGCTGACGTTCTCCGGACTCGCGGGCCTGGGCGACCTGGTGGCCACCTGCTCCTCGCCGCTCTCGCGCAACCACACCTTCGGCACCAACCTCGGCAAGGGCATGACCCTGGAGGAGACCATCGCGGTCACCAAGCAGACCGCCGAGGGCGTCAAGTCCTGCGAGTCCGTGCTCGATCTGGCCCGCAGGCACGGTGTCGACATGCCCATCACGGAGACGGTCGTGGGCATCGTGCACGAGGGCACGCCCCCGATGGTCGCCCTCAAGGACCTCATGTCGCGCAGCGCCAAGCCCGAGCGCCGCTGAGGCACGCCTGACTACTGCGGGACCAACGGGTACTCTCAACGCGATATGAGCAGCGAGAACCTCCCCCAGAGCCCTGAGCAGCCGCTCCGCAAGCCGCGTGTGGCCGTCGTGTTCGGCGGCCGCAGCTCGGAGCACGGCATCTCCGTCGTCACGGCCGGTGCCGTGCTGCGCGCCATCGACCGCACCAAGTACGACGTCCTGCCGATCGGCATCACCACGGACGGCCGTTGGGCGCTCACCGCCGACGAGCCCGAGCGGATGGCCATCACCGACCGCACGATGCCGAACGTCTCCGAACTCGCCGACTCCGTGGAGGGCGGCGTCGTGCTGCCCCTGGACCCCGGCAACCGCGAGGTCGTCTACAGCGAGCCCGGCTCCGTGCCCAAGGCGCTCGGCGAGGTCGACGTCGTCTTCCCGATGCTGCACGGTCCCTACGGAGAGGACGGCACCCTCCAGGGTCTGCTCGAACTCTCCGGAGTGCCGTACGTCGGCTCCGGAGTCCTCGCCTCGGCCGTCGGCCAGGACAAGGACTACATGAAGCGGGTGTTCTCCTCCTTCGGGCTGAACGTCGGCCCGTACCTGGTGATCCGCCCCCGCGAGTGGCGGCAGGACGAAGAGGGTGCCCGCCGGCGCATCGCGGAGTTCGCCGGCGAGCACGGCTGGCCGCTGTTCATCAAGCCCGCGCGTGCGGGCTCCTCGATCGGCATCACGAAGGTCGAGTCCTTCGAAGGCCTCGACGAGGCCATCGCCGAGGCCCAGCACCACGACCCGAAGATCCTCGTCGAGGCGCTGCTGCGCGGCCGCGAGATCGAGTGCGGCGTCCTGGAGTTCGAGGACGGGCCGCGCGCGAGCGTCCCGGCCGAGATCCCGCCCGTGCAGGCGCACGACTACTACGACTTCGAGGCGAAGTACATCGACTCGGCGCCCGGGATCGTGCCCGCCCCGCTGACGCCCGAGCAGACCGCGGAGATCCAGCGGCTCGCCGTCGAGGCGTTCGAGGCGGCGTCCTGCGAGGGCCTGGTGCGCGCGGACTTCTTCCTCACCGAGGACGGCCGGTTCGTGATCAACGAGATCAACACCATGCCGGGCTTCACGCCCATCTCGATGTACCCGCAGATGTGGGAGAAGAGCGGCGTCAGCTACCCCGAGCTGGTCGACCGCCTCATCCAGGCGGCCCTCGACCGCTCCACGGGCCTGCGCTGACGCGGGACCGGTACGCCGCCCCCGTCAGGACGACGCGGCGATCCCCTTGGGAATCGTCTTCTTGACGGGGCCGGCGAAGTCCGTGAGCGGGCCGAGGCCTTCCGCCGTCCGCTCCTCGGGCAGCGTCACCTCCACGTAGGCGAGGCGCGCACCGGTCGTGAAGGTGTACGACCCGTCGTCCCGCTTCTCCAGGAGCCAGGCCACGCCGTTCACCTTCACGCCGTTCTTCGGTGCGTAGGAGAGGTCGATCATCTTGGGGGGCCGCGGCACGCCGCAGCGCAGTATGATCGCCGGGTCTCCCCATCCCGCGGTCAGCTCGGACTTCGGCCCGGGGTCGGTGCGCCCCAGCCCGTCGACCTTTTCCGGCAGCTGTTCGTGCAGGTCCCGGCAGAGACTCGCGGCCTTCGCGTCCGGGGACGGAACCACCACTGACGCCTCGTCGTCCGTACCTGAACAGGCAGCTGTCGTGATCGACAGGGCGAGGACGGACATTCCTGCGAGGCAGCGGCGCCGGAGGTGGGGGAAGTTCACCGGGCCAGGGTAGACGGGGGCTACAAGTGCACGACCGGGCAGGTCAGAGTTCTGGTGATGCCGTCCACCTGCTGGACCTTGGCGACCACCATGCGGCCGAGTTCGTCCACCGTGTCCGCCTGGGCGCGCACGATGACATCGTAGGGTCCGGTCACGTCCTCGGCCTGGATCACTCCCGGGATCTTGCCGATCAGCTCGGCGACGGTCGACGCCTTGCCGACCTCTGTTTGGATCAGGATGTACGCCTGTACCACGGAACCTCCAGGGCGGCCACGAGGATCATGTGGGGGGAGAAAGGGACGCCACGGTACCGCGTCGCCGCTCGCCGCGGGGAGACCCGGGCGACCTGTGGCGCGCACATCGCGGTGGACGGACAGCAGAAGTTGACGGTCACGTCGACCGTACCGACGACAGAGACGGCTCGCGACCGGGGGCCGGGCAGCTTGAAAGGGCATGGTGAGACTCGGTGAAGGGATCCGTGGGCGAGTTGGGGGAGTTCGGGCTCATCAGAGAGCTCACTTCACGGCTCACCTCCACGCCGGCCGTACGGCTCGGCCCGGGCGATGACGCGGCGGTCGTGACCGCCCCGGACCGCAGGGTCGTGGCGAGCACCGACATCCTCCTCGAGGGGCGGCACTTCCGCCGCGACTGGTCGACCGCGTACGACGTGGGCCGCAAGGCCGCCGCGCAGAACCTCGCCGACATCGCGGCCATGGGCGCCGTGCCGACCGCGCTGCTGCTCGGCCTCGTCGTGCCCGCCGAACTCCCCGCGAGCTGGCCCACCGAGCTGATGGACGGCCTCAGGGACGAGTGCCAGGTCGCGGGCGCGGCCGTCGTGGGCGGCGACGTGGTGCGCGGCGACACGATCACCGTCGCCATCACCGCACTCGGCGACCTGCGCAACCACGAGCCCGTCACGCGCGCGGGCGCCCGGAGCGGCGACGTCGTCGCCGTGACGGGCTGGCTCGGCTGGTCCGCGGCCGGACACGCGGTGCTCTCCCGCGGCTTCCGCTCCCCGCGCGCCTTCGTGGAGGCGCACCGCAGGCCCGAACCGCCCTACCACGCGGGCCCCGCGGCCGCCGGTCTCGGCGCGACCTCCATGACGGACGTCAGCGACGGCCTCATCGCCGACCTCGGGCACATCGCCGACGCCAGCAAGGTGCGGATCGACATCCGCTCCGGAGACGTCGACGTGCCCTCCCAGATGAACGACATCGGGCAGGCCGTCGGTGTCGACCCGCTCCAGTGGGTGCTCAACGGGGGCGAGGACCACGCCATCGTGGCGACCTTCCCTCCTGACGTGAAACTGCCCGCCCGCTGGAAGGTCATCGGCGAGGTCCTCAACCCCTCTGCGCTGCCCCAGGTGACCGTGGACGGCGCCCCGTGGACCAGCAAGGGCTGGGACCACTTCGGGGACGACGGGGACACCGAGTGACCGCCCCGCCGCGTGTTCTGACCGTCGCCGGGTCCGACTCCGGCGGCGGCGCGGGCATCCAGGCCGACCTGAAGACGATGCTCGCCCTCGGCACGCACGGCATGAGCGTCGTCACGGCCGTCACCGCGCAGAACTCCTTGGGTGTGCAGGGCTTCTGGGAGCTGCCGGTGGAGGCGGTGCGGGCGCAGTACCGCAGCGTCGTCGACGACATCGGCGTACAGGCCGTGAAGACCGGCATGCTCGCCTCGGCGGCGTTGGTCGAGACGGTCGCCGAGCTGCTCGCGGGCACGGACGCGCCCGCGGTCGTCGACCCGGTCGGCGTCTCCAAGCACGGCGACTCACTGCTCGCCGCGTCGGCGCTGGACTCGGTCCGTACGAAACTGCTGCCGGCCGCCACGGTCGCGACTCCCAACCTCGACGAGGTCGCGCAGCTCACCGGCGTCGAAGTCGACTCCGAGGACGGCCTGCGACGCGCGGCGGACGCCGTCCTCGCTTACGGGCCGAAGTGGGTCCTCATCAAGGGCGGCCACCTCCGTGGCGACGCCGTGGACCTGCTCACCGACGGCTCCGAGGAGCACGTCCTGCGCGCCCCCCGGCACGACAACCGCCACACGCACGGCACGGGCTGCACCCTGGCCAGTGCGATCGCGTCGCAGCTGGCGAAGGGGCAGGGCGTGCCGGAGGCCGTCGTGGCGGCCAAGGAGTACGTCACGGGGGCGATCGCCGAGGGGTTCGCGCTCGGCGGCGGGATCGGTCCGGTGGATCACGGCTGGCGGTTCGGGGCGGACGCGCCCAACGGATGACGGATCGCGGATAGACGAAAGAGCCGGTTCCCCCGAAGGGGAACCGGCTCTTTCAGCAACCAGCTAGGTGGCCGCGCTGGCGTCAGCGCGAGACCTTGCCGGCCTTGATGCACGAGGTGCAAGCGTTGAGGCGCTTCGGCGTCCCGCTCACCACGGCACGCACACGCTGGATGTTCGGGTTCCAGCGACGGGGCGTACGGCGGTGCGAGTGCGAGATGTTGTTGCCGAAGCCCGGCCCCTTGCCACAGACGTCGCAGTTGGCAGCCACGGGTCACTCCAAGACTTCAGATGCACTTACGGTTAATCCCGGCATGCCGGGATCAGTGCAATGATCGAGGTGGCGTTGCCAGGAGGAATGGCCCGATGCGTATCGGGCAACCGGAGCAGCATACAACGACTGCTTCGGTACAACGAAACTACCACGGACGGCCCGGCCCCCGCCCCGGGCCCTCCGTTCACGCTGGGTCTACGCTGCGTCCATTCCGGATGGTCAAGGAGGCGAACAGGTGCCGCAGAACCTCGACGCGGTCGCGGTGCGCGCCTGGTGCCGACTGGCTCTGGACGCCCTCGGCAGGGCCCGCGAGGAGATCGACTCGATCAACGTCTATCCGGTCGCCGACGGAGACACCGGGACGAACCTCTACCTGACCGTGGAATCCGCCTCCCAGGCGGTGGACGCGGCGTTCACGGGCCACGATCCCGCGCTGCCCTCGCTGGCCGAGACGGTGCGCGCGATGGCGCACGGAGCGCTCATAGGCGCCCGTGGCAACTCGGGCACGATCCTGTCGCAGCTGCTGCGGGGGATGGCGCAGGTCATCGCCGCCGAGGGGGCGCCGAGCAGTGAGGCAGATCACGTCGCCGGGCAGGTCCTCGAGCGCGCGCTGCGGCAGGCCGCCGAAGCCGCGTACCAGGCGGTCGCCCACCCCGTCGAAGGCACCGTCCTGACGGTGGCCACCGCGGCCGCCGACGCGGCGACCGGCACCGGCGGCGACTGCGGGGCGGTGGCCAGGGCGGCGTACGACGGGGCCTGCGCGGCGCTGGACGCGACACCGGAACAGCTTCCGGCGCTCGGCCGCGCGGGAGTGGTGGACGCCGGGGGCCGGGGCCTCGTGGCGGTCCTGGGGGCGCTGACGGGCGCCCTGTCCGGCGAGACCCTGACGCCGAGAGGCGCGGCACACGCCAAGGGCCCGGGCCACGGCCACGCGCGCGTGGAGGCCGTCGAGTGCGAGGACGCACCTGTCGAGGAGGGCGGCCCCGCCTTCGAGGTGATCTACCTCCTGGAGGCGGACGACGACGCCGTCACCCGGCTGCGGGCCCGCCTCGACCGGCTCGGCGACTCACTCGTCGTGGTCGGCGGCGACGGGCTCTGGAACGTCCACGTCCACGTCGACGACGCGGGAGCGGCCGTCGAGGCCGGCGTGGAGGCGGGCCGCCCCCACCGCATCCGGATCACCCACTTCGCAGCGGACGACGCGCACACCACCACTCAGCGCACCGCCGCCCAGCCGCCCCGGGAACGCGCACAGCGGGCCGTCGTCGCCGTCGTGCCCGGGGAGGGTCTCGCCGGGCTGTACTCCGAGGCCGGGGCGACCACCGTGCCCGCGCGCGTGGGGGAGCCGCCCGCCAGCGGCGAACTCGTCGACGCCATCCGGCGGGCCCACGCCCGCGAGGTGGTGCTCCTGCCGAACGACGCCGAGCTGCGGCACACCGCGGCCGCCGCCGCGGAACAGGCCCGCACCGAAGGCGTACGCGTCGCGCTCATCCCCACCCGCTCCGCGGTCCAGGGCATCGCGGCCCTCGCCGTGCACGAGCCGGACCGCCGCTTCGACGAGGACGTCGTCGCCATGACCTCGGCGGCCGGCGCGACCCGGTACGGCGAACTGGCCGTCGCCGAGCGGCAGTCCTGGACCATGGCGGGCATCTGCCAGACCGGCGACGTGCTCGGCCTGATCGACGGCGACGTGGCCGTGATCGGCTCCGAGGTGGCCCGCACCGCCGTATCGGTCCTCGACCGGATGCTGTCGGCGGGCGGCGAGATGGTCACGCTCGTACTCGGCGAATCCGTGCCGGACAACGTCGCGGAGCACCTGGAGAAGCACGTGCGCGAGGCGTACCTGGCCGTCGACACCGTCGTCTACCGCGGCGGCCGCCAGTCGGCGCTGCTGCTGATCGGCGTGGAGTAGCCGGGCGGATCCCGGGGACCTGCACCGCATTGTCAGTGGCGTGGTGTGCAATGGATCTCGTGCCTGCGCTCGAAGAACCCCTGAAGAAAGTGGTCGGCCCCGCCACCGCGAAGGTGATGGCCGAGCACCTCGACCTGCACACGGTCGGCGACCTCCTGCACCACTACCCCCGGCGGTACGCCGAGCGCGGCGAGCTCACCCGCCTCGCCGACCTGCCCCTGGACGAGCACGTCACGGTGGTCGCGCAGGTCGCGAGCGCACGCATCCTGAAGTTCAACGGCGGCCGCGGCCAGCGCCTAGAAGTCACGATCACCGACGGCAGCGGCCAGGTCCAGCTCGTCTTCTTCGGCCGCGGCATCCACAAGCCGCACAAGGACCTGCTGCCCGGCACCCGCGCGATGTTCGCGGGCAAGGTGTCGGTCTTCAACCGCAAGATGCAGCTGGCCCACCCGGCGTACGAACTGCTGCGGGGCGACGGCGACGAGGCGGGCGAGACCGTCGGCTCCTGGGCCGGCGCCCAGCTGCCGATCTACCCGGCCACCGCCAAGCTGGAGTCCTGGAAGATCGCCAAGTCGGTCGACATGGTCCTGCCCAGCGCCCAGGAGGCCCAGGACCCGCTGCCGCCCTCCCTCCGCGAAGGACGCGGCCTGATCCCGCTCCCCGAAGCCCTCCTGAAGATCCACCGGCCGCACTCCAAGGCGGACATCACCGCCGCCCGCGACCGCCTCAAGTGGGACGAGGCCTTCGTCCTCCAGGTAGCCCTGGCCCGGCGGCGGTACGCGGACGCCCAGCTCCCCGCCGTGGCCCGCAGACCCAAGCCCGGTGGCGTCCTCGACGCGTTCGACGCCAAGCTGCCCTTCACGCTCACCGACGGCCAGGAGAAGGTCTCCAAAGAGATCTTCGACGACCTCGCGACCGAACACCCGATGCACCGCCTCCTCCAGGGAGAGGTCGGTTCGGGCAAGACGATGGTCGCGCTGCGCGCCATGCTCGCCGTCGTGGACGCGGGTGGGCAGGCCGCGATGCTCGCGCCCACCGAGGTCCTCGCGCAGCAGCACCACCGCTCCATCGTCGAGATGATGGGCGAGCTGGCCGAGGGCGGCATGCTGGGCGGTGCCGAGCACGCCACGAAGGTCACGCTCCTCACCGGCTCCATGGGCGCGGCCGCCCGTCGGCAGGCCCTGCTCGACCTGGTCACCGGTGACACGGGGATCGTCATCGGCACCCACGCGCTGATCGAGGACAAGGTCCAGTTCCACGACCTGGGCCTCGTCGTCGTCGACGAGCAGCACCGCTTCGGCGTGGAGCAGCGCGACGCCCTGCGCGGCAAGGGCAAGCAGCCCCCGCACCTCCTGGTCATGACGGCCACGCCCATTCCGCGGACCGTGGCGATGACCGTCTTCGGCGACCTGGAGACGTCCGTCCTCGACCAGTTGCCCGCCGGGCGCTCGCCGATCGCCAGCCATGTCGTCCCCGCCGAGGACAAGCCGCACTTCCTGGCGCGCGCGTGGGAGCGCGTGCGCGAGGAGGTCGAGAACGGCCACCAGGCGTACGTGGTGTGCCCCCGCATCGGCGACGAGGAAGAGGATCCCAAGAAGGCCAAGAAGAAGGCCGAGGAGGAGGCCACCGCAGAGAAGCGGCCCCCGCTCGCGGTCGTCGAGGTCGCCGAGCAGCTCGCCCGCGGCCCGCTGAGCGGCCTGAAGGTCGAGGTCCTGCACGGCCGCATGCAGCCCGACGACAAGGACGCCGTGATGCGCCGCTTCGCCGCGGGCGAGACGCAGGTCCTCGTCGCGACGACGGTCATCGAGGTCGGGGTGAACGTACCGAACGCCACCGCCATGGTGATCATGGACGCGGACCGTTTCGGCGTCTCCCAGCTGCACCAGCTCCGCGGCCGTGTCGGCCGTGGCTCCGCCCCCGGCCTCTGCCTCCTGGTCACCGACATGCCCGAGGCCAGCCCCGCCCGCGGCCGCCTCGGAGCGGTCGCCGCCACACTCGACGGCTTCGAGCTCTCCCGCATCGACCTGGAGCAGCGCCGCGAGGGCGACGTCCTCGGTCAGGCCCAGTCCGGCGTCCGCTCCAGCCTGCGGATGCTCGCCGTCATCGACGACGAGGAGATCATCGCCGCAGCCCGCCAGGAAGCGGTCGCCGTGGTCGCCGACGACCCCGACCTCGAGCGGCTGCCCGCGCTGCGCACCGCACTGGACGCCCTCCTCGACGCGGAGCGCGAGCAGTACCTCGACAAGGGCTGACCGGGCAGTACGCCATATCGTGGGACGACCACCGTCCAGCCAGAAGGAATCAGATGACCCGCGTGATCGCCGGCACGGCCGGCGGACGCCGCCTGGCCGTCCCGCCGGGCAACGGCACCCGCCCCACGTCCGACCGCGCGCGCGAAGGCCTCTTCTCCACCTGGCAGGCCCTCCAGGGCACGCTCCACGGGGCCCGCGTCCTCGACCTGTACGCGGGCTCCGGAGCCGTCGGCCTGGAGGCGCTGTCCCGCGGCGCCGCCCACACCCTGCTCGTCGAGGCCGACGCGCGGGCCGCGCGCACCATCCGCGAGAACGTGAAGGCGGTCGGCCTGCCCGGCGCCGACGTACGGGCGGGCAAAGCCGCCCAGATCGTCCAGGGCGGGGCTCCCACCAGCCCGTACGACCTCGTGTTCCTCGACCCTCCGTACGCCGTCAGTGATGACGATCTTCGGGAGATCCTCCTCACACTCCGCTCGGAGGGCTGGCTCACGGACGACGCGCTCGTCACCGTTGAACGCAGTACAAGAGGCGGTGTCTTCGGCTGGCCGGAGGGTTTCGAGGCCCTCAGGTCCCGTCGCTACGGCGAAGGGACGTTTTGGTACGGTCGCGCCGCCTCTACGTGCGACGACTCAGTGATCGCGCCATGACCGGACCGGAGAGCGAGGGACTCACGTTGCGCCGCGCCGTCTGTCCGGGGTCATTCGACCCCATCACCAATGGACACCTCGACATCATCGCCCGCGCCTCCAAGCTGTACGACGTGGTGCACGTCGCGGTGATGATCAACCAGTCGAAGAAGGGCCTGTTCGAGATCGAGGAGCGGATCGAGATGATCCGCCAGGTCACCGCCGACTTCGGCAACGTCGAGGTGGAGTCCTTCCACGGCCTCCTCGTCGACTTCTGCAAGCAGCGCGACATCCCGGCCATCGTCAAGGGCCTGCGCGCGGTCAGCGACTTCGACTACGAACTCCAGATGGCCCAGATGAACAACGGCCTTTCGGGCGTCGAGACCCTGTTCGTGCCGACGAACCCCACCTACAGCTTCCTCTCCTCCTCGCTGGTCAAGGAGGTCGCGGCCTGGGGCGGCGACGTCGCGCACCTGCTGCCGCCGCTGGTCCACGAGGCCCTCGTCGAACGCCTGGGCAAGAAGTGACCCGTCGGCAGGATCGCTGACGGTTCGTCACCCGGTGTCGGGCGGGCGGCCACTGGCCTTACAGTCGTCCCGTCCGTCTCACAACCAGCTGTAGAGAGTGGCGAGCACACGGTGGACGTGCAGAAGAAGATCGACGAGATCGTCCAGGCGGTCGGCAGCGCCCGGTCCATGCCCATGTCGGCCTCGTGCGTGGTCAACCGCGCCGATCTGCTCTCGATGCTCGAAGAGGTGCGCCAGGCCCTGCCGGGCTCCCTCGCCCAGGCCCAGGAGCTCATCGGCGGCCGCGAGCAGCTCGTCGAGCAGGCCCGCCAGGAGGCCGAGCGCATCATCGAGTCCGCGCACGCCGAGCGCGGCTCCCTGATCTCCGACACCGAGGTCGCCCGCAACTCGCAGAGCGAGGCCGACCGCATCCTCGCGGAGGCCCGCCAGGCCGCCGAAGACGTCCGCGTCGAGGCCGACGACTACGTGGACAGCAAGCTCGCCAACTTCGAGGTCGTCCTCACCAAGACCCTCGGCTCGGTCGGCCGCGGCCGCGAGAAGCTCCTCGGCACCGGACCCGGCCTCGACGAGCAGGGGTACGAGGACGAGGACGCCCCCGAGCGCAGCCACGACCCCGAGACGCTGCGCCGCAACGCCGACGCGTACGTGGACGCGAAGCTCGGTGCCTTCGAGGCGGTCCTCGCCAAGACCCTCGAAGCCGTCGGCCGCGGCCGCCAGACCCTGCACGGCCGGGCCCCCGCCGACGAGCTCGGCACCCTGGGCGAGGGCGCCGCCACCCAGGGGCACACCACCGACGCCGAATACCTGGCGGACCTCGCGGGCCCGTCGCCCGCGGCGAGGCCGTCACCCGCCGCTGAGCCCGCCCCGCCGCAGCCCGCCCAGGCCCCGCCGGTCCCGGCCCAGCAGCCCTACGCGCCGCCGCAGCAGCAGCCCGATCCGTACGGCTACCCGCAGCACGACGGGTACCAGCAGCGGGACCAGTACGCGTACCAGCAGCCCTACGGCCAGCAGGACCCGTACGCGTACCAGCAGCAGGACCAGTACGGCTACCAGCAGCAGGGCTACGAACAGCCTCGCTACGAAACGCCGGCCGCGACGCTCGAAGAGGCCAGCCTCTTCGACACGACCATGATCAGCGCCGAGCAGCTGCGCCAGTACGAACAGGGGCGTCAACAGCCCTGACGGACCGGATTGGGCCGAGAGCGAAAGGTCAAGTATCCTGGCTCTTCGGTCGCGCATACGTCCGCGATCCAGGCTGCCCACCCGAGCGGCGTTTTCAGCGGCATCGGTGCGGCGGCCCCCCTTGAACTCCCAGGATTCGAAAGCAGGAAAAGCCCTGAGCACGCGCCTCGACCACCGAAACCCCCTCGTGTTCGACACACACGAGCTGGGGCGGCGTCCTGGTGCCATGCAGCGGCTGACCCGCGAGATCGAGGCGCCCGGTCCGCCGAGCGCCTTCGGCATCGAAGGGGTCATCGGAGTGCCGCAGGGCGCCCCGGTCGAGCTGGAGATCCGTCTCGAGTCGGTCATGGAAGGGGTGCTTGTCACAGGCACCGCCCGTGCATCGGCCGAGGGGGAGTGCGTAAGGTGTCTGGAGCCGCTCGAGCTGGAGCTCGACGCGGACTTCCAGGAGATGTTCTCGTACCCTGACGCCGACGACCGGGGCCGCACCGCGGAGCCGGCCGACGACGCCGAGGAAGACGAGAGCAGGCTCTACCTCGAGGACGGCATGTTCGACCTCGAGCCCGTGCTGCGTGATGCGGTGGTGCTCGCACTGCCGATGCAGCCGGTGTGCCAGGACGACTGTCCGGGCCTGTGCTCCCAGTGCGGAGTGCGGCTCGCGGACGACCCGGACCACCACCATGACGCCGTCGACATCCGTTGGGCGGCTTTGCAGGGACTCGCTGGCACCATCCAGGACGGCGAGAAGGACGAGATGAGCGGCGCCGAAGCGGAAGCGGGCGTCGACGAGAAGCAGGAGAAGTAGCCGTGGCTGTTCCGAAGCGGAAGATGTCGCGCAGCAACACGCGCCACCGCCGGTCGCAGTGGAAGGCTGCGGTCCCCACCCTGGTTTCGTGTGAGCGTTGCCAGGAGCCCAAGCAGCAGCACATCGCGTGCCCGAGCTGCGGCACCTACAACAAGCGCCAGGTCCTCGAGGTCTGAGCGGCTGGTGAGAGGCACCGTGTCTAGCCCCAAGAAGGCGGAAGACGCCAAGAAACTGGCGGAGACAACGGCCTCGTCCCACACGCTTCTGGAAGGGCGGCTCGGGTACAAGCTCGAGTCCGCCCTTCTGGTGCGTGCGCTGACCCACCGTTCGTACGCGTACGAGAACGGCGGCCTGCCGACGAATGAGCGACTTGAGTTCCTCGGGGACTCGGTGCTCGGCCTCGTCGTCACGGACACGCTGTACCGCACCCACCCCGACCTGCCCGAAGGCCAGCTGGCCAAGTTGCGGGCCGCGGTGGTCAATTCGCGTGCGCTGGCGGAGGTCAGCCGTGGCCTCGAACTCGGCTCCTTCATCCGGCTCGGCCGGGGTGAAGAGGGCACGGGTGGCCGGGACAAGGCTTCCATCCTCGCCGACACCCTCGAAGCGGTGATCGGCGCGGTCTATCTGGACCAGGGTCTGGACGCCGCGGGAGAGCTGGTCCACCGGCTCTTCGACCCGTTGATCGAAAAGTCCTCGAACCTGGGCGCGGGCCTGGACTGGAAGACCAGTCTCCAGGAGCTCACCGCGACGGAGAGCCTCGGCGTGCCCGAGTATCTCGTCACGGAGAGCGGCCCCGACCACGAGAAGACTTTCACTGCTGCCGCCCGCGTCGGAGGCGTCTCGTACGGCACCGGCACCGGCCGCAGCAAGAAGGAAGCGGAGCAGCAGGCCGCCGAGTCCGCGTGGCGTGCGATCCGCGCCGCGGCGGACGAGCGGATCAAGGCGGCCGAGGCCGCCGCTGCCGCCTGGTCCGAGGGGACCGCCGACACCCCCTCGGTCTGACCACCGCCCATCCTTTGCTGCCGGTCGCTCCCTCCGGGGGGCGGCCGGCATCGTGCTGAAGGAGACCCATGCCCGAGTTGCCCGAAGTCGAAGTCGTCCGGCGCGGTCTGGAGCGCTGGGTCAGCGGGCGCGTCGTCGCCGACGTGCAGGTGCTGCATCCGCGTGCGGTACGACGGCACGTGGCGGGCGGCGAGGATTTCGGGAGCCGGCTGACCGGGCACCGGATCGGTCTCGCGCAGCGGCGCGGCAAGTATCTGTGGCTGCCGCTCGCCGACTCCGCGCAGTCCGTCCTGGCCCATTTGGGCATGAGCGGCCAGCTGCTCGTGCAGCCTCATGAGGCGCCGGACGAGAAGCACCTGCGGATCCGGGTGCGCTTCGCGGACGTGCAGGGCACCGAGCTCCGCTTCGTCGACCAGCGCACGTTCGGCGGGCTCTCGCTCCACGACAACACCCCCGACGGGCTGCCCGATGTCATCGCGCACATCGCCCGCGACCCGCTCGACGCCGCGTTCGACGACGACGCCTTCCACCGCGCGCTGCGCCGCCGGCGTACGACGATCAAGCGGGCGCTGCTCGACCAGTCGCTGATCAGCGGGGTCGGCAACATCTACGCGGACGAGGCGCTGTGGCGCTCGAAGCTGCACTACGAACGGCCCACCGGCACGTTCACACGCCCGCGCACGGCCGAACTCCTCGGTCACGTACGGGACGTGATGAACGCGGCCCTCGCCGTCGGCGGCACCAGCTTCGACAGTCTCTACGTCAACGTGAACGGCGAGTCGGGCTACTTCGACCGGTCGTTGGACGCGTACGGCAGGGAGAACGAACCGTGCCGCCGCTGCGGCGCCGCGATCCGCAGGCGCCCCTGGATGAACAGGTCCAGCTACTTCTGCCCGCGCTGTCAGCGGCCGCCGCGCGTCGCGTCGTAGCGCTCCTGGGCGCGCGCCACGTCGTCCTGCCGGTTCTCCACGAAGCGGATCAGGGCCAGCAGGCGTTCGGCGACCTCCCGTCCCAGCGGTGTGAGCGCGTAGTCCACGCGCGGCGGGTTGGTCGGCTGCGCGTCTCGGTGCACCAGGCCGTCGCGCTCCAGCGCGTGCAGGGTTTGCGAAAGCATCTTCTCGCTCACGCCGTCGACGCGACGTCGCAGCTCGTTGAAGCGGAACGTGCCGTCGTGCAGCGCACCCAGGGTGAGCCCGCCCCAGCGTCCCGTGATGTGCTCCAGGGTGCCCCGCGAGGGGCACTGGCGGGAGAACACGTCGTACGCCAGGTCAGTCGGTTCCCCACCGACGATCGGTTCCATGAGGACAGCCTACTCGCGCACAGCGCTTTCGAATAGTTAGCGCAGGCGGGGGTGGCGCTGGCTCAGGAGCCGGAAGAAGCCGCGTAGCCGCACCCCGCCCCGGGGCGCATCACATGGTGAGGGTGCGGCTGCGGTCGGTCCCGCGCCCCTTACGTCATGACGGCCCGACACGGACGGCAGATGATCTCCCTGAAAGTGTGGTGCGTGGGATGGCGCCCCACGTGTCCGAACACCCAGGACTGCCCAGCGAGGACTCCGTCTTCCCCGTCTTCGAACGGCGCCGACATGGCATCCGAACCCTTGCCGTCGTCCTCGCAGACGACGCAACACATGCGCCGTGTCACAGGTTCCGCATCCGGTTCGCGGTCCGGGGCGAGGTGCCACGTAACCTCGCGGATCAGCGCCTTGGTCATGAGCGCCGTCCCGTGGCCGTCGCGGTCACGTGCACGATTTCGCCCGGGCGTGGGGTCCTGGCGAACTCGGCTGCGCAGTCCCATTCCCGGCCCCCCCCGACGGGCTCCTGAGTTGGTAACGGCCGCCGACGCGGTCCATCACGACGCCCAGCCGCTTGCGCGCTTCGTCGATGACCAGGGTGCCGATCCTGTACTGCCTCACGTCGTGAGACGCCGTTCCCGCGGTGGTGGGCCGCTGCGCATCTTCGGTCATGTCGCCTGCTCTCTCAGGTGGCCGTGCCCCCGGACGTTCGCGCGTCGCGGTGGCCTCTGTCGCCCCCCAACCGTGGCCCCGTCACAACGGGCAGCGCGATGACGGCAAGGGCGTCAAAGGGGCGGCACGGGGGGCGTCATTTCGGTGTCATTACCGACGTGACGGAGCTACCGTGATCGCATGACCACACCGAACAGCACCCTCCGGGCGGTCCGTATGGGGCTGCTCTTGTCTCAGGACGAGTTCGCGCGTGCCATCCGTGAGGCCGGCACGCGGGCCGGCCAGCGCAACGACGCGTCCAAGCGGCTCGTTCAGCGCTGGGAGGCAGGCATCATCGCTGCCCCCGCCCCCTCTACGCTCGAGCTCTGGAATCCGTGACAGGCCTACCCGTCGAGGCGCTCGGATTCGCGGCCGCGCCCATGGCGCGCGTCTCCGAGGACGGTCGGGGTGGGCACGACCTCAAGGACTCTCCCGTCGGCGTCCTGGAGGCGAGCGGGACACCGACCCCCCAGGCGGCGCCCCGGGGAAACTACTCCGGCGTGTGGCTGTCGACGTACGAGTTCGTATCGAGCGGCCGGAACAACGAGGTCTTCACCGGCAAGCACTTCGTGGTGCTGCTTCAGCACGGCAACCGACTGACGGCGCGCAGCCTGCCGAACGCATCGCTCAACCCGGACAGCCCCCTGACGCTGGACCTCCAGATCGACGGCAGCGCGGTCACCGGCACATGGACGGAGCAGACGGCGTCCGAGGGCTACTACAGGGGAGCCCGTTACTTCGGTGCGCTTCAGATGCTGGTAGATCCGACGGGGCGCCGGATGTCCGGCAAGTGGTGCGGCTTCGGCAAGGAGTTCGACGTGAACACGGGCCCATGGGAGCTGCGACTCATGGACTCGTCGACCAGCAAGGCGACCTTGGCTGCGTACGACCGCGCGCCGGACGCGTCCTGACTACTCACCCAACCACCCGAAAATCCGCCCGGGGACCGCTTCCAGGCCGTCCGGACCGCTAGGGCAAGACCCTGTCCGAGCAGCTCGGACGGGGGGACCGCTCAGAACCCGAAATCCTGCGTCCACCACGGGCCGCCCGGCGCGAAGTGTGCTCCGACGCCGAGGGTCTTGTAGTCGCAGTTGAGGATGTTGGCGCGGTGGCCCGCGCTGTTCATCCAGGCGTCCATCACCGACTGCGCGTTGGCCTGGCCGCGGGCGATGTTCTCGCCGCCCAGATTCGTGATCCCGGCCTTCTCGGCGCGGTCCCACGGCGTCGCGCCGTCCGGGTCGGTGTGGTCGAAGAAGTCGCGCTCGGCCATGTCCGAGCTGAAGTCGCCGGCCAGCGCGGCGAGCCGGTCGTCGGCCCGCACCGGCCGGCAGCCCGCCTTGGCCCGCTCCTGGTTGACCAGCGTGAGCACCGCGGCCTCGGCCGTGCTCTCGTCGGACGACGACTCGGAGCGGCCCGGCGGGGGAGCCTTGGGCTTCTTCTCGGGCTTGTGGGACGGAGCGGGCTTCGGCTTGCCGCTCTTGTCTGCGTCCCGCTCGGGAGCAGGGGACGACGGCTTCTCGGACGGGGTCCTGGACGGCTTCCGCTCGGCCTTGGAGGGCGTGGGATTCGGGGCCTCGGAGCGTCCGGTGCCGCGGCTCGGGGTGGGTTCGCCGCGGTCGGCATCGCCGCTCCGGCCGCCCTGGGCGTCCACCTCGGTGGGGACGGCCGCGGAGCGCACCTCGCCGGGGTCGTCACCGCCGCCGAGGCGGTAGCCGTCGCTGCCGGGGAGTACGCCCGCGGCGACCGCGACGGCGCCCATCGCGACGGCGGCCGAGACACCGAGCAGACCCGTGCGGACGGGGGTGTAGGCGCGGCCCCTGCGGCGGTGCGACACCGTCCCCGGGTGGTCCTCAGGGGTGGCGGCGGCCCGTCCAGCGCCGGAGCGTCGGTGGCGTCCCATCTCCTGGCCTTTCGTCCTAAGATCAACGTGACTCACCCATATGAGTGAGGCTCATCGATCCGCGACTGTACGCGATGACGCATGGGGACGAAGTGCTCACAGAGCAATTGGCCGGTTAGCGTGCACCCATGAACGAAGACGTACGACTCACCGCCTGGGTGCGCGGACGCGTGCAGGCCGTGGGATTCCGCTGGTTCACGCGGGCCAAGGCCCTGGAGATCGGCGGGCTGAGTGGTTTTGCTCTCAATCTGGAGGACGGCCGCGTCCAGGTCGTCGCCGAAGGGCCCCGGACCGGCTGCCAGACGCTGCTCGACTGGCTCCGGGACGGCGACACACCCGGCCGCGTCGACGGGGTCACCGAGATCTGGGACACACCGCGTGGCATATACGAGACCTTCGCCATTCGCTGAGCCTGACCCGGGCGAACGCGGTGGGGCCGGCGCGGCGGGGCGCCGGACGAGTGTCCCGGGCAACTGCCTGAGGCAGAAAAGGCCTGGTGGTTGCCAAGAACGGCTTGTCGTGGCAGGCTCCCCGGGTAAGGATGATCTCCACGCCCCCAGGGCCCCGAAGGAGTAGCAGCGCCGCCGGTTTCCAGGCCGCGCGCCCCCGGGTCGCCCGCCAATACGGGGTGTGATCGTGTTGACCGTCAAACTTTTTGGTGAGACTCTGGAAGCCCCGCGCACCTTAGCTGTTTGGCATGTGAGAACGGCCAGCAAGACCCAGCGAAACAATGAGTGCCAAGCACCGCGGGTGCGATTCCCTCACGACCCACACCGCTTCGGTCGGTCACTCAGTGTGGAGGACCATCCATCATGGCAAAGGCGCTTCTCGGTTACGTCGGCGGCAGCGACCCGCGACTTCTCGCCGAGATGCGACGGCTCCAGCAGCGCGTCCAGGACCTCGAATCCGAGCTCGGCCGTATCCAGGCCGAGAACGACGCGCTCGCGGCTGCCGCTTCTCACGAATCGCTCCTGGAGAGCATCGACGTACCCCAGGCGGAGCCTGCGCTCACCTGACCCCTGTCCGCTCACTAGCAACCAGGGCCTTGAGCTGATGAACAAGCGCCCTTAGTACCCAACAAGTGGTCAGACTGTCAGTGTCAGTCAGCCGCTTGCCCTCACGTATGCAAGACATGCAAGAGGTATGCAAGACATCCAAGGGACGCTTCGGCGTCCCTTCTTTCTTGTCTCGTCGTACGTTGCTTCCTTTACCGTCTGATGTGCCCTGCACCTTCATCGGTGAAACGGTCAGTGAAAGGTAGAGTCCGACGGCGTGCATCTCAAGGCCCTGACCCTGCGCGGCTTCAAGTCCTTCGCGTCGGCGACGACACTGAAGTTCGAGCCGGGCATCACCTGCGTCGTCGGACCCAACGGTTCCGGCAAGTCCAATGTCGTGGACGCGCTGAGCTGGGTCATGGGGGAGCAGGGCGCCAAATCCCTGCGCGGCGGCAAGATGGAGGACGTCATCTTCGCCGGCACCACCGGGCGGCCCCCGCTCGGCCGCGCCGAGGTGTCCCTCACCATCGACAACTCCGACGGCGCGCTGCCCATCGAGTACGCCGAAGTCACCATCACGCGGATCATGTTCCGCAACGGCGGCAGCGAATACCAGATCAACGGCGACACCTGCCGCCTCCTCGACATCCAGGAACTGCTCTCCGACTCCGGCATCGGCCGCGAGATGCACGTCATCGTCGGACAGGGACAGCTCGACGGAGTGCTGCACGCCGACCCGATGGGGCGCCGCGCGTTCATCGAGGAGGCCGCGGGCGTACTCAAGCACCGCAAGCGCAAAGAGAAGGCGCTGCGCAAGCTCGACGCGATGCAGGCCAACCTCGCCCGCGTCCAGGACCTCACCGACGAACTGCGACGCCAGCTCAAGCCCCTCGGCCAGCAGGCCGCCGTCGCCCGCAGAGCCGCCGTCATCCAGGCCGACCTGCGCGACGCCCGCCTGCGCCTGCTCGCCGACGACCTCGTCCGCATGCGCCAGGCACTGAACGCCGAGGTCGCCGACGAAGCCGCGCTCAAGGAGCGCAAGGAGAGCGCCGAGGCCGAGCTGAAGGCCGCCCTGCAGCGCGAGGCGCAGCTGGAGGAAGAGGTACGCCGCCTCACGCCGCGGCTGCAGCGCGCCCAGCAGACCTGGTACGAGCTGTCGCAGCTGGCCGAGCGGGTGCGCGGCACCGTCTCGCTGGCCGACGCCCGGGTCAAGAGCGCCACCGCCGCACCGCCCGAGGAGCGGCGCGGCCGCGATCCGGAGGACATGGAGCGCGAGGCCGCCCGGATCCGCGAACAGGAGGCCGAGCTCGAAGCCGCGCTGGAGGCCGCCGAACACGCCCTGGACGACACCGTCGCCCACCGCTCCGACCTCGAACAGCAGCTGGCCGTCGAGGAGCGCAGGCTCAAGGACGTGGCGCGCGCCATCGCCGACCGGCGCGAGGGACTCGCCCGGCTGCACGGGCAGGTCAACGCGGCACGGTCGCGGGCGGCGTCCGCCCAGGCCGAGATCGACCGGCTCGCCGTCGCACGCGACGAGGCCGCGGAGCGCGCGGTCGTGGCGCAGGAGGCGTACGAGCAGCTGAAGGCCGAGGTCGACGGGCTCGACGCGGACGACGCCGAGCTCGGCGAGCGGCACGACGCGGCGAAGCGGGAACTCACCGACGCCGAGGCCGCGCTCACCGCCGCCCGTGAGGCCGCCACCGCCGCCGAACGCAAGCGGGCCGCGGTCGCCGCCCGGCACGAGGCGCTCGCACTCGGCCTGCGGCGCAAGGACGGCACGGGCGCGCTGCTCGCCGCCAAGGAACAGCTCACCGGGCTGCTCGGCCCGGCCGCGGGACTGCTCACCGTCGCCCCCGGCCACGAGGTGGCCATCGCCGCCGCACTCGGCGCCGCGGCCGACGCCGTCGCCGTCAGCGGCCCGAGCACCGCCGCCGAGGCCATCCGCCTGCTGCGCAAGCAGGACGCGGGGCGTGCCGCACTGCTGCTCGGCGGCGCCCCCGACGACGTACCGCAGGAACGTCCCGGCGGGCCGCCGTACGCCGCCGACCTCGTGCGGGGACCCGACGAGCTGATGCCCGGGGTGCGGCGACTGCTGCGCGGGATCGTCGTCGTCGGCACGCTGGAGGACGCAGAGGACCTGGTCTACGCACACCCCGAACTGACCGCCGTCACCGCGGAGGGGGACCTGCTCGGGGCGCACTTCGCGCAGGGTGGCTCCGCGGGGGCGCCGAGCCTGCTCGAAGTGCAGGCGTCCGTCGACGAAGCCGCCGTGGAGCTGGAGCAACTCGCCGCGCAGTGCGAGGAGTTGGCGCGGGCGCAGGAGCGTGCGGGGGAGCGGCGCAAGGAGTGCGCCGCGCTCGTCGAGGAGTTGGGGGAGCGGCGCAGGGCCGCCGACCGTGAGAAGTCGTCGGTGGCGCAGCAGTTGGGGGCGCTCGCCGGGCAGGCGCGGGGCGCCGCGGGCGAGGCGGAGCGCAGCACCGCCGCCGCGGCGAAGGCGCAGGACGCCCTGGACAGGGCGGTCGAGGAGGCCGAGGAGCTCGCCGAGCGGCTCGCCGTCGCCGAGGAGGCGTCCCCGGCCGGTGAGGACGAGGAGCCCGACACCTCCGTGCGGGACCGGCTCGCCGCCGACGGGGCCAACGCCCGGCAGACCGAGATGGAGGCCAGACTCCAGGCGCGTACGCACGAGGAGCGGGTGAAGGCGCTCGCGGGTCGCGCGGACTCCCTCGACCGGGCCGCCCGCGCCGAACGCGAGGCACGCGCGCGTGCCGAACAGCGCAAGGCGCGGCTGCGCCACGAGGCGGCCGTCGCCGAGGCCGTCGCGTCCGGCGGGCGTCAGCTGCTCGCCCACGTCGAGATCTCCCTCGTACGGGCGGACGACGAGCGCACCGCGGCCGAGCGCGCCAAGGAGGTGCGGGAGCGGGATCTGCTCGCCGCGCGGGGCCAGGGCCGTGATCTCAAGGCCGAGCTCGACAAATTGACTGATTCAGTTCACCGGGGCGAGGTACTAGGAGCCGAGAAGAGGCTGCGGATCGAGCAGCTGGAGACCAAAGCACTGGAGGAGCTCGGTGTGGAGCCGGCGGGACTCGTGGCCGACTACGGCCCCGATCAGCCCGTGCCGCCCTCGCCCGCCGCCGAGGGCGAGGAGCTGCCCGACGACCCGAGCCATCCGCGCAACCTGCCGGTGCCGTTCGTCAGGGGCGAGCAGGAGAAGCGGCTCAAGTCCGCCGAACGGGCGTATCAGCAGCTCGGGAAGGTGAACCCGCTGGCTCTCGAGGAGTTCGCGGCGCTGGAGGAGCGCCACAAGTTCCTCAGCGAGCAGCTCGAAGACCTGAAGAAGACACGGAGCGACCTCCTCCAGGTGGTGAAGGAGGTCGACGAACGCGTCGAGCAGGTCTTCACCGAGGCCTACTACGACACGGCCCGGGAGTTCGAGGGCGTCTTCTCGCGGCTGTTCCCCGGCGGTGAGGGACGGCTGATCCTGACGGATCCCGACAACATGCTCGCCACCGGCGTGGACGTCGAGGCCCGGCCGCCCGGCAAGAAGGTCAAGAGGCTCTCGCTGCTGTCCGGCGGCGAACGGTCGCTGACGGCCGTCGCGCTGCTCGTCTCGATCTTCAAGGCGCGGCCCAGCCCGTTCTACGTGATGGACGAGGTCGAGGCGGCGCTCGACGACACCAACCTGCAGCGGCTCATCCGCATCATGCAGGAGCTGCAGGAAGCCTCGCAGCTCATCGTGATCACGCACCAGAAGCGCACGATGGAGGTCGCGGACGCGCTGTACGGCGTCTCGATGCAGGGCGACGGCGTCTCGAAGGTCATCAGCCAGCGACTCCGCTAGCCCCACCTTCCAAGGCTTCAAGACTTGAACGTACTGGGCCTCAAAGTGCCCTCAAATTCACAGCAGCCCACCTATTGACTTCGTAACTTGAAGGCATAGTCTCTGCAACGTTGCTTTTACCTTCAGGTGGTGGGCGGCGTGAAGTTGTGCGCCACTTGAAGAACTCGCCCCCACCCCCGGCGACGTTGCCGGTGGCCCGAGGAGTACACGTGACCAGCACATCGCAGGCGCCTCAGTCCGGAGCCAGAGAGGCCCATCCGGACCATCTCGGCCATGTCATCTTCATTACGGCAGCCGCCGCGATGGGTGGCTTCCTCTTCGGCTATGACAGTTCGGTGATCAATGGCGCGACCGTCGCCATCCAGCACCGCTTCGACGTCGACGCCAACATGCTCGGCTGGATCATCGCCACCGCGCTCCTGGGCTGCGCCGTCGGCGCGGCCGTGGCCGGACGCATCGCCGACCGCATCGGCCGCATCCGCTGCATGCAGATCGCCGCCGTCCTCTTCGCGGCCAGCGCCATCGGTTCGGCCCTGCCCTTCGCCGCCTGGGACCTCACGGTGTGGCGCCTCATCGGCGGCATCGGCATCGGCATGGCCTCGGTGATCGGCCCGGCGTACATCGCCGAGGTCGCGCCCCCCGCCTACCGCGGCCGTCTCGCCTCGTTCCAGCAGGCCGCGATCGTCATCGGCATCGCCGTCTCCCAGCTGGTCAACTGGGGCATCCTGAACATGGCCGACGGCGACCAGCGCGGCAAGGTCGGCGGGCTCGAGGCCTGGCAGTGGATGCTCGGCGTCATGGTCATCCCGGCGCTGCTCTACGGGCTGCTGTCCTTCATCATCCCCGAGTCGCCGCGCTTCCTGATCTCGGCGGGACGGCACACCGAGGCCAAGAAGGTGCTCGGCGAGGTCGAGGGCACCTCCATCGACCTGGACGCGCGCGTCGACGAGATCGAGCGCGGCCTGCACCGCGAGCACAAGCCGTCCTTCAAGGACCTGCTCGGCAAGGTCGGCTTCCTGCCGATCGTGTGGATCGGCATCGGGCTGTCGGTCTTCCAGCAGCTCGTCGGCATCAACGTGATCTTCTACTACTCGAACCAGCTGTGGCAGTCGATCGGCAAGGACCCGAGCAGCTCGTTCCTGTACTCGTTCGAGACGTCGATCGTGAACATCGTCGGCACGGTCATCGCGATGATCTTCGTCGACCGCATCGGCCGCAAGCCCCTGGCCATCATCGGCTCCGCGGGCATGGCCGCGGCCCTGTTCACCATGGCGTGGGCGTTCTCGTACAAGACCGGCTCCGGCGACAACGTCTCGCTGCCGAACGCGCAGGGCCTGACCGCGATCATCGCCGCCAACGCCTTCGTGCTCTTCTTCGCCCTGTCCTGGGGTGTGGTCGTCTGGGTGCTGCTCGGCGAGATCTTCCCCAACCGGATCCGCGCCGCCGCGCTCGGTGTGGCCGCCTCCGCGCAGTGGCTCGCCAACTTCGCGATCACCAAGACGTTCCCGAGCATGTCCGAGTGGTCCCTGACCGGCTCGTACATCATCTACGGCGCGTTCGCCGCCGTCTCGATCCCCTTCGTCATGAAGTTCGTCAAGGAGACGAAGGGCAAGGCCCTGGAGGAGATGGGCTAACCCCCGCTGCCCCCTCCTCTTCAGGAAGCTGCCCCGGCCGAAGGACTCGTGCTCACTTGTCCTTCAGCCGGGGCAGTACGTTTTCGCAGAAGTGGTGCAGGCTGCGCCAGCCCTCGTCGATCGGCATGCCGCCGGAGAGCGGGTGCAGGATGAGGCTGCCCGCGCCGCTCTTCGCGTACTCCACGCACTGGTCGGGCGTCAGGACGCGGTACACGCCCTCGGCGCGCAGCTCCTCCACCGTCGTGGCCGTCGACTTCACCGCCGAGCGGATGTCCTTGTTCTGCCAGGAGGCGTACGTGCGGGCCTCGTGCAGGAAGTGTTCGCCGTGCTTGGCCCAGGTGAGGTCCGGGTCGTCGGCGACGTGCAGCAGCGGGGTCTCGGCGGCGGGCATCATCGTCCAGCCCTCCGTGCCGTGCTCCGTGAGCTGCTCCTGGTAGTACGCCTCCAGGTCGGGCAGATGGGCGCTCGGGAAGAACGGCAGTCCGAGCCGGGCCGCGCGCCGGGCCGCCGCCTTCGAGGAACCGCCGACCAGCAGCAGCGGGTGCGGCCGGGTGAAGGGGCGCGGCGTGATCCGCACCGTGCGGCCGCGGAAGGTGAAGGGCTCACCCGTCCAGGCCGCGAGCAGCGTCTCCAGCAGCTCGTCCTGGAGCTTTCCGCGGCTCTTCCAGTCGACGCCCGACTGCTCGTACTCCTCGGGCCGGTAACCGATCCCCGCCACCGTGACCAGGCGTCCCGCGCTCAGCAGGTCGAGCACGGCGATGTCCTCGGCGAGCCGCAGCGGGTCGTGCAGCGGGCCGATGATCGCGGACACCGTCACCGCGATGCGCCGGGTCGCTCCGAACACCGCGCCCGCGAACGTGAAGGGCGAGGAGATCCAGTTGTTCTCCGCGCCGTGGTGCTCCTCGGTCTGGATCGTGGAGATGCCGCGGTCGTCCGCGTACGTGGCCATCTCCAGGGCGGCACGGTAGCGCTCGCTCAACGAGGCGGGTGTGGCGGCGGGATCGACGAGATTGAACCGTACGACTGTGGTGGGCATGGGAACGTCCCCCTTCACCGTGCGTGGGCGGCGAAGGGGGACGGTAGTTGACCGGGGGTCAGATGGATAGCCTCGTACGGAAGTCGAGGTTGTCCGTCGGGAAGTTGGCGGGGATCAGGCGGAGACCAGCTCGGTCTCGCCGTTGTCCTTGCCCGAGGCGGCCGTCTCGGGCAGCGGGGTCTTCGGCAGGACCGCGTACAGCACGGCCGCGATGACGATCGTGGTCAGCCAGCCGAGGCCGTGGCGGCCGATCCAGGACGTGGCGAGCGGACCGCTGAACCAGTCGACCTTGGTGAAGAGCAGGCCCCCGATCAGGGCGATCGCCCACGCCGTCATCGCCTGCCAGGCGAAGCCCGCCTTGTACCAGTAGGCGCTGGTGCGCTTGGTGTCCATCAGCGCCTCGCCGTCGTACGTCTTGCGGCGCAGCATGTCGATGCCGAAGACGCCGATCCAGGCGGAGAAGGCGACCGCGAGGAGGGTGAGGAAGGAGATGAACGAGCCCATGAAGCTCGTCGCCACGTTCATCAGGATGTAGCCGAAGATCAGGCTGATGATCGCGTTCACGCTGACCGCCCACGCGCGCGGGACCTTGATGCCGAGCGTCATGGCGGTGAAGCCCGCGGAGTACATCGACATCGAGTTGATCAGGAGCATGCCGATCAGGGCCATCAGCAGGTACGGCACCGCGATCCACATCGGGAGCAGCTCGCCGAGGAAGGAGACCGGGTCCTGCGCCGAGGACAGCTTCGGGTCGGAGACCGCCATGACCGCGCCCATCAGGACCATCGGGACGACGACGATGCCGGCGCCGCCGATGGCGTGGCCGATGAGCGGCTTGTTGGAGGCCGTGCGCGGCAGGTAGCGGGTGAAGTCCGGTCCTGTGGGGACCCAGCTGATGCCACCGGCGGCGATCGTGCCGACGCCCGCGACCATCATCGCGGTGGAACCCGCGGGCTTGTCGAAGACGGCGGACCAGTCGGTCTCGGCGATGAGGTAGATCAGCACGAGCACGCTGAACGCGCCGAAGGCGTACGTCGACCAGGTGCTGCAGACGTGCAGGATCTTGCGGCCGAGGCCGCTGATCAGGAACGTACAGGCGACGAAGGCGACCAGCGTGACGACCGTCAGCCAGGTGCTCGACTCGACGCCGAAGCAGATGTTCAGGACGGTGATGATCGCGTACGCGCCCGTGACCGCGTTGATCGTCTCCCAGCCCCAGCGGGCGACCCAGATCAGGGCGCCCGGGAAGAGGTTGCCGCGCTGGCCGAAGACCGCGCGGGAGAGCGTCATGCCCGGGGAGCCGCCGCGCTTGCCGGCGATGGAGATCAACCCCACCATGCCGTAGCTCAACAGGGGCGAGACGAGGGCGACGACCAGAACCTGCCAGATGTTCAGGCGGTTGGAGACGATCAGGCCCGCGCCCATGGTGAGCAGCAGAACGCTGATGTTGGCCGCTACCCAGGTGGGGAAGAGCTCACGGGTACGGCCCGTGCGCTCGGCGTCCGGAACGGGCTCGAGGCCGCGTGTCTCGAGGGCGCCTTCGGTTTCGGCGGTGGTGCTCATGGGGGTGGGTCCGTGCCTCTCGCTCGGCTCGCAACGCTGCGACCCGTCGGTGGGGGTGATCGCGATGGACTCTACGCGCGTTGATGCGGAGACCTCCATCGTACTTTAGTCCGAGTAGTGCCCTCGCAGGGCATATGTTCTTTGGAGGAAACTCCAATCTGGGCCTCTTCCGGGGCCATGGCCGATACTGGACGGGTTATGGAAATCGTCATCCTTGCTGTAGTCATCGCCGTGGTCGTGATCGGCGCGCTCGGCGGGCTCGTGATCGGCAGCCGCAAGAAGAAGCAGCTGCCCCCGCAGGCCCCGTCCAGCACGCCCACCATCACCGCCCCTCCCGCCGAACCGAAGGTCGGCGACGAGGCCGAGACGCCGCGCGACGAAACGCGCCGCACGATCGAGGAGGTGGAACTCCCGCTCGCCGAGCCGACCGCGTCGGCACCGGTCGTCGAGGAGCCGGTCGTCGAGGAGCCGGCCGCGCCGGAGCTCGAGACTCCCGAGCCCACCGCCGGCCGCATGGTCCGGCTGCGCGCCCGGCTCTCCCGCTCGCAGAACGCGCTCGGCAAGGGACTGCTCACGCTGCTGTCCCGCGAGCACCTCGACGAGGACACGTGGGAGGAGATCGAGGACACGCTGCTCACGGCGGACGTCGGCGTCGCGCCCACCCAGGAGCTCGTGGAGCGGCTCCGCGAGCGCGTCCGCGTTCTCGGCACCCGCACCCCGGACGAGCTGCGCACCCTGCTCCGCGAGGAACTCCTCACGCTCGTCGGCGCGGACCTCGACCGCACCGTGAAGACCGAGTCGGGCCTGGAGACGCCGGGCATCGTGATGGTCGTCGGTGTGAACGGCACCGGCAAGACCACCACCACCGGCAAGCTCGCCCGTGTCCTCGTCGCCGACGGCCGCACGGTCGTCCTCGGCGCCGCGGACACGTTCCGCGCGGCCGCCGCCGACCAGCTGCAGACCTGGGGCGAGCGCGTGGGCGCCCGCACGGTCCGCGGCCCCGAGGGCGGCGACCCCGCGTCGATCGCCTTCGACTCCGTCAAGGAGGGCATCGCGGACGGCGCCGACGTCGTCCTCATCGACACCGCGGGCCGACTGCACACCAAGACCGGCCTCATGGACGAGCTCGGCAAGGTCAAGCGCGTCGTCGAGAAGCACGCCCCGCTCGACGAGGTGCTGCTCGTCCTCGACGCCACGACCGGGCAGAACGGCCTCATCCAGGCCCGCGTCTTCGCCGAGGTCGTCGACATCACGGGCATCGTCCTCACGAAGCTGGACGGCACCGCCAAGGGCGGCATCGTCGTCGCCGTGCAGCGCGAGCTGGGCGTGCCGGTGAAGCTGGTGGGTCTCGGGGAGGGCGCGGACGACCTGGCGCCGTTCGAGCCCGAGGCGTTCGTCGACGCGCTCATCGGCGACTGAGCGACCGAGGACCGCTTCGGCGATTCTCGTACGCGGAGAAGGGCCCCCTCGCACGGTGCAGATGCGAGGGGGCCCTTCCGTCTGTACCGGCCCGTTACGCGGGGGACCGGTGTGCGACGTACGCCAGGGTGCCGAGCAGCAGGCGGGCCTGCGGCGGGTTCGTCGCCGAATCGAGGGCGGGGGCGCGGAGCCAGCAGACCGGGCCGAGGCCGCCGCGGTCGGACGGGGGCGCGGTGATGTGCGCGCCCTGGCCCAGACCGTGCAGGTCGAGGGCGGCGTCGTCCCAGCCCATCCGGTAGAGCAGCTGGGGGAGTTCGGTCGCGGCGCCGGGGGCGACGAAGAACTGCGCGCGGCCGTCCGGGGTGACCGCCACGGGACCCAGGGGGAGGCCCATCCGCTCCAGCCGGACCAGGGCGCGCCGCCCCGCGGCCTCCGCCACCTCGATCACGTCGAAAGCGCGTCCCACCGGCAGCATGACCGCCGCTCCGGGGAACTCGGCCCACGCGTCCGCCACTTCGTCGAGCGTGGCCCCGGCCGGGACCTCGGGGGCGAAGCTCAGCGGGTGCGCGCCGGGCGCCACGCAGTCGGCGGCTCCGCACGAGCAGACGTCGTCCAGGGCACGGGCGCCGGGCGCCGCGGCCCAGCCCCAGAGTCCGGTGTACTCCGCCACCGCCGTGCAGTCCGATGTGCGGCCGCGCCGCCGTGATCCGGTCCGGGGCCGGTCGGTTCCCCGGATGCCGCCGATCGTGAAGCCCATGCCCCCTCCAACGGGTCGAGCGTGCCGCGGTTACGTGACGGAATCGGATCGTGACCCTCTGTTCTTGACGGCGCCCAGTGGCCCAGCGGGTGGTGCGCCCGGTGGTACGCGCCCCAGCGCACTTCTCTCCGCCCACTTTCATCCGTCCTATGTCAAGTGAATCGCTTGCGGGGGCAAGGGAGTTCATTCGAAGGGGTGGCGAATGGTGGCGTTTCCGCGATCGCCCTCGCCGGACGGGTGATCGTGGGATTACTTTCGGTACACGGCCCTGGAAGTTCGAGCACTCGTGGGTATGCCGGAGGCAAGTCGGTTTCCTGTTCGATGGGTGACATTCTCCGGACGGACGGCGGCGAGTGGCGGCATTCTGTTAGGGCTAGCCGTGTACAGCGCGCAGATGTCTTGAGGGATGGGGGCGTTCCAGTGAGCGGCAATGGCGGAGGCGGCGCGAACGCGGAGAAGCGCCCCAACGAGATGCTCACGTCGTGGTTCGTGCGCAGCGGTTGGTCCAAGGGCGAGCTGGCCCGGCAAGTCAACCGGCGGGCACGGCAGTTGGGTGCACATCACATTTCCACGGACACCTCACGGGTGCGCCGCTGGCTGGACGGCGAGAATCCGCGCGAGCCGATTCCCCGCATCCTTTCCGAGCTGTTCTCCGAACGGTTCGGCTGTGTCGTCGCCGTCGAGGACCTGGGCCTGCGTGCCGCGCACCGCACGCCCGCGTCCTCCGGGGTCGACCTGCCCTGGACCGGGCCGCAGACGGTCGCCCTCATCAGTGAGTTCTCGCGCAGCGACCTGATGCTCGCCCGCCGCGGATTCCTCGGCACCTCGCTCGCGCTCTCCGCGGGCCCCGCCCTCATCGAGCCCATGCAGCGCTGGCTCGTGCCCTCGCCCGCGACGCCGCGCGAGGACCCCGAGCCCGCCGCGTCGCGCCGCCCGGCGCGGCTCTCCAGGCCGGAGCTGGACCTCCTGGAGTCCACGACGGTGATGTTCCGCCAGTGGGACGCCCAGTGCGGGGGCGGGCTTCGGCGCAAGGCCGTCGTCGGGCAGCTGCACGAGGTGACGGACCTGCTGCAGGAGCCCCAGCCCGAGGCCACCTCCAAGCGCCTCTTCAAGGTCGCGGGCGAACTGGCCGAACTGGCGGGCTGGATGAGTTACGACGTGGGGCTCCAGCCCACCGCCCAGAAGTACTTCGTCCTCGCCCTGCACGCCGCCAAGGAAGCGGGCGAGAAGCCCCTGGGGTCGTACATCTTGTCGAGCATGAGCCGCCAGATGATCCACCTCAACCGGCCGGACGACGCACTCGAACTCATCCACCTCGCGCAGTACGGAAGCCGGGACTGCGCGGGGCCGCGCACCCAGGCCATGCTGTATGCGATGGAGGCCAGGGCGTACGCGAGCATGGGCCAGCCCGGCAAGTGCAAGCGGGCCGTGCGGATGGCCGAGGACACCTTCGCCGACGCCGAGGACTTCGGCGAGCCCGAGCCGGACTGGATCCGCTTCTTCTCCGAGGCCGAGCTGAACGGCGAGAACGCCCACTCGTTCCGCGACCTGGCGTACGTGGCGGGCCGCAGCCCCACGTACGCCTCGCTGGCCGAACCCGTCATGGACCGCGCCGTGGAACTCTTCGAGAAGGACCTCGAGCACCAGCGTTCGTACGCGCTGAACCTCATCGGCAAAGCAACCGTCCACCTGCTCCAACGCGAGCCCGAGCAGAGCACGGTCCTCGCGGGACAGGCGCTCGGCATCGCCAAGAAAGTGCGCTCCGAGCGGGTCAACACCCGCCTGCGCAAGACCGTCGACACCGCCGTGCGGGACTTCGGGGACGTCGCCGAAGTCGTCGAGCTCACCGAACGACTCGCCATCGAGATGCCGGAGACCGTGGAGGCGGTCTGACACCCGGCACCACCTGCCCCGGCCGCGGCCGGGCCATCCCTTACAGCCCGACTCGGCTCCCCCATGCCAGGTCAGCCGGATGGCCGCCGCGGCCGGTTCCAGTAGCGCGCACAGGGGTGCATCGCACACCCCGCGCGACCCGCGAGTTCATGGGCGCGTAACACGCACGACCTCTTCGTCACTGCGGCGAAACACCGAGGGGCCCCCGCCGAAACGGCGCTGAGCCAGTCTCTGGCGCACAACCGGCCCCACAGCGAGGAGACGCCGATGCCCCCAGGCATCACGATCGCCGCAGACGCCCCCGAGCTGTCTGCCGCCAACACAGGCTTCATGCTCATCTGCTCCGCCCTGGTGATGCTCATGACACCGGGCCTGGCCTTCTTCTACGGAGGCATGGTCCGCGTCAAAAGCACCCTGAACATGCTGATGATGAGCTTCATCAGCCTGGGCATCGTCACGGTCCTCTGGGTGCTGTACGGCTTCTCCGTCGCGTTCGGCACCGACCACGGCAGCCTCTTCGGCTGGGAGGGCGACTACGTAGGACTCAGCGGGCTCGGCATCAACCAGCTCTGGGACGGCTACACCATCCCGGTCTACGTCTTCGCCGTCTTCCAGCTGATGTTCGCGGTCATCACGCCCGCACTGATCAGCGGCGCCCTCGCGGACCGCGTGAAGTTCACGGCCTGGGCGCTGTTCATCGCCCTGTGGGCCACCATCGTGTACTTCCCCGTCGCGCACTGGGTGTGGGGCACCGGCGGCTGGGCCTTCGAACTCGGCGTCATCGACTTCGCCGGCGGCACCGCCGTCCACATCAACGCGGGCGCCGCCGCCCTCGGCGTCATCCTCGTCATCGGCAAGCGCGTCGGCTTCAAGAAGGACCCGATGCGACCGCACTCCCTGCCGCTCGTCATGCTCGGCGCGGCCCTGCTGTGGTTCGGCTGGTTCGGCTTCAACGCCGGCTCGTGGCTCGGCAACGACGACGGCGTCGGCGCGCTCATGTTCGTCAACACACAGGTCGCCACCGCCGCCGCCATGCTCGCCTGGCTCCTCTACGAGAAGCTCCGCCACGGCGCGTGCACCACGCTGGGCGCCGCGTCCGGCGCCGTCGCGGGCCTCGTCGCCATCACCCCGTCCGGCGGCTCCTGCTCGCCGCTGGGCGCCATCGCCATCGGCGCCATCGCGGGTGTGCTGTGCGCCATGGCGGTCGGGCTCAAGTTCCGGTTCGGGTACGACGACTCCCTCGACGTCGTCGGGGTCCACCTGGTCGGCGGCATCGCAGGATCGGTTCTCGTCGGCTTCTTCGCCACCGGCGGCGGGCAGTCCAAGGCGCAGGGCCTGTTCTACGGAGGCGGCCTGGAACAGCTGTGGAAGCAGCTCGCGGGCGTCGGAGCGGTGCTCGCGTACTCCCTGCTCGCCTCCGCGGTACTCGCCCTGCTCATCGACAAGACCATCGGCATGCGGGTCTCCGAGGACGACGAGGTCGCGGGCATCGACCAGGTCGAGCACGCGGAGACCGCGTACGACTTCAGCGGAGCGGGCGGCGGCAGGGCTCCTCGTACGGAGGTACCGGCGCCCGGCGCGGACGGCGCGCAGGCAACGGCCCAGGTTCAGCGGAACAAGAAGGTGGACGCATGAAGCTCATCACCGCGGTCGTCAAGCCGCACCGGCTCGACGAGATCAAGGAGGCGCTGCAGGCCTTCGGCGTGCACGGCCTGACCGTCACCGAGGCCAGTGGCTACGGACGGCAGCGCGGCCACACCGAGGTCTACCGCGGCGCCGAGTACACCGTCGATCTCGTACCGAAGATCCGCATCGAGGTCCTCGTCGACGACGACGACGCGGAGCAGCTCATCGAGGTCGTGGTGAAGGCCGCCCGCACCGGCAAGATCGGCGACGGCAAGGTCTGGAGCGTCCCCGTCGACACGGCGGTGCGGGTGCGGACCGGGGAGCGCGGCCCCGACGCGCTGTGAGCTGAGCAGGGGGGCAGAACGGGACGACTGAGCAGGACTGAGCGGGACCGAACGGGAGCTGCCGGGTGACGAGTATGGATGTACGGACCGAAGCGGAAGCGGAAGACTCCGGCCCCAGCGGCTACGCGGCGGCCCGGCTGCGGCTCCTCCACGAGGAGTCGCGGTCCGGGCCGCCGCGCCGTTCCGCCCTCGCCGAGCTGACGGACGACTGGCTGGCCGACCTCTTCCGAGCAGGGCCCGCGGGCACCCCGCGAGGCGCCGCGCTCATCGCCGTGGGCGGCTACGGACGGGGCGAACTGTCGCCGCGCAGCGACCTGGACCTCCTCCTGCTGCACGACGGGAGCGCCGGCCCCAAGGAACTCGCCACACTCGCCGACCGCCTCTGGTACCCCGTATGGGACCTCGGGATCGCCCTCGACCACTCCGTGCGCACCCCCGCGGAAGCGCGGAAGACCGCGGGCGAGGACCTCAAGGCGCACCTTGGGCTGCTCGACGCCCGGCACGTCGCCGGTGACCTCGGCATGACCACAGCGCTCCGCACGGCCGTCCTCGCCGACTGGCGCAACCAGGCCCCCAAACGGCTGCCCGAACTGCGCGAGCTCTGCGACGAACGGGCCGAACGCCACGGCGAGTTGGGCCACCTGCTCGAACCCGACCTCAAGGAGGCGCGGGGCGGACTGCGTGACGCCACCGCGCTGCGCGCCGTCGCCGCGTCGTGGCTCGCCGACGCGCCCCGCGAGGGACTCGACGAGGCCCGCCGACGCCTCCTCGACGTACGGGACGCACTGCACCTGGCGACGGGCCGCGCCACCGACCGGCTCGCCCTCCAGGAACAGGACCAGGTCGCCGCCGAACTCGGCCTCCTCGACGCGGACACGCTGCTGCGCCAGGTGTACGAGGCCGCGCGCGTCGTCGCCTACGCGGGCGACGTCACCTGGCGCGAGGTCGGGCGCGTGCTGCGGGCCCGGGCCGCACGGCCACGGCTGCGGACGATGCTCGGCGGCAGGAGCGGCGGCCGGACATCGGCCGCCGAGCGGTCGCCGCTGGCCGAGGGGGTCGTGGAGCAGGAGGGGGAGGCCGTGCTCGCCCGCGCGGCACGCCCCGAACGGGACGCCGTGCTGCCCCTGCGGGCCGCGGCCGCCGCCGCGCAGGCGGGCCTCCCGCTGTCCCTGCACGCCGTACGCCGCCTCGCCGCCACGGCGCGGCCCCTCGCCACACCGTGGCCCGCCGAGGCGCGTGAGCAGCTCGTGACGCTGCTCGGGGCGGGCCGGCCGACCGTGCAGGTGTGGGAGGCGCTGGAGGCAGAAGGGCTCATCACCCGGCTCCTGCCCGACTGGGAGCGGGTCCGGTGCCGTCCGCAGCGCAACGCCGTCCACACCTGGACGGTCGACCGGCACCTGGTCGAGACAGCGGTGCGGGCCTCCGCGCTCACCCGGCGGGTGGGGCGGCCCGACCTGCTGCTCGTGGCCGCGCTGCTGCACGACATCGGGAAGGGGTGGCCCGGCGACCACTCCACGGCCGGGGAGACCATCGCCCGCGACGTCGCCGCACGGATCGGCTTCGACGCGGGCGACGTGGCGGTCGTCGCGCGCCTGGTCCGGCACCACCTGCTGCTCGTGGAGACGGCCACGCGCCGGGACCTCGACGACCCCGCGACGGTACGGGGAGTCGCCGAGGCGGTCGGCTCGGTGGGCACGCTGGAGCTGCTGCACGCCCTCACGGAGGCGGACGCGCTGGCCACGGGGCCCGCGGCCTGGTCGGCGTGGCGCGGGGCGCTGGTCGCCGACCTGGTGAAGCGGGTGACGGCGGTGCTGTCCGGGGAGGCGCCCGAGGAACGGGCCGCGGAGGACGCGGCGCCGACGGCGGAACAGGAGCGGCTCGCGGTGGAGGCTTTCCGCACGGGCGGCCCGGTGCTCTCGATGCGGGCGGACTCCGGGGTTCCCGCCGAGGACGGGCCGGAGCCGCTCGGGGTGGAGCTCGTGGTCGCGGTCCCGGAACGGCCGGGGGTGCTGTCCTCGGTAGCCGGGGTGCTGGCACTGCACCGGCTCGCCGTGCGGACGGCGGAGCTGAGGGCGCTGACGCTGCCGTCCGACATCGGGCCCGGTGCGGGGGACTCGGTGCTGTTGCTGAGCTGGAGGGTGGCGGCGGAGTACGGCTCGATGCCGCAGGCGGCGCGGTTGCGGGCGGATCTGGTGCGGGTGCTGGACGGTTCGCTGGCCATCGAGGCCCGCCTCGCCGAGCGGGAGGCGGCGTACCCGCGCCGCAGGGGCACGGTGGCGCCCCCGGCCCGGGTGGCGGTGGCCCCGGCGGCGTCGCGCCTCGCCACGGTGATCGAGGTGCGGGCCCAGGACGCCCCGGGCCTGCTGCACCGCATCGGGCGGGCGCTCGAGGCGGCGGGGGTAGCGGTGCGCAGCGCCCATGTGTCGACCCTGGGGGCGAACGTGGTGGACGCGTTCTATGTGACAGGGGCGGAGGGGGCGCCGCTGGAGGGGGAGGCGGCCGCGGGGGTGGCCCGGAAAGTGGAGGGGGTGTTGCGGGGGTAGGGGAGCGAGGGCGGTGTCGCCGGTGGGGCGGTGGAGCGTACGGCGTCGGCGGGACGGCGGAGCGTACGGCGCCGGGGAAGTCCCGCCCAGCGCCCCGGGCACCCGCCCCGGACAGATACTCTGGAAGGCGACCTGTCCCCCTTTCCCCGACCCGAGGATTCGCGACCGCCGTGTTCGATACTCTCTCCGACCGCCTCGCAGCGACATTCAAGAACCTCCGGGGCAAGGGCCGCCTGTCCGAGGCGGACATCGACGCCACGGCGCGCGAGATCCGCATCGCCCTGCTCGAGGCGGACGTGGCCCTGCCCGTCGTCCGCGCCTTCATCAAGCAGGTCAAGGAGCGCGCGGCCGGTGCCGAGGTCTCCCAGGCCCTCAACCCCGCCCAGCAGGTCATCAAGATCGTCAACGAGGAGCTCGTCGGCATCCTCGGTGGCGAGACGCGCCGCCTCCGGTTCGCCAAGACCGCGCCGACCGTCATCATGCTGGCCGGTCTGCAGGGTGCCGGTAAGACGACCCTCGCGGGAAAGCTCGGCCTCTGGCTGAAGGGGCAGGGCCACTCGCCGCTCCTCGTGGCGTGCGACCTGCAGCGCCCCAACGCCGTCAATCAGCTGAGCGTGGTCGCCGAGCGCGCGGGCGTCGGTGTGTACGCCCCGCAGCCGGGCAACGGCGTCGGTGACCCCGTGCAGGTCGCCAAGGACTCCATCGAGTTCGCGCGGACGAAGCAGTACGACGTCGTGATCGTCGACACCGCGGGACGCCTCGGCATCGACCAGGAGCTGATGCAGCAGGCCGCGGACATCCGCGACGCCGTCAGCCCGGACGAGGTCCTCTTCGTCGTCGACGCGATGATCGGTCAGGATGCGGTCAACACGGCCGAGGCGTTCCGTGACGGCGTCGGCTTCGACGGCGTCGTGCTCTCCAAGCTCGACGGTGACGCCCGCGGTGGTGCCGCGCTCTCGATCGCGCAGGTCACGGGCCGCCAGATCATGTTCGCCTCGAACGGCGAGAAGCTGGACGAGTTCGACGCGTTCCACCCGGACCGCATGGCGTCCCGCATCCTCGGCATGGGCGACATGCTCACGCTGATCGAGAAGGCCGAGCAGACCTTCTCGCAGCAAGAGGCCGAGAAGATGGCCTCGAAGCTGGCGTCCAAGAAGGGCCAGGACTTCACCCTGGACGACTTCCTGGCCCAGATGGAGCAGGTCAGGAAGATGGGCAGCATCAGCAAGCTGCTCGGGATGATGCCCGGCATGGGGCAGATCAAGGACCAGATCAACAACCTCGACGAGCGCGACGTCGACCGCACCGCCGCCATCATCAAGTCGATGACGCCCGCCGAGCGTCAGGAGCCGACGCTCATCAACGGCTCGCGCCGTGCCCGTATCGCCAAGGGCTCCGGTGTCGACGTCAGCGCGGTGAAGAACCTCGTCGAGCGGTTCTTCGAGGCGCGGAAGATGATGTCCCGCATGGCCCAGGGCGGCGGCATGCCGGGTATGCCCGGGATGCCGGGCATGGGCGGCGGCGCCGGCAAGCAGAAGAAGAAGCAGAAGCAGGCCAAGGGCAAGCGCAAGTCGGGCAACCCGATGAAGCGCAAGCAGGAGGAGCAGGAGGCCGCCGCGCGCCGCGAGGCCGCGAACCAGGCGGGCTCCGCCTTCGGGATGCCGGGTGCGCAGCCGGGCAAGGACTTCGAGCTGCCGGACGAGTTCAAGAAGTTCATGGGCTGAGCCCGGACTTCGCTGTATGTCGCTCGGGGCGCTCCTCTGGAGAGGGGCGCCCCGAGCGTTTTCCGGAGGCGTTCTCCAGGAGGCGTCTCCGAGGGTGTCTCCGGGTGGTGTCCCGCGAGGGAGAGCGGGTGCCTGGGGCTGGTTTGTGTCGTAACGTCCGGATATGAGCAACCCCGTGCCGCCGGACCGGGCGCCCGACAAGCCGTGGCGCTCCGAGGGCGCGCCCTCGCCCGACCCCGCACCGCCGCCGAAGAAGAAGATGCCGGGCGGCTGGGGCGGTCTCGTCCTGACGGCCCTGATCGTCTACCTCATCGCCAACCTCGTGCTCTCCTTCTTCAACGACGGGGACGAGCCGACCATCTCGTACACGGAGTTCAGCAAGCAGGTCGACTCCGGCAACGTCACGAAGATCTACTCCAAGGGCGACGCGATCCAGGGGCAGCTCAAGAAGGAGCAGCCGAGGCCGGACGGCGACAAGGGGAAGTACACCAAGTTCACCACCCAGCGGCCCGCCTTCGCCGACGACAAGCTCTGGGACGACCTGACCAAGCACAAGGTCACCGTCACCGCGGAGCCCGTCGTACAGGAACGCAGCTTCCTGTCGAACCTCCTCATCTCGCTCGCGCCGATGCTCCTGCTCGTCGTGCTGTGGATCTTCATCGCCCGGCGCATGAGCGCGGGCATGGGGGGGCGGTGGCGGCATGCTCGGCCGCAAGACGCCGCCCAAGCCCGTCGAGCTGGAGCCGGGGGCGAAGCGGACCACCTTCGAGGACGTGGCGGGCATCGACGAGGTCGAGGGCGAGCTCAACGACGTCGTCGACTTCCTGAAGAACCCCGGCGCCTACCGCGAGATGGGCGCCAAGATGCCGCGCGGCGTGCTCCTCGCGGGCCCGCCCGGCACCGGCAAGACCCTGCTCGCACGCGCCGTCGCCGGCGAGGCGGGCGTGCCCTTCTTCTCGGCCTCCGCATCGGAGTTCATCGAGATGATCGTGGGCGTCGGCGCCTCGCGTGTACGGGAACTCTTCACCGAGGCCCGCAAGGTCGCGCCGTCCATCATCTTCATCGACGAGATCGACACCATCGGACGCGCCAGAGGCGGCGGCAGCGGCATGGGCGGGCACGACGAGCGCGAGCAGACGCTCAACCAGATCCTCACCGAGATGGACGGCTTCTCGGGCGCGGAAGGGGTGATCGTGCTCGCCGCCACCAACCGGGCCGACATCCTCGACCCCGCCCTCACCAGGCCCGGCCGGTTCGACCGGGTCGTCAACGTCTCGCCTCCCGACCGCGGCGGACGCGAGGCCATCCTCAGGATCCATACGAGGCCCATCCCGCTGGCCGACGACGTCGACCTCGCCCAGGTCGCCCGTACGACACCGGGCATGACCGGCGCCGAACTCGCCAACCTCGCCAACGAGGCCGCCCTCATCGCCGTCAAGCGCAAGCAGCGCACGGTCACGCAGTCCGACCTCTCCGAAGCTATGGAAAAGGTGCAGCTCGGCGCCGAACGGCCGCTGGTGATGCCCGAGGACGAGCGCAGGCGCACGGCCTACCACGAGAGCGGACACGCCCTGCTCGGCATGCTCCAGCCCGGCGCCGACCCCGTCCGCAAGATCACGATCGTGCCGCGCGGGCGCGCGCTGGGCGTCACGCTCTCGACCCCGGACTCCGACAAATACGCCTACACGGAGGAGTACCTCCGGGGGCGCATCATCGGTGCCCTGGGAGGCATGGCCGCCGAACACGTTGTCTACGGAGTCGTCACCACCGGCGCGGAGAACGACCTGGAGCAGGTCACCAACATCGCCCGCGGCATGGTCGCCCGCTGGGGCATGAGCGAACGCGTCGGCCGCCTCTCCGCCCTGCCGAACGACGCCCAGCAGGCGTACGGTCTGGCGGCCGCCCCGGAGACCCTCGACACGATCGACCGCGAGATGCGCCGCATCGTGGACGAGTGCTACGAGAGCGCCTGCCGCCAACTGCGCGACCACCGCGACCAGCTGGACGCCCTGTCCGCCGCGCTGCTGGAGAACGAGACGCTGGAGGAGGCGGACGCGTACCGGATCGCCGGCATCACGCGGATGACCAAGGCCGGCTGACGTACGCCCCTCCTACGGAGAGGTCTCCTATGGAGAGGCCTCCTACGCGGAGAAGCCCCCTTCTTCGGAAAGGGCACCTACGAAGACGCCCTCTAAGGCGTACGCGCGATCAAGTACCGGAAGACGTTCGGCATCCACACCGTCCCGTCCGCGCGCCGATGCGGATGCAACGCCTCCGTCAACTCCTTGTCGACCTGAGACTGATCCGTCACTCGCACCGCAGCGTCGAACAGCCCCGTCGAGAGCAGCCCGCGTGCGGCGCTCTCCACGTCCGCGTACCCGAAGGGGCACGCGACCCGGCCCGACCCGTCCGGCTTCAACCCCGCCCGGTGGGCGACCACCTCCAGGTCGTCGCGGAGCGCGGGGCGCCAGGTGCCCGTGCTCCGGAGCGGGTCCGAGAGCTTCGTCGCCACCTTCAGGACCGAAGAGCTCGCGCAACGCTCCGGAGGGCCCCAGCCGGCGAGCACCACCGGCGTACCGTGCCCGGCCAGCGGAGTCGCCGCCGCCAGGAGGTCGGAGAGCCCTTCGGAGTCGCCCGCCATACAGCCGATCGGCTGGAACGCCGTGACGAGGTTGTACGTGGGCAGGCCCGGGTCCGCCGTGTCCGCGGGACCGCCTTCCACCAGCCGGGCGGCGGCACGCGCGCGTGCGTCACCCGTCGACTCCGGCAGCAGACGTTCACGCGCGAGAGCAAGGCGTTCGGGCTGCGAGGGGTCGACGCCGGTGACCGCGGCACCCCGTGAGGCCGCCATCAGCAGAGCCAGTCCGGAGCCACAGCCGAGGCCGAGCAGCCGGGTGCCGTTCCCCACGTCGAGCCGTTCGTACACCGCTTCATAGAGCGGGACCAGCATTCGTTCCTGGATCTCCGCCCAGTCACGCGCGCGTGCACCCGGGTCCACACGGGGCGCCGCGCCCGTGCGGGGATGGTGCGACTGCACGAGTGTTGGTGTCATCGAATGCGCCCCAATCAGCCGAGAGTTAGTGCCGTGACGTAATCCAACGGTTCGTCCGCCCCCGTGCAGTGCGCTCGCACTCCCCCCGTATGCCAGAGAACTGCGCATCCGTCGTGGAGTCCAGAGGTTGTGGGCCAATGCTTGCGTTCCACCGTCGTGCGCCCCCCGGAGATAAACCCGCGCACTCTCCGCAGGCCCGCCTCTACCATGCGCGCCATGGCCAAAACACCCGTGCTCACGCCCCAGGCGGAAGACTTTCCGCGCTGGTACCAGGACCTGATCAACAAGGCCGAGCTGGCCGACAACGGCCCGGTGCGCGGCACCATGGTGATCCGACCGTACGGCTACGGGTTGTGGGAACGGATGCGGCAGGAGATGGACGCCCGCATCAAGGAGACGGGCACGCAGAACGCGTACTTCCCCCTCCTCATCCCGCAGTCGTACCTCACGAGGGAGGCGGAGCACGTCGAAGGCTTCGCCCCGGAACTCGCCGTCGTCACGCACGGCGGCGGCAAGGAGCTGGAGGAGCCGGTCGTCGTCCGCCCCACGTCGGAGACGATCGTCAACGAGTACTTCTCCAAGTGGGTGCAGAGCTACCGCGACCTGCCGCTGCTGATCAACCAGTGGGCCAACGTGGTGCGATGGGAGATGCGCCCGCGCCTGTTCCTGCGGACGTCGGAGTTCCTGTGGTAGGAGGGCCACACCGCCCACGCGACGTACGAGGAGGCCCGCGACTTCGCCGCCCGCATCCACCGCCACGTCTACGGAGACTTCATGCGCGACGTCCTCGCCATGGACTTCGTCCTGGGCCGCAAGACCGCCAAGGAGCGCTTCGCGGGCGCCATCAACACCCTCACCCTCGAAGGCATGATGGCCGACGGCAAGGCGCTCCAGCTCGGCACCAGCCACGAGCTCGGCCAGAACTTCGCCAAGGCCTTCGACACCCGGTACCTGTCCAAGGACGGCACGCGGGAGCTCGTCTGGCAGACCTCCTGGGGCAGCACGACCCGCATGATCGGCGCGCTGGCGATGATGCACGGCGACGACGACGGCCTGCGCGTACCGCCCCGTCTCGCCCCCGTCCAGGTCGTCGTCCTCGCCATCAAGGGCGACGACGCCGTACTCGCCGAGGTCCACGAGATCGGCGACACCCTGCGGGCCGCCGGCATCCGCGTCCAGGTCGACGACCGCACGGACACCCCCTTCGGCAGGCGCGCCGTGGACTGGGAGCTCAAGGGAGTCCCCGTACGCGTCGAGGTCGGCCCGCGCGACCTGGAGAACGGCACCGCCATGCTGGTCCGCCGCATCCTGGGCAAGCACAGCCCCGGCAGCAAGGAGCCGGTCGCCGTCGACGCCCTCGCCGCCCTGCTGCCCACGGTCCTCGAAGAGGACCAGGCGCTGCTCCTGACCCAGGCCCGCGCCCGCCGCGAGTCCCGCACCTCGGACGTCCGCACGGTCGACGAGGCCGTGGAGGTGACGGCCGCCGGCGGCTGGGCGCGTGTCCCGTGGGCCGCCCTCGGCGAAGAAGGCGAGGCCAGGCTGGCCGAGCACTCCGTGACCGTACGGTGTCTGGTCACGGAGGACGGGGCGGTGCCGGACGCCGACGAGACCCCGGGTAACGTCGCTCTCGTCGCCCGCTCCTACTAGGGGAGGGCGCCTCCGGTACGGCCGCGCTCGATCTCGGCTCGCACGCCTGCCCAGGCAACACGAGCCCCGGCGCGAGGACTCGATCTACGCGCCGGGGCGTACGCGCCACTACGTACCGGCTTGGTGTGAGCTGTGAGGCTTCTCCGCAGATCAGCGCACCCGCCCTCGTCCGGACGCATCAACGGCAACTGACGGGTACGTGCAAATTATTTGGGATGCCCCGGAATGGAACCCCCGAGGCTCCCGGCTCGTTGTTCACGACGTGAGCACGACACCACCTGTTCTCGCCGCAGAGCTGGCACAGGCGTGGGCCGACATTCAGCGGCACCACCCCGAGCTGCCCGACCTTGCCGCGCCCGAATCCCTGATCGGAGAGTCGTCGTCCGCCTGTGGCGCCGAGCTCTCCTTCGAGCGACTGCTTCACGAGGCAGTCCATGGCATCGCCGCCTCGCGCGGCGTACGCGACACCTCACGTGCCGGCCGATACCACAACCGCAGATTCCTCGCGATCGCCGAGGAGCTGGGCCTGGACCACCCCGAGGAGCCACATCCCAGCAGCGGCTTCTCACTGGTCACGCTCAACCCGGACGCAAAGAAGCGCTACCGCCCGACGATCGAGCGGCTCCAGCGGGCCCTGAAGGCACACACCGCGGCGACGACGGCGGACACCGCGCGCAGCTTCCGGGGGCCGGCCGCGCGGCACGGCTCCTCCGGCGGAGGCGTGCGCGTCAAGGCCGTCTGCGACTGCGGGCGCAACGTCCGCGTCGTGCCCTCCGTCCTCGCGCAGGCGCCGATCATGTGCGGCGGCTGCGGCAAGCCCTTCCGGATCCCGGAAGGGGTCGTGGTGGGCGTGGGCTGAGCTGGATCGGGGCGCCCGGACCGGGTGCGGGCGCCCCGCCGACGTATGGCACAATGGCTAGCTGTACTCGACAGTCGCACAGGACCCCTCTCTCCTCCGGCTGACGCGTCCATCGGGCACTCGAGTACCGCAACCCCACGCGGCATCCACGTTGTGCCCACCCACGTCAAGACCAGGAGACACCACTCCCGTGGCAGTCAAGATCAAGCTGAAGCGTCTGGGCAAGATCCGTTCGCCTCACTACCGCATCGTCGTCGCCGACTCCCGTACCCGCCGTGACGGCCGGGCCATCGAGGAGATCGGTCTGTACCACCCGGTGCAGAACCCGTCGCGCATCGAGGTCAACTCGGAGCGTGCCCAGTACTGGCTGTCCGTCGGCGCCCAGCCGACCGAGCCGGTCATGGCCATCCTGAAGCTCACCGGCGACTGGCAGAAGCACAAGGGTCTGCCCGCCCCGGCGCCGCTGAAGGTTGCCGAGCCCAAGGACAAGCGCGCTGCGTTCGAGGCCTTCACCAAGGGTCTCGAGGGCGACGACGCCAAGGGTGAGGCCATCACCCAGAAGGCCAAGAAGTCGGACAAGAAGGCGGACGAGGCCGAGGCCGCGTCCACCGAGTCCACCGAGGCCTGAGCATGCTCGAGGAGGCTCTCGAGCACCTCGTGAAGGGCATCGTCGACAACCCCGACGACGTGCAGGTCGCCTCGCGCAATCTGCGCCGCGGGCGCGTCCTCGAGGTCCGGGTCCACCCCGACGACCTCGGCAAGGTGATCGGCCGCAACGGCCGCACCGCGCGCGCTCTGCGCACCGTCGTGGGCGCAATCGGCGGCCGTGGCGTCCGCGTCGACCTCGTCGACGTGGACCAGGTTCGCTGAACCGGGTTCCCAGGACCGATGGGTTCGTAGAACCACAGCAGCACCGGCTCGGGCCGGGGAGGGCTCCAGGACCTTCCCCGGCCCGTAGTCGTTGGATGAGGAGAAACGCAGTGCAGTTGGTAGTCGCCCGTATCGGCCGTGCCCACGGCATCAAGGGTGAGGTCACCGTCGAGGTCCGCACCGACGAGCCGGAGCTGCGGCTCGGCCCCGGCGCCGTGCTCGCCACCGACCCCGCCGCCACGGGGCCGCTGACCATCGAGTCCGGCCGGGTGCACAGCGGCCGCCTCCTCCTGCGCTTCGAGGGCGTGCGCGACCGCACGGGCGCCGAGGCGCTGCGCAACACCCTCCTCATCGCCGAGGTGGACCCCGAAGAGCTCCCCGAGGAAGAGGACGAGTTCTACGACCACCAGCTCATGGACCTCGACGTCGTCACCCAGGACGGCGAGGAGATCGGCCGGATCACCGAGATCTCGCACCTGCCCTCGCAGGACCTCTTCATCGTGGAGCGGCCCGACGGCAGCGAGGTGATGATCCCCTTCGTCCAGGAGATCGTCGTCGAGATCGACCTGGAGGAGCAGAAGGCCGTCATCGACCCGCCGCCCGGGCTGATCGACGACCGCGCGGAGATCGCGTCCACCCGGGACGAGGCGTAATGCGGCTCGACGTCGTCACGATCTTCCCCGAGTACCTGGACCCCCTGAACGTCTCCCTCGTGGGCAAGGCACGCGCGCGTGGACAGCTCGACGTCCAGGTGCACGACCTCAGGGAGTGGACGTACGACCGGCACAACACGGTCGACGACACCCCCTACGGCGGCGGCCCCGGCATGGTCATGAAGACCGACCCCTGGGGTGCGGCCCTCGACGACGTGCTCGCCGACGGGTACGAGAACGGGGCCCACGGGCCCGTCCTGGTCGTCCCCACGCCCAGCGGCCGCCCCTTCACCCAGGAGCTGGCCGTGGAGCTCTCCGAGCGCCCCTGGCTGGTCTTCACGCCCGCACGCTACGAAGGCATCGACCGCCGCGTCACGGACGAGTACGCGACCCGCATGCCCGTCTACGAAGTCTCCATCGGCGACTACGTCCTCGCGGGCGGTGAAGCCGCCGTCCTGGTCGTCACCGAGGCCGTGGCCCGGCTCCTGCCCGGCGTCCTCGGCAACGCCGAATCCCACCAGGACGACTCCTTCGCCCCCGGAGCCATGGCCAACCTCCTGGAAGGCCCGGTGTACACCAAGCCTCCCCAGTGGCGCGGGCACGGCATCCCCGACGTCCTCCTCAGCGGACACCACGGCAAGATCGCCCGCTGGCGGCGGGACGAGGCGCTCCGGCGCACGACCCGCAACAGGCCCGATCTCATTGAGCGTTGCGACCCCAAGGCCTTCGACAAGAAGGACCGCGAGATGCTCTCGATCCTGGGGTGGCGGCCGGGGCCGGACGGCCGATTTGGGCGAGACCCCGAGGCCGTGGAAGAATAGGCCGCTGCTGTACGTCCAGCGTGCGCCCCTGCCACAGGGGGAACGACGCCCGCCCGACGCGATCAGCTACCGAAACCTCATCACCACATTCCGCTGATGACCTGTGGCATCAGTGAAGAAAGCAGACGATCATGGCTAACCTGCTCGACTCCGTCGACAGCGCGTCGCTGCGCAGCGACCTCCCGGCCTTCCGCCCGGGCGACACCGTCAACGTCCACGTCCGCGTCATCGAGGGCAACCGCTCCCGTGTGCAGCAGTTCAAGGGCGTAGTCATCCGCCGCCAGGGTGCCGGCGTGCGCGAGACCTTCACGGTCCGCAAGGTCTCCTTCTCCGTCGGCGTCGAGCGCACCTTCCCGGTGCACACCCCGATCGTCGAGAAGATCGAGCTCGTCACCCGCGGTGACGTGCGTCGCGCGAAGCTGTACTACCTCCGTGACCTGCGCGGCAAGGCCGCGAAGATCAAGGAGAAGCGCGAGAGCTGAGCTCCCGCGCGGGTCCACAGCGGGGCCGGATAGCATCTGGCCCCGATGGACACCGAAGCGCAGCACACGGAGCGCGACCGCTCCTCCCCACCCTCCGACTCCGGAGACGTCCCAGACGTCGCCGAAGCGTCCGAGGAGACGGAGGAACGGTCGCGCTCCGTTTTTGCGTCGCTCGTCGACCGCGTGCCCGGAGGCGGGTTCACTCTGTCGTTCCTGCTGTGCATGGGCGCCCTGCTCCTGGTCAGTGCCTTCGTGGTGCAGCCCTTCCAGATCCCGAGCGGCTCCATGGAGCCCGCATTCCGCTCCGGGGACCGGGTACTCGTCAACAAGTTGGCGTACCGTTTCGGTTCCGAGCCGCGACGGGGCGACGCGGTCGTCTTTGACGGAAGCGGTTACTTCGGAGCAGCCGACTACATCAAGCGGGTCGTCGGCACGGGCGGAGACCGGGTGGTCTGCTGCGACAAGCGGGGGAGGGTCCAGGTGAACGGCGAGCCGATCGACGAGCCGTACCTGTACCCGGGAGATACCGCCTCCAAGGTGCCCTTCGACGTCGTCGTCCCCGAGGACAGCCTTTTCCTCCTCGGCGACCACCGCAGTGACTCCCGCGACTCCCGCGACCATCTCGGAGAGCCCGGCGGCGGCATGATCCCCGTCGACGCGGTCATCGGCAGGGCCGACTGGATCGCCTGGCCCATCGGCCGCTGGACGTCCCTGGAGCGCCCCGACAGCTACGCGCGCGTGCCTGCACCGGGCGGCGCGCATGGGTAGCCGCGGACGCACCCGCGGCGCCGGCCACCGCGTCGACACCCGGCTGCCCACGGGGTCCCGGCCTACCGACGGCCCCGCCCTGCCGGGCCGGGCCGAGCGGCGCAAGCTCGCGAGGAAGGTCAAACGGCGCAGGCGTCGTTCGGCGATCAAGGAGATACCCCTCCTCATAGGTGTGGCGCTGCTCATAGCCCTCGTCCTGAAGACCTTCCTGGTGCAGGCCTTCGTGATCCCGTCGGGCTCCATGGAGCAGACGATCCGGGTCGGCGACCGCGTCCTGGTCGACAAGCTCACCCCCTGGTTCGGCTCGAAGCCGGAGCGCGGCGACGTCGTCGTCTTCAAGGACCCCGGCAGCTGGCTCGAAGAGGAACAGGGCAAGAAGAAGCACGACCCCGTGGTCGTCAAGCAGGTCAAGGAAGGCCTGACCCAGATCGGCCTGCTGCCCTCCGACAGCGAACGCGACCTCATCAAGAGAGTGATCGGCGTCGGCGGCGACACCGTGAAGTGCTGCGACAAGAACGACAAGGTCACCGTCAACGGCGTGCCGCTCGACGAGCCCTACATCAACCCGGGGGACAAGCCCTCCGCCTTCGAGTTCCAGGTGAAGGTCCCCGAAGGCCGCCTCTTCATGATGGGCGACCACAGGAGCGACTCGGCCGACTCCCGCTTCCACCGCACCGAGAAGTTCAGCGGCACGATCGCCGAGGACCAGGTCGTCGGACGTGCCGTCGTCATCGCATGGCCCTTCGGGCACTGGCGCAAGCTGGAGGCACCGGACACATATGCGTCAGTTCCCGACGCGCGTGTGGGATCGGACATCGCCACAGGAGCGTCGCATAGGCTGGCCCCTGACGATCGATATGGATTGATCCGGCTCCCGACCCCTGCGGAACTCCCGCTCGTTATGGGAGTGGTGGGCCTGCATCGCATCTGGGGCAGGCGGCGGCACGGACTGAGGAGTGGATGTGGGGGATTTGGCGGTCGGCGCACGATCCGGACACGAGGGGCCCGAAGATCGGCCGGGACGATCCGACGAGCCGGGCGTCGACCCCGTCGCGGACGGTACGACCCCCGGGAGTGACGCCGTGGGCGACGGCGGCGACGGTGGCGCGACGCGCGAACAGGATCCCGAGCAGCCGAGGAAGAAGCCCCGCTCCTTCTGGAAGGAGCTGCCGCTCCTCATCGGTATCGCCCTGGTCCTGGCGCTGCTCATCAAGACGTTCCTGGTCCAGGCGTTCTCGATCCCGTCGGACTCGATGCAGAACACGCTGCAGCAGGGCGACCGCGTCCTCGTCGACAAGCTGACGCCGTGGTTCGGTTCCGAGCCCGAGCGCGGCGAGGTCGTCGTCTTCAGGGACCCCGGCCACTGGCTGGACGGAGAGCCCACGCCCGACCCGAACGCGATTCAGCGGGTCCTCGGCTGGGTCGGCCTGATGCCGTCCGCCGACGAGAAGGACCTCATCAAGCGCGTCATCGGCGTCGCGGGCGACACGGTGGAGTGCAAGGGCACCGGCCCGGTGAAGGTCAACGGCAAGGCGCTGAACGAGCCCTACGTCTTCGCGGGCAACACCCCCTGCAGCGTCGACGACCAGGGCGGCCAGTTCAAGATCAAGGTTCCCCAGGGCAAAATCTGGGTCATGGGTGACCACCGGCAGAACTCGCTGGACTCCCGCTACCACCAGAAGCAGCCCGGCGGCGGCGCCGTCCCCGTGGACAACGTCGTGGGCCGCGCCATCGTGATCGCCTGGCCGCCCACCCGCTGGGCGACGCTGCCCAAGCCGGACACCTTCGACCAGCCGGGCATCAACGCGCTCTCCAGCGCGGCGCCGGGCGTCCTCGGACTCGCGGGTGCCGTGCCGCTCGTGCTGTGGCGCAGGCGCCGTCTCACGGTGGCTGCCGCGCGTGGCGCGAGGGTTTCTGGCGGCAGTACCGCCGGGTAGGGTGCCGTCCCAGATCGCCGATCTTCCGCCGTCCGTACGCACGGGCGGCGAGGTCGTCTCCGAGATGGGGGAGCACTGGGATGAGCAGGACACAACGTACGAACGAGGGCCACGGACGGCTCGGCAGCGTGCTGTCGGGTGTCGCCGTGGCCCTCGGCTGTGTGCTCTTCCTCGGAGGGTTCGTCTGGGGCGCGATCCTGTACCAGCCGTACACCGTCCCCACCGGGTCGATGGCGCCGACGATCGGCTCCGGTGACCGTGTGCTCGCGCAGCGGATCGACGGCGACGAGGTGCGCCGTGGCGACGTCGTCGTCTTCGAGCAGTCCACGTGGGGCGACCTGCCCATGGTGAAGCGCGTCGTCGGCATCGGCGGCGACAGGATCGCCTGCTGCAGCAACGGCAAGCTGACCGTCAACGGCAAGGACGTCGCAGAACCGTATCTCCTGGATCAGGGCGAGGCCGCCGTGGCCACCCGCATCCCCGCGACGACGGTCCCCAAGGGGCGCCTGTTCCTGCTCGGTGACGAGCGCAGCGGATCGCTGGACTCCACCGCGCACCTGACCGACGGGGAGAACGGCACGGTGTCGAGGAAGGCCGTGAAGGCGCGGGTCGACGCGGTGGCCTGGCCGATGGAGAGGTTCGGCATGCTGGAGCGGCCCGACGGCTTCGCGGCCATGCCGGGCGGCACCTCCGAGCCGGGCCCCCTGCGCCTGATGGTGATCGCCGTCGTGGCGGGCATGGTCCTCGTCCTGGGTGGCGCGGCCTACGGTCCTGTGGCCAGGCGCACGGGCCGCCGCCGCGCCGGCAGTGGTGCGCAGGAGACCGCCGGTGTCGGCTGACCTGCGCAGGGTCGCCCGGGTGATCCTGCTCGACCCGAGCGACCGCATTCTGCTGATGCACGGCTTCGAGCCGGGGAACGCGTCGGACGACTGGTGGTTCACGCCGGGCGGCGGGGTGGAGGGCGACGAGACGCGCGAACAGGCGGCCCTGCGCGAGCTGCGGGAGGAGACCGGCATCACCGAGGTGGAACTCGGCCCTGTCCTGTGGCAGCGCGTCTGTTCGTTCCCCTTCGCGGGGCGGCGCTGGGACCAGGACGAGTGGTACTACCTGGCCCGTACGTCGCAGACCACGATCGCCGCGGAGGGCCTCACGGAGCTGGAAAGACGCAGCGTCGACGGAGCACGTTGGTGGACGTGCCGAGAACTGACCGAGGCTCATGAGACGGTGTATCCGACCAGGCTCGCCGAGCTGCTTCGCAGACTGCTCGACGAGGGGCCCCCGGAAAGGCCCGAGATCCTCGACACGGAAATCGTGTAGGGGCTCGCGGGGCTGACGCACAATAGGGGGACGCACGGCTGAAGGGGAACATGCCATGAGTGCCGAGGACCTCGAGAAGTACGAGACCGAGATGGAGCTGAAGCTCTACCGGGAGTACCGCGATGTCGTCGGGCTGTTCAAATACGTGATCGAGACCGAACGCCGCTTCTACCTCACCAATGACTACGAGATGCAAGTGCACTCCGTTCAGGGTGAGGTGTTTTTCGAGGTCTCCATGGCGGATGCCTGGGTGTGGGACATGTACCGGCCCGCCCGGTTCGTCAAACAGGTGCGCGTGCTCACGTTCAAGGACGTGAACATCGAGGAGCTCAACAAGAGCGATCTGGAGCTGCCGAGCAGCTGAGCGCGGCTGTCCCCGCTCGCTGCGCCCCTGGCTCCGCCCAGCTGAATTTACTCGGCGGAGTGGTGGGGTTATCCACAACCGGCGAGTAATGCACCAAGATCCAATAGGTGCGGGCTGAACCGTGACGGTGGATGTCGGAGGTGGTGCCGACATGAACGCACGGGGAGCACTCGGCAGGTACGGCGAAGATCTGGCCGCACGGCGGCTGATCGACGCGGGGATGACGGTTCTGGAGCGCAATTGGCGCGCGGGCAGGACCGGTGAGATCGACATCGTGGCCATGGACGGCGAGGCTCTCGTCGTCTGCGAGGTCAAGACGCGCAGAGGGGGCCCGGGCTCCCCTCCCTTCGAACATCCGATGGCGGCCGTCGGCCGGACCAAGGCGGAGCGGCTGCGAAGGCTCGCCGAGCGCTGGATCGAGGAGCGCGGTGGCCCACCGCCGGGCGGCGTCCGCATCGACCTGGTCGGAGTCCTGATCCCGCGGCGCGGCGGCCCCGTGGTCGAGCACGCGCGGGGGGTGGCCTGATGGGATTCGCGCGTACGTGTTCGGTGGCGCTGGTCGGCGTCGAGGGCGTGGTCGTCGAGGTGCAGGCCGACCTGGAGCCCGGAGTCGCGGCCTTCACGCTGGTGGGGCTGCCGGACAAGAGCCTCACCGAGAGCCGCGACCGGGTCAGGGCGGCCGTGGTCAACTCCGGGGGTGAGTGGCCGCAGAAGAAGCTCACGGTCGGGCTGAGCCCGGCGTCGGTGCCCAAAGGCGGCAGTGGCTTCGACCTGGCCGTCGCCTGCGCCGTCCTCGGGGCGGCCGAGCGGATCGATCCCCGGGTCCTCGCCGACATCGTGATGATCGGGGAGCTCGGACTCGACGGCCGGGTGCGCCCGGTCCTCGGGGTACTGCCCGCGGTGCTCGCGGCGGCCGACGCGGGGTACGAACAGGTGGTCGTCCCGGAGTGCACCGCCGCCGAGGCATCGCTGGTGCCGGGCATCTCGGTCCTCGGGGTGCGCAGCCTGCGGCAGCTCATCGCCGTGCTCACCGACGAGCCGGTGCCGGAGGAGGAAACGGACGAGCCCGGGCGGCCCGATCCGCTGCTCGCCGGGCTCTGCGTACCGGGCACGGGGGTCGGTACGGGGCTCAGCGGCGGTCCGGACGACGCCCACGCGCTCGACCTGGCCGATGTCGTCGGGCAGGTGGCGGCCAGGACAGCCGTCGAAGTGGCCGCGGCGGGCGCGCACCATCTCTTCCTGCAAGGGCCACCCGGCGCGGGGAAGACCATGCTCGCGGAACGGCTCCCGGCGGTTCTGCCCCGGCTGACGCGGGAGGAGTCCCTGGAAGTGACGGCGGTCCACTCGGTGGCGGGCATGCTGCCCCCGGGCAGACCGCTGGTGGACATCGCGCCGTACTGCGCGCCCCACCACTCCGCGACCATGCAGTCGCTCGTGGGCGGCGGCAAGGGAATCGCCCGGCCGGGCGCGGTCTCCCTCGCTCATCGCGGGGTGCTTTTTCTGGACGAGGCGCCCGAGTTCAGCGGTAAGACCCTGGATTCCCTGCGGCAGCCCCTGGAATCGGGGCATGTGGTCATCGCGCGCAGCGCGGGAGTGGTGCGGCTGCCCGCGAAGTTCCTCATGGTGCTCGCGGCGAATCCCTGCCCGTGCGGCCGGCACACGCTGCTGGGCGACGGCTGTGAATGCCCCGCTTCCGTCATCCGCCGCTATCAGGCCCGCCTCTCGGGGCCGCTGCTCGACCGGGTCGACCTGAAGGTCGAGGTGGAGGCCGTCACCCGCTCCGAGCTGGCCGGGTACGGCACGCCGGGGGAGTCCACCCGGACCGTCGCCGACCGAGTGCGTGCCGCGCGCGAGAGAGCCGCCGCTCGTCTCGCCGGCACCGGATGGCGGACCAACAGCGAGGTCGCGGGACACGCCCTGCGCACGCGCTGGCCCGCGGCGCCGGGCGCGCTGCAGGCGGCCGAAATCGATCTCGAGCGCGGCTTCCTTACGGCCCGGGGGCTGGACCGTGTGCTGCGGGTCGCCTGGACCGTCGCCGACCTCGCGGGGCACGACCGGCCCCTCGCGCAGGACGTCGCCCTCGCGCTGCAACTGCGCACGGGAATCGCCCGGGGCGTACCGATGGTCATCGGGGCGTCCTCATGAACCCCGATGCGCCGCCGGATTCGTCATCGGGTCCGCCGTCGGGTCCGCCCTCGGACGGGGAGCGGCTGGCCCGCGTCGCGCTGACGCGGGTCCTCGAACCGGGGGACGCGGTCGGCGGGCGGTGGCTGCGCGAGATCGGGCCGGGCGAGGTGATGCGGCGCCTCACCGGGACGGAGGAAGAGGCGCGGCTGCCCGGGGTGACCGCGCGGCGGTGGGACGGGCTGCGGGTGCGGGCCGCCGCGGTGCGCCCGGAGCGGGATCTGGCGGCGGCGCGGGATGTCGGGGGGAGGTTCGTGTGTCCGGGGGACGCGGAGTGGCCGCTCACCCTGGACGACCTGGGGGACGCGCGTCCGGTCGGGCTCTGGGTGCGGGGGCGGCCCTCCCTGCGGATGTGGGGGCTGCGGTCGGTGGCGGTCGTCGGCTCTCGGGCCTGTTCGGGGTACGGCGCGCACATGGCGGCCGAGCTCGCCGCGGGGCTCGCGGAGCGCGGCTGGGTCGTGATCTCCGGAGGGGCGTACGGCGTGGACGGCGCCGCACACCGAGGGGCGCTCGGCGCCGGCGGTGCAACCGTGGCCGTCCTTGCCTGCGGGGTCGACCGGCCCTATCCGCGCGGGCACGCCGAGCTGATCGGGCGCATCGCGGAACAGGGCCTCGTGGTCGGTGAGTTGCCGCCGGGGGACCATCCGACGCCGAGCCGGTTCATTCTGCGGAACAGGGTGATCGCGGCGCTGACCAGGGGAACGGTGGTGGTCGAGGCCGCGTACCGCAGCGGGGCGCTCGCCACGGCGCGCGGAGCCCAGGAGCTGGGTCGCTTCGTCATGGGGGTGCCGGGGCCCGCGACCAGCGGCCTGTCGGCCGGGGTGCACGAGCTGCTGAGGGGTGACGGAGTCCTCGTCACCGACGCCTCCGAAGTCGTCGAGCTGGTCGGTGACATGGGAGAGCTCGCCCCGGCCCGGCGGGGGCCCGTCGTGCCGCGTGACCTGCTCGCTTCCGGGGTCCGGCGCGTCCTCGCCGCCCTGCCCGCGCGAGGGCTCGCGGTGGCGCGGGACATCGCGATCGGTGCGGGCACCACCGAGGACGACGCGGTCGGGCGGCTGTACGAACTTCAGTCGTTGGGGTTCGTCGAACGACACGGCGACGGCTGGCAGTTGACACGCCAGGCGTTTCTGTCCGTCTTCGCCGATGGAGGGGAATCGTGACCGAGCGTGTTCCGCCGGACGGATGACCCCCGACGACCTTGGGAAATCGTGCAGTTGATGCGCCGGAGTCATCACACAGAGCGACGGCGCCGACTCGTTGAGGGGTCAAGCGGAACGTATCTGCGCACGCGCGATCCCATACTCTTCGCTCACTGCGACACTTCAGTCACGCTACGCTCACACAGATTCCGACGCGGACAGGCAACAGACGGACGACCTCATTCACTCCACGCACGCTCTCCACCGCTCCGGCGCGGGCGACACCGGTGATTCCACCGGCTCGCGCGACCTCATCGACCCACGCGACCTCCCCAGTTCAGGCGACCCCCACGACCTCCCCGGTTCACGGCAGAACGGCTCAAGGCGACGAATGCCCCAGCACACCTCAGGGTCCGATCGGGCAGCGGTTCCCCCCGCCGCCCGTAGCGGCGAGCGGGAGCGGCCCCCCGCGCCCTCGTCGCTGGACGAGTTGTGGCGCTCGTACAAGGAGACGGGGGACGGGCGGCTGCGGGAGCAGCTGATCCTGCACTACTCGCCGCTGGTGAAGTACGTCGCGGGCCGGGTCAGCGTGGGGCTGCCGCCCAATGTCGAGCAGGCCGACTTCGTGTCGTCCGGCGTGTTCGGGCTCATCGACGCGATCGAGAAGTTCGACATCGAGCGGTCCATCAAGTTCGAGACCTACGCGATCACCCGCATCCGCGGGGCCATGATCGACGAACTGCGGGCGCTCGACTGGATCCCGCGTTCGGTACGGCAGAAGGCGCGCAACGTCGAGCGGGCGTACGCCACACTCGAGGCGCAGTTGAGGCGCACCCCGTCGGAGGGCGAGGTCGCCGCCGAGATGGGGATCGCGCTGGAGGAACTGCACGCGGTTTTCAGCCAGTTGTCGCTGGCGAACGTCGTGGCCCTCGAAGAGCTGCTCCACGCGGGCAGCGACGGCGGCGACCGGCTCAGCCTGATGGACACGCTCGAGGACCACGCGGCCGACGACCCCGAGGAGGTCGCCGAGGACCGTGAGCTGCGCAGGCTGCTCGCACGGGCCATCAACACGCTGCCGGAGCGTGAGAAGACCGTCGTCACGCTCTACTACTACGAAGGACTCACGCTCGCCGAGATCGGCAACGTCCTCGGGGTGACCGAGAGCCGGGTGAGTCAGATCCACACCAAATCCGTGTTGCAGCTGCGCGCGAAGCTGGCGAGTTTTGGGCGCTGAGCATCGCTGAATCGTCCCTGCCCGAGAGCGTGCGCGCGGGAGCGGCTCCCGCGCGCGGCGTCCCGTCCGTAAAGTGGAGCTGTGCCAAGGATTCGAGCGGCCTCCGTGGCCGAGCACCGGTCGATGCAGCGCGGCGCCCTGCTGGACGCCGCGCGTTCCCTGCTGTCCGAAGGCGGTACGGAGGCACTGACCTTCCCCGCACTCGCCGAGCGCACCGGTCTCGCCCGGTCGTCCGTGTACGAGTACTTCCGGTCGCGGGCAGCCGTGGTCGAAGAGCTGTGCGAGGTCGACTTCCCCGTCTGGGCGGCGGAGGTCTCGGCGGCGATGGAGTGCGAGGAGTCGGCCGAGGGCAAGGTGGAGGCGTACGTACGACGCCAGCTGGCGCTGGTCGGGGACCGGCGGCACCGCGCCGTGGTCGCCATCTCCGCGAGCGAGCTGGACGCCGGGGCGCGGGAGAAGATCCGCGCCGCGCACGGTGGCCTGATCGCGATGATCGTGGAGGCCCTCGAAGAGCTGGGACACGAGCAGCCCCGGATGGCGGCGATGCTGCTGCAGGGCATCGTGGACGCCGCGGTGCGGCGCATCGAGCTCGGGGTGGCGGAGCAGCCGCAAGCCATCACGGAGGCAGCCGTGGCCATGGCCCTGCGGGGCGTCCGGGGCTGAGCCCTGGCGCGTGGGCGTGTGCCGACGGCCGTGCGAGAGGTCCGTACAGCGATGGCCGTGTGTGGCCCGGCCGGGGGTCGCACAGGGGCAGCAGGCGGGACGGGCCGTGGTGCAGCAGCCACGGTGGCAGGAGTGCCAGCGGGTTCAGGTAGGCCTGCGCTCTGAGCAGGCCCCAGTGGAGGCAACTCGTCGGGCAGTGGCCCGTCGGGCGCTCCAGGAAGCCCACCGAAACGCCCGCGGTGACCGTGTCGCCCTTCTTCACCGTCGCCCGCACCGGTTCGTACGTCGTGCGCAGCGGCGGATCCCCCGTGCCGTCCAGCTCCACCGAGACCACACCCCGGCCCGCCACCCGGCCCGCGAACGAGACACGGCCCGGCGCCACCGCGCGCACCGGGGAGCCCGGGGCGGCGGCCAGGTCCACACCCCGGTGACCCGCGCCGTACGCGGTCGCCGGTGGGCTCCAGCCGCGTACGACCGGGGGACGGGTGCCGACCGGCCAGGTCGAGGCCACGGGGGCCGGAGCCGAGGGCGGAGTCAGAAAGGTCACGAGCAGGGCCGCCAGCGTGGGCAGCAGCAGTTCCGGGCGCATGCGAGAACGGTCCCGCGCCGGGCCCGCCCGCGGGGATCATGGACCTTTTCTGTGGACGACCTGTCGCCTGTGGACAACCGCGTCACCCGCGCAGGGGAAGCGCCTCAAGCGCCTCCACCGGTGCAGGGGCAGCGCCACCACCTGTCAGGTGAGGCGCGACCACCCGGCAGGAAAAGTGTCCTCACCCGGTCAAGGGAAGCGGCGTCACCTGCCACCCCGCGGGTCCCGTACACTTCTTTTGGCGATCCGGGTCACCGGGTCGACTTCGCACGCCCCGACACCAGGCCATGAAAAAGCCGGTGTCAGCGCCCCTCGGTCCCTAGTGGCAAGGCGCACAGCGGGCGTCAGGCGCGAGTGCCGTCCGGCACACGCGGCACAACCGAGATTCTCAAGGAGAACGGCCATGGCCGTCGTCACGATGCGGGAGCTGCTGGAGAGCGGCGTCCACTTCGGTCACCAGACCCGTCGTTGGAACCCGAAGATGAAGCGCTTCATCTTCACGGAGCGCAACGGCATCTACATCATCGACCTGCTCCAGTCGCTGTCGTACATCGACCGCGCCTACGAGTTCGTCAAGGAGACCGTCGCCCACGGCGGCACGGTCATGTTCGTCGGCACGAAGAAGCAGGCGCAGGAGGCCATCGCGGAGCAGGCCACCCGCGTCGGCATGCCCTACGTCAACCAGCGCTGGCTGGGCGGCATGCTCACCAACTTCTCGACCGTCTACAAGCGTCTGCAGCGCCTCAAGGAGCTCGAGCAGATCGACTTCGAGGACGTCGCCGCTTCCGGTCTGACCAAGAAGGAGCTTCTCGTGCTCTCGCGCGAGAAGGCCAAGCTGGAGAAGACCCTCGGTGGTATCCGCGAGATGCAGAAGGTGCCCAGCGCCGTCTGGATCGTGGACACCAAGAAGGAGCACATCGCGGTCGGCGAGGCCCGGAAGCTCAACATCCCGGTCGTCGCCATCCTCGACACCAACTGCGACCCCGACGAGGTCGACTACAAGATCCCGGGCAACGACGACGCGATCCGCTCCGTCACCCTGCTCACCCGCGTGATCGCCGACGCCGTCGCCGAGGGCCTCATCGCCCGTTCCGGCGTCGCCACCGGTGACTCGAAGCCGGGCGAGAAGGCCGCCGGCGAGCCGCTCGCCGAGTGGGAGCGCGACCTGCTCGAGGGCGAGAAGAAGGCCGAGGAGCCCAAGGCCGCCGAGGCTGAGGCCGAGACCGAGGCCGAGGCCGAGGTTCAGAAGTCCGCCGAGACGGAGAAGGCTGCCGACGCCGAGCAGGCCGACGCCCCCGCCGCGGCCGCGGACGCCGAGCAGGCCTGACCTCCCAGGTTCGGTTGTTGACGGCGGGGGCCCGATCGGCCCCCGCCGTTCACCCGTAGACCTCCGTAGATCTTTCAGACTTCGAGAGAGAATTTTCGATCATGGCGAACTACACCGCCGCTGACGTCAAGAAGCTCCGTGAGCTCACGGGCGCCGGCATGATGGACTGCAAGAAGGCGCTCGACGAGGCCGAGGGCGACGTCGACAAGGCTGTCGAGGCGCTCCGCATCAAGGGCCAGAAGGGCGTCGCCAAGCGCGAGGGCCGTTCCGCCGAGAACGGCGCCGTGGTCTCCCTCATCGCCGACGACAACACCTCCGGTGTCATCGTCGAGCTGAAGTGCGAGACGGACTTCGTCGCCAAGGGCGACAAGTTCCAGGCCGTCGCGAACAACCTCGCCGCCCACATCGCCAAGACCTCCCCGGCCGACCTCGAGGCGCTGCTCGCGTCCGAGATCGAGGCCGGCAAGACCGTCCAGGCGTACGTCGACGAGGCCAACGCCAACCTCGGTGAGAAGATCGTCCTGGACCGCTTCGCGCAGTTCTCGGGCGCCTACGTCTCCGCGTACATGCACCGCACGATGCCCGACCTGCCCCCGCAGATCGGTGTCCTCGTCGAGCTGGACAAGGCCGACGCCGACGTCGCCAAGGGCATCGCCCAGCACATCGCCGCCTTCGCGCCGAAGTACCTCTCGCGTGAGGACGTCCCGGCGGACGTCGTCGAGTCGGAGCGTCGCGTCGCCGAGGAGACCACCCGCGCCGAGGGCAAGCCCGAGGCCGCCCTGCCGAAGATCGTCGAGGGTCGCGTCAACGGCTTCTTCAAGGAGGCCACCCTCCTCGGCCAGCCCTACGCGCTGGACAACAAGAAGTCGGTCGAGAAGGTTCTCGCCGAGGCCGGTGTCACCCTGAAGCGCTTCTCGCGCATCAAGGTCGGCATCTGAGTCCGTACCGCGATCGACGGTAGACCCGTATAGGGTCGACAGCGGTCGCCGCGTACGGTCCTCGTGCGCGACGTACGACCGCAGGATCTGACGAGGAGGCCACTGCCGAGCATGGGTTGCGAACGACACCCCACCGGCAGTGGCCTTCTTCGTATGTTGTGCCGAGTAAGAGAAGCGAGAAGCACATGACCACCCAGGCCGACTCGAAGAGTGATGACGGCAAAGTTGCCGGACGCTTCCTGCTGAAGCTCTCCGGCGAGGCGTTCGCCGGTGGGGGAGGCCTCGGGGTCGACCCCGACGTGGTGCACGCCATCGCCCGGGAGATCGCCGCCGTCGTCCGTGACGGCGCCCAGATCGCCATCGTCATCGGCGGAGGCAACTTCTTCCGCGGTGCCGAGCTCCAGCAGCGCGGCATGGACCGGGCCCGCTCCGACTACATGGGCATGCTCGGCACCGTCATGAACTGCCTCGCGCTGCAGGACTTCCTGGAGAAGGAAGGCATCGACTGCCGCGTCCAGACCGCCATCACCATGGGGCAGGTCGCGGAGCCGTACATCCCGCTGCGCGCCGTGCGCCACCTGGAGAAGGGCCGTGTGGTCATCTTCGGCGCCGGCATGGGCATGCCGTACTTCTCCACCGACACCACCGCCGCGCAGCGCGCCCTGGAGATCGATGCCGAGGCGCTGCTCATGGGCAAGAACGGCGTGGACGGCGTCTACGACTCCGACCCGAAGACCAACCCCGACGCGGTGAAGTTCGACTCCCTCGGCTACGGCGAGGTCATCACCCGCGACCTCAAGGTCGCCGACATGACCGCGATCACGCTGTGCCGGGACAACAAGCTGCCCATCCTGGTCTTCGAGCTGCTCTCCGAGGGCAATATCGCGCGGGCCGTCAAGGGTGAGAAGATCGGCACACTCGTGGGCGACCAGGGAAGCCGGGCCTGACCCCGAGGGACCTGGGCCAGCCTCGAGGAACGTCTGGGAGACGGGCCTTGAGGGGATGGACAAAGCCCTGCCGGTCGGACACCGTGCAGGAAAGAGACGCGACGCAGCCGGCCGCCCCGTGCTAGCCGGGCCACTCAAGACACGCAGGAGCAAGTGGTGATCGAAGAGACCCTCCTCGAGGCCGAGGAGAAGATGGAGAAGGCCGTCGTGGTCGCCAAGGAGGACTTCGCCGCGATCCGCACCGGCCGTGCGCACCCGGCGATGTTCAACAAGATCGTGGCTGACTACTACGGCGCGCTGACGCCGATCAACCAGCTGGCCTCGTTCTCGGTGCCCGAGCCGCGGATGGCCGTGGTGACCCCGTTCGACAAGAGCGCGCTGCGCAACATCGAGCAGGCGATCCGGGACTCCGACCTCGGCGTCAACCCGAGCAACGACGGCAATATCATCCGGGTGACCTTCCCCGAGCTCACCCAGGACCGCCGCAAGGAGTTCATCAAGGTCGCCAAGACCAAGGCCGAGGACTCCAAGATCTCGATCCGGTCGATCCGCCGCAAGGCCAAGGAGGCCTTCGACAAGGCGATCAAGGACGGCGACGTCGGCGAGGACGAGGGGCGCCGCGCCGAGAAGGAGCTCGACGACACCACCGCGAAGTACGTCGCCCAGGTGGACGAGCTGCTCAAGCACAAGGAAGCCGAGCTGCTCGAAGTCTGAGCCCAGGCTCGAGTCCGAGGAAGCAGGAAATCGATCCGTGAACGACTCTTCCTGGGGGGCGCCGCCCAGAGCCGGGTATTGGGGGTCGTCCGACCAGGGCCCCGGCCAGGGGGCGACCCCGCCGGGTCCCGCGTACGATGCGCAGGACGCGCTGTTTCCGTCCGAGACGCAGCCCATGCCCATCGTGCCCGACGTACCCGTTTCCGGCGGAGACCAGGACGACGACCGGGGGGCCACTCGGATGGGCGGCCCCCTGTTCCGTGACGAGCCTCCGCAGGAGCCCATGCCCAGCGCACCACAGCCGCAGCCCGCCCCGGCCGCACCGCAGAAGAAGAGCGCGGGTCGCGATCTCGGGGCAGCCATAGGAGTCGGTGTGGGACTCGGCGCGGTGATCATCGCGTCGCTGTTCATCGTGAAGGCCGTCTTCATCGGCGTCATAGCGGTCGCCGTCGTGGTCGGCCTCTGGGAGCTCACCTCCCGCCTGGAGGAACGCAAGGGCATCAAGGCGCCCCTCGTGCCGCTCGCGGTGGGGGGCGCGGCGATGGTCGTCGCCGGGTACGTGCGCGGGACCGAGGGCGCGTGGGTCGCGATGGCGCTCACCGCGCTCGCCGTCCTCGTCTGGCGCATGACCGAGCCGCCCGCGGGCTATCTGAAGGACGTCACGGCGGGGGTCTTCGCGACCTTCTACGTTCCGTTCCTCGCGACCTTCGTGGCGCTGATGCTCACCGCGGACGACGGTCCGCAGCGGGTTCTCACGTTCCTCCTCCTGACCGTGGTCAGCGACACCGGCGCGTACGCGATCGGCTGGCGCTTCGGCAAGCACAAGCTGGCGCCGCGCATCAGCCCCGGCAAGACCCGCGAGGGCCTGGTCGGCGCGGTCACCTTCGCGATGGCCGCGGGGGCGCTGTGCCTGCACTTCCTCATCGACGACGGTGTGTGGTGGCAGGGCCTGGTGATCGGCTTCGCCGTCGCGGCGAGCGCCACGCTCGGCGACCTCGGCGAGTCCATGATCAAGCGGGACCTCGGCATCAAGGACATGGGCACGCTGCTGCCCGGCCACGGCGGCATCATGGACCGCCTGGACTCCCTGCTGCCGACCGCACCGGTGGTGTGGCTGCTGCTCGTGGCGTTCGTCGGGTCCAGCTGACACGGGGTCTGACCTGCGTAGACGTGCGTGAGGGGTTCGTTGTCCACAGGGCGGCGAGCCCCTTGTCGTATGTCTGCGACACTGGAAGGACCATGCCTGTACCCGGAGAACTCACTTTCGTCGCGCCCCGCGGTGCCAAGAAGCCCCCGCGGCACCTCGCCGACCTCACGCCCGCCGAGCGCAAGGAAGCCGTTGCCGCCATCGGCGAGAAGCCGTTCCGTGCCAAGCAGCTCTCACAGCACTACTTCGCGCGGTACGCGCACGACCCGGCCGAGTGGACCGACATTCCGGCCGGGGCGCGCGAGAAGCTGCGGGAGGCGTTGCTGCCCGATCTGATGTCCGTGGTGCGGCACATCAGCTGTGACGACGACACGACGCGCAAGACGCTGTGGCGGCTCTTCGACGGGACGCTCGTCGAGTCGGTGCTCATGCGGTATCCGGACCGGGTCACCATGTGCATCAGCTCCCAGGCGGGCTGTGGCATGAACTGTCCGTTCTGCGCCACGGGGCAGGCCGGCCTCGACCGGAACCTGTCGACCGGTGAGATCGTGCACCAGATCGTCGACGGCATGCGTGCGCTGCGGGACGGGGAGATCCCGGGTGGCCCTGCCCGGCTCTCCAACATCGTCTTCATGGGGATGGGCGAGCCGCTCGCCAACTACAAGCGGGTCGTCGGCGCCATCCGTGCGCTGACCGACCCGGAGCCCGACGGCCTGGGGCTGTCGCAGCGCGGGATCACCGTGTCGACGGTGGGGCTCGTGCCCGCCATCCACCGGTTCTCCGACGAGGGCTTCAAGTGCCGCCTCGCGATCTCGCTGCACGCGCCGGACGACGAGCTGCGCGACACCCTCGTGCCGGTCAACACGCGGTGGAAGGTGCGGGAGGTGCTGGACGCCGGGTGGGAGTACGCCGCGAAGTCCGGGCGCCGGCTCTCCATCGAGTACGCGCTGATCCGCGACATCAACGACCAGGCCTGGCGTGGTGACCGGCTCGGGCGGCTGCTCAAGGGCAAGCCTGTGCACGTCAACCTCATTCCGCTGAACCCGACGCCGGGCTCGAAGTGGACGGCCTCGCGGCCCGAGGACGAGAAGGCGTTCGTGGAGGCCATCGCCGCCCACGGTGTGCCGGTCACGATCCGGGACACCCGCGGCCAGGAGATCGACGGGGCGTGCGGCCAGCTCGCCGCCGCCGAGCGGTAGTCTGGCGGGCGTACCTACATCTGCATATTCCGACAGGGGAGCGCCACAGCGCTGAGAGTGCGGCCACTTGGACAGGTGGGCCGCAGACCCTCTGAACCTCGCCCAGGTCATTCTGGGTAGGAAGTTCGGGCATCACTCAAGCTGTAGCGCCCTGCCCGCGCGCCGTCGGTGCGCGGGCAGGGCCGCGTCTTCTCCTGGTCACCCAGGAGGAAAGTCAGTGAGCACCACGAAGAAGGTCACGTTCACCGCCGTGGCGGTGGGCATCGGGCTCGTCGCCGTCTCCGCGTGCGGCAGCTCCGACGGCGGGTCGGGGACGGCCGACTCGAAGAGCGTCACGCTCGTCAGCCATGACTCCTTCAATGTCTCCAAGGACGTGTTGAAGGACTTCGAGAAGCGGTCCGGGTACAAGGTCAAGGTCCTCAAGGACGGTGACGCGGGCGCCGCCGTGAACAAGGCGATCCTGTCCAAGGACAACCCGCAGGGCGACGTCTTCTTCGGCGTCGACAACACGCTGCTCTCGCGGGCGCTCGATAATGGGCTCTTCCAGTCGTACGAGGTCAAGGGCTCGGACGAGGTCAAGCCGGAGTTCCGGGTTGATGGGGGCAAGCACCGGGTCACGCCCGTCGACAGCGGTGACATCTGCGTCAACTACGACAAGAAGTACTTCACCGACAAGAAGCTCGCGCCGCCGAAGTCCTTCGAGGACCTCACCAAGCCCGCTTACAAGAACCTGCTCGTGACCGAGAACGCCTCGACCTCGTCGCCCGGCCTCGGCTTCCTGCTCGGCACCGCCGCCAAGTACGGCGACGACGGCTGGACGGACTACTGGAAGAAGCTCAAGGCCAACGGCGTCAAGGTCGTCGACGGCTGGGAGCAGGCGTACAACGAGGAGTTCTCCGGGTCCGCGGGCGGCAAGAAGGCCAAGGGTGACCGGCCGCTCGTCGTTTCCTATGCCTCCTCGCCGCCTGTCGAGGTGCTGTACGGCGAGCCGCAGCCCAAGCAGGCGCCGACCGGCGTCGCGACCAGTACGTGCTTCCGCCAGGTCGAGTACGCGGGCCTGCTCAGCAACGCCGGCAACGAGAAGGGCGGCAAGGCGCTCCTCGACTTCCTCACGAGCCGGGAGTTCCAGGAGGACATGCCGCTCACCATGTTCGTGAACCCGGTGCGCGAGGGCACCAAGCTGCCGAAGTTGTTCACCGAGCACGGCGTGACCGTCGACGCGCCGCAGACCATGGACCCGAAGAAGATCGCCGACAACCGCGAGCCGTGGATCAAGTCGTGGACCTCGCTCGTACTGAAGTAGCGAAGTCCCGCCCGCGCGCGGGGTCCGGTCGCGGGAGCGCGGCGCGGCTCGGCCTGATGGCCGTGCCCGTCGCGTTCTTCGCGCTCTTCTTCGCCTATCCGGTCACGGCGATCGTCGCGCGCGGGCTGCGCATCGACGGCGTGTGGCAGTTCGGGCGGATCACGGACGTGCTCGGGCAGTCCGACATCCGCCACGTGCTGTGGTTCACCACCTGGCAGGCGCTCGCGTCGACGGCGCTCACCCTGCTGATCGCGCTCCCCGGCGCGTACGTCTTCGCGCGCTTCGACTTCCCGGGGAAGCGAGTGCTGCGGGCCGTCGTCACCGTGCCGTTCGTGCTTCCGACGGTCGTCGTCGGCACGGCGTTCCTCGCGCTGATCGGGCGGGGCGGGCTCTTCGACGAGCTGTGGGGCGTACGCCTGGACACCACGGTCTGGGCGATCCTGCTCGCGCACGTCTTCTTCAACTACGCGGTCGTCGTACGCACCGTGGGCGGCCTCTGGTCGCAGCTCGACCCACGCCAGGAGGAGGCCGCGCGGATGCTCGGCGCCTCCCGGTGGACGGCCTGGCGGACGGTGACGCTGCCCGCGCTCGCGCCCGCCGTGGCCGCCGCCGCGCTCATGGTCTTCCTCTTCACCTTCACCTCCTTCGGCGTGGTGCAGATCCTCGGCGGTCCCGCGTACTCGACGCTCGAAGTGGAGATCTACCGGCAGACCGCGCAGCTCCTCGACCTGCCGACGGCCGCCGTCCTGACCCTCGTGCAGTTCGCCGCGGTCGGCCTGATCCTGGCGATCCACGCGTGGACGGTACGGCGGCGCGAGAGCGCGCTGAAGCTCGTCGACGCCTCGGCCGTGGCGCGCAGGCCGCGCGGCGCCGGGCAGTGGACGTTGCTCGCGTTCGTCATGGTGACGGTCGTGCTGTTGATCCTGCTGCCGCTCGGCGTGCTGGTGCAGCGGTCCTTCGACGGTCCTGAAGGCTTCGGGTTCACGTACTACAAGGAGCTGACCTCGGCGGACGGCGGCGCCTTCCTCGTACCGCCGATCGAGGCGATCGGGAACTCACTGCGGTACGCGGTGGTGGCCACGGCCATCGCCGTCCTGATCGGAGGGCTCGCGGCTGCCGCCCTCACCCGGCGCGCGGGCCGTCTCGTGCGCGGCTTCGACGCGCTGCTCATGCTGCCGCTCGGCGTCTCCGCGGTCACCGTGGGCTTCGGGTTCCTGATCACGCTCGACAAGCCGCCGCTGGATCTGCGGTCCTCCTGGATCCTGGTGCCGCTCGCCCAGGCCCTGGTCGGTGTGCCGTTCGTCGTACGCACCATGCTGCCCGTCCTGCGCGCGGTGGACGGCAGACTCCGCGAGGCGGCGGCCGTGCTCGGGGCGTCGCCGCTGCGGGCGTGGCGCGAGGTCGACCTGCCGATGGTGCGGCGGGCGCTCCTGATCGCCGCCGGGTTCGCCTTCGCCGTCTCGCTCGGCGAGTTCGGGGCGACGGTCTTCATCGCACGGCCCGACAACCCGACGCTGCCGGTCGCCGTGGCCCGCCTCCTCGGACGCGCGGGCGACCTCAACTACGGCCAGGCGATGGCCCTCTCGACGATTCTCATGGTGGTGTGCGCGGTGTCCCTGCTGCTCCTGGAACGCGTACGGACCGAGCGCACCACGGGGGAGTTCTGATGACGGACGCGCTGCTGAGCCTGCGGGACGCGACGGTACGTTTCGGGGCGCGGGCCGTGCTCGACGCCGTGGACCTCGATGTCGCCGAGCACGAGATCGTCTGTGTGCTCGGGCCGAGCGGCAGCGGCAAGTCGACGCTGCTGCGGGCGGTCGCCGGGCTCCAGGGGCTCGACTCGGGGCAGGTCGTCCTCGGCGGGCGCGATCAGCGCGGGGTGCCCGCGCACAAGCGGGGCGTCGGCCTCATGTTCCAGGACCACCAGCTCTTCCCGCAGCGGGACGTGGCGGGCAACGTCGCCTTCGGGCTGCGCATGCACGGCGCGTCGCGCGGCGAACAGGCCGACCGGGTCGCCGAGCTGCTGGAACTCGTCGGCCTCCCGAAGGCACAGCGGCGCGCGGTGGCCGCGCTGTCCGGCGGTGAGCAGCAGCGCGTGGCGCTGGCGCGGGCGCTCGCGCCGCGGCCCCGGCTGCTGATGCTCGACGAGCCCCTCGGCCAGCTCGACCGCTCGCTGCGGGAGCGTCTGGTCGTCGAACTCAGGGAACTCTTCGACGAGTTGGGTACGACCGTCCTCGCCGTCACGCACGACCAGGGCGAGGCCTTCGCGCTCGCCGACCGCGTCGTCGTCATGCGGGACGGACGGATCGCCCAGTCCGGCACGCCGCTGGAGGTCTGGCAGCACCCGGCCGACGAGTTCGTGGCGCGTTTCCTCGGCTTCGACAACGTGGTGCGGGCGACCGTGGCGGGGGAGGCCGCCGACACGGTGTGGGGCAAGATCCCCGTCCCCGAGGGCACTCCGGCGGGACAGTGCACGATCCTGGTGCGGCCGGCCGGGGTGCGGCTCGTCTCCGCCGAGGAGGGGCTGCCGTGCCTCGTCACGGCGCGCACTTTCCGCGGCACGCATGTCGCCGTCCACCTTCAGCCGGTGGACGGGCCGCGCCTGGAGGCGGCGTGTGCGTTGCGCCGGGCGCCGGAGGTGGGGGAGACGGTGGGCCTCGGATTCGACGCGGAGGATGTGGTGGTCCTCGGCTGAGTGCCCGACGAGACTCGGGCGGCGCCCTAAAGGTGTCGCCTCGTCCGGGTGAGCCGGTGACGTGGCGGGTGAGCCGGTGACGTGGCGGGTGAGTCGTGTGCGGTGGCGGGTGAGTCGTGTGTGGTGACGGGTGAGCCGGTGCGGGGGCTCGTGCGGCCGTACGGACCCGTCAGGCCGTGGGGGACGGCGTCGCCCCGAGCTTTCGCAGGGCGTCAGGGGCGTCCTCCACCCGGTCCACCAGGGCGATCCGGGACTCCATCGAGCGGTCGCGGGCGAGCGACTTGAGCAGCGGCCACACCGGCAGGTGGTCGGTCCAGTGGGCGCGGTCGACCAGGACCATGGGTGTGGGCTCGCCGCGGGACTCGTAGTAGTTGGGGGTGGCGTTGTCGAAGACCTCCTGGACGGTGCCCGCCGCGCCGGGGAGGAAGATGACGCCCGCGTTCGAACGGGCCAGGAGGCCGTCCTCGCGGGTGGCGTTGGCGAAGTACTTGGCGAGGTGGGAGGCGAACGCGTTCGGCGGCTCGTGGCCGTAGAACCAGGTGGGGATGCCGACGGAGGCGCCGCCGTCGGGCCACCGCTCGCGGACCGCGAAGGCCGCCCGCGCCCACTCCGTGACGGAGGGCGTGAACGACGGGGCCTTGGCGAGGAGCGCGAGGGAGTCGTCCAGCATCGTGTCGCCGTGGGGTGCCGCGTAGGCGCCGAGGTTCGCCGCCTCCATCGCGCCGGGGCCGCCGCCCGTCGCGACCGTGAACCCCGCGCGGGCCAGCGCGCGGCCGAGCCGGGCCGCTCCCGCGTAGGCCTCCGTGCCGCGGGCCATCGCGTGACCGCCCATGACGCCGACGACACCGGCCCCGACGAGGAGTTCGTCGAGGGCGTCCGAGATGGAGTCGTCGTGTATGGCGCGCAGCATCGACGAGAAGACGTCGCCGTCGGCCTTGGTCCGCTGGAACCAGTCGTACGCGTGCGCGTCCGGCGTCGCGTCGTACCCGCCCTCGGCCAGGCCGGCGAACAGGTCGTCGGCGGAGTAGAGCAGACCGCGGTACGGGTTGAACGGCAGTCCGGGGACGGGCGGGAAGACCAGCGCACCGCCCGCCCGCACCTTCGCCGCCGCGTCCTCCCGCATCGGGCAGCCGAGGAAGACGGCGCCCGCGACGTCGGCCGCGAGGAGGGCGGAGGTGCGCTCCGTCAGGTCGACGGCCTGGACCCGGCACCCCGCGAGGGCGCCGCGTCCCGCGACCTCGTCGAACTCGGCGAGGGTCTCGATCTCACGGTCCTCGCCGGGGAGTTGCGGGGCGGACCCGGGTGTCGCGGGAGACACGGGCGACGGCGACGCGGGTTCGGGAGTGGGCTGCATCCGTCCATGCTAAGCAGGGCGGACACCGGGGCCTCGGTCAGCCCTGGACCTCGGACGGGTCCATCCACATGACCTCCCAGGTGTGGCCGTCCAGGTCGTCGAAGGCGCGGCCGTACATCGTTCCGTAGTCCTGGACCTTGCCCGCCGTGCCGCCCGCGGCGATCGCTCTGTCGACGAGCTCGTCGACCTTCTCGCGGCTCTCGGCGCTCAGACAGATCAGCGTCTCGCTGACCTTGGTGGCGTCCGCGATCTCCTTCTGCGTGAAGTTCGCGTAGTGCTCCTTGCTCAGCATCATCGCGACGATGGTGTCGCTGATCGTCACACACGCGCAATCGTCGGACGAGAACTGTGCGTTGATCGTGTAGCCGAGCTCCGTGAAGAACTTCTTCGACGCGGCGACGTCGGACACGGCCAGGTTCACGAAGATCATCTGCTGGTACATGGGTGTCTCTCCCGGTGTGTGTGCGCTGTCAGCGCGTGTGCTTACAGGGGGATAGACATCCGTTCGACTCGGAACTCATCGCTCGTCGCGAACTTTCTTCCGATCTCTTTTCGCGCTCGTCATCGAGCTACTTCCGCGGACTCTCCCCGATGTCCTGTCACGGCGTCAGCGGCAGGGCTGCCAGCTGTGCGACGACCCAGGTCAGCGGGCCGAACACGGCGAGCAGCGCGCCCGCGCGGAGCGCCGCCGAACCGCGCAGCATCGTCGCGGGCGCACCGAGCCGCAGCAGCGCGGACGTCGTGTCCGAACGGGCCTGCCGGGCCTCCACGGAGGCCGTGGCCAGGGTCAGGACCGCGCAGCCCGAGACGAGCAGCGCGCCGAGCGTGGTCAGCGGACCGGCCTCGGGGCGCGGCCCCGCGTACAGCACGATCGACGCGTACGCGCCCGACGCCACGGCGCACAGCACGCCGAGCGGACGTCCGATGCGCCGCGCCTCCTCCTGCAGCACGCGCCCCGCGAGCAGGCGCAGCGCGCCGGGCCTGACCGCCTGCAGCAGCCGTCCGCAGAGGTAGGTGAGGCCGGGCCCCGCGAGGACGAGGCCGAGCGCGGTCAGCGCCCATCCCGCGAGCACGCCCGCGGGGCTGCCTTCGGCGCTGCCGGGCAGGGGGAAGCCGGTGCGCGGGGTGGCACCGGAGCGGCTCGTGTACGTCTCGACGGCGAGGCCCGCGGCGAGCAGGGCGACGCCCCAGGGGAGTCCGCTCGGGGGCGGGGTGGGGGCGGCGGGTTCGGTGCCGGGCTCCGGGCGGGTCGGGGGCTCGGATCCGGTGTCCGCCTCGGTGCCGGGCCGCCGGGTCGCGGTCGCGGCGGCCTTGGCCGCGCGGGTGGTGCCCGCGGCTCCGGCCGCGGCTGTGGTCTTCGTGGAGCGCGGCCGCAGTACGAAGGCACTTGCCGCGGACGCGACGATCGGGATCAGCGCGAGCAGCGTGAGCGCGGCGGCGACCGGCAGCGGCCGGCCGGCGGCGAGCAGATCGGCCGACGCCCCGTCGAAGGGGAGGCCCGCGACGTCGCCGCGCAGGTGCAGGAAGAAGAGCAGCGCGAGCATGGAGCCGAGCGTGCAGGCGACGGCCGTGGAGATGGCGGCGAGCACCATCAGGCGCCCGGGTCCGAGGCCCACCGCGGAGAGCCCGCTGCGGGGGCGGGTGCCGGGGTCGGTACGGGCGACGGCGACGGCGAAGTAGACGGTGGCGGCGACCGGTGCGGCACACCACGCGAGGCGCAGCCCGGCACCCGCTCCGGGGTGCTCCATCGCGTACGCCAGGGTGCAGAGGAGCAGGAAGCCGGTGCCGGCGGACGCGGCGGCGACGAGGAGCCGTCGGAGCTGGACGACGGGGTGGGCGCCCCGGGCTAGACGGAAAGCGAGCACGCGGCCCCTTCCGTCCGGGTGGGGGAGGTGACGCCGACGGAACGACTGGCTCCGGCGGTGGTGCCCGGCGTGCTCGGCGTGCTCGGCGTGCCCGGCGTGCTCGTGGGGCTCGGCGTGCTCGTGGTGCTCGGGGTGCTCGCGGTGCTTGGAGTGGTTGTGGTGCTCGGCGCGGTCGTCGTGCTCGCCGTGATCGTGGTCCCTGCGGGGCGCGGGGAGGGCGTCGCAGGGTCCGCGGAGGCCGCGCGCGCCTCCGCGTCCGCCTTCTGGGCCGTCGCCCCTTCGCCTCCCACGGGCCCGGCCGTCGATGCCTCCGCCCCCGGCAGATGCACCGTGCTGACCCGCCGCCCGTCCAGGAGGTTGACCGTGCGGTCCGCCAGCGTGGCGACGGCCTGGTCGTTCGTGGCGAGGACGACCGTGATGCCGTGGGAGCGGGCCGCCGTCGTCAGGGTGCGCAGCGCGAGCGTGTGGTCGGCGCGGTGCAGGGGAGCGGTGGGCTCGTCGGCGAAGAGCACGGACGGCGTGGTGACCAGGGCGCGGGCGATGGCGACGCGCTGACGCTCCGACTGGAGGAGCGCGTGCGGCCGCTTCCGTGCGCAGCCGCCGATGTCGAGGCGGTCCAGCCACTCCTGGGCGGCGGGCTTGGAGACCCGATGCGAGGCGCCGCGCAGCATCAGCGGCAGGGCGACGTTCTCCCAGGCGGTGAGCTCCGGGACGAGGTGCGGCTCGGGGTCGATCCAGCCGAAGCGGTCGCGGCGCAGCCGTTCGCGTACGAGCGGCCCCATCGTGTGGACGGGCGTGCTGTTGAACCACACCTCGCCCTGCTGGGGGAGCAGCTGGCCGGAGAGGCACTGCAGGAGGGTCGTCTTGCCGCTGCCGCGGGGGCCGTTGACGGCGAGGATCTCGCCCTCGCGGACACCGAGCGAGACGCCGGTGAGGGCGGGAGAGCCGTTGTGTGTGACATGTAGGGCACGTGCCCACAGCACGTCGTTGTCCGGCGGGGCCACCATGGCGTACACCTCGGTTCAGATCAGCTCGACTCCCCCGTACGGGGGAACGAAGGCGGGGCCGATCGGTCACTGGGCACGGTAGGGATACGGGCGGACCGGGCCGGTGTTGATCACACTGGATCACGCCAGATCACGTCATGAGGTCAGAGCTTCGTCCACGCCTCCGTGAGCACCTGCCGCAGGATGCCCTCGATCTCGTCGAAGGTGTCCTGGGTGGAGATCAGCGGCGGGGCGAGCTGGACGACCGGGTCGCCGCGGTCGTCGGCACGGCAGTACAGGCCGTTGTCGTACAGCGCCTTGGAGAGGAAGCCGTACAGGACGCGCTCGGTCTCCTCGTCGTTGAACGTCTCCTTGGTGGCCTTGTCCTTCACGAGCTCGATGCCGTAGAAGAAGCCGTTGCCGCGGACGTCGCCGACGATCGGCAGGTCGAGCAGCTTGCTGAGGGTCTGGTGGAACGCGTCCTCGTTGTCGAGGACGTGCTGGTTGAGACCCTCCTTCTCGAAGATGTCGAGGTTGGCGATGCCGACCGCGGCCGAGACGGGGTGGCCGCCGAAGGTGTAGCCGTGCAGGAAGGTGTTGTCGCCCTTGTAGAACGGCTCGGCGAGCTTGTCCGAGATGATGCAGGCGCCGATCGGGGAGTAGCCCGAGGTCATGCCCTTGGCGCAGGTGATCATGTCCGGGACGTAGCCGAACTTGTCGCAGGCGAACATCGTGCCGAGGCGGCCGAAGGCGCAGATGACCTCGTCGGAGACGAGCAGCACGTCGTACTTGTCGCAGATCTCGCGCACGCGCTGGAAGTAGCCGGGCGGGGGCGGGAAGCAGCCGCCCGCGTTCTGCACCGGCTCAAGGAAGACGGCGGCGACCGTCTCCGGGCCCTCGAAGAGGATCTCCTGCTCGATCTGGTCGGCAGCCCAGCGGCCGAAGGCCTCGGGGTTGTCGCCGTGGATCGGGGCGCGGTAAATGTTGGTGTTCGGCACCTTGTGCGCGCCGGGGACCAGCGGCTCGAAGGGGGCCTTGAGGGCAGGCAGGCCGGTGATGGACAGGGCGCCCTGCGGGGTGCCGTGGTAGGCGACCGCGCGGGATATGACCTTGTACTTCGTGTGGTTGCCGGTGAGCTTGTGGTACTGCTTCGCCAGCTTCCACGCGGTCTCGACGGCCTCGCCGCCACCGGTGGTGAAGAAGACCTTGTTGAGGTCGCCCGGCGCGTAGTTCGCGAGGCGCTCCGCCAGCTCGACGGCCTTCGGGTGGGCATAGCTCCACACCGGGAAGAAGGCCAGCTCCTGCGCCTGCTTGTAGGCGGTCTCCGCGAGCTCGTGACGGCCGTGGCCCGCGTTGACGACGAAGAGACCGGACAGGCCGTCCAGGTACTTCTTGCCCTTGTCGTCGTAGATGTAGGTGCCCTCGCCACGCACGATGGTGGGGACGGGCGCGTTCTCGTAGTCCGACATGCGGGTGAAGTGCATCCACAGGTGGTCGTACGCGGTCTGGCTGAGGTCCTTGCTCACGGCTATCGGGTTCCCCACATATAGGTCTGCTTCTTGAGCTTGAGGTAGACGAAGCTCTCGGTGGAGCGCACGCCGGGGAGGGCGCGGATGCGCTTGTTGATGACTTCGAGCAGGTGGTCGTCGTCTTCGCAGACGATCTCCACGAGGAGGTCGTGCGAGCCCGCGGTCATCACCACGTACTCGGCCTCCGGCATGGCGGCCACGGCGTCCGCGACCGGATCCACATCGCCCTCGACGTCGATGCCGACCATCGCCTGCCTGCGGAAGCCCACGGTGAGCGGGTCCGTGACGGCGACGATCTGCATGACGCCCTGGTCGAGCAGCTTCTGGACGCGTTGGCGCACGGCCGCCTCGGACAGGCCGACGGCCTTGCCGATGGCGGCGTACGGACGGCGTCCGTCCTCCTGAAGCTGTTCGATGATCGCCAGGGATACGGCGTCCACGGGAGGGGTGCCGTTCCCACTGCCGTTCCCGCCAGGGTTTCCGGTGCGGGAGCTGCGAGGGGTGCTGGGGTCTGCGCTGCGACTGGCCACAGACTCACTGTGCACGACGTCTCGTCACTTCCGCAAGGCTCAATCGATGAAATTCGTTGTCTACGACTCCGATCCTCACGGATTCCGCAGTTCTGGGCCGCTGGGTATGTTGAAAGCGTCGGTACAGCGACTAGGGTGGGTGTCTCATCCACTGGACATCTGACTTGGAGGGCCGCGGAAGTGACCACCGAGCTGCGCCGTCTGCGCAACTACATCAACGGAGAATTCCGGGACGCGGCCGACGGACGGACCACCGAGGTCATCAACCCGGCGACCGGCGAGGCCTACGCGACCGCGCCGCTGTCCGCCCAGGCCGACGTGGACGCCGCCATGAAGGCCGCCGCCGACGCGTTCCCCGCCTGGCGCGACCTCACCCCCGCCGAGCGGCAGAAGGCCCTGCTCAAGATTGCCGACGCGTTCGAGGAGCGGGCCGAGGACCTCATCGCCGCCGAGGTCGAGAACACGGGCAAGCCGACCGGGCTCACGCGGTCCGAGGAGATCCCGCCCATGGTCGACCAGATCCGCTTCTTCGCGGGGGCGGCCCGGATGCTCGAAGGCCGCGCCGCGGGCGAGTACATGGAGGGTCTGACCTCCATCATCCGCCGCGAGCCGATCGGCGTCTGCGCGCAGGTCGCGCCGTGGAACTACCCGATGATGATGGCCGTCTGGAAGTTCGCCCCGGCGCTCGCGGCCGGCAACACGGTCGTGCTCAAGCCGTCCGACACCACGCCCGCTTCGACCGTCCTGATGGCCGAGATCATCGGCTCCATCGTGCCGCCCGGCGTCTTCAACGTCGTCACCGGCGACCGCGACACCGGCCGTGCCATGGTCGAGCACCCCACCCCGGCGATGGCGTCCATCACCGGTTCGGTGCGCGCGGGCATGCAGGTCGCCGAGTCCGCCTCCAAGGACCTCAAGCGCGTCCACCTGGAGCTCGGCGGCAAGGCGCCGGTCGTGGTCTTCGAGGACACCGACATCGCCAAGGCCGTCGAGGACATCTCCATGGCGGGCTTCTTCAACGCGGGCCAGGACTGTACGGCCGCCACGCGCGTGCTCGTCCACGAGTCCATCCACGACGACTTCGTGACCGCGCTCGCCAAGGCGGCCGCCGACACGAAGACCGGTCAGCCGGACGACGAGGACGTGCTCTACGGCCCGCTGAACAACGCCAACCAGCTGAAGCAGGTCTCCGGCTTCATCGAGCGGCTTCCCGCGCACGCGCGCGTGGAGGCCGGTGGCCAGCGGGTCGGCGAGAAGGGCTACTTCTACGCCCCGACCGTCGTCTCGGGCCTCAAGCAGGACGACGAGATCATCCAGAACGAGGTCTTCGGCCCGGTCATCACCGTCCAGTCCTTCACGGACGAGGCGCAGGCCGTCGCGTACGCGAACGGCGTCGAGTACGCCCTCGCCTCCTCCGTCTGGACGAAGGACCACGCGCGCGCGATGCGCATGTCCAAGGTCCTCGACTTCGGCTGCGTCTGGATCAACACGCACATCCCGCTGGTCGCCGAGATGCCGCACGGCGGCTTCAAGAAGTCCGGCTACGGCAAGGACCTCTCGGCGTACGGCTTCGACGACTACACGCGCATCAAGCACGTCATGACGTCCATCGAGGGTTAGTACCTCTTTGGCCCGGGCCAATTGGGATGCCGGGCCCCGCCGCCCCCGCGTACCGTTGCGAACGCGGGGGCGGCTCCGCGGTGTGCTTCCTTCTTTTTTCTTCTCTGCAAAAGATCCGTAGCGCACCCACTCCCCGCCCCCGCCCTTTTTTCTGCACGACGGGGGTGGGACCTGATGGCGACGACAACGACCGACGACCTCACGGGGATGCTGCTGCGCCGCCGGCAGAGTGTGTACGTTCCCGAAGGTGCCGGACGGTCCGCCGTGACGGACGCCGGCGTCGTCGTCCTCGAAGCCGAACTCGCCGACCGCGGGCACCTGCTGACCGCCCCGCTGCGCCGCGCGCTGACCGCGCTGTCCGCCGACGACCTCGCGACGGCCGGGCGCAAGCTGCTCGCCGACGTCGACGCCCTGATGGGCTCCGACCGGCACCACGAGCCGCTGTTCGCGCGGTTCCCCGCCGAGACCGCGTACCAGCCCGCGTACGAGCGCTACACCTCCGTCGTCGCCGAGTACCTCGCCGCCCAGCCGCACCAGCCCTGCATGAACTGCGCGGGCACCAAGGCGAGCGTCCGCGCGGTCGCCCCCTGCGCCCACCTCCTGTGTGACGACTGCCTCGGCGCGAAGAGGCACCGCTGGTACTGCTGCGACCAGTGCTGCGAATGGTACGAGTGCCCGATCTGCGACAAGCGCTACGAGACCGACGGCCCCGTCGACCCCTGGCTCGACACCGGCGCCGACCTCGGCGGTGACGGCGGCCCCGTCCTGCGCGCCCTGTCCCTCGGCGCGCCCGGCGACGCCGCCGCCGAACTCGCCGCGCTGCTCGCCCGCCGCACGCCTCTGAACCCGCAGGACCACGACGACCTCGTCCTGCTCCTCGGCCACCTGGACCCGGCCGCCGCCGCGGAGTGGCTGCCGGCCGCCGTCCCGCTGCGCGAGAGCAAGGCGCTCGCCCTCGCGCCGCTCCTCGACCTGCCCGAGGTGCGCCCGCTGGTCGGGCGTTACGCGGACACGGCCACCGACGTGCTGCGCATCCTCGTCGTACGCTCCGGGGGCGACCCCGACCTGCTCGAACTCCCGCGCCTGCGCGGCCTGCCACGTCCCGTGCGCCGCGAACTCCTCGCCCTGCTCGACGGGTTCGACTTCCGGCGCCTCGCGGAGGACATGGCACGCCACCCGCGCGCGTGGAAGCACGTCGGTGAAATCCTGCACCCCTTCGAGCAGGCCCACCGCCACGCGCGCGTGGCCCTCGCCTTCGCCGCCCTGCGCGGCACCCGCGTCGGCGACGGCCCGCTCGGCGAGGTCCTGCTCGCCGAGGCCGCACGGCACGAGGACGTCCGCCTCACCGGCGACCGACTGCACATCGTGACCTGGCAGGCCCGCGTCGAGGAGGCCCTCGGCCGCTGGGACGTGGAGGCCGCGGTGCGGCTGCTGCGCGAGCGCCCCGGCGAACTCCTGCGCCGCCTCGACCTGCTCCTTGCCCGCTCGGGTTCGACGACGCTCCCGGACACCGTCGGCGAGGCCCTCGCCGACGCCCTGCCGCACGCAGGCCCCGGGCCGCTCCTCGGTGCGTACGGCCGCATGAAGATCCGTGCCGTGCCGGGGCACCGCCGCGTCTTCTTCCCGCGCGGCCGTGTCACCAAGGCGTACGCGGTCCAGGACCACCGTCCGCCGCTGCCCGCCCGGGTGGCGGGTCGCGCCGGTGAGCTGATCGAGGCCGAGGCGGTGCGACGCCTCACGGAACGGGACGGGGAGCGGTACGACGTGGCCGTCCTGGACGCCGCGCTCGCCGACCTGCCCCTGCCCTTCGCCGAGCGCGCGTCGGCCGCCTCACTGGTCGCCGTGCCGCGCGGCAGCTCCCTGCCCATGCCCACGGACAGCGAGACCGTGCGGCTCTTCCTGCACTGGACGCAGCCCAAGGGCGTACGCGTCGACCTCGACCTGTCCGTCGCGCTCTACGACGACCTGTGGCGCTTCATAGGCCTCTGCGACTACACACAGCTGGAGTACGCGGGCGGCGCCGCCCGGCACTCCGGGGACCTGACCTCCGCGCCCGCCCCGCAGGGCGCCACCGAGTACCTGGACCTCGACCTGCCGCGGCTCGCGAACACCGGGGTGCGGTTCGTGGTGCCCGCGGTGTTCTCGTACAACGACGTGCCCTTCGAGGAACTCCGGGACGCCTTCACGGGGTTCATGGCGGTCCGGGGCAAGGAGCGGGCCGTCTACGACCCGCGCGGGGTCCGGCAGCGCTTCGACCTCGCGGGCGACGCGAAGCTGACCGTGCCCATGATCGTCGACCTCCGGGCGCGGCGCGCCTGGTGGACCGACGTCACCCTCGCCACGACGGGCACGCACCACGCCGTGTGGGGCTACCGCAAGCAGATCGGCCGCATGGGCAACGACCTCCTCGACACCTTCCAGCCGTGCGGCCGGGCCACGCTCTGGGACCTGGCCTGCTGGACGGCGGCGGCCCGCACCGACGGCGACGTGTACGTGCGCGGCCGCGGCCACGTCCTGTGGGGCTACCGCCGTGCGGAGGGCGAGCCGCGCGCCGACTTCGCGCTGCGCATACGGGACGGCTGGGAGCCGGACGCGCTGTGCGCCGAGCCGGAGCTCTCGGGCCGCGCGGCTCTGCTCGCGCTGCTGCACGGCGACCTGCCGGGTGCGCGGGACGCGGCGTCCGGCACGGCGTACCGCCTCTACCCGGGGCCGGCCGACGAGGGGGCGCTGGAGCGGGTCACCGCGGGGGACCTCGCGGGGTGGCTGGAGCCCGCGTGAGGTGGCCGGGGCGTCGTCCGGAGGGGGTGGCAGCCGGAAGGGTGCGCGCGCCGGGGTGATCGACAAGGTGTCGGCTCCTCGGGTCGGGGCTCGACGCTGCGTCCATTGCCGCGCCGCGGAGCGAGGGCGCATGCTGCCGGGGTGCGAGCGAACCCCATGACCTCCTCCGTGTCCCGCCGTTCCCTGCTCCGCGTCCTGGGCGGCGGTGCGGCCGCCGGCGCGCTCGCCGGTTGCGGGGTGCCCGCCGCGTACATCGGGCCGGGGGAGCGGGCGGCGGGCGACCGCTCGCGCAGGGACAAGGCGCTGGCCTTCGCCAACTGGCCGCTGTACATCGACACCGACGACCACGACAAGACGAAGCGCCCCTCGCTGGACGCCTTCGAGAAGCGGACCGGCATCGACGTCCGCTACACGGAGGAGATCAACGACAACGACGAGTTCTTCGGCAAGATCAGCCCGTCCCTGATGAACCACCAGGAGACCGGCCGGGACCTCATCGTCATCAGCGACTGGATGTGCGCGCGCTTCGTCCGGCTCGGCTGGGTGCAGGAGCTGGACCGCGCCCGACAGCCCAACGTCTCCAAGTACCTCGATCCGCTGCTGCGTTCGCCGCACTTCGACCCGGGGCGGAAGTACACCGTCCCCTGGCAGTCGGGCATCACCGGTATCGCGTACAACAAGCGCAAGGTCGGCCGCGAGATCAAGCAGGTCTCCGACCTGTGGGCGGACGACCTCAAGGGTCGCGTCACCCTCCTCTCCGGCCTCGACGAGGCGTTCGCGCTGCTCCTCCAGGGCGACGGCGTCGACATCAGGGACTGGACGGCGGACGACTTCCACCGGATGTGCGACAAGGTCGAGAAGATGGTGAACAGCCACCACATCCGCCGCTTCACCGGCAACGACTACATCAAGGACCTCTCCAGCGGCGACGTCCTCGCCTGCCAGGCCTACAGCGGCGACGTCATCCAGCTCCAGGCCGACGACCCGGACATCGAGTTCGTCGTCCCCGAGGAGGGCGCGGAGCTGTGGGCGGAGTCCCTGATGGTGCCCAACCTGGCCCGCCACAAGCAGAACGCCGAGCGGCTCATCGACTACTACTACGACCCCGAGGTCGCCGCGGAGCTCGCCGCCTGGGTCAACTACGTCTGTCCCGTCCCGGCCGCCCGCGACGTCCTCGCCTCCTCCAAGGACAAGGAGCTCGCCGCCCTCGCCGAGGACCCGCTGATCTTCCCCGACGACGCGATGCGCGAGCGGCTCGTCATCGCGCGGGACATCACGTCGAAGGAGCGCACGGAATTCGCGAAGCGGTGGAACGCGCTGGCGGGGTTGTAGCGGGCGTCAGGTCGATCCAGTCGTTCCAGTCGTTCCAGTCGTTCCAGTGGTTTCGGTCGTTTCGGTCTTTTGGGGTGCTTGGGTCGTTCTGATCGTTCCTGCCGTTGTGGGCAGTGCCCGGTCGAGCAGGATCTCTGCCGCCGCGCGTGCGTGCCGGCCGTAGTCCGGTTCGTCGAGCACCATGGCGCGGCTGGCCGCTCCGTCCGCGAGGGTGGCCAGCTGTTCGGCCAGTGCGAGGGGTTCGCGGCAGCCGAGCTCCGTCACCAGTGCGGCGATCAGCTCCACCATGCGCAGCTTCTGCTCCCGGGCGTAGGAGTGCACCGCGTCGGCCGGGTCGGGGAACTCCACGGCGGCGTCGATGAACGGGCACCCGCGGGCCGGTGAGGCGTCCGCGCTCGGCGGGTCGAAGAGCTTGCGGATCCGGTCCCGCGGCGGGATGTCCTCGCGGGTCAGCACGGCTTCCAGGGTGGCTCCGGACTCGGCGAGGCCCCGGAGGTGGGCCATGACCAGATCGTTCTTGGTGCGGAAGTGCGCGTAGAGGGTCCGTTTGGAGACCGGCGCTTCGTCCGCGATCTGTTCCATGCCGGTCGCGTTGATGCCCCGAGCCGCGAACAGGTGGGCCGCGGCGGCGAGGATGCGCTCCCGCCCGCCGCGCCCTGCTTGCCGGGATCCCGCAGCTGTCGTCTTCGCGGTCGTCGCCATGCGAGCAAGTATACGCCTCCGTTTACTTCGTGCGGGGGTGGTGGTTAGGGTGAGGTCGCAGGTAAACGTTTCCGTTTACTTGAGCGTCTCTCGTCGAGGAGTCATCCATGGACAGGTCCGACCTCACCGAGCTGAGTGGCAGCGCGGAGAAATTGCTGCGCGCCCGTCACACGACCCGCGCGTTCGGTCCGCGAGCGGTACCCGAGGAGACGATGCGCGGCATCTTCTCGCTGGCCGGTGCCGCGCCCTCCAACTCCAACGCGCAGCCGTGGCGGGTGGAGGTGGCGAGCGGTGCGGCGCGCGAGCGGCTGGCCGGCGCCTTGCGGGCGGCCCACGCGGCCGGGCGCACCTCCGTGGACTTCCCGTACTCCGACGCGATGTACGAGCAGGCGCACCAGGAGCGCCGGGCCGCGTTCGGCGCCGAGTTGTACGGGGCGCTGGGCATCGACCGCGAGGACCACGCGGCTCGCGCGGCCTACGACGCGGAGAGCCTGCGCTTCTACGGCGCGCCCCACGTGGCGTTCCTGTTCGTCCAGGGGGACGGGTCGGCGCGGCTGGCCGCCGACGTCGGGGCGTACATGCAGACGCTGCTCCTGGCGATGACCGCGTACGGCGTGGACAGCTGCCCCCAGGGGCTGCTCAGTTTCTACGCCGACACCGTCCGCGCGGAACTCGGCGTCACGGCGGGCAAGTTGCTGGTCGGCATCTCCTTCGGCCATGCCGACGAGGCCGCACCGGTGAACCGGGTGAGGACCGGGCGGGCCCCGGTCGCGTCGACCGTCGCCTTCCACGGCTAGGTGAGCCGCCGACCGCTCCTCGCGGATGCTCTCCAGCCCCTCCGGTCCGTCAGTCGGAGGAACGGCGGCCGCGTCGTCGGCGGCTGCGCAGGGCCTGCTGGACGTCCTCGGCGGCGTAGGCGAGACGCAGCCGCCAGGTCTCCAGCTTGTCCTCCACCCGCGACGCGACCTTCCGCCACCTGAACCACGGCGGCAGGTCCCGGAACGGCACGAACGTCAGGGTGTCGTCGACGGCGGTCTCGGCGAAGCCGCGGTGGCCCTCCGTGCGCAGCGCGGCGTACAGCTCCGGGGTCAGCGCGCCGTTGAGCCGCGCCGCGTGGCCCGCCGCGGTGAAGGCGAACCCGCGCTGTCCGCGGTCCGCGAGCCGCATCCCCTTGAGGATGCGCGGCGAGGCCTCCGCCAGCGTGCAGTTGAGGGCGAGCCCGATGACGGCGGTGCCGAGCGACCTCTCCCCGCGTTCGTGGGCGGCGTCCCATTCGGCCGGGTCGTCCATGCCGAGCAGGCCCTCGGCGGTCTCCCAGTTCCACGTGGATGCCATGCGTGACCTCGTACTCGCGCGTGTTCGAACAGCGGCGGCCATCGTAGCCAGGGGCGGACGGGCGGACGGGCGGACGGGCGGACGGGCGGACGGGCTCAGCCGAGTGCGGCCGCGATGATGCGCTGCGTCACAGGGTTGTGGTCCTCGCCCTTGGCGTCGGTCGCGTTGACCGAGTAGACGAGGGTGCGGGAGCCGTCCTCGGTGGAGGCGATGATGTTCGTGTAGCCGTACCGCGCACCCGTCTTGAACCAGAACGTCCTTCCGTTGATCTTCGTGGTCTGCAGGCCCGCTCCGAAGGTGGGCTGCGCGGGAGCGTCCGGCCCGAGGCGGGGGAGGGTGAACATCTCCTTCAGCTGCGGCTGCGGCACGACCTTCCCCGCGAACAGTGCCTGCGTGAACGTCTCCAGGTCGGCCGTGGAGGAGATCATGTCGCCGGCCGCGAACCGGTCGTACTGGGTCCACACGGTGGCGTCGACGAGGCGGGTGGTGCCGTCCGCCTGCTCCCTCTTCTGGTAGCCGCGGTTGTGCGGGCCGCGGATGTGGAGGTCCTTGCCGGGGAAGTAGGTGTCGCGCAGGTGGAGCGGGCGGAAGATCCGCTGGGCGGCCTGGTGGGCGTACGTGTCTCCGGTGACCTTCTCGATCAGCAGGCCCAGCACGGTGTAGTGGATGTTGCGGTAGTGCTGTTCGGCGCCCGGGGCGTGCTCGGGGCCCTTGGCGATGGCGGAGTCGAGGACGGTCCGGGGGTCCAACGTGTCGTAGCGGTGGGCGAACGCGTCGTCGAATCCGTCGCCGGACTTGAGACCGCTCGTGTAGTTGAGGAGGCTGCGGACCGGGATGGGGGCGAACTCCGCCGTGAACAGGTCCGGCATGTAGTGCTGCACGGGACGGTCGAGGTCGAGCGTGCCCTCGGCGGCCAGTTGCAGCACCACGGCCGCCGTCACGATCTTGGTCGTGGAGCCGGCGCGGAGCCGGCCGTGCGGGTCGGCCTTGCGGTGCGTGACCAGGTCGTGCACGCCTGAACTACCCCGCCAGGACCCGTCCGTGCCGCCGACCCGTACGAGCGCGGCGGTCGCGTCGGTGTCCGGCAGCCCCTTGATCGCGTCACGCAGGGCCTTGCCGTTCGGGCTGCTCGACGACGAGGGGGCTGACGGAGCGCCGGCCGTGGCTCCGGTGGCTCCCGTGGCTCCGGTGGCTCCCGGGGTGGCCGGGGTGTGCGAGGGGTGTGCGAGCGCCGGGGCGGCCGCCGCGCCGGTCAGGCCGAGGACGAGGGCCGCGGCGACGGCGGCGCGGGCGGGAACCTTCACGGTGACTCCTGGGACGGCTTCGACGGGATGCGATGACGCGGTGGTGCGACGTGTGGTGATCACATCCTGGCGTCCGCCCGGCCGCGGGGAATCGTCGGCGGGGAGGGCTCGGCCCCGGGAAGTCATAGGGGTCAACGGGCTTCGGAGTCAGGGGTGTTGCTGGGGGAGCCCCCTAGGGGGCGTCACGCGGGCCGGATGCCCGGCAGGCTTCGCAGGAGTTCGATGCGGTTCGTGGTGATCGCGTCGACGCCCGCGTCGATCAGGCGCCGCATCGAGCGGCGCGTGTCCGGGGTCCAGGCCGAGACGAGCAGGCCCTGCCGGTGCACGTGGAGCGTCAGTTCGCGGTCGACCAGCGGGAAGCGGAGGTTGAGCCAGCGCGGCTTCACCGCGTCCAGCAGGACCGGGCGGGGCGGGGCCAGGGTCGTCCAGGTCAGCGCGATCTCCGCGGCCGGATCCGCCTCGCGTACGGCGAGCATCGTCCGCCCGCCCGCGCAGTAGTACACCCGCTCCGCCGCGCCGCACTCCGCGACGACCCCGACGACCGTGCGCACGGCGTCGTACGTCGCGCCCGGCAGGTCGATCATGAGCCGGCGCCCCTCGGTGGCCGCGAGGGCAGCGGCGAGGGTCGGGACGCCGCCCTCGGTGAGGCCGTCGACCTCCGCCGAGGACAGGGCGGCGAGCGGCCGTTCGTACCCCCACAGGCGCTTGAGGGTCGGGTCGTGCAGCAGGACGGGTACGCCGTCGCCGCTCAGACGGACGTCGATCTCCACCGCGTCCGCGCCCCGGTCGAACGCGGAGCGCAGGGATGGGAGGGTGTTCTCGCGGACACGGTAGGGATCGCCTCGGTGGGCCACAGCAGTCACGGTGCGCATGGGCCCATTGTGGTCACGGGATGCGGACGGACGCGTGGATTACGGCGCGAGCCACGTGTCCGTGTACGTGTCGATCTCGGCGGCGATCCGCGCCTTGCCCGCCGGGTCGAGGAAGGACGCCTCGACGGCGTTCTTCGCGAGGGCCGCGATGCCGCGCTCGTCGAGGCCGAGGAGACGGGCCGCGACGGCGTACTCGTTGTTCAGGTCCGTGCCGAACATGGGCGGGTCGTCGGAGTTGATCGTGACGGTCACCCCGGCCTCGACGAACTGCTTGATCGGGTGCTCGTCGAGGGTGCTGACCGCGCGGGTCGCGATGTTCGAGGTCGGGCAGACCTCCAGCGGGATGCCGTGCTCGGCCAGGTGGGCGAGGAGCTTGGGGTCCTGCGCGGAGGTCGTGCCGTGGCCGATGCGCTCGGCGCCCAGGTGGACGAGGGCGTCCCAGACGGTCTCGGGGCCCGTCGTCTCGCCGGCGTGCGGGACCGAGTGCAGGCCCGCCGCGATCGCCCGGTCGAAGTACGGCTTGAACTGCGGGCGCGGCACACCGATCTCGGGCCCGCCGAGCCCGAAGGAGACCAGGCCCTCGGGGCGCAGGCTGTCGGTGATGGCGAGCCGCAGCGTCTCCTCGGCCGACACGAGCCCGGCCTCGCCGGGGATGTCGAAGCACCAGCGCAGCACGGTGCCGAATTCCTTCTCGGCCGCCGTGCGGGCGTCTTCGATGGCGTCCATGAAGGCGCGGTCGTCGATGCCGCGGCGCACGGAGGAGAACGGGGTGAGGGTCAGCTCGGCGTAGCGGACGTTCTGCCGCGCCATGTCGCGGGCCACCTCGTAGGTGAGGAGGCGCACGTCCTCCGGGGTGCGGATCAGATCCACGACGGACAGGTAGACCTGGATGAAGTGCGCGAAGTCCGTGAACGTGAAGTAGTCGGCGAGCGCCTCGGGGTCGGTCGGCACCGAGGAGTCGGGGTGCCGGGCGGCCAGCTCGGAGACGATGCGGGGGGAGGCAGAGCCGACGTGGTGCACGTGCAGTTCCGCTTTGGGCAGTCCGGCGATGAAGGCGTGTACATCTCTGGTGGTCGCGGCTGCGGTGTGCTGCTCGGTCACGGTTTCCTCCCCAGGAACGGGTTTGATCGGCTGATCGATGGGTCGGGGATCATCGTAGGCGGCGGTGGGGAGGCGGCGGTCGGCGCGGGGAAAGCGGGGGCCGTAGCATGACGGAACGTACGAAAGAGGTGACCCGTCATGTCCGCGAAGTCCGAGGACGACGCCGTGCCCGGAGCGGGTGGCGCGGGGGCGCCGGAGGAACGCGACCCTTGGGCGCCGCCTGCGGAGAGCCGGCCGGAGAGCCGGCCGGAGAACCGGTCGGAGAACCGGTCGGCGCACGCGCCCGGGCCGCTGCCCTCCGTGCACGATCAGTGGACGGTCACGTCGATGCCGGGCGCGGCTCCCGCGCCGCAGCCGCCCGTGCCTCCGACGGCCGGTGCGCAGCCCGGTGCGCAGGTCGGTGTGCCGCCCGGCGTCGGCAACCCCTTCGCCGCGCCCGGTGAGCCGGTGCCGCCGCCGCCCGTCTCGCCGGACGGGCCCGGGCAGATCCCGTACGGGCCACCCGGCCAGCTGCCCTACGGGTACCCGGGCCAGGGGCATCAGAACTATCAGAGCTATCAGAACTATCCCGGATACGGCTGGCCCGCCATGCCCGTGGCCCCCGCGAACGGCATGGGCGTGGCCGCGCTGGTCCTCGGGATCATCGCCGCCGCCGGTTTCTGCCTGTGGCCGCTGGCGATCGTCCTCGGCATCCTCGCGGTGGTCTTCGGCGCGGTGGGACGCGGCAAGGCGCGGCGGGGCGAGGCGACGAACGGCGGGCAGGCCCTCGCCGGGATCATCTGCGGAGCCGTGGGCATCGCCCTGGGCGTGGCGCTGCTCGTGATCCTCGTCGTCGTGCCGGACGAGGACTCGGACGCGGGGACCACGCGGGGCGACCCGGGCCGTTCGGCCGCGTCGGTCACGCCGGCCGCCGCAGCCGTCGGACTCACCCCCCGTACGTAGCCTCCGAATCGCCGAGCACCGCGGCGAAGTCCGCGGCGAGACGGCCCGCGTCCGCCGGCCCGAGCGCGGACGTGGTGATGCGCACGCCCGTGGGCGCGGCGATGCGGAACCGCGCCCCCGCCGCCACCCACCACCCGTGCGACCGCAACCCGTTGACGACCGCGGACTCGTCCCGCACGGGCACCCACACGTTCATCCCGCTCGCCCCCCGCGCCGCGATCCCGTGCCCCGCGAGCTCGCGGATCAGCGCCTCGCGTCGCTCCCCGTAGACACGCTCGGCCCGCCGCACCACCGCACGGGCCGCCGGGTCGGCCATCGTCCGCTCGACCGTCTCCTGCAGGACGTGGCTGACCCACCCCGAGGTGAGCAGCATCCGCCCCTCGTGCCTGGCCAGCGTGGTGGCGTCGCACGCGAGGGCCGCCCATCGCAGGTCGACGCTCAGATGCTTGGAGACGGTGCGCACCTGCGCCCAGCGCGGGAGTCCGCCGGTCGCCAGTGAGTGCGGGGCCGCCCCCGCGATCTCCGCGTTGTGGTCGTCCTCGACGACGAGCACGTCCGGGTGCCCGGCGAGGGCGTCGAGCAGCGCGTCCCGCCGCTCCGCGGTGAAGCGGCCGCCCACCGGGTTCTGCCCCCGGGGGCTGCACACCAGCGCCTTGGCGCCCGCCCGCAGCGCCCCGCGCAACGCCTCCGGCCTGATGCCCTCGTCATCCACGGCGACCGGCACCATGTGCAGCCCCAACGCCGGTACGAGGTCCAGGAGATGGTGGAAACCGGGGTCCTCCACGGCCACCGTGTCGCCCGGCTTCAGCTCCACCGAGAGCAGCCGTGCCATGCAGTCCAGCGCGCCGTGCGCGAAGGTCACCCCGCCGTCGGGCACGCCGTCCCGCGCGAACCACTCCCGGGCCCGTTGCTCGAGACCGGCGAGGCGCGGCGACCCGCGGTGCGAACCGTGCACGGGCTCCACTCGGGCAGGCGGCAGCAGGGCCGGCAGCAGTTCGTGATCCGGATGCCCGCCCGCGAGGTCGCGCACCCCTCGCGGCGCCTTCGGCGGCCTGCGGGTCCCGACCGCCGGGGCCTGCGCGACGACCGTTCCGCCCCGGCCGCGCGTCACGACGATTCCGCGCTGTCGAAGTTCCTTGTAGGCCGTCGCCACCGTGCCGGCGCTGACCCCCAGCTCGTCGGCGAGCCTGCGCACCGGAGGCAGCGCGGCGCCCGGCGCCAATCCGCCGTCGGTGACGGCCTGTTCGACCGATGCGGTAATTCCCTTGGCGGTCGAACCGCTGATCACATATTGTGCTGCCACGTAAGGAATTATGTACCGGTACAAAAGAGCGCGTCAAGCCGGCGTCGGTCGACCGGCCTCGGCAGAACGCCTGCCGGACAAGGGGGATGGGTGAGCCTGAGCCGTAAGCGGTCCGCGCTGTACGCACGGATACCAGGGGGTGCCGACGGCCGTCGCATGCTCTGGATCGCCCTGATCAACAAAATGGGGACCGGCCTCTGGATGGGGGCGGCCGCCCTCTACTTCACCCTGATCACCGGTCTCTCCGTCACCGAAGTCGGCGTGCTCCTGGGGGTTTCGGGCGCTGTCGGCATCGCGGGCGCGCCGCTCGCGGGCCACCTCGCCGACCGCTTCCCGGTCACCCGCATCCTCGTCGGAGCCCAACTCCAGCAGGCGGTGGCGCTGTTGGCGCTGCTCACGACGGACAACTTCGCGCTGCTCCTGCTGTACTCGGCCGTCAACAGCGTCGCCGACCGCGGCGCCAACGTCCTCACCAAGCTGTACGCCGCCCGCATCGCGGGCCCGGACCGCACCAGGTACCAGGCCGTGCAGCGCACCGTCTCCAACGCGGGCTGGGCCATCGGCGGGCTGGCCGGCGCGTGTGCCCTCGCCGTCGGCACCACCCACGCCTACCAGGCGCTGCTGCTCGGCAACGTGGTCAGCTTCCTCGCCGCCGCGGCCCTCACCCTGCGCTGCGCCGAACCCCCGTCGCCGTCCCGCGTGGTCACCGCCTCCGCGACCACCCGCGGACCGAAAGCCGCCCCCGGCACCCCGCCGTCCAACCCCTGGCGCGACCGCTCCTTCCTGCTCTTCACCGTGACCGAGGCGGCCCTCTTCCTCGACGACGCGGTGCTCCAGGTCGGCATCCCCCTGTGGATCGTGCACGCCACCGACGCCCCGCACGGTCTCGCGCCGCTCCTCATGGTGCTCAACTGCGTGCTGGTCGTCTGCTGCCAGGTCCCGCTGTCCCGCTTCGGCAGCACCCCGGAGCGGGCCCGCGCGCTCCTCGTCCCCCTCGCGGCCTGCTTCGTCGTCGGGTGTGCGGCCCTGACCGTTTCCGCGCTCGGCGGTACGGGGCTCGCCGTCGCCGCGCTCACGGTCGCCGCGATCGCCCTCACCTTCGCGGAGATACTCCACGCCATCGCGTCCTGGGAACTCTCGATAGCGCTCGCGTCCGGCGACGCCCAGGGCGCCTACCTCGGGGTCCACGGCCTGTCCTCATCGGCCCAGCGCAGCGGCGGACCGCTCCTGATCACCGGCGTGATCGCGGCGGGGCCGCTCGCCTGGCCGGTCCTCGGGGCGGGTGTCATCGTGACGGTCGCGGCGCAGAGCCGTCTCGTACGGAGACGGCTGAACCGGCAGGGTGCCGAGGCGGAGCAGGTCCCGACCGACCACGCGGTGGGAGCACCTCCGGCCGGTCGGGGCCGGTCCTGAGCCCCCCGGCCCAGTCAGAGCCGGTCCTGAGCCCCCCCCCGGCCCAGTCAGAGCCGGTCCTGAGCCCACCGCCGGTCAGAGCCGGTCCCGCGCCTCCATCAACGCGAAACCCAGCAGGTTCGGCCCCCGCCACTTCGCGGGGTCCTCCGCCCGGGGGTCGTCGGCCGCCAGGCCGATGCCCCAGACGCGGTCCATGGGGCTCGCCTCGACCAGAACGCGCCGCCCCGTCCCCACGAGGAAGTCCCGCAGCGCGGGGTCCGACGCGAACTTGTGCGTACTGCCCGCGACCACGATGCCGAAGCGCTCGCGCGCCCATATCGCGTCGTCGAAGTCCCGGACGAGCCGTCCCGCCTTCTTCGCCTCCGCCGGGGTCCTGGCCGCGAGGATCGCCCGCTCCGCGTCCGCGTCGCCGAAGAGGCGGGCCTTGGCCGCCATCATCCAGTGCTCCGCCGTCGCGTACTCCACGCCGTCCACCGTGAACGGCGACGGCCACCACTGACTCAGGCAACTCCGGCCGAGCGTGCCGTCCCCCCGCGGGGTGTGGCCCCAGAAGTGCAGGTACGTCACCTGCTCGCCCGCGCGCACCGCGCCGACCAGCGCCTCCACCGAGTCGATCTTCGTCATGCACGCGAGTCTGGCACGCACCACTGACATTCCGTCCTGGGTTTTCCGGGTCGACTCGACACCTGGTCGACAGATTCCGTCGCGTAACCAAAAGGCAACAACGGAATCACTTGTTGGACTATCACTGCTCTGTCAGGATCGGCACTCAAATCGATCCGGAGCTACGCCGACCCCCGCGGGACGGGGCGGGCGGCGGAGGAGAGCGTCATGCACAACTTCCAGGCGCGGGACCACTTCGCGGACGGTGCGCAGTACATCGCCGGGCGGCTGACCAAGGGGACGTCCGGCATCTCCCACGCGGTGGTCGACCCCGCCACGGGCGACGAGGTCCACACGTACGAGCTGGCCGGGAGCGACGACGTCGACGCCGCCGTCGCCGCGGCCGCCGAGGCGTTCCCCGGCTGGGCGGGCGCCACCCCGGGCGAGCGTTCCGACGCCCTGCACCGGTTCGCGGGCGTCCTGGCGGAGCGTGCCGAGGACATCGCGCAGGCCGAGTCGTTGCAGTGCGGCAAGCCGATCAAGCTGAGCCGGGAGTTCGACGTCCCCGGGACCGTCGACAACGCCGCCTTCTTCGCGGGCGCGGCCCGGCACCTCCAGGGCCAGTCGGCCGGCGAGTACACCGGTGACCACACCTCGTACGTACGCCGTGAGCCCATCGGCGTCGTCGGGTCCATCGCCCCCTGGAACTACCCGCTGCAAATGGCCGCCTGGAAGGTCCTGCCGGCGATCGCCGCGGGCAACACCATCGTCCTCAAGCCCGCCGAGCTCACCCCCTTCACCTCCCTCCTCTTCGCGCAGGCCGCCACCGAGGCGGGCATCCACGACGGCGTCGTCAACATCGTCACGGGCGCGGGGAAGGACGCGGGGGAGCACCTCGTCGGCCACCCCGACGTCGCCATGACGTCCTTCACCGGGTCCACCGGCGTCGGCAAGCGCGTCGCCGAGATCGCCACCGCCACCGTCAAGCGGCTGCACCTGGAGCTCGGCGGCAAGGCTCCCTTCGTCGTCTTCGACGACGCCGACCTCGACGCCGCCGTGCACGGCGCGGTCGCCGGCGCGCTCATCAACTCCGGGCAGGACTGCACGGCCGCCACGCGCGCGTACGTGCAGCGGCCGCTCTACGAAGCCTTCGTGCAGGGCGTCGCCGACCTCATGGAGAGCGTGCGGCTCGGCGACCCGTTCGACCCGGGCACCGACATGGGGCCGCTCATCTCGCACGCGCACCGCGACCGCGTCGCCGGGTTCGTCGACCGGGCCCGCTCCTACGCGCGCGTGGTGACCGGCGGCGAGGCGCTCCAGCACCCCGGCGCGTACTACAAGCCGACCCTGATCACGGACGCCGCGCAGGACAGCGAGATCGTGCAGTCCGAGATCTTCGGACCCGTCCTCGTCGTACTGCCCTTCGACAGCGACGACGAGGGCATCCGGCTCGCCAACGACACCCCCTACGGCCTCGCCGCCTCCGCCTGGAGCCGCGACGTGTTCCGCGCCAACCGCGCGACCCGCGACATCAAGGCGGGCTGCGTGTGGGTCAACGACCACATCCCGATCCTCAGCGAGATGCCGCACGGCGGCTACAAGGCATCCGGCTACGGAAAGGACATGTCCGCGTACTCATTCGAGGAGTACACGCAGGTCAAGCACGTCATGTTCGACAACACGGCGGTCGTCCGCAAGGACTGGCACCGCACGATCTTCGGGGACCGGTAGTCACGCAGCCACGTCGTCACAGGCCGCGTGACCGGCGGCCGCCTTCCTCCCGAAAGGGCAACCACGCGTATGGAGCAGTACGAGCCCCACCGCCTCGGCCCGGCCCAACTGGCCGCCGTGCACCGCAGCTACAGGAACGGCAGGGCCGCCCTGACCCGGCGCAGTGCGCTGCGCGCCGCCACGGGCGGCGCGCTCGCGATCGGCGGCCTCGGGGCACTCAGCGCCTGCGGCATCCCCGCGGCGGGCAAGAGCCGGGGCGAGGTCTCGTCCGACGACCACTCGGCGAAGGAGAAGCGCGTCAGCTTCTCCAACTGGACCGAGTACATGGACGTCGACGAGAAGGACGAGAACCGGCGGCCCACCCTGGACGCGTTCACGAAACGCACCGGGATCACGGTCAAGTACACCGAGGACATCAACGACAACGTCGAGTTCTTCGGCAAGGTCAAACCGCAGCTCGCCGCGGGCCAGGAGACCGGACGCGACCTCATCTGCGTCACCGACTGGCTGGCCGCCCGGCTCATCCGCTTCGGGTGGGTCCAGAAACTGGACCCGGCCAACCTGCCGCACGCGTACACGAATCTCTCCGCCCAGTTCCGTGACCCCGACTGGGACCCGGGCAGGTCGTACTCGTATCCCTGGACCGGTATCTCCACCGTCATCGCGTACAACAAGAAGGCGACCGGCGGCAAAGAGATCACTTCGGTGTCCCAGCTGCTCGACGACCCGAAGCTGAAGGGGCGCGTCGGGTTCCTGTCCGAGATGCGCGACACCGTCGGCATGACGCTCATCGACATGGGCAAGGACCCCGCGGACTTCACCGACGACGACTTCGACGCGGCCATCGCCCGCCTCCAGAAGGCCGTCGACCGAAAGCAGATCCGGCGCTTCACCGGCAACGACTACACGTCCGACCTGGCCAAGGGCGACATCGCGGCCTGCCTCGGCTGGGCCGGCGACATCGTGCAGCTCCAGGCCGACAGCCCCGACGTCGGCTTCCACATCCCCGACCAGGGCTACATCACGTCCACGGACAACCTGCTGGTCCCGAACAAGGCGCGGCACAAGAAGAACGCCGAGCGGCTCATCGACCACTACTACGAGCCCGAGCCCGCGGCCCGCCTCGCCGCGTACATCAACTACGTCTGCCCGGTCGACGGGGTACGGGACGCGCTCGCGAGGATCGACAAGGACGCCGCGTCGAATCCGCTGATCATCCCCGACCAGGAGATGAAGGAGAAGTCCCGGGCGTTCCGGTCGCTCACGCCGAAGGAAGAGACCGCGTACGAAGAGAAGTTCGCGCGCCTCACCGGGGCCTAGTCCCTCTCGTCATCCCCTCGACTTCCCCTGGACCCACCATGACCTCTGCTCAAGAAACCGGCGGCGACGTCCGTCTCTCCGGGATCAGCAAGACGTACGGCTCCTTCGCCGCCGTGCGGCCGCTCGACCTCACCGTGCCGCAGGGCTCCTTCTTCGCCCTGCTCGGGGCGTCCGGCTGCGGCAAGACCACCACGCTCCGCATGATCGCGGGCCTGGAGGAGCCGAGCTCGGGAACCGTGCACCTCGGTGACCAGGACGTCACGGCCCTGCCGCCGTACAAGCGGCCCGTGAACACCGTCTTCCAGTCGTACGCGCTCTTCCCGCACCTGGACATCTTCGAGAACGTCGCCTTCGGGCTGCGCCGCCGCGGCATCAAGTCCGTGAAGGGCCGCGTCGGCGACATGCTCGACCTGGTGCAGCTCGGCGAGCACACCCGCAAGAAGCCGCACCAGCTCTCCGGGGGTCAGCAGCAGCGCGTCGCCGTCGCCCGCGCCCTCATCAACCACCCCAAGGTCCTCCTCCTCGACGAACCGCTCGGCGCCCTCGACCTGAAGCTGCGCCGCCAGATGCAGCTGGAGCTCAAGCGCATCCAGACCGAGGTCGGCATCACCTTCGTGCACGTCACCCACGACCAGGAGGAGGCCATGACCATGGCCGACACCGTGGCCGTGATGAACGGCGGCCGCGTCGAGCAGCTCGGGGCCCCCGCCGACCTCTACGAGAACCCGCGGACGACGTTCGTCGCGAACTTCCTCGGCACGTCGAACTTCATCGAGGCCGATGTCGACGCACGGAGCGGTGACGACATGGTCGTCAAGGCGGGCGACTGCAAGCTGACGCTGCCCGTCGCCCGATGTACCGGCCCCACCGCCACCGGCGGCAAGCTCCTGGTCGGCGTACGGCCCGAGAAGATCTCCCTCACGCACGCCGACGACGCGGGGCGGATCCCCGAGGGCCGCAACCGCATCACCGGACGCATCGCCGACAGCAGCTTCATCGGAGTGTCGACGCAGTACGTCGTCCACAGCCCGGTCTGCCCGTCCTTCGAGGTGTACGCGCAGAACGTCGAGCGTGACACCCGCCTCACTCCCGGCGCCGAGGTCGTCCTGCACTGGAACCCCGCGCACACCTTCGGCCTCGACGCCGCCCAGGACGTCCAGGCGGGCGTCGAGAAGGTCGAGGAGGACGCCTCCGCATGACGACCGTCACCGACGCACCACCGCCGACAGCGCCCGCTCCGAAGGAGCCACCCGCACGGAAGCCGCGCAAGCGCGGGCGGCTCGTCCCCTACTGGCTGCTCCTCCCCGGCATCCTCTGGCTGATCGTCTTCTTCGCCCTGCCGCTCGTCTACCAGGCGTCGACCTCCGTGCAGACCGGCTCCCTCGAAGAGGGCTTCAAGGTCACCTGGCACTTCGCGACCTACTGGGACGCAGCTGCCGACTACTGGCCGCAGTTCCTGCGCTCGGTGCTCTACGCGGGCGCCGCCACGGTCCTGTGCCTGCTGCTCGGCTACCCGCTCGCCTACCTCATCGCGTTCCGCGCGGGCCGCTGGCGCAACATCATCCTCGTCCTGGTCATCGCGCCGTTCTTCACCAGCTTCCTGATCCGTACGCTGGCGTGGAAGACGATCCTCGCCGACGGCGGCCCGGTGGTGGGCGCCCTCAACTCCCTGCACGTCCTCGACGTCACCAGCTGGCTGGGCGTCACGGCCGGCGACCGGGTCCTCGCCACACCCCTCGCGGTGATCTGCGGACTCACGTACAACTTCCTGCCGTTCATGATCCTGCCGCTCTACACCTCGCTGGAGCGCATCGACGGCCGGCTGCACGAGGCCGCGGGCGACCTCTACGCCAAGCCGTCCACCACCTTCCGCAAGGTGACCTTCCCGCTCTCCATGCCGGGCGTCGTCTCCGGAACGCTGCTCACCTTCATCCCCGCGGCCGGTGACTACGTCAACGCCGACCTGCTCGGATCCACCGACACCCGCATGGTCGGAAACGTCATCCAGACGCAGTTCCTGCGCATTCTGGATTACCCGACGGCCGCGGCGCTCTCCTTCATCCTCATGGCCGCCATCCTCTTCATGGTGACCCTCTACATCCGCAAGTCGGGGACGGAGGATCTCGTCTGATGGCCGCCTTCTTCCGCTGGCTCCGGCGCAATGTCGTCGTCATCGCGGGCCTGCTGACACTCGCGTACCTGCTCCTCCCGAACATCGTCGTCACGGTCTTCTCCTTCAACAAACCGAAGGGCCGCTTCAATTACTCGTGGCAGGAATTCTCGCTCGACGCGTGGAAGGACCCGTGCGGCGTCGCCGACATGTGCGGATCGCTCTCGCTGAGCCTGCAGATCGCCACCTGGGCGACGATCGGCGCGACCGTGCTCGGCACGATGATCGCCTTCGCACTCGTGCGCTACCGGTTCCGCGCGCGCGGCGCCATCAACTCGCTGATCTTCCTGCCGATGGCGATGCCTGAGGTCGTCATGGCCGCCTCGCTGCTCACGCTCTTCCTCAACATGGGCGCGCAGCTCGGCTTCTGGACGGTCCTCATCGCCCACATCATGTTCTGCCTCAGCTTCGTGGTGACCGCCGTCAAGGCGCGCGTCATGTCGATGGACCCGCGCCTGGAACAGGCCGCGCAGGACCTTTACGCCGGTCCCGTGCAGACGTTCCTGCGGGTGACGCTGCCGATCGCCGCACCCGGCATCGCGGCGGGCGCGCTGCTCGCCTTCGCGCTCTCCTTCGACGATTTCATCATCACGAATTTCAACGCGGGCTCGACTGTGACCTTCCCCATGTTCGTCTGGGGATCGGCGCAGCGGGGCACGCCCGTTCAGATCAATGTGATCGGTACGGCGATGTTCCTCGTCGCCGTCCTGCTCGTACTCTCCGGAATGCTCATCGGCAAACGCCGCAACAAGCAGTCCCGGTAACACCTGAAGGAGTGGAAATCATGGCCCCTGGTGCCATGACCCGTTTCACCAAGTCCCTCTCCGACGCCAAGCCGGGGTCCTTCTGGCTCGACGACCCCGGCAGGCCGGCCCCCGAACCCGCCCTCACCGGCGACGAGCGGTGCGACCTGCTCGTCGTCGGCGGCGGATACAGCGGCCTGTGGACCGCGCTCATCGCCAAGGAGCGCGACCCGCACCGCGACGTCGTCCTCGTCGAGGGCCGGGAGGCGGGCTGGGCCGCGTCCGGCCGCAACGGCGGATTCTGCGCCGCCTCCCTCACCCACGGCATCGCCAACGGCCTGTCCCGCTGGCCCGGCGAGATCGAGAAGCTGGAGGAGCTCGGCGCCCGCAACCTCGACGGGATCGAGGCGGCCGTCAAGCGGTACGCCATCGACTGCGACTTCGAGCGCACCGGCGAGATCGACGTCGCCACCGAACCGCACCAGCTGGCCGAACTCCGCGAACTGCACGCGGAGATGGCCGAGCACGGCCTCGCCGGAGGCTCCGAGCTCCTGGACGCGGACGCGCTGCGCGAGCACGTCGACTCGCCGACCTTCCTCGGCGGCCTCTGGGACCGCGAGGGCGTCGCCATGCTGCACCCGGCGAAGCTGGCGTGGGGCCTGAAGCGGGCCTGCCTGGAGAAGGGCGTACGTATCCACGAGCACACGCCCGCGCTGGAACTGGCCTCCTCAGGCGCCGGCATGGCGGTCCGCACGCCGTACGGCAGGGTCTTCGCCCGCCAGGTCGCCCTCGCCACGAACGTCTTCCCCTCGCTGGTCAAGCGCCTGCGCCCGTACACCGTGCCGGTGTACGACTACGCGCTGATGACCGAGCCGCTGACCGACGAGCAGCTGGCGGCGATCGGCTGGAAGAACCGGCAGGGCCTCGGCGACAGCGCCAACCAGTTCCACTACTTCCGGCTCTCCGCCGACAACCGCGTCCTGTGGGGCGGTTACGACGCGATCTACCCGTTCGGCGGGAAGGTGCGCGCCGAGTACGACGACAGGCCCGAGACGTACGCGAAGCTCGCCGGACACTTCTTCACGTGTTTCCCGCAGCTGGAGGGGGTCCGTTTCACGCACGCGTGGGGCGGCGCGATCGACACGTGCTCGCGGTTCTCGGCGTTCTTCGGCACGGCCCACAAAGGGCGCGTCGCGTACGCGGCGGGTTACACGGGCCTCGGTGTCGGGGCGTCCCGGTTCGGCGCCGACGTCATGCTGGACCTGCTCTCGGGCGAGCGGACGGAGCGTACGGCCCTGGAGATGGTGCGGACGACACCGCTGCCGTTCCCGCCCGAGCCGTTCGCGTGGACCGGTGTGGCGCTGACCAAGTGGTCGCTGGCCAGGTCCGACGCCAACGGCGGCAGGCGGAACCTGTGGCTGAAGACGATGGACAAGCTGGGTCTCGGCTTCGACAGCTGAGGCGTACGGCGCCGTCGTCGCCGCTTCGATTCGTCGCCGAAACCCGCGTAATGCTCCGGCCCGTGGCCTCTCTCCCCTGTGACACGCATGTTGCCGCACAGGGAAGGAAGGTTGTGCCATGACTGGCTCGCGTGACTCGGGGGCGAGGTCGGCGCTCGAATGGCTGGTGTCGGCGGCGCCGGATCCGGAGGCCTGCCGCTGGGAGTGGGAGCGCAACCCCCAGGGGGTCGCGCTCCTGCCGGCGGGCCGCCGCTGGGACGTGCTGATCCTGCCCGGCGAACTCGGCTGTCCCACCCTCGACGTGCTGGCCCGCTGCGTCGACCGCCCCGGTCCCGTGCTCGCCGACTTCGGCGACGCGCGCACGGGGTTCTTCGTGCCGCCGGGCACGGTCTCGCGCTGGCTCGGCACGGGGGTGCGGGGCGCGGGCCGCGGCACCTGGGTGGTCGTGCCCTATCCGGGCCGGGCCGCGGGCGGCGTCCGCTGGCTGGTCCCGCCGGACGGCTCGGGGACGCTGACCGACCCCGGAGTCCTCGAACTCGCGATGCACGAGGCGGCCGCGCGGCTGGCGGGCGACGGCCACGACGGTGAGACGTGAGAGCCGCCGGAGACGGCAAGAGGTGAGCTGTCGCAGACGGCGATGCGTGCGCTGCCGGAGACGGCGATGCGTGCGCTGCCGGAGGCGGCGGTCCGTGCGCTGCCGGAAACCTTGACAACTTGATTGGTCTGGACCAAGTTATGCGCGACCCGCCCTCCAATCCCCCCGTGCCCGGAGGCAGTTGTGGATCGCTCTTCGTTGCCCCCCATAAGCCCCGCGAGCCGTGTGAGACGCGCCGCCGTGGTCGCCGTCGCGGCCTGCGCGCTCGCCGCGTCCGGCCTGCTCTCGACCCGCGCGACGGCGGCCCCCGAACCCCGGGACGCCGGACCGCGGGCCGCGGGACCGGCCGCGGTCGCCGACCACGCCCTCGTCGGCTATCTGCACACCAGTTTCGCCAACGGCTCCGGCTACACCCGGCTCGCCGACACCCCCGACAGCTGGGACATCATCGACCTCGCCTTCGGCGAACCGACCTCCGCGACCTCGGGCGACATCCGCTTCGGCCTCTGTCCGAAGACGGAGTGCCCGAACGTCGAGACCAAGGACGAGTTCAAGGCCGCGATCAAGGCCAAGCAGGCGGCGGGCAAGAAGGTCCTGATCTCCATCGGCGGTCAGAACGGACAGGTCCAGCTCAAGACGGCGCAGGCCCGCGACGCCTTCGTCGCCTCGGTCTCGAAGATCATCGACGAATACGGGCTCGACGGCCTGGACATCGACTTCGAGGGCCACTCGCTCTCGCTCAACGCCGACGACACCGACTTCAAGAACCCGAAGACCCCGGTGATCGTCAACCTCGTCTCGGCCGTCAAGACCCTCAAGGCCAAGTACGGCGCCGGTTTCACGCTCACCATGGCGCCCGAGACCTTCTTCGTGCAGCTCGGGTACCAGTTCTACGGCACCGGCAAATGGGGCGGCCAGGACCCGCGCGCGGGCGCGTACCTGCCGGTCATCCACGCCCTGCGCGACGACCTGACGCTGCTGCACGTCCAGGACTACAACTCGGGGCCGATCATGGGCCTGGACAACCAGTACCACTTCATGGGCGGCGCGGACTTCCACGTCGCGATGACCGACATGCTGCTCACCGGTTTCCCCGTGGCGGGCGACAAGAACAACGTCTTCCCGCCGCTGCCGCCGAGGAAGGTCGCCATCGGCATGCCCGCCTCCGTCAACGCGGGCAACGGCCACGTGTCCACGGGCGAGGTCAACAAGGCCCTGGACTGCCTCACCCAGGGCAGCAACTGCGGCTCGTACAAGACCCACGGGATCTGGCCGGACCTGCGCGGCCTGATGACGTGGTCGATCAACTGGGACCGCTTCAACAACGGGGAGTTCTCGAAGAACTTCGACCGGTACTTCGGCTGACCGGCGCCGTCTTTCCGCTGACCACCAGCACCACCGCCCGCAGCAGCACCGCGGTCAGGCACCAGCTCGCCACCACGTCGAGCGGCCAGTGGTAGCCCCGCCGCACGAGCCCGAACCCGACCGCCACGTTCAACAGGCAGCACCCGATGACCAGTTCGCGGCGGCCGTACGCGCCACGGAGCAGCGGCAGCAGGAGCAGGGCCGCCGCTCCGTAGGCGACGGCGGCCGTCGCCGCGTGGCCGGAGGGGTAGAAGCCGCCGTCCCCCGCCGTGCCCGGCGGACCGGGGCGGTCGATCAGCGCCTTGAGCGGTGCGACGAGCACGGGCACCGCGGCCATCGCGACCAGCGCGGCGACCGCGGGCAGCCACCACCGGAACGTACCGCTGCGCCGCGCGTGCCAGGCGGTGTACGCGGCCACGGCCACCAGCACCGGCACGGCCACCGTGGCGTTGCCGAGGTCGGCGAGGAACTCCGCGGCACCGTCCGGCAGCCGGCTCCCGGTGAGGGCGCGCCCCGCGCGTTCGTCGGCGCGGCGCAGCGGCCCGTCGGCGACGACCTGCCAGGTCAGCAGCGCGAAGAGGGCGACGCACAGCGAGAGGGTGAGGGCCGGCCGCCGCGGGGCCGGGGTTGCGGACATGCGCTACAGCCTGGCACGGCGGAAGGCCCGGACATGCCGAAGGCCCGGACATGCCGAAGGGCCGGCGCAAGGGGGGGGGAGTGCGTCGGCCCTTCGGTGGCCGACCGGCCCGGACTGTCCGAGGGGACCTGCTCACGCGGGTCCGTCGGGGGAGTCTCCGAAGCGGTCTTCCGGATCGGGGGTCCGCGCGCCCCGGGGGGTGTGGGGCGAGCGGCCGTCCGATCGGTGAGGAGTTCCGGAGCCCAGGGCTCCGGGTCTGTGCGCGAAGGCACTGCCAGGACGGGGCTGGGGAGGCTCCGCCGTGGCGCCGCCCACAGTCCCCTGTGGGCGGGGTGTTTCTCTCATCTGCAGAAACCGTACGGCAGTGGATGGCGGGCCGACAGACGGATCGGCAACCCGTCATGGGGCCCGCACACCTTCTTCACATGCCGCGCTCAGACACGGGCGAACGCGCCCTCGATGATGTCCAGACCCTCGTTCAGCAGGTCCTCGCCGATGACCAGCGGCGGCAGGAACCGCAGGACGTTGCCGTACGTGCCGCAGGTCAGCACCAGCAGGCCCTCCGCGTGGCAGGCCTTGGCCAGCGCGGCGGTCGCCTCGGGGTTCGGCTCCTTGGTCGTACGGTCCTTGACCAGCTCGATGGCGATCATCGCGCCGCGGCCGCGGACGTCGCCGATGATGTCGAACTTCTCGGCCATGGCGGAGAGGCGGGCCTTCATCGTGGCCTCGATGCTCTTCGCCTTGGCGTTGAGGTCGAGCTCCTTCATGGTCTCGATGGCGCCGAGCGCACCGGCGCAGGCCACCGGGTTGCCGCCGTAGGTGCCGCCGAGGCCGCCCGCGTGCGCGGCGTCCATGATCTCGGCGCGGCCCGTCACGGCGGCGAGCGGCAGACCGCCCGCGATGCCCTTGGCGGTGGTGATGAGGTCCGGGACGATGCCCTCGTCCTCACAGGCGAACCACTGACCCGTACGGCAGAAGCCCGACTGGATCTCGTCGGCGACGAAGACGATGCCGTTGTCGTTGGCGAACTTCACGATCTCCGGCAGGAAGCCCTTGGCCGGCTCGATGAAGCCACCCTCGCCGAGCACCGGCTCGATGATGATCGCGGCGACGTTCTCGGCCCCGACCTGCTTGCCGATCATGTCGATCGCCTGCTTGGCGGCCTCGGGGCCCGCGTTCTCGGCGCCGGTCGGCCAGCGGTAGCCGTAGGCGACCGGGACGCGGTAGACCTCGGGGGCGAACGGGCCGAAGCCGTGCTTGTACGGCATGTTCTTGGCGGTCAGCGCCATCGTCAGGTTCGTGCGGCCGTGGTAGCCGTGGTCGAAGACGACGACGGCCTGGCGCTTGGTGTGCGCACGGGCGATCTTGACGGCGTTCTCGACGGCCTCGGCGCCGGAGTTGAACAGCGCCGACTTCTTCTCGTGGTCACCCGGCGTCAGCTCCGCCAGCGCCTCGGCGACGGCGACGTAGCCCTCGTACGGCGTGACCATGAAACAGGTGTGGGTGAAGTCCTGCAGCTGGGCGCTCGCCCGGCGGACGACCGCCTCGGCGGAGGCGCCCACGGAGGTCACGGCGATACCGGAACCGAAGTCGATCAGACGGTTGCCGTCGACGTCCTCGATGATGCCGCCGCCCGCGCGCGCGGCGAACACGGGCAGCACGGAGCCCACGCCACCGGCGACCACGGCGGTACGGCGGGCCTGCAGCTCCTGCGACTTCGGACCGGGGATGGCGGTGACGACGCGGCGCTCCTGCGGAAGGGCAGTCATGAGGGGCTCCTGTTGCTGACGGGGGTGGGGCGACGGTACGGACGCTCTACTGCTTTCTTCGCAGGTTAGGGGCGGGGCCAGGGGGTGGGCATGCTCCATGGGGGAGTCGTTCGGCGTGGCGGTTGTCCGTGGTGGACATAGCGGAGCGCTCATCGCCGGGCGCGTATCCGGTGAGCTCGCCCCGCAGGGGCACTAGATTGACCCGCGAAACAAGAGAGCGGCTGGCCAGGGGGCAAGAATCGTGGATTCCGACGGCACGCAGGACGCGCAGGGCACCCATGCCACGCCGGTGCCGCGCCCGGCGTCGCCTCCGCACGGGTCCGTACCGCCTCCGCACGGGCCCGTACCGCCCGCGCAGGGGGCCGCGACGCCTCCGCAGGGGGGGCGGGGTCCGTCGGCCGGTCTGCCGCCCCGGCCCGCGCAGGCCCCCGGAGCGCCGCCGCTGACCGACGGGGCCGCCTTCCTCGCCTGGGTGCGCGCGCCGCGCCCCGCCGCCCCGCCCGGCATCTGGCGGTTCGCGCACAAGCCGCGGCCCGCCCAGGAGCCCGACACCGTGCCGACCCGGCAACTGCTGAGCGGCGCCCTGATCTCGTTCCTGGTCGGCTGGCTGATCTGGTCGCTGCTGTGGAACGGGTACCTGGGCGGCTGGTGGGTGCTGCCGATCGAGCTGTTCCTGCCCGACGCCTGGCTCTACACCGGCGACAAGGTCGGCAACGCCGTCGTCTGGTACGGCTACTACACCCTCATCGCGTTCGCCATCATGATCGGCGTCGGCAGGCTCGGCCGCTGGGGCGAGGTCTGGCGCCGCTTCGTCGCCCCCCGGCTGCGCCGCCCCGACGCGCCCCCGCCGCCGCCCGCCCCCGAGGACGACCCCGCCCGCTGGCCGCAGCTGCGGGCCGCCGGCGCGGAGGCCGCCGCCGACCGGCTCGCCGCCGACGCGCGGGCCGGACTGATGCGGGACGTGGACCACGCGCGGATCGCGCGGGCCTGGCGGTCCGTGCGCACCGGGCGCAGCCCGCTGCACGTCTTCACCGACGCCGTCGTACGCGACGGCGCCCGCGCCTGCCCGCACCCTTCGGGGGACCGGGACCTGCCCGCGCGGGCCGCCCGCCACGACCTCGCCACGGCGCAGGTGCGCCTCGGGACGACGGCCGACGACCCCCGCAACCCCTACGCGTACCGCGGCACCGGGCTCGCCCTCGGCCCCGACCTGCTCGGCACCTCCCTGCTCGCCGTGGGTCCCGGCGGCTCCGGCAAGACGGGCCGCGTGGTGTGGCCGATCGCCGAGTCCTTGTGCCTGGGAGCACTCGCCGGGCAGGCGGCCGTGGTGGTCGTCGGCGCGGCGGGCGCGGGGCTCGGGCCCACCGAGGACTACGACGTGATCGTCCGGATCGGGCAGCCCGACTCCGTGTACGACCTCGACCTGTACGGCGGCACCAACGACCCGGACGAGGCCGCGGCCGTGCTCGCCGAGGCCCTCGTCGGGGACCTCGTCGACCCGCACCCCAGCGGTGACAGCCGCCGCTCCACGACCTGTCTCGCCCAGCTCCTCGGCCCCTTCCTCGCCGTCCACCGGCGCTTCCCCTCGGTGCCGGAGCTGCGCGCCCTGCTCGACGGATCGCCCGGCCCGCTCGGCGCCCTGCGCAAGGCGCTGCAGTCGGCGGGGCAGGACGCGATGATCAGGGAACTCGACGCCCGCGAACGTCAGTTGGGCCACCCCGGTGACCCGGGCGCGGTCCTCGCCGACCGCATCGCGCTCCTGGACCGCCCCGCCTTCGCGCCGTTCTTCGACACCTCGGGCCGCAGCACCCCGTTCTCGCTGCGCGCCCTCGACCATCCCGTACGGGTCCGCATCGACCTCCCCGAGCGCGGGCACGCCGACGCCTCGCGGATCCTGGCCCGCCTCGTCCTCGCCCAGTTCACGGCGGTCGCCGCCGGACGCGAGGACCGCTCGCTCTTCGCCTGCCTCGTCCTGGACGACGCGTCGGGCACGATCACCCCGGAATCCGTACGCCGGGTCCAGCGGCTGCGGTCCGCCAACGCCGGCGTCGTCATGACCCTGCGTACGCTCGACGACGTACCCCGTCCGCTGCGCACACCGCTGCTCGGCGCGATCGGCTGCCGCATGGCGCTCTCCGGGCTCACGCCGTGGGACGGCCAGGACTTCGCCGAGGTCTGGGGCAAGGAGTGGACAGAGGCGCGCGATGTGACCGACCGGCAGATCATCGCCGAGACCCCGCTCGGTAAAACCGTGCACATGCTGCGCCGCGTCATCACCGGCAACGCGCCGACGGCCCGCGCCGTCACCGTCCGTCAGGTCGAGCGTGAGCGGTGGTCCGCCTCCGAGCTGGCACACGGGGTGCCGCCGGGGCACGCGGTGCTGTCCCTGACGGACGTAGGCGGGGAGCACGCGCCCCCGCTCCTGGTGGACCTGCGCTCCTGAAGCGGCACGGGGCCCGGCCTGAAGCGGCGTGGACGGGGCACCCGGAAGTTCCGGCGCGGAGAACGGGAAGGCGCCGGATCACACGTACGGGGAGTTCTGTCTCTGGCGCACCATACAGTGAGGCAGAATCGACACAGGTCGTTCATACGGACCGGCCAAAAGATCCACATCCGGCGCCCGCGAACCGGGGGCCGGGCAACCCACCCACCCCACCTGCCGCAGACCTGAAGGTCCCATGCCGCCCACGCTCGCCTCGCTCGTCCACCACTCCGCGCTCAAGCTGACCGTGCGCGCGGGCGAGGAACGCCTGGACGCCCCCGTGCGCTGGGCGCACGCCAGCGAGCTCGCCGACCCCGTCCCCTACATGGAGGGCGGCGAGCTCCTCCTGATCACCGCGCTCAAGCTGGACGCGGAGGACCCGGACGCCATGCGGCGGTACGTGAAGCGGCTGGCCGGCGCCGGAGTCGTCGGGCTCGGCTTCGCCGTCGGCGTGCACTACCCCGACATCCCGAAGGCCCTCGTCGACGCCGCGACCGACGCGGACCTGCCGCTCATCGAGGTGCCGCGGCGCACCCCGTTCCTCGCCATCAGCAAGGCCGTGTCCGCCGCCATCGCCGCCGAGCAGTACCGCGCCGTGACGGCGGGCTTCGCCGCCCAGCGCGAGCTGACCAAGCAGGCGCTGAGCGACGGCCCCGAGGGACTGCTGCGCGCGCTCGCCGGGCAGGTCGACGGATGGGCCGCGCTGTACGACGCGTCGGGCGCCGTCGCCGCCGCCGCGCCGGAGTGGGCCAACCGCAGGGCCGCCCGGGTCACCGCCGACGTCGAACGCCTCAGGGAGCGTCCGGCGCCCGCCAGTTCCGTCGTCGCGGGCGCCGAGGACCGCGTGGAACTGCACTCGCTCGGCACGGGACGCAGGCCGCGGGCCGCGCTCGCCGTCGGCACGGCGTCGACCCTGGGCACCGCCGAGCGCTACGCGGTGCACTCCGCCATCGCCCTCCTCACCCTGACCACCGAGCGCTCCCGCTCCCTGCACGCCGCCGAGCAGCGGATCGGCGCGGCGGTGCTGCGGATGCTGCTCGCGGGGGAGCCCGACCACGCACGAACGGTCGCCGGCGAGCTGTACGGCGGACTCCTCGACGCACCGTTTCGCCTCGTCGTCGCACAGGTGGCGTCGGCGTCCGCGGCGCGGGTGCGGGCGGGCGCGGAGGGGAACGGCGAGGGCGCGGGCGACGCGGTGCCGGGCACCGCGTCCGCCGCGGTGCTCGCCGCGGTGGCCGACGCCTCCGGGAACGGTGACCCGCTCGCCGGACTCGTCGACGTCGTCGAGGCAGCGGCCGCGCGCTCCGGCGAGGCACTGCTCGTCGTCCCGTACGGGGAGCGGCTCGTGCTGCTCGTCGTGGACGGGGGCGCGGGCGTGCGGGCGTGCGGGGAGTACGCGGCGGCGCTGGAGGCGGGCCGTGCCACGGCGGGACGCGATGCGCCCACCTCCGGTGAGGAGGGTGAACTGGTGATGGGCCTGTCCGCGCCGGCCGGACCGATCGCCGCGGCCACGGCGTACAAGCAGGCGGAACAGGCGCTGTCCGTCGCGCGGCGGCGCGGCCGCGCGCTCGTCGAGCACGAGGAACTGGCCGCGGGATCCGTCCTGCCGCTCCTCGCGGACGACGCGGTGCGGGCGTTCGCGGACGGTCTCCTCCGCGCCCTGCACGAACACGACGCGACCGGCCGCGGCGACCTGGTGGCCTCCCTGCGGGCCTGGCTCTCCCGCCACGGCCAGTGGGACGCGGCAGCGGCGGACCTGGGCGTCCACCGCCACACCCTGCGTTACCGCATGCGCCGAGTGGAAGAAATCCTCGGCCGCTCCCTGGACGACCCAGACGTCCGCATGGAGCTATGGCTCTCCCTGAAGGCAACGACGACGAACTCGGACTAGGGCGCGGTTCGCCAGGGCCGCGGATAACCGCGCGACCACCCCCCACCGGCCCGCGGTCAAAGAAGACCCGCCCCGGCACAGTCCAACCGCGAAGGCGCCGGGGGGGGGCACCCCACCAGGGGCGCGGGGAACTGCGCGACCAGCCCCCACCGGCCCGCGGTGAAAGAAGACCCGCCCCGGCGCAGGTCAACCGCGAAGGCGGCGGGGGGTGTCCTACCAGGGGCGCGGGGAACTGCG
>NZ_JBWKJS010000011.1:282305-354582 GCF_056432085.1 Streptomyces sp. NPDC045678
GCCCGCGGTGAAAGAAGACCCGCCCCGGCGCAGGTCAACCGCGAAGGCGGCGGGGGGTGTCCTACCAGGGGCGCGGGGAACTGCGCGCCCGGCCCCCACCGGCCCGCGGTGAAAGAAGACCCGCCCCGGCGCAGGTCAACCGCGAAGGCGGCGGGGGGTGTCCTACCAGGGGCGCGGGGAACTGCGCGCCCGGCCCCACCGGCCCGCGGTCAAAGAGGAATCCGCCACGCCGCAGGAGGGGCCACACATACAAAGCGGCACAAGGCCCCCGGCCAGCACTCCGCGCAGGACAAACGTCGACGCCCGCCCATACCCCTACCGTGAGGGACGTACGTACCCCTAGACACACCACCGCGGAAGGGCCGGGAATCGACATGACTTCCATCCACGCCTTCTGGCTCGCCGGTCGCCAGACCACCGGCGAGACCACCTTCGACGTCACCTCGCCCTGGGACGGACGGGTCGTCGGCAAGGCCGCCGTACCGACCGACGCCCAGGTCGAGGAAGCCGTCGCCGCCGCGTACGCCGTGCGCGACGAGTTCGCCGCCACCCCGGCCCACGTCCGCGCCGCCGCCCTCACCCACGTCTCGAACCGCCTGGTCGAGCGCACCGAGGAGATCGCCCAGCTGATCTCCGCCGAGAACGGCAAGCCGATCAAGTGGGCCCGCGGCGAGCTCGGCCGCGCCGTCTCCGTCTTCCGGTTCGCCGCGGAGGAAGCCCGCCGCTTCAACGGCGGCGAGGCCCAGCGCCTGGACACCGACGCCGGCGGCCAGGGCCGTCTCGCCCTGACCCGCCGCTTCCCCAAGGGCGTCGTCCTCGGCATCGCGCCGTTCAACTTCCCCCTGAACCTCTGCGCGCACAAGATCGCCCCGGCCATCGCGGTCGGCGCGCCGATCATCCTGAAGCCGGCCCCGGCCACCCCGCTCTCCGGCCTGATCCTCGGCGAGCTGCTCGCCGAGACGGACCTGCCGGCCGGTTCCTGGAGCATCCTGCCGGTCGCCAACGACAAGATGCCCGCCCTCGTCCAGGACGAGCGGATGCCGGTCATCTCCTTCACGGGTTCCGAGAAGGTCGGCTACGCGATCATGGACTCGGTGCCGCGCAAGCACTGCACCCTGGAGCTCGGCGGCAACGGCGCGGCCGTCGTCCTCGGCGACTACTCCTCCGACGAGGACCTCGACTGGGCCGCCTCTCGCATCGCCACGTTCTCCAACTACCAGGGCGGCCAGTCCTGCATCTCCGTGCAGCGGGTCATCGCGGACGCGTCCGTGTACGACCGGCTCGTGCCGCGCGTGGTCAAGGCCGTCGAGGCCCAGGTCACCGGCGACCCGTCCGACCCGGCGACCGAAGTCGGCCCGCTGGTCAACGAGGACGCCGCCAAGCGCGTGGAGTCCTGGGTCGACGAGGCCGTGAAGGCGGGCGCCAAGGTCCTCGCCGGCGGCAGGCGCGACGGCGCCTCCTACGCGCCGACCGTCCTCGCCGACGTACCGGCCGACACCACGATCGCCTGTGAGGAGGTCTTCGGCCCCGTCCTCACCCTGAAGAAGGTGGACGGCGAGGCCGAGGCGTTCGACGCCGTCAACGACTCCAAGTACGGCCTCCAGGCGGGCGTCTTCACGCACGACCTGCAGACCGCCTTCCGCGCGCACCGCGCCCTGGAGGTCGGCGGCGTGGTGATCGGCGACGCCCCCTCCTACCGCGCCGACCAGATGCCGTACGGCGGCGTGAAGCAGTCCGGTGTGGGCCGTGAGGGCGTGCGCTTCGCGATGGACGACTACACGTACGAGCGCGTCATGGTCCTGACGGGCCTCGCCCTGTAGGACCGCGCGTCCCGAGACGGAAAGCGCCCCGAGACGGAAAGCGTCCCGAGACCAACAGCGTCCCAAGACCGAAAGCGTCCCGAGACCGACGGCCGGAGCCCACTGTGCGGGGGCTCCGGCCGTTGTCGTACGCCCAAGAGCCTGCCTGGTGGTGGTGACACCAGGCTCCGCACGCTCTCCCCACCCGACGCCCCGCGCCGCCACCCTGGTCGGCATGGACCGACACACCACCCTCGTCACCGGCGCGACCCAGGGCCTGGGCCGCGGCATCGCACTCGACCTCGCCGCCCGCGGTCACGCCGTCCTCCTGCACGGCCGCGACCGGACCCGCCTGGACGCCGTCGCCGCGGAGGTGCGGGACCACGCCCCGGACGCCCCCGTCCGCACCTACCTCGCCGATCTCGCCGACCTCGACCAGGTGCGCACACTGGCCGCCGAGATCGCCGCCGCCGAACCCCGGCTCGACGGACTCGTCAACAACGCCGTCGCGGGCGGCGGCGCCGAACCCCTCCGGCGGGAGTTCAGCGCACAGGGGCACGAACTGCGGTTCGCCGTGAACCACCTCGCCCCCTACGCCCTCGTCCGCGGCCTGCTGCCCCTGCTCACCGCGTCCGCGCCCGCCCGCGTCGTCAACGTCGCCTCCATCGGGCAGGAGGCGGTCGACTTCGACGACATCATGCTGGAGCACGGCTACGAAGGGCTGCGCGCCTACTGCCGGAGCAAGCTCGCGATGATCATGGCGACCTTCGAGTTGGCCGCCGAGCTCGACGGCACCGGCGTCACCGTGAACACCCTCCACCCGGCGCACCTCATGGACACCGAGGGCGTAAGGGCGTACGGCCTCGCCCCGCTCGTCGGCGTCGACGAGGGAGTACGGCCCACCGTGCGGCTGCTCGTCGACCCCGAACTGCACGGCACGACCGGCCGCTACTTCGACCGGTACACCGACACCCGTGCGCACGAGCAGGCCTACGACACCGGGGCCAGGGCCCGCCTGACGGAGCTGACCCACCGTCTCCTCGACCTCCCCCGGGGGAGCGAAGGCTGCGCGAGGACTGGTACGCGCGGGGCGAATCGGGTACCAACGATCCAGTAGCACCAGTCAGTAACCGACCGGGTCACGATCGGGCCGACCGGCCCGACGGCCCCACTCCGCGGCGAGGTGAGCTCCTCATGTCCGCACCAACCCCCAAACCGTCCGTGAGCGAACGCGAGGCCCGGCAGGTCGCCGAGGCCGCCCGCGAACAGGACTGGCGCAAGCCCAGCTTCGCCAAGGAACTCTTCCTCGGCCGATTCCGTCTCGACCTCGTCCACCCGCACCCGATGCCGCCCGACGAGGACGCGCAGCGCGGCGAGGAGTTCCTCGCCAAGCTCCGCGACTTCTGCGAGACGAAGATCGACCCGGCGCGCGTCGAGCGCGAGGCGAAGATCCCCGACGAGGTGCTCAACGGCCTCAAGGAGCTCGGCGCCCTCGGCATGAAGATCGACACGAAGTACGGCGGGCTGGGTCTCACGCAGGTGTACTACAACAAGGCCCTCGCCCTGGTCGGCTCCGCCAGCCCCGCGATCGGCGCGCTGCTCTCCGCGCACCAGTCGATCGGAGTACCGCAGCCCCTGAAGATCTTCGGCACACAGGAGCAGAAGGACGCGTTCCTGCCCCGCTGTGCCCGTACCGACATCACCGCGTTCCTGCTCACCGAGCCCGACGTCGGTTCGGACCCGGCGCGCCTCGCGACGATGGCGGTGCCCGACGGCGACGAGTACGTCCTGGACGGCGTGAAGCTGTGGACCACCAACGGCGTCGTCGCGGACCTGCTCGTCGTCATGGCGCGGGTGCCGAAGTCCGAGGGCCACAAGGGCGGCATCACCGCGTTCGTCGTGGAGGCCGCGTCCGAGGGCGTCACCGTCGAGAACCGCAACGCGTTCATGGGCCTGCGCGGCCTGGAGAACGGCGTGACCCGCTTCCACAACGTACGGGTCCCCGCCGCCAACCGCATCGGATCCGAGGGCGCGGGCCTCAAGATCGCCCTGACCACCCTCAACACCGGGCGGCTCTCGCTGCCCGCCATGTGCGTCGGTGCGGGCAAGTGGTGTCTGAAGATCGCCCGCGAGTGGTCGGCCGCCCGGGAGCAGTGGGGCAAGCCCGTCGCGTTCCACGAGGCGGTCGGCTCGAAGATCTCCTTCATCGCGGCGACGACCTTCGCGCTGGAGGCCGTCCTCGACCTGTCCTCGCAGATGGCCGACGAGGACCGCAACGACATCCGCATCGAAGCGGCCCTCGCCAAGCTGTACGGCTCCGAGATGGCCTGCCTGATGGCCGACGAGCTCGTCCAGATCCGCGGCGGCCGCGGCTTCGAGACCGCCGAGTCCCTCGCGGCCCGCGGCGAACGCGCCGTCCCCGCCGAACAGGTCCTGCGCGACCTGCGCATCAACCGCATCTTCGAGGGCTCCACCGAGATCATGCACCTGCTGATCGCCCGCGAGGCGGTGGACGCCCACCTGAAGGTCGCCGGCGACCTCATCGACCCCGACAAGACCCTGTCCGACAAGGCGAAGGCGGGCGCGCGGGCCGGTGGCTTCTACGCTCGCTGGCTGCCCAAGCTGGTGGCGGGGCCCGGCCAACTCCCGCGGTCCTACTCCGAGTTCCACCCCGAGGGCCACCCTGACCTCTCCGGCCATCTGCGCTACGTCGAGCGGAGCGCCCGCAAGCTGGCCCGCTCCACCTTCTACGCCATGTCCCGCTGGCAGGGGAAGATGGAGACCAAGCAGGGCTTCCTCGGCCGCGTCGTCGACATCGGCGCCGAGCTGTTCGCGATGAGCGCGGCGTGCGTGCGCGCCGAACTCCTGCGCACCACCGAGGACCACGGCCGCGAGGCGTACCAACTGGCCGACGCCTTCTGCCGCCAGTCCCGCATCCGGATCGAGGAACTGTTCGGCCGGCTGTGGACCAACACCGACGACCTGGACCGCAAGGTGGTCAAGGGCGTCCTCTCGGGGACGTACACCTGGCTGGAGGAAGGGGTCGTCGACCCCTCCGGTGACGGCCCGTGGATCGCGGACACCGCGCTGCCCGCGACGCCACGGCCGGATGTGCGCAGGGTGATCAAGGAGGGGTGAGCGGTCAGCCGAGCGCCAGCTGGTGCAGGGCCGCGAGCGCGCCGTCGATGGCGTGCGGCTGTGGCTTCCCCGAGGCGTCCGGCTTGTTCCACCGCATGAGGTTGACGGCGAGGGACATCTGACGCCGGCCGTCGGCACTGGTCTGGGACGTCGTCCCGGCGCCCCAGACCGTGCCCTCGTGCCCCCAGTGGACGCGGCCGCCCGGGCCCTCGGTCCGCGTCAGGCCGAGGCCGTAGTCGAGTGTCTTGCTGCCGTCCAGGGCGCGCACCGGACCCGTGCGCTGCATCTGCTCCAGCGACGACCGGTCGACGACGCAGCCGTCGAGCAGCTCGCGGTAGAAGTGGTTGAGGTCCGCGACGGTCGACACGAGGCCCGCGCCCGTCATCACCCAGGACATGTCGTAGACGCTGTAGTCGCGCGGCGGTTCGATCAGTCCGTACAGCGCTTCGTACATCAGCGAGTGCGGCCCCTCGATGTGCGTCCCGGTCGGGAACGAGGTGTTCCGCAGTCCGGCGGGTTCGATGACGTCCCGGGTGATGCACTTCTCCGCCGTCACGCCGGTGACCTGCTCGAGAAGCTGTCCGAGGAGCAGGTAGTTGGTGTTGGAGTACGTTCCGACGGGCCCTCCTGGCGCGCCGCCGGGAGGCGCCGCGAGGCCCATCGCGATCAGCTCGGCCGGGCGGAACTCGCGGAACCGGTTGTCGTCCAGGCTCGCTGGGGACACGTCCTTCAGGACGGGCAGGCCCTTGAGCGAGGGGAAGGCGTACGGGAGGTAGTCGCTGAGGCCGCTGGTGTGGTCGAGCAGCATCCGGACCGTGATCTCCCGGCCGCGCTCGCCGGGCACCAGCTCCGGCAGGTACGTGCCGATCGGCTCGTCGAGCCGGACCCTGCCCTCCTCGACCTGCCGCAGGACCGCGACGGCGGTGAAGGTCTTGGTGACGCTGCCGACACGCTGGCGCATGTCGGGGTCGACGGGACGGCCGGTGTCGAGGTCGGCGACGCCGGACGCGCCGCGCCACACGCGGTCGCCGTCGCGCACCTCGGCGAAGACGCCCGGCACACCGGCGTGGTGGACGGCGTCCAGGGCGGACTGCAACCGGTCGGGGGCGGGCAAGGGGGATCGGGTCGTCATGACAGGGGTCCTCTCCGGGGTGCTGCGCTTTCGGGCTCCATCGCGGCCATCCTGCGGGAGCACCCGTGACGAGATCGTCCGCCATCCGTCGCGCATCCCGCCCCGAAGACGCGCCGCCCGGCGCCAACCCCGGGAAATCGTTTGGAGCGGTGGCGCGGCGCTTCTACGGTGGCCCGGTGATGACCCAGGTGATCGTTCTCAACGGTGGTTCCAGCTCGGGGAAGTCCGGGATCGTGCGGTGTCTGCAGTCGGTCCTGCCGGGGCCGTGGCTGGCCTTCGGCGCCGACACGCTGGTCGACGCGATGCCCGCGTCCCTGCGGTCCGCGGACGGCGGCATCGGGTTCGCCGCGGACGGCACGGTGAGCGTCGGGGAGGAGTTCCGGGCCCTGGAGGCGGCGTGGATCGAAGGGGTCGCCGCGATGGTCCGCGCGGGCGCCCGGATCGTCGTCGACGAGATCTTCCTGGGCGGCGGCGAGTCGCAGCGGCGCTGGCAGAAGGCGTTGGACGGGCTGCCGGTGCTGTGGGTCGGCGTCCGGTGCGCCGGTGAGATCGCCGCGGCCCGCGAGATCGCGCGGGGCGACCGGGCCGTCGGCATGGCCGCGTCCCAGGCCGAGGTGGTCCACCGCGGCATGGTCTACGACCTGGAGATCGACACCGCCCACACCGAGTCGATGGAGTGTGCGCGAGCCATTGCTGCCGCCGTGTGACCCAGCACACAATGAGTGCACCGGGCGGCGAGCCCGGGAGGGGGCACCATGTCCGTCCTCAGGCTGGACCAACTCACCGGCAGGATCATGCGGGCGGGCGAAGGCAGAATGCTGCGCAAGCTCGAACGCGTCAGGGATCAGGTCAACTCCATCGAGGGTGAGATCGAGCGGCTCACCGATGCCGAACTCCGCGCTCTCACCGACGAGTACAAGGAGCGGTACGCCGGCGGGGAGAGCCTCGACGCGCTGCTCCCCGAGGCCTTCGCGACCGTCCGCGAGACCGCACGGCGCGTCCTCGGCATGCGCCACTTCGATGTCCAGGTGATGGGCGGCGCGGCACTCCACATCGGCACCGTCGCCGAAATGCAGACGGGCGAGGGAAAGACCCTCTCCGCCACGCTGCCCGCATATCTGAACGCCCTGACGGGCAACGGAGTTCACCTCGTCACGGTCAACGACTACCTGGCCGAGCGCGACGCCCGCTGGATGGGCCGCGCCTACCGTTTCCTCGGGCTGACCGTCGGCGTCATCAAGGCGGACATGACCGCCGACGAACGCCGTGCCGCGTACGCCTGCGACATCACGTACGGCACGAACAACGAATTCGGCTTCGACTACCTGCGCGACAACATGGCCTGGTCGAAGAGTGAACTGGTGCAGCGCGGGCACTACTTCGCGATCGTCGACGAAGCGGATTCCATCCTCATCGACGAGGCCCGCACCCCCCTCATCATCTCCGGCCCAGCCGACCAGCCGACACACTGGTACGGATTCTTCGCCGACGCCGTCCGCAGAATGCGGGGCGTCGCGATCCAGGAGGAGAAGTTCACGGCCCCGCAGCGCAAGCAGGAACTGGCCGACCTGCGTGTCGCGTACGACTACGAGTACGACCCGAAGAAACGCACCGTGTCCGTACTGGACAGCGGCATCGAATTCCTCGAGGACCAGCTGGGAATCGACAACTTCTACGACTCCGCCAACACCTCCCTCATAGGGCAGCTGCACAACGCGCTCAAGGCGAAGGAGCACTTCAAGAAGGACAAGGACTACGTCGTCACCGACGGGGAAGTCCTGATCGTCGACGAGCACACCGGACGCATCCTCGCGGGACGCCGCTACAACGAAGGCGTCCACCAGGCCATCGAGGCCAAGGAGGGCGTCGAGATCAAGGACGAGAACCAGACGCTCGCCACGATCACCCTCCAGAACTTCTTCCGCCTCTACGAGAAACTCGCCGGAATGACCGGCACGGCCATGACGGAGGCCGCCGAGTTCCACCAGATCTACAAACTCCACGTGGTGCCCATCCCCACCAACAAGCCGATGATCCGGGCCGACAAGGCCGACGTCATCTACCGCGACGAGTCCGTCAAATTCGAGGCGGTCGTCGCCGACATCATCGAAAAGCACGGCACCGGCCAGCCGATCCTCGTCGGCACCGTCTCCGTGGCGAAGTCCGAGCACCTCTCCACCCTGCTCACCCGGCGCGGCATCCGGCACGAGGTGCTCAACGCCAAGAACCACCAGCGTGAGGCGCAGATCGTCGCGCAGGCCGGCCGCAGGGGCGCCGTCACCGTCGCCACCAACATGGCGGGCCGCGGCACCGACATCATGCTCGGCGGAAACCCCGAGGCCATGGCGGAGGCCGAGCTCCGGGCGGACGGCCGCACCCCCGAGGACGACCCGGACGGGTACCGCACGGCCCTGGACCGCATCACCGCCGAGGCCGCCGCCGAGCACGACGAGGTCACCGGCCTCGGCGGGCTCTACGTCCTCGGCACCGAACGCCACGAGTCACGCCGCATCGACAACCAGCTGCGCGGCCGCTCCGGCCGCCAGGGCGACCCCGGCCGGTCCCGCTTCTACCTCTCGCTCGGCGACGACCTGATGCGCCTGTTCCGCGCCGAACTCGTCGAACGCGTCATGCTCATGGCCAACGTCCCCGACGACGTGCCCATCGAGAACAAGATGGTGACCCGCGCCATCGCCTCGGCGCAGTCCCAGGTCGAGCAGCACCACTTCGAGACCCGCAAGAACGTCCTCAAGTACGACGAGGTCCTCAACCGCCAGCGCGGCCTCATCTACCAGGAACGCCGCCGCGTCCTGGAGGGCGAGGACCTGCGCGAGCAGATGCGCCACTTCATGGCCGACACCATCGAGGCGTACGTCGCCGCCGAGACCGCGGACGGCTTCGCCGAGGAGTGGGACCTGGAGCGGCTCTGGACCGCCTGCCGCATGCTCTACCCCGCCCGCGTCACCACCGGCGACCTCGACCGGGAGGCGGGCGGCCGCGCCGACGTGACCCCGCAGCTGATCACCGAGACCCTGACCGACGACATCCACGCCCGCTACGAGGAACGCGAGCGCGCCCTCGGCGCCGACGTCATGCGCGAACTGGAGCGCCGCGTGGTGCTCTCCGTCCTCGACCGGAAGTGGCGCGAGCACCTGTACGAGATGGACTACCTCCAGGAGGGCATCTGGATGCGGTCCTACCTCGGCAGGGACCCCCTGTTCGAGTTCCAGCGCGAGGGCTTCGACCTGTTCACCGCCATGATGGACGCCATCAGGGAGGAGTCCGTCGGCTACCTGTTCAACCTGGACGTCCGCGCCGAAAGCCTGGAAGCGCCCAGGACCAGCGGCCAACTCCGCTTCAGCGCCCCGACGATCGACACCGCGGAGGGCGTCCAGGAGGGCGATTTCGACACCCCCGACGACAGCCGGGACGGCCCCCGAGACGACCCCCGCGACAAGAAGCGGTGACCCCGATCGGGCACGCCCTGTCGGGCCTGACCCGGGATGCGGCCACAATAGGGGGATGAGCGACAGCGCATCCCCCCTCGCCGACCCGCATCTCGTCTTCGACCCCCTCACGGGGGACGGACCGCGGGACATCGTGATCCTCGGCTCCACGGGCTCGATCGGCACCCAGGCCATCGACCTCGTCCTGCGCAACCCCGACCGCTTCCGCGTCACGGCGCTGTCCGCCGCGGGCGGCCGCGTGGGCCTCCTCGCCGAGCAGGCGCGTCAGCTGCGGGTCGGGACGGTCGCCGTCGCCGACGAGAACGCCGTACCGGCACTGCGCGAGGCCCTGAAGGGGCAGTACGCCGCGGGGGAGCCGCTCCCCGAGATCCTGGCCGGACCCGACGCCGCGGCACAGCTCGCCGCGTCCGACTGCCACACCGTCCTCAACGGGATCACCGGCTCCATCGGCCTCGCGCCGACGCTCGCCGCCCTCGAAGCGGGCCGCACCCTCGCGCTCGCCAACAAGGAATCCCTCATCGTCGGCGGCCCCCTCGTCAAGGCGCTCGCCAAGCCCGGCCAGATCATCCCGGTCGACTCCGAGCACGCCGCGCTCTTCCAGGCGCTGGCCGCCGGCACGCGCGCGGACGTACGGAAACTGGTCGTCACCGCCTCCGGCGGCCCCTTCCGGGGACGTACGAAGGCCGACTTGGCGGACGTCACCCCCGAGGACGCGCTGGCGCACCCCACCTGGGCCATGGGCCCGGTCATCACCGTCAACTCCGCGACGCTGGTCAACAAGGGTCTGGAGGTCATCGAGGCACACCTGCTCTACGACATCCCCTTCGACCGCATCGAGGTCGTCGTCCACCCGCAGTCGTACGTCCACTCCATGGTGGAGTTCACCGACGGCTCGACCCTCGCCCAGGCCACCCCGCCCGACATGCGCGGCCCCATCGCCATCGGTATCGGCTGGCCCGAACGCGTCCCCGACGCCGCCCCGGCCTTCGACTGGACGAAGGCGTCGACCTGGGAATTCTTCCCCCTCGACAACGACGCGTTCCCGTCGGTCGGGCTCGCCCGGCGCGTCGGGGAGCTCGCGGGCACGGCTCCGGCAGTGTTCAATGCCGCCAACGAGGAGTGCGTGGACGCGTTCCTGAAGGGCGCGCTGCCCTTCAACGGCATCATGGAGGCCGTCACGAGGACGGTGGAGGAACACGAGGCCGCCATCACCGGCGGGCCGGGAACCTCCCTGACCGTCGCGGACGTCCTCGAAGCGGAGACCTGGGCGCGTGCTCGGGCACGCGAACTGGCAGCAAAGACGACCGCGGAGGCCCGTGCATGACGACACTGATGATGATCCTCGGGATAGTCGTCTTCGTGATCGGACTGCTCTTCTCGATCGCCTGGCACGAGCTGGGGCACCTGTCGACCGCCAAGATGTTCGGCATCCGTGTGCCGCAGTACATGGTGGGCTTCGGGCCGACCCTGTTCTCGCGCAAGAAAGGCGACACCGAGTACGGCGTCAAGGCGATCCCTCTCGGCGGGTACATCCGCATGATCGGCATGTTCCCGCCCGGCGCCGACGGCCGTATAGAGGCACGGTCCACGTCCCCCTGGCGCGGCATGATCGAGGACGCGCGCTCGGCGGCGTTCGAGGAGCTCAAGCCCGGCGACGAGACCCGCCTCTTCTACACGCGCAAGCCCTGGAAGCGCGTGATCGTGATGTTCGCCGGGCCGTTCATGAACCTGATCCTCGCCGTGGCGATCTTCCTCGGCGTGATGATGACGTTCGGCATCAGCAGCCAGACCACCCAGGTCGGCAAGGTCTCCGACTGCGTCATCCAGCAGAGCGAGAACCGCGCGAAGTGCGAGAAGGGCGACAAGGCCGCGCCCGCCAAGGCAGCGGGCCTGAAGCCCGGCGACAAGATCGTCGCCTTCCAGGGGCAGTCCGTCGGCGACTGGTCCGCGCTCCAGTCGAAGATCCGCGAGACCATCGGCCCGGCCACCATCACGGTCGAGCGCGACGGCAGGCGTCTCGACCTGCACGCGAACCTCATCAGGAACCAGGTCACCAAGACCGACGGCGACGGTGCCTACGTAGAGGGCAAGTACGTCTACGCCGGCTTCCTCGGCTTCACCCCCGCCACCGGCATCGTGCAGCAGTCCTTCGGCGACTCCGTCGACCGCATGGGCGACATGATGGAGAGCGGCGTCGAGTCGATCATCGCCCTGCCGTCCAAGATCCCCGACCTCTGGAACGCGGCGTTCGGCGACGGCGAGCGCAAGCAGGACTCCCCGATGGGCGTCGTCGGCGCGGCCCGTGTGGGCGGCGACGTCTTCACCCTGGACATCCCGCCGGAGAACCAGATCGCGATGATGCTGTTCCTCATCGCGGGCTTCAACCTCTCGCTCTTCCTCTTCAACATGCTGCCGCTGCTCCCGCTCGACGGCGGCCACATCGCGGGCGCCCTGTGGGAGTCCGTGCGCCGCAACGCGGCGAAGGTCCTGCGCCGCCCCGACCCGGGCCCGTTCGACGTCGCCAAGCTGATGCCGGTCGCGTACGTGGTGGCGGGGATCTTCATCTGCTTCACGATCCTCGTCCTCATCGCGGACGTGGTGAACCCCGTCAGAATCTCCTGATTACGCGAAGTTCGCGGCGGCCCGGCACCTTGTGTGTCGGGTCGCCCACCATTGGGTGGACTTCCGGACGTGATGTGCCCGGGCCCTGGGGGGTGCCGTAATCTCGAATCCGGAGCCCGCCGATCTCGGGACCATGAGCACACCTTGTGCTCGACACTCTGTGATCCACACTCTTGGGGATGCTCGCCAGATGACTGCCGTATCGCTCGGAATCCCGTCCGTTCCGACCAAGCTCGCCGACCGAAGGGTCAGCCGCAAGATCCAGGTCGGCACGGTGGCCGTGGGCGGCGACGCACCGGTCTCGGTCCAGTCGATGACGACGACGCGTACGTCCGACATCGGCGCCACGCTCCAGCAGATCGCGGAGCTGACCGCTTCCGGCTGCCAGATCGTGCGCGTCGCCTGCCCGACGCAGGACGACGCGGACGCGCTGCCGATCATCGCGAAGAAGTCGCAGATCCCCGTGATCGCGGACATCCACTTCCAGCCGAAGTACGTGTTCGCCGCGATCGACGCCGGGTGCGCGGCGGTCCGCGTCAACCCGGGCAACATCAAGCAGTTCGACGACAAGGTCAAGGAGATCGCGCGCGCCGCGAAGGACGCGGGTACGCCGATCCGCATCGGCGTCAACGCGGGCTCCCTGGACGCGCGCCTCCTCAAGAAGTACGGCAAGGCCACCCCCGAGGCGCTCGTCGAGTCGGCCCTGTGGGAGGCGTCCCTCTTCGAGGAGCACGACTTCCGCGACATCAAGATCTCGGTCAAGCACAACGACCCGGTCGTCATGGTCAACGCGTACCGCCAGCTCGCGGCCCAGTGCGACTACCCCCTCCACCTCGGCGTGACCGAGGCGGGCCCCGCCTTCCAGGGCACGATCAAGTCCGCCGTCGCGTTCGGCGCGCTGCTCTCCGAGGGCATCGGCGACACGATCCGCGTCTCCCTCTCGGCGCCGCCCGCGGAGGAGATCAAGGTCGGCATCCAGATCCTCGAATCCCTCAACCTGCGCCAGCGCCGCCTGGAGATCGTCTCCTGCCCGTCCTGCGGCCGCGCCCAGGTCGACGTCTACAAGCTCGCCGAAGAGGTGACCGCCGGCCTCGACGGCATGGAGGTCCCGCTCCGCGTCGCCGTCATGGGCTGCGTCGTGAACGGCCCCGGCGAGGCCCGCGAGGCCGACCTCGGCGTCGCCTCCGGCAACGGCAAGGGCCAGATCTTCGTCAAGGGCGAGGTCATCAAGACGGTGCCCGAGTCCAAGATCGTGGAGACGCTCATCGACGAGGCGATGAAGATCGCGGAGCAGATGGAGAAGGACGGGGTGGCCTCCGGCGAGCCCACGATCTCCGTCGCGGGCTGACCCCTGCGCTCTCCCTCCCCCCTCCGGCCCCGGCAGCTCCCAGAGCACCGGGGCCGCCCTCTGGGCCCCGCCCACCGGCTGGGACCGCGGAGCGGCGGGGAGGGGTTCGGGGGCGGTCAGGAACGGGCGCCGCAGCACCCGCACCCCGACGGACAAAACACCCGCACCCCGACGGACAAAAGGGGCCTCCGCACGAGGCGCCCCCGCCAGGTACAGTGCGGAGATCAGCAGACCGTATGGTGAGGCCCCCGCACGTGTTGACTCAGACCACCACCCGGGTCCTCGAACCGAGTGACCTCGACGCCGCGCTCGCCGTGCTCGACCGCGAGCCGGTCGCGAACGCCTTCGTGACCGCCCGCGTCCAGGTGGCAGGCCTCGACCCCTGGCGCCTCGGCGGCGAGATGTGGGGCTGGTACGAGGACGGCATGCTCGCCTCCCTCTGCTACGCGGGCGCCAACCTCGTCCCCATCTGCGCCACCCCGCGGGCCGTCCGCGGCTTCGCGGACCGCGCCCGCCGGGCGGGCCGCCGCTGCTCGTCCATCGTCGGCCCCGTCGAGTCCACCGCCCAGCTGTGGCGGCTCCTCGAGCCCTCCTGGGGCCCCGCCCGCGAGGTCCGCGCCCAGCAGCCCCTGATGGTCGCCGACCGGCTCCCGGACGACATCGTCCCCGACCCGTACGTCCGTCGTGTCCGCAAGGACGAGATGGAGACGATCATGCCGGCGTGCGTGGCGATGTTCACCGAGGAAGTCGGCGTATCGCCGCTCGCGGGGGACGGCGGACTGCTCTATCAGGCCCGCGTCGCCGAACTCGTCGGCTCCGGCCGCTCCTTCGCCCGCCTCGACCGCGACGGCAAGGTCGTCTTCAAGGCGGAGATCGGCGCCGCCACGTCGCAGGCGTGCCAGATCCAGGGAGTCTGGGTGGCCCCCGAGTACCGCGGCCGCGGCTTCGCCGCCCCCGGCATGGCCGCCGTCCTGCGCTACGCCCTCGCGGACATCGCCCCCGTGGCCAGCCTCTACGTGAACGACTTCAACACCGCGGCCAGGGCGGCGTACCGAAGGGTCGGCTTCCAGGAGGTCGGCGCCTTCATGAGCGTCCTGTTCTGAACGCACGCGCCGCGAAGTAGGGTCGCCCCATGACAGACGATGTCGTGATCGCGCCGCTCGACCTCGCCGCGCGCGTGGACGACGCACTGCGCGTCCAGGCCCACGCCTTCGGACTGAGCGACGACGAAGTGGCCGTCCGGCGGCAGATCGTCCTGCGGCACCTCACCTACCCGGGCGCCCGCGCGTTCGGCGCGACCACCCCCGACGACCGCCTCGTCGGCTTCGTCTACGGCATGCCCAACAGCCGCGGCCACTGGTGGTCGACGGTCGTCGAGCCGTACCTGCGCAGCCAGAACCTGGACGGCTGGCTCGACGACTCCTTCGTGATCACCGAGCTGCACGTGCACCCGGGCCACCAGAACCGCGGCATCGGACGCGCCCTCATCACGACCATCACCGAAGGCGTCCCCGAGCCCCGCTCGATCCTCTCCGCGATCGACGTGGAGAGCCCGGCCCGCGGTCTCTACCGCTCCCTGGGCTACACGGATCTGGCCCGCCGCGTCCTGTTCCCCAGCGCCGCCCGGCCGTACGCGGTGATGGGCGCGCCCCTGCCGCTGCCACCGCCGCCGAAGCGGTTCTGAGCCGTAACCGATTTCCGCCCGCCCCCGGCCCCCGGCTAACCTCCTGCGTACCACCCTTACAGCAGGAGTTCACCATGGCCCAGGTCCAGCGCATGTCCCGACTGATGGCGAAGACCTTGCGCGACGACCCTGCGGACGCCGAGGTCCTGAGCCACAAGCTCCTCGTCCGCGCGGGATACGTGCGCCGCACCGCCGCCGGTGTCTGGTCGTGGCTGCCGCTGGGCAAGAAGGTCCTCGCCAACGTCGAACGCGTCGTACGCGAGGAAATGGACGCCGTGGGCGCGCAGGAGGTCTCCCTCCCGGCCCTGCTGCCCAAGGAGCCCTACGAGGCGACCGGCCGCTGGACCGAGTACGGCGCGGAGCTGTTCCGCCTCAACGACCGCAAGGGCGGCGACTACCTCCTCGGCCCCACCCACGAGGAGATCTTCACCCTCCTGGTCAAGGACCAGTGCACGTCCTACAAGGACCTGCCGGTGATCCTGTACCAGATCCAGACCAAGTACCGCGACGAGGCCCGCCCCCGCGCCGGCATCCTGCGCGGCCGCGAGTTCCTGATGAAGGACTCGTACTCCTTCGACCTGGAGGACGAGGGCCTCGCCCAGTCGTACGCGCTGCACCGCGCCGCGTACCAGAAGATCTTCCAGCGCCTCGGCCTGGACTACCGCATCTGCGCCGCCACCGCCGGCGCCATGGGCGGCTCGAAGTCCGAGGAGTTCCTCGCCCCGGCCGCGGCCGGCGAGGACACCTTCGCCGACTGCCCGAACTGCGACTACGCGGCGAACACCGAGGCCGTCTCGTTCGCCCTGAAGCCGGTCGACGCGGCGGACGTGCCCGCCGCCGAGGACATCCCCACCCCCGACACCCCCACCATCGAGACGCTCGCCGCGCACCTCGGCGTCCCCGCCTCGGCCACCCTCAAGAACCTCCTCGTGAAGGTCGACGGCGAGATCGTCGCCGTCGGCGTCCCCGGCGACCGCGAGGTCGACCTCGACAAGGTCGAGGCCCACTTCGCCCCGGCCGCCGTCGAGCTCGTCACGGCCGAGGACTTCGAGGGCCGCGACGATCTCGTCCGCGGCTACGTCGGCCCGCAGGGCCTGGCGAAGGTCCAGTACATCGCCGACCCGCGCGTCGCCCCCGGCACCGCCTGGATCACCGGCGCCAACAAGGACGGCGTGCACGCCAAGAACGTCGTCGCGGGCCGTGACTTCGAGGTCGACACGTACGTCGACGTGGTCGTCGTCCAGGAAGGCGACCCCTGCCCGAACTGCGGCACCGGCCTCAAGCTGGACCGCGCCATCGAGATCGGCCACATCTTCCAGCTGGGCCGCAAGTACGCCGACGCCTTCCAGCTCGACGTCCTCGGCCAGAACGGCAAGCCGGTCCGCGTGACCATGGGCTCGTACGGCATCGGCGTCTCCCGCGCCGTCGCCGCCCTCGCCGAGCAGCACGCCGACGACAAGGGCCTCATCTGGCCCGAGGAGATCGCCCCCGCCGACGTCCACGTGGTGGCGGCGGGCAAGGCGCTCCAGACCGAGCTGGCCCTCGAGGTCTCGGACAAGCTGGCCGCGGCCGGCGTCCGGGTCCTGGTCGACGACCGTCCCGGCGTCTCGCCGGGCGTGAAGTTCACCGACTCCGAGCTGATCGGCGTGCCGAAGATCCTGGTCGCGGGCCGCCGCTCCGCCGACGGCGTCGTCGAGCTCAAGGACCGCCGCACCGGCGAGCGCGAGGAGCTCACGGTCGACGAGGCGATCGCACGCCTCACCGCCTGACGGCACCCGCACACACGCGAGAGGGCGCACCCGCACGGGGTGCGCCCTCTCGGGTTCTCGCGTACCGCTACAGCCAGCCCGCGAACTCCAGGAGCAGCTCCGCGTCCTGCGTGCGCCCGACCCGCTGCGCCCGCACGCCCGACTCCACCGCACGGAACAGCGTCCAGCCCCGCAGCCGCTCCTGCTCGACCTCCAGGGACTCCGCCAGCTTCTTCACGCGCCGCCGCGTGATCGAGCTGCCCGACGGCGACGCGATCAGGTCCTCGACCCGGTCACGGACGAGCCGGGCCAGGTCGAAGGCGGGCTCGCCGACCACCGGGTCGGGGCCCACGGCAAGCCACGGCAGCCGGTCCCCGGCGAGCACCTTGCTCTGCCGGAACGTGCCGTGCAGCAGCCGTGGCTCCACGCTCGCCGCAAGCAGCTCGTCCCGCGCCGCGAGCGCCGCGTCGACCAGCGGCGCGACCGCCGCGTCGGCCGCGGCGGAGGCCCGCATCGCCGCGGCCTGCCGGCCCGTGCGCTCGGCGACCGTCTCGAAGCGGTGCCCGGCGGGCGGCTCCACCCACAGCCTGCGCAGCGTCCCCGCCGCCTCCAGGAGGGCCTTGGCCTCGGGCAGCGACCGCACGGACACGTCCCGGTGCAGCCGCTCCATGAGCAGCGCCCCGTCCGCGCACTCGGGGTCGAGCAGCCGCGCGGCGCCGAGTCCGTTCCAGTGGGCGAGCGCGGCCCGCTCGCTCTCCGGCCGCGACCGGGGCGGTACGAGCTTCAGCACCGCGGGCGTGTCGTCGGCGAGCCGCACCAGCAGCACGAGGCTGCTGCGGCCGCCGGGGACGTGCACCCGCTCGACGGTCAACTCGCGTAGAGCGACGGCCTTTTCGACTGCCCCGGGCAGCTTGTCCAGCCAGTCGTCGCCGTCCTGCGCCGTCTCGCCGAGTGCTGTGACGAGGCGCTGCGGCGGTTCGAGAGCCATGCGCGAGTCGTTCCCTTCCTGAGCGCGTTACGCCTGGGGTGTCGCCGGTGCGGACGACGGTGTCGACCGCTCGGCGAGCCCAGGGAAGGCTACGCTCTCGCCCCGCCACCGTGCCGCACGGACCGCCGCCTCCCGCAGCGCGAGGGCGGCGGTGCCCCGCCGGGTGCCGGACGAGGCCCGTACGAGATCGGAGTAGACGCCCGCGACCCGGTCCTCCAGCTCCGTGGCGAGCCGGACGGCCGCGGCGGAGTCCGGCACCGGGAAGGGCAGCGAGTACGCGGCGTCCGCGGACTGCGGCTCGCCGCCGAGGTCGCGCACCGCGCGCTGTAGCTCGTCGCGCCGGGCGCGGTGCGCGTCGTACGCGGTGCGCGCCTCCGCCCTGCGCTTGTCGCCGACGCGGCCGCCGACGACCCCGTAGCCGTACACGGCGGCGTGCTCGGCGCCGAGAGCGGCCTGCAGCGCCTTCAGCTCGTCGTCCTTCGACGGCTCCGGCGAGTCCTTCGTACCGCTCACTTGTCGTCCTCCGTCTCCGTCAGCAGGTAGGCGTGGGCCGCGCCCGCGGCGGCCACGGAGGCGAGCAGCCTGCCCTCCTCGGCGGGCGCGTCGAGCAGGGCCCTGCCCCGTCGGTCGGCCAGCTCGCGCTCGGCCTTGGCCAGGTCGCGCACGGCCGTCCTCGGGTCGGACGACACGGAGGGCGCGGGCGCCTTCGACGCGGAGCCGGCAGCGGAACCGGACGCGGCGGGGGTCGGGCTCTCGGCGTCCGTGCTCTTCTCGAACGCCTCCACGTGCCGCTTCACCTCGCCCCGCAGCGGCCCGAGCCGCCCGTCGAGCGAGGGATGCGCCGCGAGCACGCCGTCGTACTGCCTCAGGAGCTCCCTGCTGTCCTTCGCCGCTGCGGCGCGCAGGCGCCGGGCGGCGGACGGACGCTCGTCGGCGTCGGAGTCGGCGGAGTCCGTGCAGCCCGCGAGCAGTGCCGCGGACGCGACGCCGGCGGCCCCGGTGAGCAGACTCCTTCGACGCGGTCCCGGACGGGAGCGCGGGGCGGTGCGATACGACGGCACGGCAGACGTCCTCGGAAGGAAGGCCAAAAGGCGCGAGCGAGAAAGGTGCGAAAGGGAACGGAAAGGAACAGAAAGGGAGATCGGTGGGCACAGGCCCGGTGATCACCGTACCTTCGGACCGCCCCGGCGCCCGCGATCGGCTCGGAACGGAGCGCCGCATCGTCCCGTCCGTGGGCGGCAACACCCCTTCGGACCGGATACCCTTTGACCTGACACGCAGACTTGCAACGCACCCACAACAGCACACGCGGCCGAGGAGTCACCCGGATGAGCACCACCCAGAGCGAGAGGCTGCGGCAACTACTGGAACCGCTCGTCAGCTCGCAGGACCTGGATCTCGAAGAGATCGAAGTGGCCTCCGTCGGACGCAAGCGGGTGCTGAGAGTCGTCATCGACTCCGAGGACGGCGTGGATCTGGACCAGATCGCGGACGTGAGCCGGCTGCTCTCCGCGAAGCTCGACGAGACCGACGCGATGGGCGAGGGCGAGTACGACCTGGAGGTCGGTTCCCCCGGCGCCGAGCGTGCGCTCACCGAGCGCCGCCACTACCTGCGCGCGGTCGGCCGCCTGGTGAAGTTCCAGCTCACCGAGGGCGGCGAGGTGACCGCCCGCATCCTCACCGTGGACGACGAAGGCCTCGACCTCGAAGTGCCCGGAGTCAAGGGCCGCAAGCCCACCTCCCGCCGCCTCGCCTTCGACGAGTTCGACAAGGCGCGCGTGCAGGTCGAGTTCAACCGCAAGGACAAGAAGGAAGAGGAGGCGTAGCCGTGGACATCGACATGAGTGCCCTGCGGGGTCTGGTCAGGGAGAAGGAGATCTCCTTCGACCTCCTCGTCGAGGCGATCGAGTCCGCCCTCCTCATCGCCTACCACCGCACCGAGGGAAGCCACCGCCGTGCGCGCGTGAAGCTCGACCGCGAGAGCGGACACGTGACGGTCTGGGCGAAGGAGGAGGCGGACGACCTCGAGGAGGGCCAGGAGCCCCGCGAGTTCGACGACACCCCGTCCGACTTCGGCCGCATCGCCGCCACCACCGCGAAGCAGGTCATCCTGCAGCGCCTGCGCGACGCCGAGGACGACGCGACGCTCGGTGAGTACGCCGGACGCGAGGGCGACATCGTCACCGGCGTGGTCCAGCAGGGCCGCGACCCGAAGAACGTGCTGGTCGACATCGGCAAGCTGGAGGCCATCCTGCCCGTGCAGGAGCAGGTGCCCGGCGAGCAGTACCCCCACGGCATGCGCCTGCGCAGCTACGTCGTCCGGGTGGCCAAGGGCGTCCGCGGCCCGTCCGTGACGCTGTCGCGCACGCACCCCAACCTGGTGAAGAAGCTCTTCGCGCTGGAGGTCCCTGAGATCGCCGACGGTTCCGTCGAGATCTCGGCGATCGCCCGCGAGGCCGGCCACCGCACCAAGATCGCGGTCCGTTCGACGCGCTCGGGCCTCAACGCCAAGGGCGCCTGCATCGGTCCCATGGGCAGCCGTGTGCGCAATGTCATGGGCGAGCTCAACGGCGAGAAGATCGACATCGTCGACTGGTCCGACGACCCCGCCGAGATGGTCGCCCACGCGCTCTCCCCGGCCCGCGTCAGCAAGGTCGAGGTCGTCGACCTCGGCGCCCGCTCGGCCCGCGTGACCGTGCCGGACTACCAGCTGTCGCTGGCGATCGGCAAGGAGGGGCAGAACGCCCGCCTGGCCGCACGGCTCACCGGCTGGCGCATCGACATCAGGCCCGACACGGAGCAGCCCGCCGACCAGCACGACCAGTAGCGGTCCGGCGTCCGCGGAGCCGCCCGGGAATAAATTTCGGGCGGCCACCGCTTCGATCACGACAGTATGTGGCGAGTAGCCGTTCGATTCTTGCCCCAAAGGGGTGAGGTCGGTGCGGGGAGGTAGACTTAAGCGTGTCTGGCCGGACGCATGCCCGCGCATGCCCTGAGCGCACCTGTGTGGGGTGCCGGGAGCGAGCGGCCAAGAGCGATCTGCTGCGCATCGTGAGGAAAGAGGGCGCCTGCGTCCCCGATCCAAGCGGTACGCTGCCCGGCCGGGGTGCGTATGTACACCCCGCCCTGGTCTGTCTGGACCTGGCGGTCCGCCGCCGGGCGTTCCCGAGGGCGTTCCGCGCCCAGGGACCGCTCGACACGGAGGCACTGCGCCGGGCTGTCGAGACAGTTGCCCAGGAGGCAACACCGTAAGACGTGGGCGCACGGAACCCCGTGTGGCCCTGGTACCCCGCGAGTTGGAAGTAGGTCGAGATTGCGATGAGCACTCGATGAGCACGCGATGAGTACGCCCATGAAGTAGCGACGGTCCGGCGTAACCCGGACCTAAAAGGAGCGAAGTGGCTAAGGTCCGGGTATACGAGCTCGCCAAGGAGTTCGGCGTAGAGAGCAAGGTCGTCATGGCCAAGCTCCAAGAACTCGGTGAATTCGTACGTTCGGCGTCCTCGACGATCGAGGCGCCGGTAGTACGCAAACTGACTGACGCATTGAACCAGGGCGGCGGCAACGGCAAGTCCGCCGCCAAGCCCGGGGCGCCTCGCAAGCAGGCCGCCCCCAAGCCGGCGAGCCCCGCGGCTCCCGCATCCCCCTCTCCCGCGCAGGCCGCCCGTCCGGGTCCGGCCGCGCCGAAGCCGCCGGCGCCCAAGCCCGCCGCGGCCGAGAAGCCCGCGGCCCCCGCGGCGCCGGGCCCGCGCCCGACGCCCGGCCCGAAGCCGCCGGCCCCCAAGCCCGCACCGGCCTCGCCGGCGCCGTCCGCCCCGGAGTTCACCGCTCCGCCGGCCGCGCCCGCAGCCCCCGCGGCCCCGCAGGCGCCCCGTCCGGGTGCCCGTCCCGGCGCCCCGAAGCCCGGTAGCCGTCCGGCCCCCGGTCAGGGACAGGGCCAGAACCAGGGCCAGGGCCAGGGCCGTGGTGACCGCGGCGACCGTCAGGGTGCTCCGCGCCCCGGCGGCCAGGGTGGCGCCCCGCGTCCCGGCGGCGCCCGTCCCTCGGGTCCGCGCCCGGGCAACAACCCCTTCACCTCCGGCGGTTCCACCGGTATGGCGCGCCCGCAGGCGCCCCGTCCGGGTGGCGCTCCGCGCCCCGGCGGCCAGGGTGGCCCCGGCGGTCCCGGTGGTGCCCCGCGCCCGCAGGGCCAGGGCGGCCCCGGTGGCGCTCCCCGTCCGCAGGGTCAGGGCGGCGCCCGTCCGACCCCGGGCGGCATGCCTCGCCCGCAGGGCGGCGCTCCGCGTCCCGGCGGCGGTCCCGCCGGTAACCGTCCGAACCCGGGCATGATGCCGCAGCGTCCCGCCGCGGGTCCGCGTCCCGGCGGTGGCCCCGGCGGTGGCCGTGGTCCCGGCGGCGGCGGTCGCCCGGGTGGCGGCGGTGGCGGTCGTCCCGGTGGCGGCGGCTTCGCGGGTCGTCCCGGTGGCGGTGGCGGCGGCTTCGCCGGCCGTCCCGGCGGTCCGGGTGGCGGCGGTGCCGGTCGTCCCGGTGGTGGCGGCGGCTTCGGCGGTCGTCCCGGCTTCGGTGGCCGTCCCGGTGGTCCCGGTGCCCGTGGTGGCACGCAGGGTGCGTTCGGCCGTCCCGGCGGGCCCGCCCGTCGCGGCCGCAAGTCGAAGCGGCAGAGGCGCCAGGAGTACGAGGCCATGCAGGCCCCGTCGGTGGGCGGCGTCATGCTGCCTCGCGGCAACGGACAGACCGTCCGCCTGTCGCGCGGTGCCTCGCTGACCGACTTCGCCGAGAAGATCAACGCGAACCCGGCCTCGTTGGTCGGCGTGATGATGAACCTCGGTGAGATGGTCACCGCCACGCAGTCCGTCTCCGACGAGACGCTGAAGCTCCTCGCGGACGAGATGAACTTCGTCCTCGAGATCGTCAGCCCGGAGGAGGAGGACCGCGAGCTCCTCGAGTCGTTCTCCATCGAGTTCGGCGAGGACGAGGGCGGCGAGGAGATGCTCGTCTCGCGTCCCCCGGTCGTCACCGTCATGGGTCACGTCGACCACGGTAAGACCCGACTCCTCGACGCCATTCGCAAGACGAACGTCGTCGCGGGCGAGGCCGGTGGCATCACCCAGCACATCGGTGCCTACCAGGTCGCGACCGAGGTCAACGGCGAAGAGCGCGCCATCACCTTCATCGACACCCCGGGTCACGAGGCGTTTACCGCCATGCGTGCCCGTGGTGCGAAGTCCACCGACATCGCGATCCTCGTGGTCGCGGCGAACGACGGTGTGATGCCGCAGACGATCGAGGCGCTGAACCACGCCAAGGCGGCCGACGTGCCGATCGTGGTCGCGGTCAACAAGATCGACGTCGAGGGTGCCGACCCGACCAAGGTGCGCGGTCAGCTCACCGAGTTCGGTCTGGTGGCCGAGGAGTACGGCGGCGACACGATGTTCGTCGACATCTCCGCGCGCCAGGGCCAGAACATCGAGCAGCTGCTCGAGGCCGTGGTCCTGACCGCGGACGCCTCGCTCGACCTGCGGGCCAACCCGGAGCAGGACGCGCAGGGCATCGCGATCGAGGCCCACCTCGACAAGGGCCGCGGCGCCGTCGCGACCGTCCTCGTCCAGCGCGGTACCCTCCGCGTCGGCGACACGATGGTCGCCGGTGACGCGTACGGCCGAGTCCGCGCGATGCTCGACGACAAGGGCGAGAACGTCGAGGAGGCGACCCCGTCGACTCCCGTCCTCGTTCTCGGTCTCACCAACGTGCCGGGTGCCGGCGACAACTTCCTGGTTGTCGACGAGGACCGTACGGCGCGTCAGATCGCCGAGAAGCGTGCGGCCCGTGAGCGCAACGCCGCGTTCGCCAAGCGCACCCGCCGGGTGTCCCTCGAGGACCTCGACCAGGTGCTCAAGGCCGGTCTGGTCCAGGACCTCAACATCATCATCAAGGGCGACGCGTCCGGTTCGGTGGAGGCTCTCGAGTCCTCGCTGCTCCAGCTCGACGTCGGCGAAGAGGTCGACATCCGCGTCCTGCACCGCGGTGTGGGTGCGGTCACCGAGTCGGACATCGACCTGGCGATGGGCTCCGACGCCATCGTCATCGGCTTCAACGTCCGTGCGGCCGGCCGTGCCGCGCAGATGGCGGAGCGCGAGGGCGTCGACGTCCGCTACTACTCGGTGATCTACCAGGCCATCGAGGAGATCGAGGCGGCCCTCAAGGGCATGCTCAAGCCGGAGTACGAGGAGGTCGAGCTCGGCACCGCGGAGATCCGCGAGGTCTTCCGCTCGTCCAAGCTCGGCAACATCGCGGGTGTGCTCATCCGCTCCGGCGAGGTCAAGCGCAACACCAAGGCCCGACTGCTCCGCGACGGCAAGGTCATCGCGGAGAGCCTCAACATCGAGGGTCTGCGCCGCTTCAAGGACGACGTCACCGAGATCCGCGAAGGGTTCGAGGGCGGTATCAACCTCGGCAACTTCAACGACATCAAGATCGACGACGTCATCGCGACGTACGAGATGCGCGAGAAGCCGCGCGGCTGATCAGTTCACTGATCTGATCCGCTCGGTTCGTGTCGGGGCCGGTCGACGGGGAAAATCCCGTCGATCGGCCCCGGCCGTTCCGTGTACGGTTCTTGTGTCCCCGCCAAGTGGTTGGTGGGGCCTCGACCCCGTACCGGCGGGACATCCGGACACACATGTATGTGGGGACTCTGTCCTTCGATCTGCTCCTCGGCGACGTACATTCGCTGAAGGAGAAACGCTCCGTCGTCCGTCCGATCGTCGCCGAGCTCCAGCGCAAGTACGCGGTGAGCGCGGCGGAAGTGGGCGGTCAGAACCTGCACCGCAGAGCCGAGATCGGCCTCGCGGTGGTGTCAGGCGACGCGGGCCACCTCCACGACGTACTGGACCGGTGCGAGCGCCTCGTCGCCGCCCGGCCCGAAGTGGAGCTGCTGTCGGTACGACGGCGGCTGCACGGCGACGATGATTGAACACAGCAAGACAAGCCCAGGGAATGCCCGGGGATAAGGGAGACGGAGCAGTGGCCGACAACGCGCGGGCGAAAAGGCTGGCGGACCTCATCCGAGAGGTGGTTGCTCAGAAGCTGCAGCGCGGGATCAAGGACCCGCGGCTCGGCACGCACGTGACGATCACGGACACCCGGGTGACCGGTGACCTGCGGGAGGCCACGGTCTTCTACACGGTCTACGGCGACGACGAGGACCGTGCGGCGGCCGCCGCGGGCCTGGAGAGCGCCAAGGGCGTCCTCCGGTCGGCGGTCGGACAGGCCGCGGGCGTGAAGTTCACGCCGACCCTGTCCTTCGTCGCGGACGCCCTGCCGGACAACGCGCGTGCCATCGAGGACCTCCTCGACAAGGCACGGATGTCCGACGCCAAGGTGCGGGAGGTCTCGGCCGGCGCCGAGTTCGCGGGCGGCGCGGACCCGTACCGCAAGCCCGAGGACGAGTCCGACGAAGAGACGGACGGCGACGCCCGAGCATGAGCAACAGCGGCACCACGCCGGACGGCCTTGTCATCGTCGACAAGCCGTCCGGCTTCACTTCGCACGACGTGGTGGCCAAGATGCGCGGGATCGCCAAGACCCGCCGCGTCGGGCACGCGGGCACCCTCGACCCCATGGCGACCGGTGTCCTCGTGCTCGGCGTCGAGCGCGCCACCAAGCTCCTCGGCCACCTCGCGCTGACCGAGAAGGAGTACCTGGGCACGATCCGCCTCGGGCAGAACACGCTGACCGACGACGCCGAGGGCGAGATCACCTCGTCGGCGGACGCCTCGAAGGTCACCCGCGAGGCCATCGACGCGGGCATCGCCAAGCTGTCCGGCGACATCATGCAGGTGCCGTCGAAGGTCAGCGCCATCAAGATCGACGGCAAGCGGTCGTACGCCAGGGCCCGCAAGGGCGAGGACTTCGAGATCCCGGCCAGGCCGGTCACGATCTCCTCCTTCACGGTGTACGACGTCCGCGACGCCGTCGCCGAGGACGGTACGCCCGTGCTCGACCTGGTCGTCTCCGTCGTCTGCTCCTCCGGTACGTACATCAGGGCCATCGCCCGCGACCTGGGAGCCGACCTCGGCGTCGGCGGTCACCTGACCGCGCTGCGCCGCACCCGCGTCGGCCCCTACAAGCTCGACTCGGCGAAGACCCTCGACCAGCTCCAGGAGGAGCTGACCGTGATGCCCGTCGCCGAGGCCGCGGGCCGGGCCTTCCCGCGCTGGGACGTGGACGACAAGCGCGGCAGACTGCTGCTCAACGGCGTCCGGATCGACATGCCCGAGGAGTACGCGGGTGTGGGCGCCGTGGCCGTCTTCGACCCGGAGGGCCGTTTCCTGGTCCTCGCGGAGGAGTCGCGGGGAAAGGCCAAGAGCCTCGCCGTCTTCGCCTGACGCCGGCGTACCTCTGTGATGTAGTGGGGGGGGGGGGGGGGGGGGGGCGCCCCCCCCCCCCCCCCCCCCCCCCCCCCCCACGATTCCCCCCTCTAGAGGTCTATCCACTGGCACGCCCCCATTCACCCCATCGGGCAGGCGCTCGGAGTGAACCGGGGGGCTGTAAGGGGGCGCGTTCACGCCGTCACCTGTCCCGCTGATCACCCCCGACCTACGGTCGGAGGAACGGGGCACGGCGGGGAGGTTGGAGCATGGCGGGACGCGGCCGGGACGGCTTCTCGGTTCCGGCGCCGGAGCTGCCTCTGGTGCGGGTCTGCGATCTCGCGGGGCGGCCGCGCGGCACGGGGTTCGCCGCGGACGAGCACGGCACGGTCGTCACCAGCCACGAGGCGGTCGACGGGCTCGCCCGGATCGTCCTGCACGCGCCGGACGACCGCACCTGCGTGGTGCCCGCCGAGGCCGTGGCGGAGCTGCCCGGCACCGACCTCGCCCTCGTCCGCACCGAAGGACTCGGACTGCGGCCCCTGCCGCTCGGCGCCCGGGCGTCCGTGGCGACCGGCACGTACGTACGCATCGCCGCGGGCGGCTGGCGCGAGGCGCGGGTTCTCGGCACCTCGGCGGTCACGTATACGGCGACGGACCGCTGCCACCCGGTGGGCGCCGCCCTGGAACTGGCGATCGGCACGGACGGCGCCGACGCGCTGCGGCTCGGCGGCGGCGCCGCGGGCGGGCCGGTCGTGGACGCGGCGACGGGCGCCGTGCTCGCCGTCCTCGGCACGGCCCTGCAGCCCCGCCGGAGCTTCGAGCCCTCTCCCCACGACCCGGAGGGCCGCGCCCACCGCCCGGCGGGCTACGCCGTCTCGCTCATGGAGGCGGCCGCAGCCGACCCGGGCGGGCCGCTCGCCGAGCTCGTCGCACGCAACGCCGCGACCGTTCCCGCGTACGGAGAGGACCTCAACCTCGCGGGCGCACTGCACCTCACGGCCGTCTCGGTGGGCTCCGACGGCCCACCCGCCCCGCTCCACGAACCGGTCGAACGCCCCGACACCGTGCGGGAGTTCGCCTCCTTCATGACCGGACCCGCCCGTGTCCTCGGTCTCGTCGGCGACCCCGGCACGGGACGCACGACGGAGCTGGCCGCGCTCGCCGCGCGACGCTCCAGGGGCGCCGAGCCCGCCCCCACACTGTGGCTGCGCGGCGCGGACCTGCGGGGCACGGACGCGTCCGTGGCCGACGCGGTGGAGCGGACGCTCGACCGCGCGGGTCGCATCCTCACGGCGTCGGCGGGGGACGAGCAGGCCCTCGGAGACCTGGGGGCCGACCGAGTGGCCCGGCTCGTACGGAACGCCGGGCGACCGCTCCTGCTGCTGCTCGACGGCCCCGAGGAGATGCCGGCCGTGCTCGCCCACCGCCTGGCGCGGTGGAGCGCGGACACGGCCCGCTGGCTGCGGGACACGGAGACGCGGCTCGTCATCGCCTGCCGCGCGGAGTACTGGGAGCAGGCCGGCGCCCACTTCGACGCGGCGTCGCTGCACGCGGCGTCGCCGCACGCGGCGGCGGACGGCGCGGAGCTTCCCGGCTGCGTACGCCTCGGGGACCTGCCGGAACCGCAGGCGAGCCGGGCCCGCGCGCTCCACGGCATCCCGGACGACGCGCTGGCCCCCGCCGACGCCCGGCACCCGCTGGCCCTGCGACTGCTCTCCGAAGTACGGTGCGCGACGCTGGACGCCGCACCGCCGGGCACCCCACCGCCGGGCACGCCCGGCCGCGACGACATCTTCGGTGCCTACCTGGACCTGCTGTGCCTGCGGGTGGCGGTGCGGCTCGCGGCGGCGAACGGTCTGCGCGGGAGCGCGGTGCGCCGCTTGGCGGCGAGGGTGGCCGGCCAGATCCACGAGGCGGCACGCCGCTGCCTCGGCCCCGGCCACGGCGAGCTGGACAGGTCCTCCTTCGAGGAAACCTTCCCGTGGGCGGCACGGCTCCACGGCTGCACGGGCTGGGCGTCGGCGGTACTCACGGAGGGACTCCTCGTACCGGCCGGCACGGGCTACCGCTTCGCACACGAGGAAATGGCCGACTGGCTCCAAGGGACACATCTGGACGTGGACGGGGCTCTGGGGGCGCTGGTGCATCGGCATAGGGGTGGGGGGCGGGGCGGCCCCGTGGTTCCGGAGCAGCGTCGGCGCAGGCCTGGCAGCACGTCCGCCCCGGCCCCCGCTCCCGCCCGCCCCCTCCCCGTGCCGCGGCACCGGATCGGGCCCGTGGTTCAGGCCCTGTTGTTGCTCGGGCGGCAGCGGGGGGCCGCGGAGCTGGCCTCGCGGCTGGGGGAGCTCACCGACGCGCTGGTGGAGTTCGGGGGAGAGGGGCCCTGTGGGGGCGGGGCGGGGGAGCTGGGGGATGCCGCGTGGTGGGCCTCGCACCTTCTCAGCGAGGTGCTGCTGCGCGTGCCCGACGCGACGCCCTACCTCGCGGTGCTCGAACCCCTCGCCGGGCGCGGCGAGTTCGGGACGGCGTTCTGGCTGCGGCTGCCGCTGTCCGAGGCCGACCGGTTCTCGCTGCTGCGCCGGCTCGTCGTGCACGACGGCCCCCCGGGGGCCCCGGGCCGCCGCCTCGACGCCGTCGCCGCACTGCTCCGCGCCGACCCCACGAACGTACAGCCGCTCCTCGCACGGTGGTTCGCCGACGAGCGGCCGCTGGACGCGGCGCCCGACGCCACCGTCGCCTCCGCCGCGCAGGCACTGCTCCACACCCACCGGCACCGCGCCATCGACGACCTCACCGAGGCCCTCGTCGACAGCGCGCACGCCCGGGCCGACGAGCTGCTCGCCGCACTCGCGGAGGAGGAGCCCGCCGCCCTGTGCCGGGCCGTCGACCGCTGGGCCCGCGACGAACGCCCCGCACGGCGTGTGGCGGCCGCCGCCTACGGCCTGCGCGCCGCCCCGCACACCACGACCGCCGCCGAACACGCCCTCCTGCGGTGCGCCGCCCTCGCGCTGCTCGCCCACCCCGCCGACGAGGCCCTCCACGGCGCCGCCCTCGCCCTCCTCGTACGCGACCCGCAGACCCGCGCCCAACACCTGCCGCACGCCCTGCACCGCTTCGCCGCCGGGGACCCGCGGCTCCCCGCGAGTGCCCTCGCCGCCGCCCTGACGACCCACCCCGAACCCGTCCTCGACGCCTTCCGCACCCGGCTGCACGCCCCGGACCCGGCCGCCGACGCCATCCTGTGCTGCCTCGCCGACGTGACCACGCCCGCCCTCGCCCGCCGCGTCGCCACCCTCGTCCACGACCTCCTGGAGACCCGCCCCGAAACGGCCGCGCCCGCCGTCGCGTACATCGACCGGCGCTTGGAACACGGCCCCGGCGTGCGCCCCGTCCTCTTCCCTCTGGTCGCGGGACTCCTGCACAGCAGACACGTACAGGTCCGTGCGGCCCTCGCGCCCGTGCTGGCCGCACCCGGCACCGCCGCCTCACGCGCCCTGCGCGGCGAACTGCTCGACGTCCTGCTGAGCCAGGAGCGGGACGCCGCCGTCCTGGAGAGCGTCCTGCGCGCGGTGGTGCACGGCGCGGTGGTGCACGGCGCGGCGGAGCGCGGCGATGACCGCACCCGCGAGCGCGTACACCGCACCGCGCTGCTGCTCGTCCGCACTCCGGAGGGCGCGTCCCGCTGCGACCGGTGCCTCGTCGAACTGGCCCGCGGCCGTCCGGGCTTCGCCGCGCTCCTCACCGGCTGGCTGGCCGACGCCCCGCAGGACTGGGCCGCCCTGGTCGGCCCGAGCGCCCTGCGGCTGATCGAGAACCTCGCGGGCGGTGTCCGCGTCCTGGCCTAGGAGTGACGCGCGGGAGTGACCCCCGCCACTCCCTCCGGTGCGAGCCGCGAGGTGTCGGCATGGCACTCTTAGTCCTGCGCAATCAGCAATGGGAACGTACAGATGTACGTGACGTATACGGGTTCGGCGAGGAGCAAAGAAGTGCAGCGCTGGCGTGGCTTGGAGGACATCCCCCAGGACTGGGGGCGCAGCGTCGTCACCATTGGTTCCTACGACGGCGTGCACCGCGGGCATCAGCTCATCATCGGCCGTGCGGTGGAGCGCGCCCGTGAGCTCGGCGTGCCCGCCGTCGTCGTCACCTTCGACCCGCACCCCAGTGAGGTCGTCCGCCCCGGCAGCCATCCGCCGCTGCTCGCCCCGCACCACCGGCGCGCCGAGCTGATGGCCGAGCTGGGCGTGGACGCGCTGCTGATCCTCCCCTTCACCACCGAGTTCTCGAAGCTGTCGCCGGCAGACTTCGTGGTCAAGGTCCTCGTCGACAAGCTGCACGCGCGCGTGGTCGTCGAGGGCCCCAACTTCCGCTTCGGCCACAAGGCGGCGGGCAACGTCGACTTCCTGGCCGAGCTCGGCGGAACGTACGACTACGAAGTGGACGTCATCGACCTGTACGTGAGCGGTGAGGCGGGTGGCGGCGAGCCGTTCTCCTCGACGCTGACCCGGCGCCTGATCGCCGAGGGCGACGTCACCGGGGCGGCGGAGATCCTCGGCCGCCCGCACCGCGTCGAGGGCGTCGTCGTGCGCGGTGCGCAGCGCGGGCGCGAGCTGGGCTTCCCCACCGCCAACGTGGAGACCCTGCCGCACACCGCCGTCCCCGCGGACGGCGTCTACGCAGGGTGGCTGCACGCCCAGGGCGAGGCGATGCCGGCGGCGATCTCGGTCGGCACGAATCCGCAGTTCGACGGGACGGAGCGGACGGTCGAGGCATACGCGATCGACCGCGTCGGCCTCGACCTGTACGGGCTGCACGTGGCCGTGGACTTCCTGGCCTTCGTCCGCGGCCAGGCCAAGTTCGACACGATCGACGCACTGCTCGTCGCGATGGCGGACGACGTGAAGCGGTGCGGGGAGCTCGTGGCGGCGGCGAACCGGGCGTAGCGCCCCGGGCGGCGTGAGCGGTCTCTGCCCGCAGCCGGGTGGGGCGGATCGCGCAGTTCCCCGCGCCCCTGAAAACTGCCCCGCCGTGGGGCAACGGGTCGTCGCTCGGCAGCGGGCCGGTGGAAGGCTGGTCGCGCAGTTCCCCGCGCCCCTGAAGAAGCGCCCTGCGGGCGCGTCCCAGGGGCGCGGGGAACTGCGCGAGCAACCACGATGTACGCGCACGCGATCACCGGCCCGGGCTCCACGGCGAGCGCGTTGCAGGGGCGCGGGGAACTCGCGGGGAACTGCGCGGGCGGCCCCAACCGAGCCGCACGTCAGCGTTGGCGCGCAGCGGCCCAGTGGCAGGCGACCTGTGTCTCGCCCTCTCCGGAGAGCACCGCCAAGTCCTCCCCGCGGCAGCGGTCCGCGACTCCCGCTCGTTCCGCCTCGCCGGAGGCGAGTACCTGGCAGCGGGCGTGGAACCGGCAGCCGCCCGGGATGCGGGACGGGTCCGGTGGCTCGCCCGTGAGGACGACCGGGTCGCCGGGTGCCTCGGGCAGGACCGACAGCAGGGCCTGCGTGTAGGGGTGCTGAGGCGCCGTCAGGACCTCCTCCACCGTTCCCGTCTCCACGATCCGGCCCAGGTACATCACCGCGACCCGGTCCGCGATGTTCCACGCGAGGCCGAGGTCGTGCGTCACCACCAGCGCGGACAGGCCCAGTTCGTCGCGCAGCCGCAGCAGCAGCGCGAGGATCTCGCCGCGCACGGACGCGTCCAGAGAGGCCACCGGCTCGTCGGCGACGATGAGTTCGGGTTCGAGGACCAGCGCGCCCGCGATGACGACGCGCTGGCGCTGGCCGCCGGAGAGCTCGTGCGGGTACCGCAGGAAGAACCGCTCCGGAGGGCGCAGGCCGGCCCGCGAGAGCGCCCCCGCGACCGCCGCCCGCTCGTCGCCCCGGTACCCGTGGATGCGCAGCCCCTCCGCCACGGCGTCGTACACCGTGTGCCGCGGATTGAGGGACCCGCTCGGGTCCTGGAGGACCAGCTGGACCCGCTTGCGGTACGCCTTGAGGGCGCGGCCCGAGTAGTTCAGCGGCTTGCCGCCGAACGTGACGTTGCCGGACGTCGGCGGCACGAGGCCGAGCAGCGAGCGGGCCAGCGTCGTCTTGCCGCAGCCCGACTCGCCGACCAGCGCGACGATCTCGCCGCCCTTGATGTCGAGGTCGACGCCGTCCACGGCGCGCGCGGTGGGCCCGCCGCGACGGCCGGGGAAGGCGATGTGCAGACCGGCGGCGGTGAGCAGCGGCCCACCGGGTTCCGGGGCGGTGGCCGTGCCGGGTTCCTGCGTGGTCATGCGCGCGTCCTCTTGACGGGGGCTCTCGGTCACGGTGTGCGCTCCGCCGTCGCGGGAGCCGACGTGGGCTGTGCGGGCAGCGGCGCGCCCGCGTGCACGCAGGCCGCGCGATGATGCGGTCCCGCGTCCCGCAGCGCCTGGTCCTCCGTGGCGCAGGTGTCGAGGACGACCGGGCAGCGAGGATGGAACGTACAGCCCGTGGGGAGCGCGGACGGGTCGGGCGGATCGCCCGGCAGACCGCGCGGGGCGAACCGCGACGCCACGTCACCGATGCGGGGGAAGGCCGCCGAGAGCGCCTTCCCGTACGGGTGCCTGGCGTTCTCGTAGACCTCGGAGGCCGGACCTTCCTCGACGACACGGCCCGCGTACATCACCGCGAGCCGGTCACACGTGTCGGAGAGCACGGCCAGGTCGTGGCTGATCATCATCAGGCCGAGGTCCTGCTCGGCCACCAACTGCTCGATCAGACGCAGGATCTGCGCCTGGATCATCACGTCGAGGGCGGTGGTCGGCTCGTCGGCGATGATCAGCCGCGGATCGCAGGCGAGCGCCATCGCGATCATCACGCGCTGACGCTGGCCGCCGGACAGCTCGTGCGGATAGGCCTCCGCGCGGGCGGCGGGCAGCCCCACGTGTTCGAGGAGCTCGCCGACCTTGGTCTTCGCGCCGGCCTGCGTCGCCTTCTTGTGCAGCAGAATCGGCTCGGCGATCTGGTCGCCGATGCGGTGGACGGCGTTCAGGGAGTGCATCGCGCCCTGGAACACGATCGACGCACCGGCCCAGCGCACCGCGCGGACCCGCCCCCATTTCATGGTGAGGATGTCCTCGCCGTCGAGCAGGATCTCGCCGGACACCTCGGCGCCCGCGGGAAGCAGCCGCAGCAGGGCGAGCGCGAGCGTGGACTTGCCGCACCCCGACTCGCCGGCGACGCCGAGCTTCTGCCCCGCGTCGACGTGCAGGTTCACGCCGCGGACCGCGGCGGCGCCGTTCGCGTACGTCACTTCGAGTTCGCGTACGTCGAGGAGCCGCGGCGGGCTCGCCTGGGTCGGGCTCGCTTGGGTCATGTCGGTCAACGGGAGGCCCCCAGCCTGGGGTTGAGCACGGATTCCACAGCGCGGCCGCACAGCGTGAACGCCAGCGCGACGACGGCGATGGCGAGACCGGGCGGGGCGAGGTACCACCAGTGCCCTGCGCTGACCGCGCCCGCCTCGCGCGCGTCCTGCAGCAGCCCGCCCCAGGAGACGCTCGTCGGGTCGCCGAGGCCGAGGAACGCGAGTGTGGCCTCGGTGAGGATGGCGCCGGAGATGACCAGCGTGGTCTGCGCGAGGACGAGCGGCATGACGTTGGGCAGGACGTGCCGGGCCATGATGTGGCCGTGGCCGCCGCCCAGGGCCTGCGCCCGCTCGATGTAGGGGCGGGACTCCACGGCGAGGGTCTGCGCCCGGACCAGGCGCGCCGTGGTCGGCCAGGTCGTCACGCCGATCGCCAGGATGATCGTCCAGATCGTGCCGGACATCACCGCGGCGAGCGCGATGGCGAGCACGAGCGTCGGCATCACAAGGAACCAGTCCGTGATGCGCATGATCACGGTGGCGTACCAGCCCTTGAAGTGCCCGGCGGTGATGCCGACGAGCGTGCCGATGGCCACCGAGAGCACGGCGGCGAGCAGCCCCACGGTCAGCGACATGCGCGCGCCCCACACGAGCAGGCCCAGCAGGTCGCGCCCGAACTGGTCGGTCCCCAGCGGGAACTCCCCGCTGGGCGACTCCATCGGATCACCCGGCGCGTCGGTCACGCTCTGCGCGTCGGAGCCGACGAGCAGCGGAGCGAAGACCGCGGCGAGGGCGATCAGGACGAGCACGGCGAGGCCGACGAGCCCGGCGCGGTGCGTGCGGTAATCGCGCCAGAAGCGCGCCACGGAGTGCCTGCGCCGCGTCCAGGCGAGCGATCGCGCGCTCTTCGCGGCTGCCGCGGGGGCGACCGGCGCGGAGTCGGCGGGCGCGGGTCCGGTCGGTGTCGGACCGGTCGGTGTCGGGTCGGTCGGTGCGGATTCGGTCGTCATCGGCCCACCCGGGGATCGAGCAGCGGATAGATCACGTCGGCGAGGGTGTTCATCAGGATCACCGCGACGGAGAAGACGAAGAAAAGCCCCTGCACCAGCGGCAGGTCGGGCACGCTCAGCGCCTGGTAGAAGAGCCCTCCGAGGCCAGGCCAGGAGAACACGGTCTCGACGAGGATGGCGCCCGCCACGACCGTGCCGAGGTTGACGAACATCAGGGTGACGGTCGGCAGCATGGCGTTGGGAACGGCGTGCCGACGCCGTACGAGATCGTCCCTGAGCCCTTTCGCCCGCGCGGTCGTCAGATAGTCGCTCCCCATCTCGTCGAGCAGGGAGGACCGCATGACGAGCAGCGTCTGCGCGTACCCGACGGCGACCAGCGTGACGACGGGGAGCACCATGTGGTGCGCGACGTCGATGACGTACGCGAAGCCGGTCTCACCCCCGGACTCCAGACCGCCGGTCGGGAACATCCCGGGAATGGGCCCGATGCCCACCGAGAAGGTGATGATCAGCAGCAGCCCCAGCCAGAACGACGGCACCGAGTACAGCGTCAGGGCGAGCCCGGTGTTGAAGCGGTCGCCGAACTTTCCGTTGCGCCACGCGGTGCGCGTGCCGAGCCAGATGCCGATGATCGTGTAGAGGACGTACGCCGTTCCGGTGAGCAGGAGCGTCGCGGGCAGCGCCTCGGTGATCTTGTCCATCACGGGGGCGTGGAACTGGTACGACGTGCCGAAGTCGCCGGTCAGTACGTTGCCGGTGTAGTCCCAGAACTGGGCCATGACCGACTTGTCGAGGCCGAACTCCTTGCGCATCGCGGTGAGTTGTTCGGCGGAGACGCGCTTGCCGCCCGTCATCTGCTTGACGGGGTCGCCGGGAATCAGCCGGAACAGGAAGAAGCTGGTGACGAGCACGGCGAACAGCGACACGACCGCGCCGCCGATCTTGCCCGCCACATAGAGGAGGTAGGCGCGGGTGTTGCGGTCCCGGGGCCCGCGGGCCGACGGCGCCCCGGCCGCAGCCGGGTCGCCGTCGGCCCCGGGACCCTTGGGGCCCTCGGTGTCGAGCAGTGCGGGATTGCTGTCAGCGGTCATGCGTTACTCGCGGTCCTCTGCGGTAGAACGGCGGCGCAGGGCGAACAGGACTCCGCCGCCCACGAGCACCACCGCGGCAGCGGCGATACCGATGATGACACCGGTCGAGCTGCCGTCCTTGGAAGAACTCTTCCCATCCGCGGGCACGGCGGACCACCAGCTCCAATATCCGTCCTGGCCGAAGATGTTGCCGGCGGCCGTCGGCATGGTGGTGATGGACTTGATCTGGTCGGTGCGGTAGGCCTCGACGGCGTTCGGGTACGCGAGGACGTTCATGTACCCGGAGTCGTACAGCCACGACTGCATCTGCTTCACGATGTCGGCGCGCTTGCCCTGGTCGTACTCGGCGAGCTGCTTGTCGTACAGACCGTCGAACTTCTTGTCGCAGATGAAGTTGTCCGTGGCGGCGCTCTCCTTGGCCTTCTTCGGCAGCGCGGCGCAGGTGTGGATGCCGAGGACGAAGTCGGGGTCGGGGTTGACGGACCACCCGTCGAAGGCGAGGTCGTACTCGCCCGCGTACCACGGCACGGACACGTCGTCGAGACAGTTGACCTCGAGCCCGATCCCGAGGTCCCCCCACCACTCCTTCAGATACTTCCCGACGGCCTTGTCGTTGGGGTCGGTGGCGTGGCACAGGATGCGGAAGTCCAGCGGCTTCCCGTCCTTCCCCACCCGCTTCCCGTCACTGCCCTTCTTGTACCCGGCCTCGTCGAGGAGGGCGGCGGCGCGCTTCGGGTCGTACTTCAGCTCCTGGTCGGCGGACGGCTTCCAGGCGTAGTCGGAGAAGCGCGGCGGAATGTAGCCGGCACCTTCGACGGCGTGCCCCTGGAAGACCTTGTCGACGAGGGCTTCCCTGTCCACGGAGAGGAAGAGGGCCTGCCGCACCCTCTTGTCGAGCAGCGCGGGATGCCCGTCGCCGAACTTCTTGCCGTCGAGGGTCTTGGCGCCGGGATTGGTGGCGAGGGCGAAGAAGCGCCGCCCCGGCCCCTCGTTGACCTTGATGTTGTCCTCGTTCTTCAAGGACTCGGCCTGCGCGGGCGTCAGCGCGGGCTGCCCGGCCACGAACGACACCTCGCCTTTCCTGAGGGCGGAGACGGCGGCGTCCTGGTCCTTGTACGTCTTGAAGACCAGCTCGTCGAACTTGGCAGGACCGCGCCAGAAGTCCTTATTGGCCTTCAGCCGTACGTACTGGTCGACCTTGTAGTCCGTCAAGGTGAACGGCCCGTTGCCGACGACGGGGAAGTCCTTGTCGTTGTTGAACTTCGAGATGTCGTCGACCTTCTCCCAGACGTGCTTGGGAACGATCGGCACGTCGAGGGCGGCCATCGTGGCCTGCGGTTTCTTCAGCTCGATGACCAGCTTGGTGGGGCTCGGCGCGGTCACTTTCCTGAAGTTGGTGACGAAGTTCGAGTTCGCGGTGGCGGTGCCTTCCTTGGACATCACCTTGTTGAACGTCCACGCCGCGTCCTCGGCGGTGGCCTGCTTCCCGTCCGACCACTTGGAGTCGCCCCGGATGGTGTACGTCCAGGTCAGCTTGTCGGAGGAGGACTCCCACTTGGTGGCGAACCCCGGGATCGCCTTGTTGTCCTTGGCGTCGTAGTTCGTGAGGTACTCGTACGTCAACCGGTGGATGCTGGTGCTGAGCAGCCGCTGGGCGAGGAACGGGCTGAGCGAGTCGACACTCTGCGCCACGGCGACGGTGAGCACCTTCTTCCCGCCGTCGTCCTTGGCCTGTGCGAGCTGCGGCGCCGGATTGAGCGGCGTGGCGAGACCGGCCGTCAGAGTGAACGCGGCGACGCCACCGGCGAGGGTGAGCTTGAGGCGGCGGTGGGGGTGGGGCCGTGGTGCTGCATTTGGCGCTGCTGCAAGTGCTGCCGGTGCTGCTGATCTGCCGTGCTGATCTTGTGTGTCCATGGGTCGGTGACCTCGCGTCATCGCTCGCGCAGGGATGGCTGGTTGCACGTTTGGTGCACGTTGTTCGCACGTTGATTGATCAAGGAACGTCAGCTGGTTGCTGTGTGTTTACCAGCGCCGGTCTGCGCGCGTCAACGGCGTGTGCACCCCATGTGGCCTGCGGAAATAACGAATTGACCGGTATGGCGCACACATTGGTCGAGACCACTGACGCATGGCTGGTGGAGGAGTGACGCCGGTGGGAGGTGTGACGTGACCTGGTGGTCAGGCTCCGCTGTGGTCAGGCGTTCCGCGCGGCGATGGGGGTCCCCCCTGTTCGAGCGCAGTCGAGAACTTGGGGGAGGGGGGCACAGCCCCCGGTGCCGGGTGCCGGGTGCCGGGTGCCGGGCGCGGCATGCGGAGGCGTATATGCCGGTGGGCCCGCACCGGGGAACGGTGCGGGCCCACTGACGAGTCGGGGGTGATTACTGCTACTGCTACTGCTGTGGAGGCGGCGGCTGCTGGAAGGGCGCGCCGGGCTGTGCGGGCGGGGGAGCCTGTTGCTGTTGCTGTTGCTGTTGCTGCGGCTGGTGCTGCCACCCCTGGGGCGCTGCAGGCTGCTGCGGGTAGGGCTGCTGCTGCCCGGGCTGGGGCTGCTGGGGCTGCTGGGGAGCGTACGGCTGAGGTTGCTGGGGAGCGTAGGGCTGCGGCTGCTGCCCGGGCTGCGCCGGCTGAGCCGGAGGTTGAGGCTGCGGCTGTTGGGGCGGCTGCGCCTGCTGCCCCGGCATCGGCGGAGCCAGATGCGGAGGCGGATTCCCGTCCGACGTCCACAGCCCCTGCTGCTGCTGAGCCCGTACGAAGTCCTCCGCGACCATCGCGGAGAGGTTGAAGTACGCCTCCCGCACCTTGGGCCGCATCATGTCGAGATCAACCTCGGCGCCGGCGGCGAGATGCTCGTCGAAGGGGATGACGACAACGCCACGGCACCGCGTCTCGAAGTGCGACACGATGTCGTCGACCTTGATCATCTTGCCGGTCTCGCGCACACCGGAGATGACGGTGATGGACCGCGAGACGAGATCGGCGTACCCGTGCGCGGAGAGCCAGTCCAGCGTCGTCGAGGCACTGCTCGCGCCGTCCACGGACGGCGTGGAGATGATGATCAGCTGATCGGCGAGGTCGAGAACCCCGCGCATGGCGCTGTACAGCAGCCCCGTACCGGAGTCGGTGAGGATGATCGGGTACTGCTTGCCCAGTACGTCGATCGCGCGCCGGTAGTCCTCGTCGTTGAACGTGGTCGACACGGCCGGGTCGACGTCGTTGGCGATGATCTCGAGCCCGGACGGCGCCTGCGAGGTGAAGCGGCGGATGTCCATGTACGAGTTGATGTACGGGATCGCCTGGACGAGGTCACGAATGGTCGCCCCGGTCTCGCGCCGCACGCGTCGGCCGAGCGTACCGGCGTCCGGGTTGGCGTCGATCGCGAGGATCTTGTCCTGCCGCTCCGTGGCGAGTGTGGAGCCCAGCGCGGTGGTGGTGGTCGTCTTGCCGACGCCGCCCTTGAGGCTGATGACGGCGATGCGGTAGCAGGAGAGAACCGGGGTCCGGATCAGCTCCAGTTTGCGCTGCCGCTCGGCCTCCTCCTTCTTGCCGCCGAGCTTGAACCGCGAACCGCCCGTGGGCCGACTGCTTTTGGCCTTCTGCTTGCTGTTGCGCAGCAGACGGTCGGAGGACAGCTCGACGGCGGCGGTGTACCCGAGCGGAGCCCCGGGGTTCGTACGCTCCCGCTGGTCGTGCTGCACGGCCTGCGGCCAGGCGGCACCGGTACGGGGGTCGACGGGGCCTTGGGGCTGCTGGGGTGCCTGGGGCTGGGCCTGGGCCTGGGCGGGCACGTGGGGCTGGGCCTGGGGCTGGGCCTGGGCGTGGGGCTGGGGCTGCTGCTGGGGTGCAGGCGGCTGCTGGTTCGGAAGGGGCTGCGCCCCGGGAACGACCTGTTGCCCGGGAACTTGCGGCTGTCCCGGGAACGGCTGCCCAGGCTGTACGGGCGGCTGCTGCCCTTGCGGGGCGGGCGCCTGCGGGAACCCGTATCCACTGCTCTGGCCGGCCGATTCAGGGGCGACCGGCGCGGCGGGGGCAGGGGCGGAGTTCTGCGGGGGAGGGGCGGGAGCGAAGGGCGCGCCGGGTGCTGCGGCAGGCGGCGCTGTCTGCGGGAACCCGTAACCAGCCTGCGGCGCTTCGGGGGCGGTGGGTGCGGGCGGGGCGGAGTTCTGGGCAGGCGGAGCGGGTGCCGCGAAGGGTGCGCCGGGGGCGGCGGTGGGTGCGGACTGGGGGAATCCGTATCCGCTCTGCGGGGCCTCGGGGGCGGCAGGCGCGGGGGCGGAGTTCTGGGCGGGCGGGGTCGGCGTGACCGGCGTACCGGGTGCTGCGGCAGGCGGCGCTGTCTGCGGGAACCCGTAACCAGCCTGCGGCGCCTCGGGGGCGGGCGGGGCGAAATTCTGAGCGGGCGCTGCGAAAGGCGCGCCGGGGGCGGCGGCAGGTGTGGACTGCGGGAACCCATACCCACCCTGCGGCGGCTGCTGAGCGGCAGGCGCGGGCGCAGGCGCAGGCGCGGACGTCGGCCACGTACCCGGCGCAGGCTGCGGAGTCTGCGGCTGAACCGGCGCGGCAGGCTGAGCCTGAGGCGCCTGCACCTCCGGCGCCTGCTGCTGCGCGGACTCGGCGGCAGGCGGCACCGGCTGCTGCGCCGCAGGAGCCGTCGGCGCAGGTGCGGGCCACTGCGGCGCGGCGGCCGGAGCCGCGGGCTGGAACGCGGGCGGCAACGGAGGCAGCACGTCCTGAGGAGAGGGCGGCGGAGGCCAGGCGGACGGTACGGAGTCCTGTACGGCGTCGTCAGCACCGGCGGAGCCGGACGACCCGACTTCCTCGGCTACGGACCCGGTTCCCGAGCTGGAGTCATCGCCAGCGTCAGTAGAACGACTCCCCCCATCCTCACCGGATTCGTCGGACCCGCCGTCCTCCCCGGACTCGTCCACGTCGGAGGAGGAGGTCACGTCGGATCCGTCGGACGACCGGTCGGCCTCCACATCCCGCTCGGCATCCGCGTCCCGCTCCGCCGCAGCCGCCCGCTCCTCGAACTCCCGCTTCAGGGCACGAGCGGAGAACCGCATGGTGGCGCCACTCTCAAGATCGCCACCGCCGAGGCTCTCACCGACAGGCTCGACGACATCACTGTCAGCGGAGGAGGATACGGACGCATCCGACCCCTGACCCGCATCGTCCCGACCGCCGTCCTCGCGCTCCTTGGCTTCCGCAAGGTCATCGACGTCCTTCTTGGGCACGACGCCAGTCACATGCACGGAGGCCGCGGGCCCGGCGAGAGCCCCGCTCCAGTCGGAGACTCCACCACCGGAAGCGGCAGGCGGCACGGAGGAAGGCGCGACGGAAGGCGCGACAGAAGCCGCAGCAGAAGCCGTGGCGTCGTTCTCCTCCACTCCCTCCACAGCAACGTCATCCCCGGAAGCGGAAACACCGGAGGCACCAGAGGCATTAGGGGCACCCGAGGTGCTCGAGGCGCCCGCAGCATCCGCGGCATCCGAACCCGCAGGCTGAAACCCACTCCCCACGGGCAACTTGGGCACCACGCTCGGAACTCCCGCCGAAGGCGGCCCCAGAGGCAGCGGCGGAGGCGGCGGAGCGGCGAAGGAGGGCATGGCGGGGGCCACCGGTGCGGAAGCAGCCGGACCAGGGACAGCCGGACCAGGGACAGCCGGATCAGCGACATCCGAACCGGAAACCGCGGAGGCGGCCTCCTCCGAGTCGGACGCGACCGCAGCGGAAGAGCCCGAAGACGCGCCCGGCGTGGAAACGGGCGCCGTCGAAGGCGTCTCACCCGCACTGCCCGAGGCGTTCTGCGTGTACCAGGCAGGCGGCGCGTAGTCGATGGTGAACTCGCCCGTCGTCTCGGCAGCGGACTCCGCGTCGGACTGATCATCGACGGGTGAGTCCCAGCCCCCGCGGATCTCGTCCCGATCGCTGTTCACAATGCCTCCTGATGTGGTCGAGCACCCTCGTGCCGTGGTGGGGGGCGACCGTTCCTGTCGTCCGATCCGCCTGGCTCTCCCCGTTGAGGGACGCGCCCGACCCGTTCAAGGGTTCTGGCGTCGTGCCCTGTCCCAGCCTAATCACCAAAACCACGAGCACGGCAGGGCAGTCCACCCCACCAATGCTGTCCATTGCGTCACGCCTCACGCAGAAGCGATCCAGAAGCGATCCACGTACATCAAACAGTGACGGACAAAGCGCTCAACACCAGACACTCCACCGCGAATTACCGGACGCCCCGTCCGGTCAGTCCATCCGCCGAGCGGTACCCAACAATCCGGTCTCGGCATCCGTGGCCTGCGTCATCACGTACTGCCGGTCCCGGTCGGCGCACCACAAGGTCACGCCGTCCGCGAGCGTCGGCAGCGACTCGACGTCAGCGCCCGGCAGCCCGAGCAGCCGCCCGATCTGCACCGCTTCGTCCGGCGACACCCGCTGCACGCCCACCAGCCGCGCCTGCCGCACGAGCCGGGGCGCGACGGGACTCAGATAGGGCAGCACCGTCAGCACGGACTGCCAGGGCGCGGAGACGACCCGCCCCCGGGGCGGCCGCATCCCGCAGTCCCGCACCACCAGCACGGGACTCCCCGCGGACGCCCCCTGCGGCGGCACCCGCCCCACGTCGTGCACGGCCATCCCGCTCTGCCCGACCCCGAGCGCCTGCGCCAACTGAGCCCACGCCTGGGCCCGCCCGGTCTCCACCGCCACCCGCGCCCCCGTCGCGGCGGTCCGCAACGCGATGACCTGCGCTGTCCACAGGCCGCCGATGAAGACCATGTCGTACGGAGTGGGCCGGTTGACACCGAGGACGGCGGGCCTGCTTTCGGCGTCGACGCCTATGACCACGCCGTCGTCCCCGATGGGGAGACCGAGTTCGGGCAACGACTCCAGGGGGAGCGCGTGGCGGGGGTGCCGCGGTCCGATCAGGCCGAACCCCGAACGGATCAGCTGTCGTGCGCGGGCCGCCGCCGAAGGCGACGGTTCCCCGGACGGCGCGGGTGCCGTCGGCGCGGGCAAGGGCGCAATCCCCGGTACGGGCACGGCCCCTGGCACGGGCGCAACCCCCGGTACAGCCCCGGCCCCCGGTACAGCCCCGGCCCCCGGTACAGCCCCGACCCCCGGTACAGGCCCGCCCCCCGGTACAGGCCCGCCCCCCGGTACAGGCCCGCCCCCCGGAACAGGGCCGACCCCCGGCCCCGGTCCATGCACAGGCGCAGTCATCAGCGCGTACCCCCGAGCGGCAGAGTGGCGAGCGCGCCGGGCAGCTGTTCGCGGTCGAGCCGTACGAGGCCGACCCGTGCCTGTCGTGCCGCGTGCTCCAAAGCGCGTCGCGCGGAGACGAGTTCGGCGTCCCCGCGCCCCGTCACGCGCATGTGCCCGCACAGCGACACCTCCCTGCGGTCGTCCAGCCGCAACGCAAGGCTGAACGTCGTCGCCAGCGCGGGCATCGCCGTGAGCGAGGCCACGAGTTGGGGTAGGGGCTGTCCCGCGGAACCGCCCAGATGCGGCCAGCGCCGCACCCAGTACGTCGTGTGCCTGCGGTTGTCGCAGCGCCACGACCGCGCCGTCTCCTCCGTCCGGCGGTCGGGCGCCTCGGCCCGCCCCGCCTGGGCCGTGACGAGGGGATTGGCGCCGGCGGACGTCGCGACGGCGGACGTGAGCTCCTCCTCGTCGAGCACCGTGACCCGGAAGCCCGCCCCGGTCAGTCGGCTCGCCAGTTGGTCGGCGGCCCGCACCACGCACTTCTGGGCGCCGAGCAGCCCCCCTCCGCGTGCCGTCACGGCCTCCGGACAGAGCTCGGGGTCGAGCTTGAGCGCGATCCAGGTGATCCGTACCGCGGGCGCCCCGGTCTGCGCCTGCAGAGGCGCGTAGTTGCCGACGGCGACCGACTGCTGCGGCAGATGGAGGGCGGGTGCGGGCTGCGTGTGCAGTACCACCTGCGCGGACTCGAGCCGGATGCCGTCGACTACGAGCGCGTCCGCCACGAGCCGCAGGGGAAGCGGCCGTTGCAGCCTGTCGGCGCGCAACGAGGTCGCCTCCGACTCGACTTGGAGCACGGCCGTCACGAAGGTGCCGTCCCCGATGATGCCCACGGAGCGGCGGTCCCTGTCGCCGTAGGAGTAGGTCCGCAGAGCCGGGTCGCATTCGACGGCCGGCGCGAGCCCGGGTTCGGTACCGGGAGGCACCGGAGTGGTGGAAGCCCGCCTCTGCCGCGTGCGCAACGCCCGTGCTGTGCCCAGCCAGTCGGGCAGGGAGCGGCCCCGTCGGCGTACGACCGCGAGAAGAAGCAGGGGCGTGGCCACCAGGAGGGCCGGGATCACGAGGAGTTGGTCCACGACCCAGGCGGCGAGGAGCAGAGCGGCGGCGACCTCGACGAGCACGAGCTGTTGCAGCCGGAACGAACCGTACTGCTGGGCCCGAAGCCGGAGTTGCACCGAAGCCGGGCCGCGGGCAGCGGTCGCCCTCGGCCCCTCGGGCGCGGGCCGCGGGCCGCCGGGCCCGGCGGCAGGGGTGTGTACGCGCGCCTGCGATCTTCTCCGTGTGGCCGCGGCCATCACTCCATACCCCCCGAATCCGGCGAATTCCCTTGCCGAGCAGGGCGCTTGCGTGTCCCGGTGCCCTACCCCCCGCGCACGCCCGACTACTCACCCTGCATAGTAGGGGCCGGGTCTTGCAATGGAGGAATGGGGTTCGCGCCCCGATGTGCGGTGGGGGAGAAGCAGGCGCTCATGGCATCACGGCGGGACGAGCTCAACGCGTACACCTTTGCGAAGAAGCGGACGTTGGCGGCATTTCTCCAGCCCTCGCCGACGGGCTCCGAGGAGGGGGCGCCGCGCCCCTTGCGGGCCTTTCTGCCGAGCGTGATCACGGGGGTCCTCGTTCTGGCGGTGTTCGGCGCCTGGGGGATGTTCCAGCCCAAGGCGCCGCCCGGATGGGACGCGCCGGGCACCCGCGTGATCGTGGGCAAGGATTCGACGACGCGGTACGTCGTCCTCAAAACCGGCAAGAAGCCGCGTCTGCACCCCGTCCTCAACCTGGCCTCCGCGCGTCTGCTGATGAACGGCGCCGACTACAAGGTCATCCAGGTCGCCGACAGCATCCTCGACGCGGGCAAGCCGCCGCGCGGTCCCATCATCGGCATCCCCTACGCCCCCGACCGGCTCCCGTCCTCCGACGAGGCCGGCCAGGCCAAACGGTGGGCGGTCTGCGAGCAACCGGGTTCCGGTGGCCGTACGACACAGGAGGCGACGTTCGTCCTCGCCGACCGTGAGGCGGACAAGATGGACGGTTCCCGGCGACTCCGCAAAGGCGAAGTGCTGTATGTGAAGACACGCTCGGGAGCGCGCCACCTGGTGGACGCGGCCGGAGTGTCGTACGAGGTCGAGGGCGCCGAAGGAGACCTCCTGTCGGACGCGCTCGTGGGGCCGACCAGGAAGCCGCAACTGGTCACCAAGGAGTGGCTGGCCACGTTGCACCGGGGCAGCCCGATCCGTTTCCCGGAACTGCCCACGAGCGTGGGCGACCCGGCCGACGCCTCGGACCAGCTGTCGTCGGAGGAGAACCGGGTCGGCATGGTCCTGAAGGCGGAGACTGGCGAGGGCACCAAACACTTCGTGGTGCTCCCGGGCAAGGTCCAGCCGATCACCGAGTTCACCGCCTGGCTCCTGACCAACTCCCCGCAGACGGCGGAGCTGAACATGGACGGCAAAGCCCGCACCGTCGGCCTCCAGGACTTCGCGTCCGCCGACGGCACCTTCGAGGGGGAGGCCGCGCGGTGGCCCCGGCACCGCACCGTTCAGGCCAACGGCGGGCAGAGCGGCTCAGGCCGGGACACGGTGTGCAGCGTGCTGCGGAACGTGGACGACAAGGGCGGTACGACGCTGAGCACCTGGGCCGGCCCGAAGTACCCGGCCGACATCGTCGCCGGCGGCACGAGCACGTACGTGACACCTGGCACCGGCCTCCTCTACACCCAGGTTCGCGGTACGCAGACGAAGACCGGTTCACTCTTCCTCGTGACGGACACCGGCCTGCGGTACGCCGTACAGGCCAATGGCGACAGCGACAGCGAGAAGTCCGACATCGGAGCGGACGACAAGCCGCAGACGACCGACGGCAGTCCCGAGCCCAGCGAGGCGCAGGTCAAGCTCGGCTACAAGAACGTGCGGCCCGCCAAGGTCCCCCTGCCCTGGTCCGACTTCCTCGCCAAGGGGCCCCGCCTCGACACCAACAGCGCACGACAGCCGCAGGGTTCCTGAGCCTTGCCGGGCCTGATGCCACCGACGAAGAGGACAGAGGTAGCGGTGTCGCCGACGAGAAGAGCCCTGCTGCTCGGGGCCGCCGTGGTCACAGCCATGAGCTCGATCAGCCCCGCGGCGGCCGCCGACGACGCCGGTCCACATCCGCGCGCACCGATGAGCCTCTCCGGCAACGGCGCGTGCCAGATCCCCGCAGAGCCGATCAAGGGCCGCCCCTGGCCGCTCCAGCGCGTGCTGCTCGACGAATTGTGGCAGGACGGCAAGAAGGGCAAGGGCATCCGGGTCGCGGTGATCGACACGGGGGTGGACGACAAGAACCCGCAGCTCACCGATGCGGTGGATGCCCGTGCGGGGCGCGACTACCTGACGAAGGGCAAGGGCGCGGACCCCACGAAGGACGAGGTCGGGCACGGCACGAAGGTCGCGGGCATCATCGCGGCCCGACCGCACAAGGGCACGGGCTTCGTGGGCATCGCACCTGCCTCGACCATCATCCCGATCCGACAGAACGACGCGCAGAACAGCGGCGACTCCGACACGATGGCGAAGGCCATCGACCACGCGGTCGCCAAAGGCGCGGATGTCATCAACATCTCCCAGGACACGACCAAGCCCCTGTCCCGCACCTCGGCCCTGGCCAAGGCGGTACGTGACGCTCTCGACGCCGACGTCGTGGTGGTCGCCTCCGCGGGGAACGACGGCCTGGACGGCAAGGTGAAGAACACCTACCCGGCAGCCTTCGACGGCGTACTCGCGGTCGCGTCCTCCGACCGCAACAACGAACGAGCGGCGTTCTCCCAGCCCGGCGACTTCGTCGACGTGGCGGCCCCCGGTGTCGACATCGTGTCCACCGTTCCCGGCGGAGGCCAGTGCACGGACAACGGCACGAGCTTCTCGGCGCCCTTCGTCGCGGGAGTGGCGGCCCTCCTCAAGTCCCGGCACCCGGACTGGAGCCCGGCTCAGATCGCCACGCGGATCGAGCAGACGGCGGAGCGTTCCATCAACGGCCACGACAACTACGTCGGCTGGGGCGTGATCGATCCCGTACGAGCCCTCACGACCTCCGACACCACCTCCCCCGCGTCCTCCCCGACCCCGGACCCCGGGGTGTCGAAGGCCCCGCCACCGGACACAGCGGCCTTCTCGCTCGCCGAAACCCCCCAGGAGCGGACCCGGCGCCACGCGACGTACGCGATCGGCGTCACCGTGGCCGTGGTAGCGGTGATCGCGGGCGCGGCGACGGCCCTGCGCGAGACCCGTAGAAGAAGAAACCTCAGACCATGAACTCCCACCCACCCACCCACCCACCCGAACTAACGCCCAACACAAGCAAGTTGTGTAGGCGGATTGATTAGAGTGACGTACGGCATCACGAGTTGATGTCGCACGGGGGCGGCGCAGCGTCGCGGATCGCATGCCCGCCAGAGCCGGGGGAGCCCTGGCACGGAGTCAAAACGAACAGCGGTTGCCGCCGCTGTCTGTAAATGAGGAGGGCAACAGCGATGAGCGTTGATTACAGCAATGACGATCTGACCAAACTGGCGGACAGGATCCGCAACTTCCACATGGATGTGAGCAAGCGCGTCACATCGCTGAACACCGTTGTGGACATGATCCAGGCCGGCTGGAAGGGCGCCGCGGGCAAGGAGTTCGACACGCTCCAGCGAGGGGTGAACCAGCACCTGAAGAAGCTGCAGGACAACCTCGTCGACCTCGAAGACGTGATGCGGATGAGCGTCAAGGGCTTCGACAGCCACGAGCAGGAGCGCATCGCGCAGATCCGCAAGGTGGACAACTCGTACGAGGTGCCGAGCCGGATCGTCGACCACGCCTGAGACGCTGCGACCGAGAGTCAGGGAGTACCAAGATGTCGGACAACTTCGACCGCACAGCAGTAAATTACGACACCGTCACGCAAGCGGCGACGGACGTGCGCACCACCGCCCGCAGCATCGATGAGGGGCTTGAAACCCTCATGCGTGAGGTGGCGCGAGTGGCCGAGACCTGGGACGGCGAGGCCAGGACCGCATACCGCGAGATCCAGAGCCAGAGCGAGACGGAGATGAACGCGATGGTGCAGAAGCTCCAGCGCATCGCCCGCCTCCTGGACGAATCCGTCGTCGGCTACAGCGACACGGACAAGGGAAACGCGGCGCGGTTCCGCATGCTGAGCTGATCCCCGCGCGCCCAGCGACAGGTGGGGGTGGGGGCCACACCGGCCCCCACCCCCACTAGCACCCAAGCACGGAAGTCACCCGCTGGCGCCGGCCCCGGCCCCGCCCGCCGCCAACCCACCGTTCCGCGCCGTCGGCTCCAGATCGAACTCCCCGTCCCGCGCCCCGAGCACGAAGGCCCGCCACTCGGCGGCGGTGTACCGCAGCACGGTCCCGGGATCCAGCGACGACCGCATCGCCACGGCTCCCTCAGGCAGATAGGCGATCTCGACGCGCTCCTCGGCCTCCTCCGTACCGGGCGCGCTGTGCCACTCGACGCCGGAGATATCAAGGGCGTAGAGCTCGTCCTTCTCCCGCTCCTTACGCGCCTTGACGTCCTCACCCTGTCCCTCGCCCATGCCGACCCGGCCCCTTCCCAACGTACGAAACAACTGGGGGCTCAGCCTACTTGGCGGGGTGGGGGCGGGGTGCGGAGAGCGACGGAGTGGTTACGGCAGACCGACACACTGCGCGAACGTCAGCCCTCCGGGAATGGCTTCATGGTGGCCGGGTCCGGCAGAACGATTTTGTTCTCACACTGCAAGGCGGCGATCATCTTGTCGCTCGCCCGGAAGACGACGCGAAAGCGGGAGCGCACCGTGAGCTCCAGATCATTGTCGATGGTGCCGGTGACATTGATCGAAGAGCTGGCCCCCTTGCGCTTGCAGGGGAACAAGATGGTACTGGAGCTTCCGTCACTGACTGCCTGCTGGCCGTTTTTCAATCCGTAAGCGTCATACCCGCTCGTGCTACGCCTCTCCTCCCTCGGGAAGAGTGACGTGTCGCTCAAATCGAAGCGGATCCTCAACGCTGGTTCCCCGGGAGAGGGATCGTCCTCAAAGGGAACATTGCAGACCTCTACCATGTTTTCTTGCAAGTCTTTGGCTGCGACGGCGTAGCTAATCTTGGAATCAGAAGGGCTACGTACCTTCTCGATGTCCCTACTCTTCTCAGCTTCCGCCAGAGAATCCGCGTCGAGCACGCCTTCGCAAGCGGATTTCAGAGCTGAAACCCCATGCGGCGGGTCGTCGTCAGTCGTGCATGCCACCGGCAAAAGCAGTAGCGCGGCAAGTGTTCCAGCTGATCTGCGCCTCATCGCCTGCCTCCGTCGGTTCGATCGGCGACGCTCGCTCCACGGTCGTATGCGTTGAGCACGCCTTCAGTGAAATCCTGGTCCGGGTTATTCTTCAGATGTAGAAGGGCTGGGTTCGACGCACGAATATGTCCCAACTCGCTGAACTCATCCGCAGTTATGCGGTTCTTGTTTGTGAGATCAGCCTCTCTCTTCTTTACCTCCTCGTCGATCTCCATGCCCCACTGAGTTTCCACGGCTCCGGACACGCCCTCGACAATGGTAGGCACCACGAAGGCTGCCGCAGCCGATGCAGTCGGACCACCTACAGGCAGCAGGGCAACGCCGGTAGCCAAACCGAGGCCCTGGCTGATCCCAAACTTCTTCCATTCTGCTGATTTTGCGAGCTCTTCGTTCATCTTGTCAGTGGCTTCGTTGCTCGCCTTGTCGACTTGGGAGATGCGGGCTTCGTCCAGCACGCCATGAATGTAGGCACCGTTGTTAAGGACCTTCTCGGCGCTGTCGGCATCATCGGCATGCACCTCCAGGGCTCCGAAGGTGAATGCTTGTTGCGCAGAAGAGAGGATCTCGTAGCTTCCTTCATGTTGTCCGACGTTGTACAGGAAGTTTCTCGCGACAGTAGGGTCTAGATCAGCGTGGCCGGCATCGCCGTTCGGTCGGTAAAGGTCATCGCGGTGAAGAGAGGAACCGCGGCCGCCTTCGTTGATGGTGGCCCAATTCAAGTCATCTGCGTACCCGGCACCGATTCTCGCCAAGCTGTTACCGATGCCGGACCTGTTCTCGACATAGTCGATGTCGGATGCCACTGTTTTAGCCATCTGTTCCATGATATTCGCGGTGCGCGCATCGCGGTGGAGTTCGTGTCCAGCCGCGTCGTAGGGTGACCCAAGAGTTGCGGCCTCAAGTGCATGGCCCAACTCTCCATACCCGAACCCGGCCTTGTTGTCCGCAGAAGGGTTTCCATCGGGCCACTCGCGGCCGGACATGAGGTACTTCAGGTCGGAGTCAGTCTTCCCCTTGTCATCCCAGTCCTTCGCATATAGAAGGTCCTTGGCCGCCTCTGGATTATGTCCGAGCGCCTCCATATAGCCGGCCATCGGGTCAAACCCCTGATCGCTTCCCGAACCGAAGTTCAGGAACACATCTCGTTTCCATAGATCTGCTGGCGCCTCCTTACTTTTCTGCTCAAAGTCAAGAAGTTCTTTCCCGTAGCTATTGAGGAACTTTTCGTCATACTCGCCGTAGCGCATCAGGCTGCTCATGACCTGAAAACCGCGTGGTCCGTCGTCGCTCGACGAGTACTTCGAGGTCGTAATGACGGGATTATCGCCAAGTGAAACCATGTCTGCTTTCCAGCGCTTCATCCCGTCACTATTCGAGTGAGAAGCTGTGGCCAAGGTGTAGCTCAGCGACTTCTGGATCTTCGCCGTCTCTTTCGTCTGATCGTCACCGAACTGGCGACGATCAGCAATCTTGGTCCATAGATCGAGAGTCCCAGCCGCACCCGTGCGGGTGGCAAATTTCTCTGCGAAGTAGGGGTCTCCTTCATGGCGGCTGAAAATGCTGTTGATCCTTTTCAGTGTGGCAGGATCGAGTGTGTCATCAGCGTCAGCCAGGGCTAGTGAACTTTTATCGCCTGTGAGTTTTTCGAGTTCCGCAAGGTCCTTCTCGACCTTCTTGCGCCCGTCCTTGGCGTCGGCGACGCTGTGGTACGTATTGGCGTCGAACCCCTTCTTGCGCCCATTGTGATCCTGGCTCAACACCCAAGCCAGAAGCTCGTCGGCCTCCTGGGCGCTGTCGATGTGGCCCTGGATGCTGGTTCTGTAGGCTTGGATTGTCTCGCGATAGCTCTTATTGAGCATTCCGAGATCTTCGGACGGTGTTCCCTCCGGCGGGGAAAGGTAGATCTCCCCGTCGGGTCGAATGGCCAGGTATTTATCCTTTTCGATGTCCCTCGTAAGTGTGCGCAACTTCGATTGTGACTGAGTGAAAATCTCACATACATCATCGAGGAGCTTGTGGACGTCCTCTGCTTCGTCGGCTGCGAAGTCGATCTGCCGTTCTACATAGTGGAACTTCTCAATCGCTGCGGACGCGGCTTCACCTTCCCAGTCAGACCCTTGCAGTCCCTTCGTGACCGTGTTGACGAATTTGGAACTGGCGGCCCTGAACTTTTCCGGCAGGTTGCGCCATTTGGACACCGCTTGAGATAGAGCTGAAAAGTCCGCATTAAGTAGCTTTTCATAGGTGAGCATTATGATCCCCGTTTTATAGAGCGCCTACTTGAGATCTTTTCCCTCGCGACTATGGCGGTCTTTCTCCTTCCTTTCTCGCGCCATGAAGGACTGTGCGCTGGATCGTAGGGCGCCTGATACGTCGTCTTTCAAGAGGGCTTCTACATGCTTCATCTGTCCTTTCCAGCGGTCGGTGAATGTCGAGAAAGCGGAGGACGATTCGAAGCCCTTCAAGCTGGGGCCGACTTGCGCAGACTCTTTCATGGCGGAGTTGTCCGCTTTGGTGAAATCGTCGCGGACTGTGTCGGCCTTCCCGGCCCGTTCATTGAGGATGCTTGAGGTTACTTTGAGACCGCGCCCGAGCCCACGATTTCCCGTCCCATCGTCGGATGCATTGAGCTGCATTCTCGTTTTGGCAGCAGCTGCAGAATGTGCCGATGCCCAATCGGATTCGAATGACATGGGGCTCCTGTGAGGTCCACGAGGTGTGCATTTACGATCATGTTCTTTGATCCGAGTCAGCCCGGTAGGTATAGGCAGAGTCCGGGCCCGGGCTCGCAATCGCTGATCGCTGGCCGGCAACGCGACGCCGAGAACGCGCGGTTACGACAGCCGTAGCGAGGCCGAGGAGGGCGGCTGACGCGATGCTTATGGCCACCCAGAGGATGCCGTCGTCCTCCTTCGCCACACTCGGTTCTGCGGAAGCCTGGCCACTGGCTTGCTTCTCACCACTCTTGCCACTGCCGGTCGATTTGTCGGACCCAGGTGCTTCAGGAGACGGGGGCTTGGCCGCCGCTGCGAGGTCCGGCAACGGGTATTCGTCGGCAGGCCCGGGATCGCCCGGACTCTTGAGCGCTACGCGAGGGCGTACCGCGCCATAGCCGACCGAGTCGTCCCGGCTCCAGCCGTCGTCGTTGCCCTGCATCGTGTTGATCATGACCCTGAGGACTTGGTTGTTCGTCCAGTCAGGGTGCTTGGACCAGATGAGGGCGGCGGAGGCGGAGGCGAGCGCCGAGCTGGCGCTGGTCCCGTGGCCCTTACAGAGTTCGGTGCCGCCGGCACACGCATTCCAAATCTCGTCACCGGGGGCGACCATGTCGACTTGAGAGCCCCACTGTGACTCCTTGGTCCGCTCGATCTGCCGGTTGATGGCGCCCACGCCGACCACACCGGGGGTAGCTGCCGGGTATGCCGGCTCATTGCCCTTGTGGGCAGAGTTCCCGACAGCGGCGAAGATGAGCTTTCCCTTGCTGAGTGCATATCTGACCGCGGCACTGAGTTCGGGGGTGTTCACGTTCGAGGAGCCGCGATGGTTCGGACTGCCCATGGAGATGTTGAGGATCTGGGCCTCTGAGTCGGCGGCGTACCGGATGGCGCTCGACATGTCGCGGGAGAATCCGGACAGTTGGTCAGCTTGGCCGGACTGTTCAGAACTGTAGGACATCCTGATGGGCAGGATCTTGGCCCCCGGCGCCAAACCGTAGGAGCCCGCGGTCTCTCCTCGTGCTCCCGTCCCCGCGATGAGTGCCGCGGTCCCTGTACCGTGCCGGCCCCGATCGCTGTGCTCGTCGCCAGGGAGGTCCGAGTAGTCCTTCCCGTTCAACACCTGGCCACGCAGATCAGCGACCGTGTCATCGACCCCGGAGTCAATAACGGCGACCGTCATGCCGCGGCCGGTGCTGGTCTTCCACATCTCCTCGGCGTGCATCGCGTCGAGGTGCCACTGCCTGGAGCGAACAGTGTCGGCTTGAGCCGGACTCGCCGCGATGCCGGCCATGAGAAGACTCAGAGCCGCTGACAGCGCGCCGCGAGCGCGGACGCTGCTCTTCCTGGTGGTGGGCATGTGCGTTCCTTGGCAGGTCAGTCGATGACTGGCGGGACGGGACGGCGCTGGTCAGGTTGCCACGTCTCTTCTTCTTCGTAGAGGTGGTTCGACCGTTCGGACTCGCCCTCGGCACGGCGTGAAGGATTTGCTCGGCCGCCTTGAGGAATGGTGGCAGGACGCCCCATGGCCGAGCGCGGCGCATCACCCGCCGAGGAACCTCGTACCAGGCCCGCACCGCCCGGTGTGAAGGGGCGCCCATCGACGCGACCAGGTTGTTGAGGTTGTCGTCCGATCGCCCCAGCGGGTTCGCCGGTCAGTCGACGCCCGCCGACAACGCTTGGCCGGCCGCCCGTAGGCCCACCGGCCCCGGTGCCGATGCCCGGGCTCATGGGCGTACGACCCTGCGTGTGGTCTCCGCCGAAGACATTGGTCCGTGGGATGCCCGTGGTCGGCCGCCCCGTGTTCGGTGGAACGGGTCGGCCACCAACGATGCCGGGATCCCGCGGCAGCCGGTTGCCGAGTCCGTTGCCGGAGGGCCCAGTCGGAGGGGGGAGTGGTGTACGTACTGCCGGTGCGGGTCTTCCCGGCGGTGGTGTGTTGGGCCCTGGTTGACCAGGGTTCGGGCCGAAGGGAGGCGGCGGGGTGCTGAGGTGGGGAGGTGTCGCTGCTTCAGGTCGGCCCGGAGGGGCAGGAGCGGGCAGGCTGTCCGGTACTGATGGCGGCGCGGGAGGCGTCGCCACGCGGTCGATCCCCATGGAAACAGGATCGGGGGTTACGTGGGGCGGGGGCGCGGCTGCCGATGGCGGAGGTACAGGTGTGTGATCGGGTGTCCTGCTCGGGGTTTCGTGGTGGGGCGGGGGGACCGATCCGGATGGAACCGGCGCAGCGCCGGCAGGGGCTGACGGCGCGGAGCCACCCGATGGTGCGGTGCCGGGCGAAGTGGGAACTGCCTGGTATTCCTCGCTCTTGTACCACCACCCCGGACTCTCCGCATGGCTCGCCGGCGGCGCAAACGTAGGCGGCGTCACCCCGTTCACCTGCTGCGCAGACTGCTGATACGTCTGCGCCAACTTCCGCATCCGCTGCACCGCTTCAGCGTGCGCCGCCTCGATCCGCCCCTGCGCCGCGGCCGCGTCCGCCTTGGAGTCGCGGGTGACCTTGGCGGCGTCGGGGTCGTTGTGGGCCTTCTGGGCGGCGTCCATGTTCTTGTTGGCGGTCCGCAGATCCGCCTTGGCCTGCGTCGTGTCCGAAGCCGGCGGCATCGACGCCTTCGCCTCGGCGATCGCCTGGGCGACCACGCCCATCCAGCGCGACGCGACCTCGCTGTACTCCCCGAGGTACAGCGTGGCGCTCGCCGACTGGGTCCCCCACGCGCGGAAGGCGTCGCCGCCCTCGCCCTGCCAGTGCAGACCCTTCGTGTACGTCATGAGGTCGTCGCCGATCTTGGTGATCGTCGACGCGGCCTTGGCCAGCTTCCCCGCGAGCTGGGAGGCGCCCTCCGAACTCGCGGACTCCACCAGCGCGAGCAGCTGCTCGTGCGTCATGGACTCGAAGTCCGTGTGCGCGAGCTTCGGCGCGCCGCCCTTGGATCCCTCAGCCATTGTCTTGTACCCCCGTTCCCCGTCCCCGTCCTCGTCCCCGTCTCAGCGCTCGTCCTCGTCCTCGTCCATGGCCTTGGCCTTGTCTCCGTACGGTCATCAGAGCGCCGTGTCCTTGTCCGTCGCCTTCGGGCCGGAGCCTTCGCCCCCACCCGAGCCGGAGCCCGAACCGGAACCCGAGCCGGAGCCCGAGCCAGGGCCCGAACCGCCGGGCCCCTGCACGTACGGATCCCGGTCAGGGTCGTAGTACTTCTCGGCCTCCGCGTTGATCGCCCTCATCCGCGCCCGAATGTCGTCCTCGAGGTTGTCGTAGCCCACCCGCGAAGCATGGACCGCGAGCCCCAACCCCTCGATCTGGGCGCCCAACGCCTTCGAGAGCTTCTCCAGCTCGTCGTGCACGGTCGCGTACGAGTCGTAGAGGAACTGCGCCTCTTTGAAGTCCGCCGAACCGAGCTGCCCCCGCGACAGCCGGTCGGCGCCGACCTTGCCCGGCGCCGCCTCCGATCCCTCGAGCTCGGTGAGCAGGTCGTCGACGCGCTTTTTGAAGCCCTTCATGGCGCTCGCCTGCACGTCCAGCGCCATTTGCGGATTTACGCCGTAAAGGGTGTCGAAGGACTTGCCCGTATCCGGCGCCCCGCCGTTGCCCCCGCTCGAACTCGCCACGCCTGCCTCCCCGTTCAGTCATGTATCCGGCACGCACTCTAGTAGTGGTCCGGGAGCCGCCCCACTTGAATCAGGGCAGTCCCGCGCTTTCGTGACACGAAGGTTCCGCGGCCCGGCGGCATCGGGCGTGCGCGGACATTTCCGAGAATGTCTCCTTCGCTCGGATCACCCGACAACAACACGCCCTGGGCGCCCAGTTCCTTCACGCGCTGCATGAAGGCCTCGTACATCGAGCGCGACGCGCCGGCGGAGCTGCGCGCGATGATGAACTTGACGCCGACATCGCGGGCGAAGGGCAGGTGCTCGACCAACACGCTGAGGGGATTGGTGGAGTTGGTGGCCACCAGTTCGTAGTCGTCGATGATGACGAACAGTTCCGGTCCGTTCCACCAGCTTCGATCACGCAACTGCTGCGGGGTGATGTCGGGCTTCGGCGCCCGCTTCTCCATGAACGTGGCAATGGCGTTCATATGGACGTCCATGGCCGACGCCATCGGCGCGTACTCCAGCAGGTGGTCCGCCGACACCGCCTCCAACATGGTGCGCCGGTAGTCACCGACGACGATGCGGGCCTGCGCGGGCGTGTACCTCTCCGCGATCTGCTTCGCGATGAGGCGCAGCAGATTCGTCTTGCCCGATTCGCTCTCGCCGAAGACCAGGAAGAATGGATCTGTCTCGAAATCGACGAAGACCGGTTCCAGGTTCGTCTCGTCGATGCCGATGGCGACTCCGTGCTGCGGGAACTCGAATCCCTTCGGCAGTTGATCAGCCGGGAGTTTGCGCGGCAGCAGCCGCACCGTCGGGGCCGCGGGCCCGTGCCAGTTGCTCTTCACCGTGTCGACCAACTGAGCTGTCGCTTCGGACAGGTTGGCGGGATCGGACGACGAGTCCACGCGTGGCATCGCCGTCATGAAGTGCAGCTTCTCCGGAACCTGGCCGCGGCCCGGCACCCCCGCGGGCACGTTCATGGCGACCTTGCGGTCGAATTCCGAGTCCATGACGTCACCGAGACGCAGCTCCAGACGCCCGAGCATCTGGTCCTTGAGCGCTGCCCGCACCTCCATGTAGCGCGACGCGGATACAACGACATGCACGCCGTATCCGAGACCGCGTCCTGCGATGTCGTTGACGACGCCCTCGAGCATCTCGTAGTCGTTCTTGAAGCTTCCCCACCCGTCGATGACGAGGAAGACGTCACCCCAGGCCTCGCCGGGAAGCCGTCCCGCCGCGTGCTGTCGCCGGTAAGTGGTGATCGAGTCGATGCCGTTGGCGCGGAAGAAGGCCTCGCGCCGGTTCAGGACACCGGCGACCTCCGCCACCGCGCGCCGCACCCGCTCAGGATCGAGACGGGAGGCCACCCCTCCCACATGCGGTAGATCGGAGACCGAGCCCAGGCCCCCGCCGCCGAAGTCCAGGCAGTAGAACTGCACTTCGTGCGCGGTATGGGTCAGCGCGAACGACGTGACCAACGTACGCAGCAGCGTCGACTTTCCCGACTGCGGGCCGCCGACCACCACCATGTTGCCCGCGGCACCCGAGAAATCGCTGTACAGCACTTCACGCTTCTGCTCGAAAGGCTTGTCGACCAGGCCCAGGGGGACGACCAGACCCCCGGGACGTGTGTAGTCGCCGGCGTGCAGGCCCCGCTCCCGAGACACCACGAGCCGCGGCAGGAGCTGGTCCAGCGTGGGGGCCTCGTCCAGCGGTGGCAGCCACACCTGATGTGCCGGCACACCCTGTCCTTCGAGGCGGCGCACCACGACATCGAGCACGGTGTCGGCCAGCGCGTCGTCCTCCCTCCGGGAGGACGTACGGGGCGAGTCGGCATCCGGGGCCGTGTACGTCGCGGCCACCGGAGCCGCGGTGAAGAGTGCGGGCCGACGATCGATGGGCAGTTGGGCGGACGCAGGATCCGCGCCGCCCGCGCGATACACCCCGGAGACGTACGCCGCCTTGAAGCGGGTCATGTCATCCGTACCGAATTTCAGATAGCCGGAGCCCGGCACGGACGGCAGGTGGTAGGCGTCCGGCACGCCGAGTGCCGTACGGGACTCCGAAGCGGAGAAGGTGCGCAGTCCGACGCGGTACGACAGGTACGTGTCGAGCCCGCGCAGCTTGCCCTCCTCCAGGCGCTGCGAAGCGAGCAGCAGATGCACCCCGAGGGACCGGCCGATGCGGCCGATCTGGATGAACATGTCGATGAAATCAGGCTTGGCCGTGAGCAGTTCGCTGAACTCGTCGATCACCAGGACGAGTGACGCCAGGGGAGCCAGCGGCGCCCCCGCGGCGCGCGCCTTCTCGTAGTCGTGCATGTTCGCGTAGTTGCCCGCCGACCGCAGCAACTCCTGACGGCGCTGCAGCTCGCCGCGGATCGCGTCACCCATGCGGTCCACGAGAGTGAGGTCGTCCGACAGGTTCGTGATCACCGCCGCGACGTGCGGCATGTCCGACATACCGGCGAACGTCGCGCCGCCCTTGAAGTCGGCGAGGACAAAGTTCAGGGTCTCGGAGGAGTGGGTCACGGCCAGTCCCAGGACCAGCGTGCGCAGCAGCTCGGACTTGCCCGAACCCGTGGCACCCACGCACAGGCCGTGCGGCCCCATGCCCTCCTGAGCCGCCTCCTTGAGGTCCAGCATCACCGGCCGGCCGTCCTCGCCCACCCCGATCGGGACACGGAGCCGCTCCGCCGTCGAACGGGGCCGCCACGTGCGCGTGACGTCCACCGACCCCGCGTCCCCCAGATTCAGCAGATCGGTGAAGTCCAGGTTGGCAAGCAGCGGTTCGTCGTCATCGCCCCCGCCCATGCGCAGCGGTGCCAACTGCCGTGCCAGTGCCTCCGCGGCGGGCAGGGACAGCGTGTCCGGTACGCCTTCGTAGGCGACGCCACCGGTCGACTCCAGGAGGAGCTTGCCGGGCCGGGCCACCACGGAGAGGCCCCCGCGGGGCTCGTCCAGCTCCCCGGCGACCACCTCGATGATCGTCACGCCCTGCAGGCCTTCCTGCGCGGCGAACGCGGACGTCGGCGGCACCATGCCGCCGTCCAATACGACCACGAGGTGCGGCTGGTCGAGGACGGGCTGGCCATCACGGCTGAACCGCGGCCGTCCGTCGAGACGGTCGGCGAGGAGATGCTCCAGCTCACCGAGGTCGTCGCCGAAGAGCCGCCTCGCGCCTGCCCCGTCGACCTGCCCCGGCAACTGGCAGTGGGGGAGCCACTTCGTCCAGTCCCATCGCCCGACGGCGGCCGGGGCCGCGACCACTGCGATCACCAGGTCCTCCGGACCGTGCAGGGTGGCCAGTTGGGCGACCAGCGAGCGCGCCGTGCCCTGCGCCGACTCCGGCTCTCCGGAGACCGTCAAGTGGTAGAAGGCGCGCATCGAGACCGCGACCGGCAGCCCCTCCAGCGAGCTGTGCACGGCGAGGAACTGCTGCATGGCCCCCGCCGCGAGCGGCTCCAGCTCGTCGACCGGCGCCGTCTCGGGCGCGACCAGGGGAGTGGCGAGTTGCTGCGGCCCCAGGCCCACCCGAGCCTGCCCGAAGTCCGGGTCCCCGACGCGCCGTTCCCACACCCGGCTCCCCTCGGCGACCACCGACCACAGCTGCTCCGGGGCGGGGTGCAGATAGAGCTGCGCGTCGCGCTGCTTGAGGGCGGTGCGCCGCACCGTACGCCGAGTCTGGGCGAGGTACTTGAGGTAATCGCGGCGCACGTCCGCCATTTGCCCCTGCGTACCGCGGCGGTACCTGACGACCTGGGCGACGATCATCGCGACCGTCGACACCAGCATCACCACGCCCATGATCCGCATGAAGGGGTGGGCGTTGGGCGACGCGAAGAAGAAGACCACCGACGAGCCCATGCCGAGCGTCGGCAGGACCTGCATCAGCACGCCCTCCTGCTGCCCGCGCGGAAGCTCCGGCGGAGGCGCCAATTGCAGCTCGTCATGGGGCACTTCGGGCGGCAGGGAGCGCGGCGGGCGCTTGATGACGATCTGACTCACCGGAGCATCAATCCCCCCTATGCGGACGGACAGTTCCGTACCGCTGCCTCAATCGGTGCGGTCTCCCTCCGCACCCGAGTGATCCTATGTGCAGGCACTGACAGGGCGTAGCGGTAGGGTGACGCCCGCACGGTGCGCAACCGCGAATCAGGGGGTCATGCAAGGTGAGTTCGCCCGCAGCGACCGGTTTCTGCAGGGTCACTGTTGTCGCGCCCGACAGTCGTATCGATGTCGCTCTTCCGGAGGACATCGCTGTGGCCGACATCTATCCGGAGGTTCTCCGGCTGACTCGCCAGACCCAGCCGGCCGGCACCCCGACCGGCTACAACCTCGTACGCCAGAACGGCACCGTCCTGGACGGCGCCCGGACGCTTGCCGCACAGCGGGTCCTCGACGGCGAGATGCTCAGTCTGCGGCCCTTCGCCATGTCGCTGCCGCCCGCCGTGTACGACGACGTGGCGGACGCGGTCGCCTCCGCCGTGGTCAGGGACCGCAGGCTGTGGAGAGACGCGCTGCTGCGCGGTGCCGGCCTGACCGGCAGCTTCCTGGTCCTCCTCCTGATGGCCTTCGTGCTCTGGTACGCCGACCCCGTGCGCCACGACATGCACGGCCTGCCGGGCATCCTCGCGGGCGGTGTGGGCCTGCTCCTCATAGCCTTCGCAGGCGTACGCGTGCGCGTCTACGAGGACCGTGCCGTCGGCGCGGTCCTGGGCCTCGCCGCTCTGCCGCTCCTCCTGATCGCCGGATCGGGAATCATCGCCCCGGACGCGGGGCAGGGACCCGGCCGACTGCAGTTCCTGCTCGGCTGCGTGACCGTGCTCGTGGCGTCCGTCCTGCTCGTCGTGGTCTCCCCGGGCAGCGACGCCCCCTTCGTGGCCGCCACGTTCCTGGCGGCGTCCGGCGCTCTCGCGACCTTCGTCGCGATCATCACCGAAGCCGCACCGACGGATGCCGCCGCCGTCACCGCCCCCGTGACCATCGCCCTCGTCGCGTTCCTCCCGGGCCTGTCCTCCCGCTTCGCCAGGCTGCCCATCGGCTATGCCTCTCCGCGGAGCTCCGTGCAGGAGGACTTCGACGCCGACCTGAACCCGACCGTCGACCCCGGCCCCCTCGACGCGGTCCGGATCGCTGCGCAGGCCCGGCGCGGCCACGAGCTGCTCCTCGGCCTGGTCGCCGGCTCGGCCTCCGTCGTCGTGGGGTCGGCCGTCGTCCTCGGCTTCTCGGGGGACGTGTGGGGGCAGCTCCTCGCGCTCGCAGCGGGCCTGGCGATGCTGCTCCGGGCCCGCCTCTTCCGCTACACCTCGCAGGTCGTGTGCGCGCTCGTGGCGGGCATCGCCGCCATCGCCCTCCTGCTCGTCGGGCTGGCCCTGAACCCGCCGGGCGACGCCCTGCGGGAGCTGCTCCTTCACGGCGACCGCGGCCCTCTGGAGCTGCGTGCGGTCTGGCTCACGGCCGCCATCGCGCTGGGGTGCGTCCTGCTGACGGCCATCGCCTTGATCATCCCCGAGAAGGGGCTCTCGCCCTTCTGGGGCCGCTTCCTCGACCTCACGGAATCGGCGATACTGCTCTCGCTGGTCCCGTTGTGCCTCGCCGTGCTCGACGTCTACAGCGCCGCTCGCTCCCTGACCAGCTGAGCCGGTCTCCCCGGGCAGCGCCGCGATCGCGATCGCCCCGGGCAAACCCCCCACAAGCAGACTGGTACCCTGTGAAACGACCGTCTGTATGCGCACCCCCGAATCCCCAGGGATCCGGACCCCGGGCCCACAAGGACCCGGACCCGCGCCCGACGGCCCATCCCGGCCTCCCGAGTCACGGAAGCCCCCCTGAGATGTAGACCAGGGGCACTCGGAGGCACTCGAAGACATCACGAGGAGTACGCGTGTCGCTCGACGCCGCTACGAAGAAGCAGATCATGACCGAGTTCGGCCAGAAGGAGGGCGACACCGGCTCCCCCGAGGTTCAGGTGGCGCTGCTCTCTCGCCGGATCTCCGACCTGACCGAGCACCTCAAGACCCACAAGCACGACCACCACTCCCGTCGTGGTCTGCTGATCCTGGTCGGTCAGCGTCGCCGTCTGCTGCAGTACCTGGCCAAGAAGGACATCCAGCGCTTCCGCGCGCTGGTCGAGCGCCTGGGCATCCGCCGCGGCGCGGCGGGCGCCAAGTAAGACGGCGTGGAGGGAGCGGTTCCCACTCGAAGCACTCGAAGGGGGCCGCTCCCTTTGCTGTACATGCGCGCTGTCACCGACGCTTTGTAGTCTGGTGACACACGCACGTCCCCGCGGGTGAGTAAAGACCCCGGGGGCGGCAAGAACAAAGCAAGTGCGACGCAAGCGCGACGCGAGTGCGACGCAAGAACGAAAACCCCCACGAGGGAGAGGCGCACCAGCCGCCGCCGGTCCTCGGTAGTGGCCCCCGGGAGACAACCCCGGGTGCTTCGATCGAAGACCGGCCCGCAACGACGGCGCGCTTCTCCACACCGTCCCGGTCCACGCACGACGCGTGGACGCAGATGAACGGGACACCGTCCGGTCCACACGGGATCCGGGCGGGACGACGAAACGTAGACACGTAGGAGAACAGTGGAGAACGAGACCCACTACGCCGAGGCTGTTATCGACAACGGCACGTTCGGCACCCGCACCATCCGCTTCGAGACGGGCCGCCTGGCCAAGCAGGCCGCAGGCTCCGCCGTCGCGTACCTGGACGACGACACCATGGTGTTGTCGGCCACCTCCGCTTCCAAGCGGCCCAAGGACCAGCTCGACTTCTTCCCCCTGACGGTGGACGTCGAGGAGCGGCAGTACGCCGCCGGCAAGATCCCCGGTTCCTTCTTCCGGCGGGAGGGCCGTCCCTCCGAGGACGCGGTCCTGACCTGCCGCCTGATCGACCGCCCGCTGCGTCCTTCCTTCAAGAAGGGCCTGCGCAACGAGATCCAGATCGTCGAGACGATCATGGCGCTCAACCCCGACCACCTGTACGACGTGGTCGCGATCAACGCCGCCTCGTGCTCCACGCAGCTGGCCGGCCTGCCCTTCTCGGGCCCGATCGGCGGCACGCGCGTGGCGCTCATCAAGGGCCAGTGGGTCGCCTTCCCGACGCACACCGAGCTCGAGGACGCCGTCTTCGACATGGTCGTCGCCGGTCGCGTCCTCGAGGACGGCGACGTCGCGATCATGATGGTCGAGGCCGAGGCCACCGAGAAGACCATCCAGCTCGTCAAGGACGGCGCCGAGGCGCCGACCGAAGAGGTCGTCGCTGCCGGTCTTGAGGCCGCCAAGCCCTTCATCAAGGCTCTCTGCAAGGCCCAGTCGGACCTCGCCGCCAAGGCCGCCAAGCCCACCGGCGAGTTCCCGGTCTTCCTGGACTACCAGGACGACGTCCTGGAGGCCCTGACCGCCGCCGTGAAGTCGGAGCTCTCCCAGGCGCTGACCATCGCGGGCAAGCAGGAGCGCGAGTCCGAGCTGGACCGCATCAAGGAGATCGCCGCCGAGAAGCTGCTCCCGCAGTTCGAGGGCCGCGAGAAGGAGATCTCCGGTGCCTACCGCGCGCTGACGAAGAAGCTCGTCCGCGAGCGCGTCATCAAGGACAAGGTCCGCATCGACGGCCGCGGCGTCACGGACATCCGTACGCTGGCCGCCGAGGTCGAGGCCATCCCGCGCGTGCACGGCTCGGCGCTGTTCGAGCGTGGCGAGACCCAGATCCTGGGCGTCACCACCCTCAACATGCTCCGCATGGAGCAGCAGCTCGACACCCTCTCCCCGGTGACGCGCAAGCGCTACATGCACAACTACAACTTCCCGCCGTACTCGGTCGGCGAGACCGGCCGCGTCGGTTCGCCGAAGCGCCGCGAGATCGGCCACGGCGCGCTCGCCGAGCGCGCGATCGTGCCGGTGCTGCCCTCGCGCGAGGACTTCCCGTACGCGATCCGTCAGGTCTCCGAGGCCCTCGGTTCCAACGGCTCGACGTCCATGGGCTCGGTCTGCGCCTCCACGATGTCGCTGCTGAACGCCGGTGTGCCGCTGAAGGCCGCCGTCGCCGGTATCGCCATGGGTCTGATCTCCGAGGAGATCGACGGCGACACCCACTACGTCGCCCTCACCGACATCCTCGGTGCGGAGGACGCGTTCGGTGACATGGACTTCAAGGTCGCCGGTACGAAGCAGTTCGTGACCGCGCTCCAGCTCGACACCAAGCTCGACGGCATCCCCGCCTCGGTCCTGGCCGCCGCGCTGAAGCAGGCCCGCGACGCGCGTCTGCACATCCTCGACGTGATGAACGAGGCCATCGACGTTCCGGACGAGATGTCCCCGAACGCGCCGCGCATCATCACCGTCAAGATCCCGGTGGACAAGATCGGTGAGGTCATCGGCCCCAAGGGCAAGATGATCAACCAGATCCAGGAGGACACCGGCGCCGACATCACGATCGAGGACGACGGCACCATCTACATCGGTGCCGCCGACGGTCCGGCCGCCGAGGCCGCCCGCGCCACGATCAACGGCATCGCCAACCCGACCATGCCGGAGGTCGGCGAGCGCTACCTGGGCACCGTCGTGAAGACGACGACCTTCGGTGCGTTCGTCTCCCTGCTCCCGGGCAAGGACGGTCTGCTGCACATCTCGCAGATCCGCAAGCTCGCCGGCGGCAAGCGCGTGGAGAACGTCGAGGACGTCCTCGGTGTGGGCCAGAAGGTCCAGGTCGAGATCGCCGAGATCGACTCCCGCGGCAAGCTCTCCCTCATCCCCGTCATCGAGGGTGAAGAGGACGACGACCAGAAGGACGACACCGACAAGTGACGTCGCGTAGCACCACGACGACGGCCCGCACCTCTTCGGAGGCGCGGGCCGTCGCCCGTACCCAAACCCTCATCAAGGGCGAGAACGGCATCGGCACCGTCCGCAGGACGACCCTCCCCGGCGGCCTGCGCGTCGTCACGGAGACCCTGCCGTCCGTGCGCTCGGCCACCTTCGGCATCTGGGCCAACGTCGGCTCCCGCGACGAGACCCCCTCCCTGAACGGCGCCACGCACTACCTGGAGCACCTCCTCTTCAAGGGCACCAAGAAGCGCAGTGCCCTCGACATCTCCGCCGCGCTCGACGCGGTCGGCGGCGAGATGAACGCCTTCACGGCGAAGGAGTACACGTGCTACTACGCGCGCGTGCTCGACACGGATCTGCCCCTCGCCATCGACGTCGTCTGCGACATGCTGACGGGCTCCCTCATCCTCCAGGAGGACGTCGACGCCGAGCGCGGCGTCATCCTCGAAGAGATCGCGATGACCGAGGACGATCCGGGCGACTGTGTGCACGACCTGTTCGCGCACACGATGCTCGGCGACACGCCCCTCGGCCGACCGGTCCTGGGCACGGTCGACACGATCAACGCCCTCGACGCGGACCGCATCCGACGCTTCTACAAGAAGCACTACGACCCGACCCACCTGGTGGTCGCGGCCGCGGGCAACGTGGATCACAACAAGGTCGTACGCCAGGTCCGTGCCGCCTTCGAGAAGGCCGGCGCGCTCCGCAACACCGACGCGACCCCGATGATCCCGCGCCAGGGCTCCCGCAAGCTGCGCACCTCCGGCCGCGTCGAGGTCGTCAACCGCAAAACCGAGCAGGCCCACGTCATCCTCGGCATGCCGGGCCTGGCCCGCACCGACGACCGCCGCTGGGCCCTGGGCGTGCTGAACACGGCCCTGGGCGGCGGCATGTCCTCCCGCCTCTTCCAGGAGGTACGGGAGAAGCGCGGCCTGGCCTACAGCGTGTACTCGTACACGTCGGGCTTCGCCGACACCGGCCTCTTCGGTGTGTACGCGGGCTGCCGTCCCAGCCAGGTGCACGACGTCCTGAAGATCTGCCGCGACGAGCTCGACCAGGTCGCCGAGCACGGTCTGACGGACGACGAGATCGGCCGCGCCATCGGCCAGCTCGCGGGCTCCACGGTCCTCGGCCTCGAGGACACCGGCGCCCTGATGAACCGCATCGGCAAGAGCGAGCTCTGCTGGGGCGAGCACATGTCGGTCGACGACATGCTGGCCAGAATCTCCGCGGTCACCCCTGACGAGGTGCGCGAAGTGGCCCGCGACGTGCTCGGCCACCGCCCGTCCCTGTCGGCCATCGGCCCGCTCAAGGACAAGCAGGCGGCCCGCCTCCACGAAGCGGTCGCCTAGTCCCGCACGGGCCCACCTCTCGAAACCTCGCGAAGGAATGAAGGACATGAGCAAGCTGCGCGTGGCGGTCATCGGCGCCAAGGGCCGTATCGGCTCCGAGGCCGTGAAGGCCGTCGAGGCCGCCGAGGACATGGAGCTGGTCGCCGCCCTCGGCCGGGGCGACAGGCTGGAGTCGCTGACCGAGGCAGGCGCCCAGGTCGCGGTCGAGCTGACCAACCCCGACTCGGTGCTGGACAACCTCGACTTCTGCGTACGACACGGCATCCACGCCGTCGTCGGTACGACGGGGTGGACCGACGAGCGCCTCGCGCAGCTGCGCACGTCGCTGGCCGCGTCCCCGGAGACGGGCGTGCTCATCGCCCCGAACTTCTCCATCGGCGCGGTCCTGACGATGAAGTTCGCGCAGATCGCGGCGCCGTACTTCGAGTCCGTCGAGGTCGTGGAGCTCCACCACCCCAACAAGGCGGACGCCCCCAGCGGCACCGCCACGCGCACCGCCCAGCTCATCGCCGAGGCCCGCAGGGAAGCGGGCAGCGCCCCGCAGCCCGACGCCACGACGACGGCCCTGGACGGCGCCCGCGGCGCGGACGTCGACGGTGTGCCGGTGCACTCCGTGCGCCTGCGCGGCCTCCTCGCCCACCAGGAGGTCCTGCTGGGCGGCGAGGGCGAGACCCTGACCGTGCGCCACGACTCGCTGCACCACAGCAGCTTCATGCCGGGCATCCTGCTCGGCGCGCGCCGCGTGGTGAGCACTCCGGGCCTCACGTTCGGCCTGGAACACTTCCTGGACCTCGGCTGACCCGAGTGCTGAAGGACAGCTGAGAGACATGCGCGCGAAGATCACCTACGCCGTCACGGCTGCCGTCCTGGTCGTCTACTTCGTCCTGGTCGGCAGCCGCGGCGTGCTCCTGATACAGCACGGCACCGCGCTCACCGTCACCTTCGGTGTCGCGGTGCTCATCCTGCCGTTCATCGGCATCTGGTTCCTCTGGAAGAACACCCAGTTCGTCCAGCGGGCCAACCGCCTCGCGGCCGAGCTGGAGGCCGAGGGCGGGCTGCCGGTCGACGAGTTGAAGCGCACCCCGGCGGGCCGCATCGACCGCGACTCCGCGGACGAGGTGTTCGCCCGCCGCAAGGCCGAGACCGAGGACTCGCCGGACGACTGGCGCTGCTGGTTCCGGCTGGCCGTCGCCTACCACGACGCCAGGGACACGCCCCGCGCGCGGAAGGCCATGCAGCGGGCCATCGCCCTGCACGCGGGCAAGCCGGTCAACGTCTGACGCGGTGCGACTAGGCGGTGGGCCGATACTCGTCGGCCCACACCTCGATGGAGTCGGCCGCACGGTTGAACGCCTCGTGCCGCGCCAGGAAGTCCGCGTTCCGGTCGGTCAGGAGCAGCTGCTGCGGTCCGGCCGGCTGCTGATCACGTCGTACGAGAACGAGTGCCTGGCCCTGGACCGTGCGGGGGAGTCCCAGCCAGCGCACCGGCTGCTGCGCGGTCCGCACGGCGGAGATCTGCCCCCACGCGAGCGTCTGCGTCGTCAGGAAGCCGACCCTGCGCAGCCCGTGGGCGCTGACCCAGGTGCCCATGCGCAGCAGCCGCAGGGCGCTCACGATGATGAGGACGGCGAGCCCCGCACAGATGGCTGCGCCCGCCAGGGAGTCCGCGAACGCGATGATCACCGCGGCGAACAGGACGAACGAGGCGAGCAGCAGCAGGACGGCGCCCGCCCCCACGCGCCAGGGGCCCGGGCGGTAGGGCCGGCGCCAGTGATCGCGGTCTTCGAAGGGCAGCGCGGCGTCGTCCGCCGCGTCGTCGAATGCGCGGTCCGCGGTCAGGAAGGGCAGGGGCACGGGCTGATCCTCACTCAATCCACACATGGGCTGTGCCCGGTGAGGCTATCGAGCCGTGCCCCCCGCTACCACCCTTGGGGGTCCGGACGAGTCAGTGCCGGACGATCACGGTCGGCGCCGGTCAGCGGTTGTCGGAGGCTTCCGACTTCTGCGTGTGCGCGGGTGACTGGTCGGCCGACATCGCGGGCATCCCGAAGAGCAGGGATCCCACCAGACCGGCCACGACGGTGAGGCCGATCAGCGTGCGGCTCACGACCTGACTGGCCGATGCGCGCTCGCGGGGAGGGGGAGTGACGTTACTGCGGAACTTCTCGGCTTCGGCGATGAAGGCGAACGGGACAGGCTCTCGCCGACGGAACATGGGGTGCGCTTCTCCTCACGGGTCTCGAACGGAGCTGTGTGAACTCTGTTACTTGGATAGACGCGTGAATCGCCCAAAAGGTGCCCTGTTTCGGCAAATTAGTCGAAGAATGTCGTGGCGGGTCACCGGACGGCCGATTGTCAGTGCCTGGCCATAGAGTGGGCGCCGCCCGAGTGATGCACATGGAAGGACCCCCGCCTGTGAGCGAGACCCCCACCGACGACCTCAAGCCCAGCTTCCGCAGCGAGGTCACCGTCGAGCTGGTGAAGCACGCCGCCACCGACTCCGACGTCCTGTGGGCCGCCCGCGTCTCCACGGCGGGCGAGCAGTCCCTCGACGAGCTCCAGAAGGACCCGGAGCGCTCCAAGGGCCTGATCAACTACCTGATGCGGGACCGCCACGGCAGCCCCTTCGAGCACAACTCGATGACGTTCTTCATCAGTGCCCCCATCTTCGTCTTCCGCGAGTTCATGCGGCACCGCGTCGGCTGGTCGTACAACGAGGAATCGGGTCGGTACAGGGAGCTGCAGCCCGTCTTCTACGTCCCCGACGCCTCCCGCAAGCTCGTCCAGGAGGGCCGTCCGGGGAAGTACGTCTTCGTGGAGGGCACCGAGGCCCAGCAGGAGCTCACGGGCCGCGTCATGGAGGACTCGTACCGCCAGGCGTACGAGGCGTACCAGGAGATGCTCGCCGCCGGTGTGGCCCGCGAGGTCGCCCGCGCGGTGCTCCCCGTCGGCCTCTTCTCCTCGATGTACGCGACGTGCAACGCGCGTTCGCTGATGCACTTCCTCGGTCTGCGCACGCAGCACGAGCTCGCCAAGGTTCCGTCCTTCCCGCAGCGGGAGATCGAGATGGTCGGCGAGAAGATGGAGGAGCAGTGGGCCAAGCTCATGCCCCTCACCCATGCGGCCTTCAACAAGAACGGACGCGTGGCGCCTTAAGGCACTGATGTGCGGGTGCGTCGAGCGAAGTGTCCGGTTTGCGGCACTTCGTGAAGTTCATCTAGCCTGATCAAACGGACCCGGCACTGCTTGAACCCCCGAGCAGGCAGTGCCGGGCTCCACACTTGTCAGGTCCCCACACATCCCCCGAGGGGCGACCCCGCGCTGAGCAGCGAGTAGCGTGTTACCCATGGCTCCGACCTCCACTCCGCAGACCCCCTTCGGGAGGGTCCTCACCGCCATGGTCACGCCCTTTACGGCGGACGGCGCACTTGACCTCGACGGCGCGCAGCAGCTCGCCGCCCACCTGGTGGACGCAGGCAATGACGGCCTGGTCATCAACGGCACCACCGGTGAGTCCCCGACCGTCAGTGACGCGGAGAAAAACGATCTCGTACGAGCCGTACTGGACGCCGTCGGAGACCGCGCCCACATCGTCGCGGGCGTCGGCACGAACGACACCCGGCACAGTCTCGAGCTCGCCCGCGCCGCCGAGCAGGCAGGCGCCCACGGCCTCCTGACTGTCACGCCGTACTACAACAAGCCCCCGCAAGACGGCCTGTTCCGGCACTTCACCGCCATCGCCGACAGCACCGACCTGCCCGTCATGCTGTACGACATCCCGGGCCGCAGCGGCGTTCCGATCAACACGGAAACCCTCGTCCGGCTCGCCGAGCACCCCCGGATCGTCGCCAACAAGGACGCCAAGGGCGACCTCGGCCGCGCCAGCTGGGCCATCGCCCGCTCGGACCTCGCCTGGTACTCCGGCGACGACATGCTGAACCTTCCGCTCCTGTCCGTCGGCGCGTGCGGCTTCGTCTCCGTCGTCGGCCACGTCGTCACCCCCGAGCTGCGCGCCATGCTGGAGGCGCACCTCACCGGTGATGTACAGAAGGCCACGGAGATCCACCAGAAGCTGCTCCCCGTCTTCACCGGCATGTTCCGCACCCAGGGCGTGATCACGACCAAGGCGGCGCTGGCCCTCCAGGGACGCCCCGCGGGTCCGCTCCGCCTCCCGATGGTGGAACTGTCACCCGACGAGACGGCCCAGCTCAAGATCGATCTCGAGGCCGGCGGGGTACAGCTGTAACCACAGACTTCACAACTGAATAAGCGACACCCGCGGGCGCGTCCCAGAAGAACAGCCGCCCGCACCCCACACAACAACTGCTACTGCACGAACGTCATACGCGCCACGTGCCTTGGAGGTACGTGGCGCGCGTGGTGAGGAGAGTCTTTTGAGTCATCCGCATCCTGAACTCGGTGCTCCGCCGAAGCTCCCGAAGGGCGGCCTGCGGGTCACCCCGCTCGGCGGTCTCGGCGAGATCGGCCGCAACATGACCGTCTTCGAGTACAACGGTCGCCTGCTGATCGTCGACTGCGGAGTGCTGTTCCCCGAGGAGGAGCAGCCCGGAATCGACCTGATCCTGCCGGACTTCTCGTCCATCAGGGACCGCCTCGACGACATCGAGGGCATCGTGCTCACGCACGGGCACGAGGACCACATCGGTGGTGTCCCGTACCTCCTGCGCGAGAAGCCGGACATTCCGCTGATCGGCTCCAAGCTGACCCTCGCGCTGATCGAGGCGAAGCTCCAGGAGCACCGCATCCGTCCGTACACGCTCGAGGTCGTCGAGGGCGACCGCGAGCACCTCGGCCCGTTCGACTGCGAGTTCGTCGCCGTCAACCACTCCATCCCGGACGCCCTGGCCGTCGCCATCCGCACCCCCGCGGGCATGGTCGTCGCCACCGGCGACTTCAAGATGGACCAGCTCCCGATGGACGGTCGCCTGACCGACCTGCACGCGTTCGCGCGGCTGAGCGAGGAAGGCATCGACCTTCTCCTCTCCGACTCGACGAACGCCGAGGTTCCGGGCTTTGTCCCGCCCGAGCGCGACATCTCGAACGTGATCCGCGGTGTCTTCGCCGGCGCCCAGAAGCGCATCATCGTCGCGAGCTTCGCCAGCCATGTGCACCGCATCCAGCAGATCCTGGACGCCGCCCACGAGTACGGCCGCCGGGTCGCCTTCGTCGGCCGCTCGATGGTCCGCAACATGGGCATCGCCCGCGACCTGGGCTACCTGCGGGTGCCGCCGGGGCTGGTCGTAGACGTCAAGACGCTGGACGACCTTCCCGACAGCGAGGTCGTCCTCGTCTGCACGGGTTCTCAGGGCGAGCCCATGGCCGCGCTCTCCCGCATGGCCAACCGCGATCACCAGATCCGGATCGTCCAGGGCGACACGGTGATCCTGGCGTCGTCCCTCATCCCCGGCAACGAGAACGCGGTGTACCGCGTGATCAACGGCCTGACCCGCTGGGGAGCGAACGTCGTCCACAAGGGCAACGCCAAGGTGCATGTCTCCGGCCACGCGTCGGCCGGCGAGCTCCTGTACTTCTACAACATCTGCAAGCCCAAGAACCTGATGCCGGTCCACGGCGAATGGCGCCACCTGCGCGCCAACGCCGAGCTGGGCGCCCTCACCGGCGTCCCGCACGACCGCATCGTGATCGCCGAGGACGGCGTCGTCGTCGACCTCGTCGAGGGCAAGGCGAAGATCGTCGGCAAGGTCCAGGCGGGTTACGTCTACGTGGACGGCCTCTCCGTGGGCGATGTCGGCGAGCCGGCACTGAAGGACCGCAAGATCCTCGGCGACGAGGGCATCATCTCGGTCTTCGTGGTCGTGGACTCCAGTACCGGCAAGATCACCAGCGGCCCGACGATCCAGGCGCGCGGCTCCGGCATCGAGGACTCGGCGTTCAGCGCCGTGATGCCGAAGATCCACGAAGTACTGGGGAAGTCGGCCCAGGACGGCGTCGTCGAACCCCACCAGCTGCAGCAGCTCATCCGCCGCACGCTGGGCAAATGGGTCTCGGACAACTACCGCCGACGGCCGATGATCCTGCCCGTGGTCGTCGAGGTCTGACCCTCACGACTGCGTGAACTCCGGAGCGGGGCGCCTCGATTTGCATCGGGGCGCCCCGCTCCGTTAGGTTTACGGCTCCGCCAGCGAGGGAAGCCCCGAGCACTCACGTGCCTGGGACCGACCGAGCGGGGCGGGAAATCCGACTCAGAACTTCTGATAAAGTCGGAGCCGCCGGAAAGGGAAACGCGAAAGCCGAAAGGCCGGAGCGGGAACCGGAAAGGCAGCGAGGAAATCGGACACGAAAGAGTCTGATAGAGTCGGAAACGCAAGAACAAAAGAAACACCGAAGGGAAGCGCCCGGAGGAAAGCCCCAGAGAATGTTCTGCGGGTGAGTACAAAGGAAGCGTCCGTTCCTTGAGAACTCAACAGCGTGCCAAAAGTCAACGCCAGATATGTTGATTACCCCGTCTCCAGCATCAGC
>NZ_JBWKJS010000012.1:0-300586 GCF_056432085.1 Streptomyces sp. NPDC045678
GCGCGCGGTCTGCTCCGCAGACACGACGCGCCGCCGCTACGCGGCGGGAAGCCGCGCTCCGCGCGGCAGCCGGCGACTCCGTCGCCGGCACGGGCAACTCCGTTGCCCGTGGCCCGAATCGCTCCGCGATTCGGCCTTCCGGAATTCGCTCCGCGATTTCCGGGTGAAATCCGCTCCGCGGCTTTCACTAAAAGCCGCAGCAAAAGGGAGGCTCCACACACTCGGTGACACCTCGTCAGCTCCAATTCCTCACTACCTGACGTCACGTCAGTTTACGCCGCAAATCCAACAGCCGAAACATATTCGTACTGTCCCCATTGTGATCCCAGATCCACAATCACATCCACCCACGCGTCGTCCTGGGCCGTCACATCTCCAGCCGCCCAGGCCCGGATAATGGCGTCCCATTGGCGGATATTGAGACTGCGGTACTCCAGTACTCTCTGGAACCGCCGGTCGACCTGAGACTGGTTGAACGGGTGGATCTCCACTCGGGTCCCTCCTCCGTTGTTCAGCCGGCGCAGCAGGTAGCGGGCCACGTTCTGGCGGCGTACCGCACGGTAAGCGGCCTCAATCTTCGCCAAGTTGGCCTTCGAGGGGCTACGTTTGCCCGTCAGCCAGGCATTCAGGGTGCGGTCGGTGACCGTCAGGCCCGCGTCACGCGCAGCCTGGCGGGCGTGGCCTGTGCGGGTCAGGTACTTCAACCGGGCCATCAGGCCACGTTGTTGGGTGATGGGAGTGGCAATGAATTCGGTGAGCCGGTCGAGTTGGCGGGCGACGGCTTCACTTCCTTTGATTCCTTGGGCCCCGTAATGCCCGAAATCACGTGTCCTTTCCGGCATGGGGGTTCCTTTCTGTGAGGATCTGTGGTTTACACGATACCTTAACTCCGGCTAGTTTTCTCACACTTGAGCCAATAGTGGGCGCCGCTTTTCGGTGAATTGCCGTTAGCTGTACTGCCGTTGGGTCGGCTTCTGTGGCTGCGTGCTTTCACTCATCGCTTGTCGCCGTGACACGGTGCGGCTCGTTGTGTGCTTGGTCTGTGGTACGGGAGTTGCGTGGCGCGCGGGTCCAGGTCTGTCCCGCTACGCCTTCCAAATCAGCAACCACGTCCTCATCGACGCTCCGCTGCTCCGGAGGGAGGGGCCCCCTTTCAACCGTCTCCGCGAGGACGGGCCGCACGGAGGCTTCTCTCGACTGCCGACAGCGCGAACATGTCAGCGCCACCGTGTCGGTGCGTGAGGCCATGCGCGGAGGAGCCGGCCGACAGCGGGAGAGGCCCCCACCCGATCGAGCCCTGTGCTTCCCGCCCGGCGGGGTCTCGGTGTTCCGCAACTAGGCGGTGACGGGGTATCAGTTCCCAGTGTTGCTCCCCGCCTGGCTGGGTCCCGCCTGGCATCGGGCCGGCTTCCACGCCTATGAGGAACTTCATTTGTGCAGGTCACGAGCTTACCGCAACCCGACTTCGCGGAAGGCGCCCCGCATTATCACTATTCACGACGGCCGTGCGGACAGAATCTGCAATTCGGCGCAGACTGCTGAAAGCAGATGGAGAGCGCCCATACAGTGGCAAGCGAGCGCACGGCCTCCCCCGCCCCTTCGAACTCAGCCGAGGACGTCCCGGATGAGGAGGGAGGAAATGGGGATGGGCCCGCTCGATGACGAGTCGCCAGACTGGGCGTTCTGGTCGCTGATGGTCGCGCTGATCCAGCTGCAACTGGACCTGGCCGTTCAGCTCAGCCGCCTAGTCTGACGTACTCGACCCTCGGGGGGTGCACCGCAAGGTGTGCCCCCCGCCTTCTTGTGGTTCTGGTATCGACCGTACATCTGCGATGCTCGCCGGTACCTGCGATCCAACGTAACTAGCTGGCGTGGCCCAGGCCAGGAACAGGCGTCAAGTGGGGCCCGCCTGCGCGTTCCCATGACAAACGAGATGCGAGCTGACACCATGCCCCGCGCAGACGCTCCGGCATTTACGTGTCTGACGGGTCTCGGGCATCGAAGTCGCTGTTGCCGATCAGCGTGCGGGCATGAGAACTACTTCCGCGCCCACGAGGTCCCAGCGGGCTCCGGTGACGTCCAGGCGGCCGCCGATCAGAAGCGGGCGGGCACATAGCCGAGCTGGTCAATGATGCTGAGGTCGTGGCTTTCGGGGTAGCTCTGAACGGAGCCGCTCGGGTTCAGGAGTGGTACGAGGTCGGGCCTGCATTTTATGTACTGAGAGTGACACGGGGGGGCTTATCGCGCCTGCTTGGTGCTGTCTTCTACGGCCTCGAAAATGTCCGCGTCCGTTTCCTGCTGCCACTCGGGCAGCTCGGGCCAGTCCGCGACATAGCCGGGCTTCACGTCCTCGCCGAAGTGCTTGTACATCTGCGCCGTCCAGGCCGTAGCAACGAACCGGCTCTTCTGCTCCCGCGACAGCCGCGACGCGTTGCGATCAGAGAGGTCAAGGAGCTGGGCGACTTGCGCGAAGACGGCGCCGGCCGCAGCGCGCTCCCAGTCCGGGGTGTCCTGCCACGGCGTCACGTAGGACGGCTTCGGTTCGCCGTCGAAATGTTTGTGCACTCCTGCGATCCAGGCCTCGCGGAATACCTTCGCGCCCTCGATGTCACTCACAACGCTCACCCTTCGCTGCTCAGTCAGACGTTCAGCGCACTGATCCGGGCGTTGAGTTCGGTGACCCTGCGGTCTCCGAAAAGCGCCGTGCAGGCGGTGCGCAGGTCGCCGAGTCTACGAGCCACATAGCCGGATGAGGACTCGCGGCAGATCTGGATGGCCTGATCGGCATAGCAGGTGAGTTGCTCGACGTCCCGGCGCTTGGCCCCGATCGCCGCCAGGTCGGTGAGCACCGCCGCCCGGCGCCGCACAGAGAGTCCCGGCGCAAGTCCGTCGAGCCGCAGTGCGTCCTGGAGAGCCCGTTCAGCGAGGTCCAGGCGCCCCAGCCGTACGTAGCGAGCGCCGCGCTCCTCCGCCAGGCGTGAACCGTCGAAGCGCAGCCAGCCGCCGTTGCCCGTAATTGCGCCTGCGGTGACTTCTTGAGCTTCATCCAGGGCCCGTTCACAGGCGGCCAGGCCCCCCAGGCCCGCGTGTGCTTCGGCTTGCACCGAGGCGACCCAGTGGCGTGTGGAGAGCTGCGGGTCGCCACGGCGCGCGATACGTTCAGCGGCGCTGAGTGTGGACACGGCTTGCGTGTAGCGGTTTTCGTACAGGTCGACGTAGGCCAGGCGCGTCAGTCCGCACACCCACAAATCGTACGCCTTGGAGTCCTTCGCCGCTGAGGCGGCAAGACCGTATGCGGCAGCCGCGTCGGTGTACCGGTTCTGGTCGAAGGCTAGCTCCCCGGCGAGTTGGAACAGGTCTGCGGCCGCTGTGATGAGCGAGCGGTGGTGGCAGGTCTTGCCGTCGGCGAGGTAGTCGATCAGCGCGGCCGTCTGGTCATGCACGAGTGGATACACAGCTGACTTGGCGCGCGCCATCAGGAACACCTGCCAGAGGTGATTGTTCATTGCGGTGAAGGTCCCCGCCTGAATGCCTGTTGTCTCGCTGTCGTCGGCGGCAGCTTCATCGCTCAGCGCGGAGAGGGCGCCGGTCACCGCGACCAGGCGCAGGAACTCACGTCGGATCATGTCGTCGGATACCCCCGTACTGAAGACGCCCCCCGGCGTGACCGTGGCTGGCTCCTGAGCAGCGCCTGTGCGTGTCTCGTTGATCAGGAGGTCCAGCTCGTGCAGCTCGACTCGCAGCAGCCGGGCCAGTCTGGGGCGCTGGCAGGGCTGGGGTAACGCCTTGCCGCATTCCCACCGGCCGACCGTACGTCGGTCGACGTCCAGGTCTGCGGCCAGTGCTTCCTGACTGTAGCCCAGCCGTTTGCGTCGCTCGCCCAAGGTCATCGGCCCGGCCTTTCGTCATCCGACACCTCCGCGGGGGTGCTGTACCCGTAACGCGCAAAGGTGTCCCAAGGGTGTCCCACAAACGCCGTGGCCTGCATCAATTCAGCGCGGAAAGCTGAGTGCTGTCCAAGTCGGAGCAGCTTGGCAGTCACGGCAAGGGAGCAGACGGTGACCGCAATGACCAGTGAGGACGGAGAAATCCGACCGGCAGTGATCGGCTCGGCCGACCTGGCGAAGGTGGACAACGCGATCCGTCGCGCGGAGGGCCTGGCTGTCGCCGATCCCACCAGCCTCCTCGCCGACGAGGTGGCCGCCGAACTCTGCGGCCACCTGGCCCAGCTTCTGGGGCCGGCGGAGGCCCGGTTCACGGCGATCAGCGGCATCAACCTCGCCGCGCGGCGTGCCCGTGACGTTCTGGCCGGCTCCATCCGTCACGCGCGGGCCGTGTACGAGGACCAGCAGGCGGCGGCGTTCACCGACCCGGCCGCCCGTCTGTATCTCCTCGCGGGTGCTTGCCGGCTGCTGAAGAACGCAGCGAGGCTCTCGTCGTGACCGGCTCTCGCCGGGGCAGCTACCGGGACCGGCGCCCGAACCGGTCCCGGTTGGTCGAGACCGTCATCACGTCGGGGCTCGTGATTCTCGTCGTGGCCGCGTTCTCCGTCGCCCTCATCGCCGTACTCACCACCTCGTGACAACTCCCGTGCCGGGTTTGAACACTCACCCGGGGCTTCCCCTTGAGGCGGCCCGGCACGGGACCCCAACCTCATGTCGTGAAAGGCCGCCGTCATGCATCAACTGGTCGCGAGCCCACAGCAGAGCACCTACCTGGTCGCCCGCCCCGGCACCAAGCGAGGCATCCAGTTGCCTGCCGTCCGGTACGAGGAACTGCTCCAAGCCTCCGCCACCGATACGGCCGTGCCGGGCTGGTTGACGGACATTGCCCGAACCGTGTGGGGCCTGGACCTGGCCGGGCAGTCCGTCAACGGCACTGTCCTCGGCGTGTGTCCACGCTGCGGGCGCCCGCGGACGTCGAGCTGAAGGAGGCGGGGCACCGCCTGCGTGAACACGCTCCGGCCAGGGCGCTGGCCTACTTCGCGGGAGATGCGCTCTGTCACACCGATCCGAATCCGACGAACGTGCTCGTCGACGATGGGCGGGCGTGTCTGGTCGACTGGGCCTGGGCCACGCGCGGCGCCCCGTGGCTGGACGCGGCGTGGTGGACGGTGTGGCTGATCGCCGAGGGGGGTCATACTCCCCTGACGGCCGAGCAGTGGGCCGTCCGTATCCCCGCCTTCCGCGACGCCCCGACGCTCGGCATCGACGCGTTCGCCGCCGCCCTGGAATCTGTGTGGGAAGGCATCGTCAAGGACGACCCGGATCCGTGGACCGTACGCGTTCACGCCGCCACCCGGACGTGGGCTACTCACCGCGTCCACGGCGCCTGACGGCGCAGCGTTGTTTTTCGGTGCCATGTTCGGGTTCGTGCGCACTGCGCTCGACATGGTGCCTGCCGCCGCCCACACTCGCGGCTGTGTCGGTCACAGGCCCGACTCCGCGCCGTACATCGGCAGCACGCCCGTGTCGATCTTCCATGCGTCGATGGTGACCGTGTCACCGAACGTGTAGTGCTGCCGGTTGTCGTGGCCTGCCTCACCGGTCCGCCGCGAGGGCGCCCAGTGGTGCACGGCTGTGCCGTCCCGGGGGTCCACGATCAGGTAGTGCGGGATGCCTGTGGCGGGGTAGTCGTGGAGCTTTCCTGTGTAGTCGTTGGCCGGGTTCGAGCGCGAGACGATCTCGATGACCAGATGGCTGCGGCGTGGGTCGATCGACTCGGCGTCCGAGTGCAGCAGTTTCTCGTCGATGACCACGAGGTCGGGGATGCGCAGGATGCCGAGGGCGGCGTCCTCGAGGTCGGTTTGCAGCATGAGGGCCAGGCTCTTGGCAAGCTGCGGTTCCAGCTGGACGCGGAGGCGGTGGGCGACGCGCTGGTGCTGGAGTTTGGGGCTCATCGTCATGATGAGCTGGCCGCCGCTGATCTCGGGCCAGGACGTCGGTGCGGGCTTGCCGGGGGTGTCTCGGAACTCGTGCAGGTGACGATAGGTGTCGTCGGTGGGCACGCCTGCACGCTGTATGAGGGAATCGGCGTGTGCTGGGGCGGTTGACCGCTCCCCCACCGCTGCTGTCTGGCTGGTGGCGGATGCGGTGCTTCCGGGGGGTGGTGGGGATGATGGGGCGGGTGACCGATACTTCCCGTCGTAGTGTCCTTGGCGCCCTTGGGGCGCTCACTGTTTCGGCCGTGGTTTCGCCGGCCTCTGCTGGTGCGGTTTCGGGGCGTGGTGTTCCGTTCGCGTCCGCTGCGTCGCTTGCGTCGGCTTCCGGTGCTGGTGCTGGTGCTGGTGCTGCTTCTACGAGTTCTGTGGGTGGGCCGCGCTCCTCTATGGCTTTTACCGGGGCGCCGTATGACACGGCGGCCTTCGCCCGTTCTTTTCTCGGTGAGTTGAGCGCGACGGTGTTGCCGGGGGTGCCGGTGCGTCTGGAGGTCCGGCACGGGGAGCAGCGGGTTGCCGTGCTGACCAAGGGGGCTCGTACCGTTGTGGTGGCCGGGCCGGAGCGGACGTTCATGGAGGACAAGCAGTCCTTTGTCGATGTGTTCGAGCGGCTGGTCCCCGATCCGGCGCTCCCGCCCGCCAAGCGGTTGAAGCCCGGTTGGGGGTCCTCTCCGGCCGGTGGGGCCTGGAGTGTGTATGGCGGGACGGCCGGTGACGGTGACTTTGGTGTCCATGCCAAGGGTGCGGCCACGATGGTTCTCAAGGACACGGAGGCGGGCCGCTATGCCACGTTGACGGATGATGGGATATCCGACGTCGACGTCGCCTGTGAGGGCTCTTTCGACAAGGTGCCCGTGGGTAATGCGTGTTCTTTTGCTCTGCTCTTCGGGTACCGGGGCGGGAGCGCGCACTATCGGGCGCGGCTCTCCTTCACCACGAGGGGGGAGGTTGATCTGCGTGTGGAGAAGGTGGCGGACTCCAGGACGGTGGTGCTGGCCGAGGCGGGGCCGCTTGCCACGGGGGTGCGGGCCGGTGAGGTGTGGCGGATCCGGGTGCGGCGTGCGGGGGCGAAGGCGATGGTCACGGCGTGGCCTGCGGCCGGTGTGGAGCCTGCGCGGCCGACTGCGGAGGTCGAGGATTTCGAGGTGGGGCTTGGTAGTGGGCGGGTGGGTGTTCGTGGGTTCGCCTCTCCTGGTTGTACGAGTCTGCCCGTCACCTTGACCGTGCGTCGTTTCGAGGTGGCCGCGGCCGCGTGGGCGGTGCCGCCTTCGGTTGCTCATCGGGACTGGGTGCGGGTTTTGGATGCGCCGTTCGACGGTGAGTGGACGCCTGCGGTGGAGGCCGTCGTGCGTGGCTGGGCCGGTTCGATGGCGCCGGATGTCTTGTCGTACGCGATGATGTTCCTGCCCGGTGCCCCGCCGGTTCGGGGTGCGGATGCGCGGGTGGCGGGCGCGGATGTGCTGGGTGAGGCGGGGTATGGCGAGCCCGACAGTCAGGGGTTGCTGCCGGTCGGTGCGGACTTTCACGACTACATGCAACGGTCGTGGGCTTTCCCGGACGGGACCCGCGGGCCGGAGGAGGGTCAGCGCCGGAACCTGGACTGCTCGGGGTATGTGCGGATGGTCTTCGGGTTTCACATGGGTGTGGGCATGGTGGCGGTGAAGGATCCGGAGAAGAGGGCGCTGCCGCGTAAGTCGGGTGCGATGGTGGACTTCGCGCCGGGTGTCCGCGTCGCCCAGCGGGCGGGTGGTGGCGGTTCGGGGCTGGATCTGGGGCAGTTGCAGCCGGGTGACCTGGTGTTGTTCGACGTCCATGACACGGCGGGGGATCCTGCGGATCCGGAAGCGTATGACGTCGACCATGTGGGGATCTATCTCGGTCTCGACCGGGCGGGCAAGCGGCGTTTCCTCTCCAGCCGCAAGAGCGCCGACGGGCCGACCATGGCCGACGTCTCGGGTGCGTCCCTTCTGGACGGGCCGGGGGTGTACGCGGACTCCTTGCATACCGTCCACCGCGTGTGAGGGGTGTTGCGCCGGGAGGGTGGTGGGTGTGGGCGGTGCGGGTCGTGGAGGGGGTCAGGGGCGGGCTCTCTCGTCGGCGTGGTCCTGGGCCTCCAGGACGCGGTGGCCGTGTTCCGCCGACCAGGCTCCCATCGCGCGGATCGGGACCATGAAGCTGTGGCCCAGGTCGGTCAGTTCGTACTCGACGCGTGGAGGTGCCTGTGCGTAGGCCCGGCGTGTGAGGAGGCCGTCGTACTCCAGGCGGCGCAGCGTCTCGTTGAGTACCTTGGCGCTGATTCCGCCGATGGCCGTGCGCAGGTGCCCGGGGCGCATCGGGCCGTCCGCGAGTGCGAACAGGACCACGCTGTTCCAGCGGTTGGTCAGCAGGTCGAAGCCCACACGTGCCCGGCAGTCCGCCAGATACTCGCCGTTGCTTGCCATCACGCTCTCCATCATGGTCCCGCCTTGGGGAACCGAACGGTTCCTTTCGGCGGGCCTAGGTTCACCTGAACGAGCCGGCAGGTCAAGGAGCCTGTGGGCAGGCTGAGGGGGTTGCTGTGCGGATCGGGATTCTGGGTGCGGGTGCCATGGCCGAGGCTCTTGGCGCGGGGTGGGCGAAGGCCGGGCACGACCTGGTGGTCGCGGCGCGTGACGTGGACAAGGCGGCGGATCTCGCGGTCCGGCTCGGGGGCCGCGCGGGTACTTTCGCCGAGGCCGCCGCGTACGGGGACGTGGTGCTCGCCGCGCTTGCGCACACCGCGATGCTCGACGTGGTCGCGCCGTTGGCCGGTGTGCTCGCGGGGCGGGCTTTGATCGACTGCTCGAATCCGGTCGTGCCGGGGCCGGGCGGGCTCATGCTCAGCACCGACGGCGGGCCGTCCGCGGCGCGCCGGATCGCGGACGCGGTGCCAAAGGCGCATGTGGTCAAGGCGTTCAACGTGTGTGCCGCCGGTGTGTGGGCCCGGTGTCCGGGCGGTCTGGCGGTGCCGCTGTGCGGGGATGACGCCGGCGCTGTGGATCTGGTGCGGGTGCTGGTGCGGGACTTGGGGGCGGTTCCGCTGGATGCGGGCGGTCTGGACCGGGCCGGTTACGTGGAAGCCACCGCCGCGTTTGTGATCGGGGTGTGGTTCGCCGGTGGTGACCCGCGCACGGTGCTGCCGCTCGTGGAGCACGCGCAGGGCTGATCCCGGGGGGGGGATCGAGGGGATTCCGTGGGGGGCGGTCCCCGAGGGAGGGTCCCTCCCCCCTTCGGGGGTGATCGGGGGTCGAGGCTGGGGTCAGTCGCGGTGGAAGTGTGAGCCGAGGAGGTAGGTGGCGGTCAGTGCGACGGCCCGGTCCTCGTCGTGCGACAGCTGTGCCAGGGCCTGGGTGGCTGTCGTTCCCGGGATGTCCGCGAGTGCTTGGGTCAGGCGTCCGCGTGCGGGGGGTTGGGTGGTGGGGTGGGTGAGGCGGTCGACGAGGTGGGTGGCGATCCGGTCGGCTGTGGTGGTGTCGCTGCTCGCCAGGTGGCTCAGGGCGTCGGCCGCGTCGGTGTCGTTTCTGCCCGCGACGATCATGTCGATGAGCGTCGGGATCGCTGTGGTCTCGCCGCGTGTTCCCAGTGCCAGGGCCGCGTGCCCGCGGACCTCGTCGTCGGGGTCGGTGAGGGCGTGGTGCAGGTGGGTGGTGGTCGCGTCGCCGGGCATTTTGGCCAGGGCCTGGACGGCGCGTACGCGTACCGCGGGCAGGGGTGAGTCAAGGCCCTTGGCCAGGAGTGCCGGTGCGTCGTCGGGTGTTTGCGCCAGTGCCCAGCGCAGGGTGCCGGCGACGTTCGGCTGCGTTTCGCTCAGGGCTGCCTCGACCAGGGCCTCCACCGGCACGGGGGTTCCGTGGGCGGTGGAGAGGGCCGCGCGCTGGCGGGTGCCGGCGTGGTGCGATCCCAGTGCCTGCAGGAGCGCGACGACCTTGAGGACGTCGTGCCAGTCGGTGGGGTCGGCGGCGTCGATGCGGCGCAGCCGGGTGAGCAGTTCGGTTTCGGTGGCGATGCGGTCGTGTGTCTGGCGGATGAGGTCGCCGACGAGGGCTGCGGGGGTGAAGTCGGGGTCGTCGAGCGCGCGGCCGAGGTCGCGCAGGGACAGGCCCAGTGAGCGCAGGCTTTCGATGTGGAAGATCCGCTGGATGTCTGGTGCGGAGTACTCGCGGTAGCCGGAGTCGGTTCGCTGCGAGGGTTGGACCAGGCCGAGGGATTCGTAGTGCCGGAGCATGCGGGCACTGACTCCGGACCGTTTTGCCACCTCGCCGATCAGCACGGTGCCTATTCTCGCCGGTCCTGCGGCCGTCCCTGCCCGTCCGGTGGGGGTGCTTGCCCGGCCTGCGGGGTGTCTTGCCCGTTCTGCGGGGTGCCGGTGAGGGCCGCGGTGCGTTTGGCTTCCTCGATGGCCAGGGTGAATCCGGCGTCCGGGTCGTGCAGCAGGCGTTGGGTGGCCAGGGCGTGGGCTCGTATGTCGGGGTTCTGGGTCCTGGTCGCCTCGTGGAGGATGGGTTCGATGATGTCGCCCAGGGCGACCAGTGCCTGGCTGAGGCTCAGCTGGGTGGCCCGCTCGCCGCGTCCGAGCTGGGTCGCCAGGGTGGCGGCCAGGGGGGTTACGTCGTCTTCCGGTACGAGGACGACCGCGGCGCGCCAGGCGCTGCGTGCGACCTCGTCGTCGGTGTCGGTCAGCAGGTCCGGTGTGATGGCCGGCCAGGCCCGCGGGTCGGCGATCTTGGACAGGGTGTGCAGGGCCTGGCTGCGTGCCTGGGGGTGTTGCGAGCGGACTTCTTGGAGCAGTGGGGGGAGTGTCAGGGACACGGGGTGGCGGGTGAGTGCCCAGGTCAGCATGTCGCGGACGAAGAACTCGGGTTCGGTGGCGCTTCGTTGGAGAAGTGCGTCGACGTAGCGCGGGTGGGGGGTTGTGCCGGTTGCCAGGGCGGCTCGTAGGCGTATGGACGAGTTGTTGTCCTGGAGTGCCTGGAGTGCTCGTGTCGGGTCTGGGGTGTGGGGTGTCGTGGTCATCGGCCCGCCTCTCTCTGGGAGGCAGTGGACACCTTGTCACCGTGTCAAGGTCAAGCGGGGGCGGCTGCCTGGTCTTTTGAGGTCGCGTGGGCCGTGCGGTAGTACTCCGGGGACCGTTCGGGTGGAGAGGGGGTGCTGTGCCGTTACCCGGGGCTGCTGCCGCGGCAGGTGACATAGCGACAGTAACTGCATATTCCAGGAGGAATATACTCATGCGTGTTCGCTCGACCATCCTCGCCGCCGCCCTCACCGTGTCCGTCCTGGCCGTCGGGGCCGGCGCGGCCGTCGCCGACGAGGACTACGACGCCCCGCACCACGAGCTGGGCTACAACCACAAGGGGTTCGCCGGTACGTACGACAGCGTCGGCGGTCCGCTCGGCATCGTCTGGTCCCAGGCGGCGGGCTACGGCCACGAGGGCGTGGGCCACGAGCCCGGCGCCGGGCGCTGACGTACGCGCTCGGGATCCGCACAGGCGCGGTGGTGAGGTGGGGTTCATCCCTCCTCGCCACCGCGTTCTGTCTTGGGCGGCGGCGCGTCGGCCACGCCGGCGGCGGCCTCCGGTGGCGCTGGTTGGGGTCCTGTGCCGTGGTCGTGTGGCGGGCGGGGGCGGGCTCCGTCGTGGCGGGGGAATCACGCGGATGAGCGATGTCCTGCCGGCGGCCTCATTCGTTGAGTGATCGTTGATCTTGTGCAGCGGCTGAGCCGCGGCAAGACGGCGTGGATCTCCGGAGCGTTCCGCTCCGGCGCGAGAAGAGGAGAACTTTGTGCGTCGGATGAGTATGGCCCTGGCCCTGGCTGTGGCGGCTGCCGGGCTCGGTGCGTCGGCAGCCAGTGCCCAGGCATCGTCTTCAGCTCTTGTGCAGGGCCCCCCGTTCCCTTACCAGGACTGCCTCAAGGCGACCAAGGACAAGGGCGAGAGCCCGTCTCAAGGCCGGTGGCACTGTGACCAGCTGGTCAAGAAGGGGTGGGTCCTTTCGCCGAACAGGTGACCTGCTCCTGCGGGGGGCCGTCTTCGCCGGCGGCCCCCCGCAGCCGTACAGGGGCCGGGGTGGTGGAGGCGCGGATCCACTGCAGGCACGGCTCGGCGCCGGAGACGATCGGCGTGGCGCACACCTCGGGGTTCGTCCAGGGGTGGTGGTCGAGGAGGTGCCTTTCCAGCACGGGGTACCGCTCGGTGGTGGTCTTGAGGAGCAGTTGCCACTCCTCGCCGGTACCGAACTCGCCGTTGTGCCAGAACACGGAGGTCACGGGGCCGATGATCTGCGCGCCCGCGGCGAGGCGATCGCGTACGGCGACTCGCGCCAGCTCGACGGCCTGCTCGCGGTGTTCGGTCGCGGTGGACACCTGGACGTAGTCAGCCATGCCGGTGAGCGTAACCACGTGCGGAGACGGGCCGACGGCAGGGTGCACCCCACCGTGGCGCCGCGGGTCGAGTACACCCTCGCCGGGCCGGGGCTTGCGCACCGCGGCCGATGCCCTCTGCGGATGGGCCCGCCGGCACCCTGCTCACATCGGGCGTGCTCGCGGCCGTTTCGACGCCTGCCGGGCACGCGCGGGGTTAGAGCCTGTCTTTGAACCCCCGTCGTTCGCGCAGAGCGCGGGCGCAGCGGCGTCCGGTGCGTGCGATCGGTGTGCGGCGTTCCAGGTCATGTGGCGGAGCCACCTGTCCCGGGGCGCCGTTCACCATGGGGGTCCCCCCTGCTCGAGCGCAGCCGAGAGCTTGGGGGAGTGCGTGCCGGGCGTCGGGGCGCAGGCGGGGGTTCGAAGACAGGCTCTTAACCCGGAAAAGCCGCGTGCGGGGGCGCAGCGGCTCGGGGTGCGGCAGGGGCTTGGTGGGACGGCCGTGTTCCCCCGTGGCACGGCCGTCCCACCGGTATGGGGCCGGCTCTCGTCGAAGGGCCGGGGCGGGGCTGCTCGAGGTCCAGGGTGGCGTAGGGGGGTGATCGAGGTCGACGTGTTTTGGGCTAGCCCGAATAACGACATCTTGATCAGGCTCTGCGCATGCCGCTGCGTATCCACTTCACCGCCGCCGATCTGGCCCGTACCCGGCTGGCCGAGGGGCCCCGTCCGATGCTGGAGCTGGACATCGCGGTGCGGCTGCTGCAGGACGGCGCTCATGCGGCGCAGTTCGGGGCGTGGCGGCGGGAGTCGCTGCGGCGGCTGCCGCCCGGGGTGCGGCGGCTGTTCGATCTGATTCCGCCGACCGGCTGGAGCGTCGATTTCCTCGATCATGCGGGGGCGGGCAGTATCGACGAGGCGGTGGAGCGGGTGCGGGCCACGCCCGCCGCGCGGGTCCGCGCGGACATGGAGAGGTGGGCGGGGCGCGGCCAGGGGCGGGTGGTGCCGGCGTGGACGCGGGCGCTGGGGGGTGATGGGCGGCTGCTGGGGGAGCTCGCCGATGCGGTGGCGTGTGCGCACCGGGAGGTCGTCGCGCCGTATCAGGAGCACATGGATGTGCTCAGCCGGGCGGATCGGGCGCTGCGGGCCCGTCAGGTGGCGCACGGCGGGCTGGACATGCTGCTGCCGGGGCTGAACCCGCGCTGTATCCGGTGGGATTCGCCGGTGCTCGAGCTGACGATGGCATCCGGGTTCAGCGGGGACATTCATCTTGCGGGCCGGGGACTGCTGTTGATTCCGTCGGTGTTCGGGGCGGTGTTTCCGGCCTTCGATGAAACGGCTGAGCCTCAGCCGTGGCTGACCTATCCTGTCGGTGTACGTGCCACGGACCTTTTTCTGCCGTCGGTGGAGACGGCTCGGGTGCTCAGTACGGTCCCCGATTCCCTGACGGCTCTGCTGGGGCATACGCGTGCCGTGGTGCTGTGGACCATTGCCGAGCATCCGGGCTGTACGACCGGTGAGCTCGCCCGTCGTGCGGGGATCTCGCCGGCGAGTGCGAGTCAGCATGCGACGGTGCTTCGTACCGCCGGCCTCTCGCACACCGTGCGGCACCGCAATACCGCTTTGCACACCGCTACTTACGCAGGGACCCATTTGCTCAGTACCGCGGGGTGAGGGTGGTGCGTGGCTGAATGTGGGGGTGGGCGGGCGGGGCGGTGCGGGGGCGGGCCGGGTGGGGGCGGGCGCGGGGGGGTGCGGGGGGTTCGGCCGGTGGGCGGTGGCTTGGGGTGTGCGGTGGTGCGGGGGCGGCCCTGGGGGTGTCGGGGCTGGTCTCGGGCGGCTTGGGGGGGGCGGTGGGGGCGGGGGTGGGGGTGTGGGTGAGGTGGCTTGTGTCGGTCCGGTCCGGTGATCGCTGGTGGATTCTGTTGCCGGGGACCTTCTCCGGAAAAAACGGGCATAACGCAATTGCATGAAATCCCGGAGAGTTCTCTGTTCGTGGCGGAATCTCATGATACTCTCGCCGCGTTATGCGCTTCGGTCCGGGGGAGGAGAAGCAGCGTGATGATCGGAATGCCAGGGGAGGCCACCCCTGGGGGGGAACTTCCTAAAGATCAGTTCTGTCGGCCCGTCGGGCCCGACCACTCGACCGAAGTTTCTGCTTCAATCATCAGGATTCCGATCACCTTGCTCCATGACGCGGATTCCCCTCGTCTCGCCGGTGTCGACCAGGATCATGTACGCACTCTGGCGGCCTGCACCGATAAACTTCCGCCGATCATCGTGCACCGTTCGACGATGAAGGTCATCGACGGAATGCACCGGCTGCACGTGGCGCGCCTGAAAGGCGAGGAAACCATTGAGGTCCGCTACTTCGAGGGATCGAACCGGGAAGCGTTCCTCTTAGCCGTCGAGCTGAACCTGAAGCACGGCCTGGCGTTGGCTCTCTCCGACCGCAAGAAGTCGGCGATGAAGATCCTGGAGAGTTTCCCCGAGTGGTCGGACCGGGCGGTGGCCGTGAAGACCGGCCTTTCCGGCAAGACCGTCGGGGTGCTGCGCCGTAAATTCGCGGGACAAATCGCCCAGGCTCCGCTGAGAGTCGGACGTGACGGCCGCGTACGGCCGCTGAATTCCCACAAGGACCGCCAGAAGAACGCTCATATTCTGCCCGCGGAGCCGGACATCGCCCGGCGCGAGAGCACCGAGGCCACCGGGATGCCCTCACCGGCGGCCCGGGAGGCGCAGAAACGGTTGCGCAGCGCCGAGGAGGGGCCCCTTGCCGGCGCGGAGGCCAGGAGCCGGGCGCCGCACGGCCTCGAGGCGGCCCTGCCGCTCATGGACCCCCTCGCCCAGCTCGAGTCGCTGAAGCGGGACCCCGCCCTGAAGTACAGCAACGACGGCCGGGAGATGATCCGCTGGCTCGAGGCCCGCATCATCCGCAAGAGCGACCCCGGCCTGGCCCTGCAGGCCCCCGCCCACCAGGCGAGGAAGATCGCCGCCCTGGCCCGGGCGTGCGCGGCGCAGTGGAACTGCATCGCCACGCGCATGGAGCTCCTGTGCGACGACTGCTCCAAGGCGTCCAACTGAGGCACCCGGCCGGGCGTTCGGCCGGGGCGTCCAACTGAGGAAATTCCGCAGTCGGCCCCGCGCTGCGGGCCGGGGCCGGACGATGTGGGCGGCATCCCTCCGCGAAGAACGTGTGCTGCGCGGAGATCCGCAGATGCCGCCGACTCCACCGCGTACGGGCCCGCTCAGCTCGCGTAGCGGTCGAACGTGGAGGAGGGCCGGGGGCCTGCGATCACGTCCAGTCGCGGGTCGACCGCGAGAATCGCCTGATGAAGCCGCTGCAACTGCGGCGACGGCTCCACCCCCAGGTCCTCGATGAGACGGGCCCGCAGCCGCTGGTAGACGTCCAGGGCCGAGGCCTGGCGTCCCGAGCGGTACAGCGCCACCATCGCCTGCGCGTGCAGGCCCTCGTGCCGGGGGTGCCGGGCGATCAGGTCGCTCAGCTCGGCCAGGAACTCGCAGTGCCGGCCCAGGCGCAGCTCGGCGTCGATGCGCCGCTCCAGGGTGACCAGGCGGCTCTCCTCCAGGCGGGTGGCCTCGATCTCCAGGACGCAGCCCATGCGCACGTCGACCAGCGCGGCCCCGTCCCACAGCTCCAGGGCCCGCCCGAAGAGCGTGGCCGCCGCCCGGTCGTCGCCGCTGTCGAAGGCGCGCTGGCCGCCGGCCACCAGGCGGTCGTACTCGTGCACGTCGACCTGTTCGGGCGGGATCTGCAGGAGATAGCCGCCGTACCGGGTCACCAGGACGTCCTTGGCGCTGCCCGCGGCGTCCGGCCCCATGGCCGTGCCCAGGCGCCGGCGCAGCTGGAGGATGTAGGTCTGCAGGGTCGTCATCGCGCTCGCGGGCAGGTCGACCCCCCAGATCTCCTCCATGAGCGTCGAGATCGGCACGACCCTTCTGGGGTAGAGGGCTAAAAGCGCCAGGATCTGCCGGGGCTTGCTTGCGGTTGGCACAACATTCACACCGTTAACATCGGCACCAAGCGGGCCGAGGACTTTTACCCTCACAGATTCCTCCTAGAATCCGGCGGCTTCGCGTTTGCGAGCCGGCACCGAATCTGATCTGCAGCGCATGTTGCATGGCAGACTCCACAGCCTCTCTCTGCCAACCGATCCGTCAGGTGCGCCGGCCGCCCGAGCGGCCCCGGATCTGCAGATTCTCCACCGCTTTTCAGGTATCCCTCTGATGTCACTTACGCCGTTGTCCACCGATAACTCATGGGCCAGCGGAATTGTGTCGAGTGATTGGCGGGTGCGGCAAGTGCTTCCCTCGGCGCCCCGGCGGGCCCGTGCGGGGTGAAGCGGAGGTATTACCTCCGCCGTCCTTCCGTACATGAGGTCTCCCCTGCCGGGCGCACTTGTAATAAGGTCTGCGAGATTGCGATCTGTCACGCTGCACCGGACGGGCCGATGTCCGGCACGGCGCCATGTCCGCATTCACGCATTCCTCCGGCCGTGGACCTTCCGGCGGAGTTCTGATAAACGCGCGAGTGCGGTGCGAGGGGCCCGGACCGCGCAATGCGGCTGCTTCCCTCCCGGGTCCTCCCCCGCTCCTTCCCGTTCCCTTCCCCGGGTCCTTCCTGCGTGATCCGGAAAGGGAACCGCGGGTGGCTGCGGACTCCGCCGGGACGCGAGTCCTGGTTGAGCACGCCTCCTGACCCCGTGGCCAGTGTGGGTGCGCACCGCCCGGCGGCGGTTGCCCTCTCTGGCCGGTATGCCCTCCGCGACAAGGAGCACGCGACCATGCCCACAGGACCCCTGGCTCAGCACACCGAGGTGTGCCTGGTCGGAGCCGGCCCGCGCGGGTTCTCCGTGCTCGAGCGGATCTGCGCGCAGGAACGCAAATCCCCGCTGTGGGACCGGGTGAGCGTGCACGTCGTCGATCCCGGACCGCCCGGCGCGGGCCGGGTGTGGCGGCCCGCGCAGTCGCCGCACCTGCTGATGAACACCGTCGCCTCGCAGGTCACCGTCTACACCGACGACAGCGTCAGCATCCGCGGCCCGCTGGAGGAGGGGCCCAGCCTCTACGAGTGGGCCCGGGCCCTTGGCCGGGGCGCGCTGGCGCCCGGCCCCGCCACCCCGTGCGGCGCCGACGTGCTGGGCGAGGCGCGCGCTCTCGGCCCGGACAGCTATCCCACCCGCGCCCTGTACGGGCGGTATCTGACCTGGGCGTTCGCGCAGGTCGTGGCGGACGCGCCGGCGCACGTGGCGATCCGCGTGCACCGGGTGCGGGCGGTGGCCCTCACCGACGACCAGGACGCGGGCGCGGCGGCGGGGGCTGCGGCCGGCTCGGCCGGTGCGGGGCGCGGGGCGGGCGCCCAGACGGTGGTGCTGGAGGACGGCACGCGGCTTTCGGGGCTGTCCGCGGTGGTGCTCGCCCAGGGGCACCTCCCCGTGCGGCCGGGTGAGCACGAGGCCGGGCTGGCCCGGTTCGCCGCCCGGCACGGTCTCTTCTACGTCGCGCCGGCCAACCCCGCCGATGTGGACCTCTCCCCCATCGCGCCGGGCCAGGACGTGCTGCTGCGCGGTCTTGGCCTGAACTTCTTCGACTACATGTCGCTGCTCACCCAGGGCAGGGGCGGCCGGTTCGAGCGGGCCGGACAACGGCTGGTCTACCGGCCCTCGGGGCGCGAGCCGCGGCTGCACGCCGGGTCGCGGCGCGGCATCCCGTACCACTCCCGCGGCGACAACGAGAAAGGCGCGTACGGCCGTTACCGGCCGCGGCTGCTGACCGCCGGGCACATCGCGGCGCTGCGCGCGCCGGGCCGTGGCCCGCTGCGCTTTCGCCGCGACCTGTGGCCGCTGATCTCCAAAGAGGTGCAGTGCGTGTACTACGAGGCGCTGCTGGCCGGCCGCGACGAGGCGCCCGCGGCGGTGGCCCGTTTCGCGGCCGCGTTCCTGGCCGCGGCGCCGGGGCGGGCCGAGGAGGGGGTGCTGGCGGCCGCCGGGATCGGCGAGGACGCGCGCTGGGACTGGGAGGCGCTCGCCCGCCCCTACGGCTCCCGCCTCTTCCGGGACGCGGGAGAGTTCGCCTCCTGGCTGCGCGGCCACCTCGAAGGGGACGTGGCGCAGGCGCGCCGGGGCAATGTGCGCGGGCCGCTGAAGGCCGCGCTGGACGTGCTGCGCGACCTGCGCAACGAGATCCGGCTGGCCGTGGACCACGGCGGGCTGACGGGGGTCTCGCACCGCAGCGAGCTGGAGGACTGGTACACGCCGCTCAACGCCTATCTGTCCATCGGGCCGCCCGCCGGGCGGGTGGAGGAGATGCTCGCGCTGATGGAGGCCGGGGTGCTCCAGGTGTCCCTGCCCGGCATCCGCGTCACCGCCGACGACGGCGGTGACGGCGGCGGCGGTGACGGCGGCGGCGGTGACGGCGGCGGCGGTGACGGCGGCGGGGCGGGTTTTGTGGGGACCTCGGCGCTGGTGCCCGGCGTGCGGGTGCGGGCCGGCGCGCTGATCGAGGCCCGGCTGCCCGGGATCGACCTGCGCCGCACGGACGATCCGCTGCTGCGCCGGCTCCTGGCCTCGGGGCAGTGCCGCCCCTACCGCGTCGAGGGCCACGAGACGGGCGGTCTGGCGGTGACCCGCTCCTTCCACCTGCTGGACGCCGACGGAACGGCGCACCGGCGGCGCTTTGCCTACGGGGTGCCCACGGAGTCGGTGCACTGGGTGACGGCCGCCGGCATCCGGCCCGGCGTCGGGTCGGTGACGCTGGAGGACTCCGACGCCATCGCGGGGGCGGTGCTGGCCCTGCCCGCCCCGACCCGCACGGCGGCGGACCCCGGGCCCGGCGGGGACAGGGCCCAGGTGCCCGCGGCCGAAGAGGTGCAGCCGTGAGGACGACACGCAGCGAACCAGCGGCAGCGGCAACCGCTGTCCCGGTGCAGCCGGATGCGGGGCTGCTGTCGCCGGTGCGGGTGGGCACCGCCGTCGAGGCCTCGGTCGGTGACGGGGCCTGGCTGCAGGCCATGCTGGACGCGGAGGCGGCGCTCGCCCGGGCGCAGGCGCGGACGGGCACGGTGCCCGCCGCTGCCGCCGCGGCGATCACCGCGGCCGCCCGGGCCGAGCACTTCGATGTGCGTGAGGTGGCGCTGGCCGGACGGGCGACGGCCAATCCGGTGGTCGGCCTGGTGGCCGCGCTCACCCGGGTGGTCGCCCGCACGGCGCCGGAGGCGGCCGAGTACGTGCACCGCGGCTCCACCAGCCAGGACGTCTTCGACACCGGCGCGATGCTGGTGGCCGCGCGCGCCCTGCGGCTGATCCTCGCGGACCTGCGGGAGACGGCCGCGTCCCTGGCCGCGCTGGCGGGCGCCCACCGCGACACGGTGATGGCCGGGCGGACCCTGGCCCTGCACGCCGTGCCCACCACGTTCGGGCTCAAGGCGGCCGGCTGGCGCCACCTGGTGCTGGAGGCCATCACGCGCCTGGAGCGGGTCGTCGAACAGTCGCTGGTCATCTCGCTGGGCGGGGCGGCCGGCACGCTGGCCGGCTACCTGCAGTACGCCCACCAGGCCCCCCGGTCCGCGGAGCAGGACCCGGACGGCTCCGCCGCGCACCGCGGCGCCGCCGAGGTGGTGGAAGAACTGGCCGAGGTGTTCGCCGCCGAGACGGGCCTGGCCCGGCCGGTGCTGCCCTGGCACGCCCTGCGCACACCGGTCACCGATCTGGGGGCCGCGCTGGCGCACACCGCGGGCGCCCTGGGCAAGATGGCGGCGGACGTGCAGGTCCTGGCCCGTACCGAGATCGGCGAGGTCGCCGAGCCCGCGCCCGCCGGGCGCGGCGCCTCCTCGGCGATGCCCCACAAACGCAATCCCGTCCTGGCCACCCTGATCCGCTCGGCGGCCGTCCAGGTGCCCGCGCTGGGCTCGGTCCTGGCGCAGTGCCTGGCCACCGAGGACGAGCGCTCGGCGGGGCTGTGGCATGCCGAGTGGCAGCCGCTGCGCGAGTGCCTGCGGCTGACCGGCGGCGCCGCGCACGCGGCCGCCGAACTGGCCGCCGGGCTGGTGGTGCACCCCGAACGGATGCGCGCCAACCTCGACCTGACGGCCGGTCAGGTCGTCTCCGAGCGGCTGGCGGCCCACCTGGCGCCCCGGCTCGGCCGGGACGCGGCCAGGGAGCTCCTGTCCCGCGCCTCGCAGCAGGCGCGGGACACCGGGCGGCCGCTGGGCCGGGTCCTGGCCGAACTGCCCGCCCTGACGGGGGTGGTGAGCGGTCAGGAGCTGGCGCGGCTGCTCGATCCGCGGGGCTACACCGGGGCGGCGGGGCCGCTGGTGGACCGCGCACTGCGGGGGTGAGCCCCCCTTCCCTCTCTTCTGCCCGCTGCCCTCTTCTCTCCCACTGCCCCCTTCTCCCCCACTGCCGTTTTTGTCCGCAACCGTCCAGCACTCAGCCGGAGGAATGTCATGCCGCCACTGCCGCCCGCCCGTGTCGTCCGCGCCGTCGAAAGCGTGCGCGCCGCGCTGCAGAGCCTGACGCGCAAACTCGCTCCCCCGCCGTTCGCGCTGCTCGAACTCGTCCAGGGCGCCATGGTCAGCCAGGCGATCCACGTGGCCGCCGAACTGCGCATCGCCGAGACCCTCCAGGACGGGCCGCTGGCCCCGGAGCAGATCGCGCGGCGGGCCGGGGCGGATGCCGACGCGCTGCACCGCCTGCTGCGCCTCCTTGCCACCTACGGCATCTTCACCGAGCACAAGGACGGGCGGTTCGCGCTGACCCCGATGGCGCGGGCCCTGCTCAAGGACGCCCCGATGTCCATGTACGGGATAGCCCGGCTGATGGGCCACCCCATCCACTGGGAGGACTGGGGGCATCTGGTCGACGCCGTGCGCACCGGGGAGCCGAGCCTGCCCAAGCTGCGCGGCATGGGCGCCTTTGAGTACCTGGAGGCCAACGCCGAGTACGGGGCGGTCTTCACCGACGGGATGGGGGCGATGTCGGGCACGGAGACCGAACCGCTGCTGGCCGCCTACGACTTCGCGCGGTACGCCACCGTGGTCGACTTCTGCGGCGGCCGCGGCGATCTGCTGGCCGGGGTGCTGAAGAAGACGCCGGCCGCGCGCGGGATCCTCTCCGACCCCCGCGTGGGCACCAACGGCGCCGCCGGCTTCCTGGCCGAACAGGGGGTGTCGGAGCGGTGCACGATCGCCGACGGCGGCCTGTTCGACGCGGTGCCGGCCGGCGGGGACGCCTACATCCTCAAGCACATCCTCCACGACTGGCCCGAGCCGCAGGCCCTGGAGATCCTGCGCAACGTCCGCAAGGCGATGAACCCCGGCGGGCGGCTCCTTGTGATGGAGATGGTCGTGCCCGACAAGATCAACGGCCCGCACTCGGGCAAGCTGGTCGACCTGTGGCTGATGCTGCTGGTCGGCGGCAAGGAGCGTACCCGCGCCCAGTACGCCGAACTCCTTGGCAAGGCCGGGTTCCAGCTGGAGCGGGTGGTGCAGACCCCGGCGGCGATCTCGATCGTCGAGGCGAGCGCGCACTGACCCCGGCACCCCGGTGCCCGGTCCGGCGCCGCACCCTCCTCCCCCGGGCGGCCGGGAGAAGGGGGTGCGGCGCCGGACCCTTTTCTCAGGTGCCCTGTTTTTGGGTGCCCTGTTTTTGCTGCTGCTTGCGGGCGGTGCGCAGGGGCACCTCGCGGACCCAGAGCGCGGCCGCCAGCGCCAGGCCCGCGGCCAGCGACGCCAGCACGAACGCCCCCTGGACGCCCTGGGCGACGGCGCTGCGGTAGACGGCGCGCGCGGGAGCGCTCAGGCGGTGCATGCTCTGGGCGTCCAGGCGGGTGTCGTGCAGGGCCGCGCCGTGGGTGTGCGCGCTCATCACGTCGCGTACGCGGTGGTTGAACAAGGTGCCCATGACGGCGACGCCGACCGACTGGCCCAGTGTGCGGAAGAGGGTCATCGCGGCGGAGGCGACGCCGACCTCGTGGGCGCCGACGCTGTTCTGGGCGACGGTCATCACGTTCTGGCCCAGAAAGCCCATGCCGGCCCCCAGCAGGGCCATGAACAGGGCGGCGGCCAGGCGTGAGGTGCCGGTGCCCACGTGCGAGAGCAGCAGGGTGCCGGTGAGCATCGCGGCCGAGCCGGTGATCTGGAGGATCTTGTAGCGGCCGGTGCGGGCGACGGTGCGGCCCGACAGCTGGGAGGCCAGGACCAGGGCGCCGAGCATCGGCAGCAGCAGCAGGCCCGAGCCGGTCGCCGAGACGCCGTGCACGGCCTGCTGGTAGAGCGGCAGGTACAGCACGGCGCCGAACATCACGAAGCCGTTGGTGAAGCTCAGCGCGGCCATCAGGCAGAAGTTGCGCTCGCCGAACAGGTGCGGGGGCAGGACCGGTTCGAGCGCCCGGGACTGGGCGTGGACGAAGCCGGCCAGGGCCGCGGCCGACAGGACGGAGAGCGTCACGATCGTGGCCGAGTCCCAGGCGTGCTCGACGCCGCCCCAGGTGACCACGAGCACGAAGGAGACGATGCACACGACCAGCAGCACCGCGCCCGCATAGTCGATGTGGGCCTTCCTGCGCCGGCCGGTCACCCGCACCAGGCGGGCGATCAGGGCCAGGGACAGCAGGCCGAGGGGCAGGTTGACCCAGAACGCCCAGCGCCAGCCGACCGAGTCGGTGAGCCAGCCGCCGATCAGCGGGCCCACGGTCATGGAGAACACCATGACGCTGGTGATCATGCCCTGGTAGCGGCCGCGTTCACGCGGCGGGATCAGCTCGCCGATGACCGCCATGACACCGACCGCGAGCCCTCCCCCGCCGAGCCCCTGCACGGTGCGCGCGGCGATCAGCTCGGCCATGTCCTGGGCCAGCCCGCACAGCAGCGACCCGGTCAGGAACACCGACATCGCCACGACGAGCCACCGCTTGCGCCCGTACATGTCGCCGAGCTTGCCCCAGACGGGGATGGAGGCCGCGGCGGCCAGCGTGTAGGAGGTCACCGCCCAGGACAGGTAGGCGGTGCCGCCCAGTTCGCCGGCGATGGTCGGCATCGACGTCGCCACGATGGTGCTGCCCAGCGAGGAGGGCAGCATCGCGAGCAGCAGGGGTATCAGCGCGAGGCGTACGCTGCGCGGCCCGGGCTCGCGCCGTGTCCCTCGGGTCTCGTCGATCGGCGCGTCCACGGGCTTCTCCTTCTGGCCGGTGCGCCTCATGTGATGTGCATCGTGGCCATCATGCCCCGCACGCCGTGCTCGAACATGTGGCAGTGGTAGAGGTATCGGCCGCGGTAGCTGTCGAAGACGGCCTGGAGCCTGACGGTTTCGCCGGGGGCGAGGTGGACGGTGTCCTTCAGGCCGCTCTCGCCCGCCCCGGGGGGACGGCCCGCGCGCTCCAGGACGCGGAACTGCACCAGGTGCAGGTGGAAGTTGTGCTCGGCGCGGGCGTTGGCGTTGGTGACCGTCCAGATCTCGCTGGAGTTGAACGCGATGCGGGCATCGACGCGTTGGGGGTCGTACTCCTTCTCGTCGATGTAGGCGCCGGGGTGTTCGCCGCCCTCGTCCATGCGCAGCACCACCTGCCGCTCGGCGTCGGGGCGGGGCAGGGGCGGCAGGGTGCGCAGCTTGGCGGGTATGCGGCTGGGGTCGGGGGCGGTGCGCACCACGTCGAAGCGGAGTATCTCGCCGATCTCCGGGGCGGGTCCGGTGCCGGTGGTGTTGGCCAGGACGACGCTGGTGCCCACCCGGTAGCGGGAGAAGTCGACGATCACGTCGGCGCGTTCGCCCGCGGACAGGGCGATGCGGTCGGTGGTGTGGGGGGCGGTGAGCAGGCCGCCGTCGGAGCCGATCTGGGTCAGCGGGCTGCCGTCGGCCAGGCGCAGTTCGAAGCGGCGCTGGTTGGAGGCGTTCAGCAGGCGCAGCCGGTACTTGCGGGCGGCGACCTGGAAGTAGGGGTAGGGCACGCCGTTGGCCAGGAGGGTGTCGCGGGCCCGGTCGCCCATGGCGTAGGCGAGCCGGCCCTGGTCGTCGAAGCGGGCGTCGCGCAGGGCGATGACGACTTCGTAGCGTCCCCGGGGCAGGGGCAGGGCGCGTTCGGTGGCGTCGGTGAGCAGGTAGGAGCCGGACAGGCCGCGGTAGGCGTTCTCCGCCTCGAGGTGGTGGGCGTGGTCGTGGAACCACAGCGGGGCGTGCGGCTGGCGGTTGGGGTAGTGGTAGACGCGGTCCGTGCCGGGTTCGATGACGTCCATGGGGTCGCCGTCGCTGTCGGGGCGCACCGCGGCGCCGTGCAGGTGGACGGCGGTGGGCACGGTCAGGCGGTTGCGCTGGCGGATGATGACGGGGTGGTGGGAGCGGGCTCGGATGACCGGGCCGGGGAAGTGGCCGTCGTAGGTGAGGACGTCGGTGTGCAGGCCGGGCAGGATCTGGGCGCGTGCGGGCTGCATGGTCATCACGTACACGTCGGATGTGCCGGTGCGGCCCACGGGCTTCTTCTCGGGCAGCAGGGGCATCGGGCGCCGGAACTTCTCCACCGTCTGTGCCCTGGCGGCGGGCGGGGCGGTGGTGTCGGGCCGGGCGCGGACGTGGGCGGCGAGCAGCGGGGTGAGGCCGGCGCCGGTGAGCGCCGCCCCGCCGGCGGCGAGTGTGACGCTCAGGGCACTGCGTCGGGTGATCATGGTTACTCCAGGGCTTGTCGGCGCCGCTGCCGGCGTGGAAGGAGCGGGGGCGGTGGGTGGGGCGGGGCCGGTGCCGGGCGGTGTCAGCCGGTGCCGAGTTTGAAGCCCACACCGCGCACGGTGACGACCCAGCCGTTGCCGCCGAGTTTTCCGCGCAGGCTGCTGACGTGGGTGTCGATGGTGCGGCGCGACCAGGAGTCGCCCCACACCTGCTGCAGGAGCTGCTTGCGCGGGATGACCGTGTCGGGCTGGGCGGCCAGCAGGCACAGCAGGTCGAACTCCTTGCGGGTCAGGGCGACGGTCCTGTTGTCGAGGGTGACCTGGCGGGAGTCGACGTCGATGCGCAGCCGGCCCAGGTCCATCTCCCGGGCCGCGGCGGGCTGCCAGCGGGTGCGGCGCATCACCGCGTCGATACGGGCGATGAGTTCGCGCAGCCCGTAGGGCTTGGTGACGTAGTCGTCGGCGCCCGCGTGCAGACCGAGGACGCAGTCGAGTTCGGAGCGGCGGGCGGTGACGATGATGATCGGGACGTGGCTGACCTCGCGGATCGCGCGGCACACTTCCAGGCCGTCCAGGTCGGGCAGGTCGAGGTCGAGGAGGACCAGTTCGACGTCCTCGTAGGCCTGCAGGGCCGCGCTGCCGTGCCGCACGCCCACGGGGTCGTGGCCGTGGCGGCGCAGCTGGGCGGTGAGGGAGCCGGCCAGGGCGGCGTCGCCGTCCACCACCAGGATGCGCTGGCCGGTGGGTGCCCGGGCCGGTGCCGGGGTGCCCGGCTCGGCGGGGCGGGCGGCCGCGGGCACGGCGGTGAAGGGCTCCAGCAGTGCCGGTGACGGTATGTGGCTCATGCCTCCCCCGTGGGGTGTGCGGTGCCCGGGCGGGCCGCCGGCCGGTGCGGGCCGGCGGCGCCGCGGTCGCCTACGGTTGGTGGGCCGGCGGGCCCTGGAGGGGCGCCCCGGGGTTCAGGACCCACGCCGAGTCGTGCCGGGTGAAGCCCACGCGCGGGTAGTAGCCGGCGGCGGCGGGCGCCGACAGGAGCACCACCTTGGCGTCGGGGGCCTGGCGGCGGGTCTCCTCCAGCAGGGCGATGCCCACCCCCGAGCGCTGGTGGTCACCGACCACGGCGATGTCGGAGAGGTAGGTGACGTAGGAGAAGTCGGAGATGCTGCGGGCGATGCCGATCAGGGTGCCCTGCGCCCCGCGGGCGACGACGACGAGGTTGGCCTCGCGCACCATCGCGGCCATCCGGGCGCGGTCCTTCACGGGCCGGCGCTCGCCCAGGCCGGAGGCGTGGTAGACGGCCAGGACCTCGTCCAGGTCGAGGTCGCATCCGTTGACGCGTTCAGTCTTCCAGCTCATCGAGCATCTCCAATCGCCGCCGTACGACGTCGTGGTGGACCAGGAAGCGCTCGGGCCGCGGCTCTTGGCTCAGCTCGACGCCCTCGGTGGCCAGGGTGTCCCGGAAGGGGGTGCCGGTGGCCGCGGTCCGGTTGGCGGCGGCCTGCGCCGAGCGGTAGGCGTGCTCGCGCTCGGCGCCGTCGCCGAGCAGGTCGGCCAGGACGGCCGAACTGTAGATGAGGCCGTGGGTGTGCTCCAGTGCGGCGCGCATCGTCTGGGGGCGCACGGTGAGGTGGGCCAGGAGCTCTTCGGCCCTGGTGGCCTGGAAGTGGGCCACGGCCAGGCTGTCGGGCAGGATGACCCGCTCGACAGCCTGGTGGGCCAGGTCCCGCTCGTGCCACAGCGCGACGTCCTCCAGCGCGGTGGTGGCGTAGCCGCGCAGCAGGCGGGCCAGGCCGCACAGCCGCTCGCTGGTGGTGGGGTTGCGTTTGTGGGGCATGGCGCTGGAGCCCTGGTAGGCCGGGGCGCGCTGTTCTTCGACCTCGGCGACCTCGGTGCGCTGCAGCAGCCGCATCTCCAGGGCGATCTGTTCGATGCAGGCCCCCAGCGCGGCGAGGGCCTGCACCAGTTGGGCGTGCCGGTCGCGGGCGACGACCTGGCTGGGTGCCGGCTCGATGCCGAGCCCCAGTGACTGGCACACGTACTGTTCGACGTAGGGGTCGATGAGGGCGTAGGTGCCCACCGAGCCGGAGACGGTGCCGACCGCGACGGCCTCGCGGGCGGCCGCCAGGCGGGTCAGGGAGCGGTCGACGGCGAAGGCGTAGCCGGCGAGTTTGTGGCCGAAGGTGGTCGGTTCGGCGTGGATGCCGTGGGTGCGGCCGACCATCAGGGTGTCGAAGTGCTCCAGGGCCCGCCTCACCAGGGTGCGGCGCAGGCGGCGGGCGGCCGCGGTGAGCAGGTCGGTGGCGCGGGCCAGGGTGTGGCCCAGCGCGGTGTCCACCAGGTCGTAGCTGGTCATGCCCAGGTGGACGAAGCGGGCGGAGGATTCGGGGATGTTCTCGCAGTAGGCGGCGAGGAAGGAGAGGACTTCGTGGTCGCGCTCCTTCTCGATCTCGGCGATGCGGTGCGCGAGCGGCACGGGGGCGCGGCGCATGTCGCGCACGGCGTCCTCGGGGACGCGTCCCAGGCGTACCTGTGCCTCGGTGGCGAGGATCTCGACGCGGACCCAGGTGGCGTAGCGGTGCTGGTCGCTGAAGAGTTCCGCCATCTCGGGCAGGGTGTATCGGGCAATCATGCAACGGCCTCTGTTCTGCGGGTTGTTGGCACGCTGGTGGTCGGCAGGCGGAGGGTCGGCACGCTGGTTGGTATCGGCAGGCGGTGTGTCGGCGCGGCGCTCAGTACGCCTCGAAGTACTCGCGCTGTTCCCAGGCGGTGACCTGGTCGGGGCTGGTGCCGGTGGTGGCGCACCAGGTGGTGTAGCGGCGCAGTTCGCTCTCCTTGAGGCGGGTCAGGCAGGTGGTGAGGGGGCGGCCCAGGAGCTGTTCGGCGCGGCCCGCGGTGAAGGCGGCCAGGGCTTCGTCCAGGGACTGCGGCACGTGCTGTTCGGCGGCCGGGGCGGGCCGTTCGCCGTCCGGGGTGCCCGTCGGGCCGGTGAGGCCGGCCAGGCCGGCGAAGAGCTGGGCGGCGATGGCCAGGTAGGGGTTGGCGCACGGCTCGCCGCTGCGGTTTTCGATGTGGGCGCCGGTGCCGCCGCCGACCGTGCGGAGCATGACGCTGCGGTCCTCCATGGACCAGTCCATGCGGGTGGGGGCCAGCGCGTGGCGGGAGTTGAGCCTGCGGTAGCCGTTGACGGTGGGCACCGAGAGCAGGAACAGCTCCCTGCTGTGGGCGAGCAGGCCGTCGGCGTAGGCCTTGGCCTGCGGGGACAGGCCGCCCGCGGGGCCGTCGGCGGCGAAGAGGTTGCGGCCGCTCTCGGTGTCCAGGACGGACTGGTGCAGGTGCCAGCCGCTGGGGTCGAAGGCGTCCAGGCGCGGCTGTGACATGAAGGTGGCGTGGTGGCCGCGCCGGGCGCACCAGCGTTTGGTGGCGGTGCGGAACAGCAGCATCGCGTCCGCGGTGTCCAGGGCGGACATCGGGCTGAAGGTGGATTCGACCTGGCCGGGGCCCGATTCGTGTTCCATGGAGCGCAGCGGCAGGCCCAGCGCGCTCAGGTGCATGGCCAGCGGGTCGGTGATGTGGGCGATGGAGTCGTAGCGGGCGTCGAGGTTGAACTGGTAGCCGGCGTTCATCGCGGCCACCGGGGGGGCTTGGCCTTGCAGGCCGAAGCCGTTGCCCGTGTTGCCGGGCGTCTCCTCGAGCAGGCGGGTGAGGTACCACTCGACTTCCAGGCCGGTGACCGGGGTGTAGCCGTGGGCGGTGTACTGGTCGCTCAGGCGGTGCAGCACGGCGCGGGAGGACAGCGGGTGGCGGGTGCCCTCGCGCAGGTATTCGTCGCCGATGACCCAGGCGGTGCGCGGCTGGGTGCCGGGCAGGAGCTGGAAGGTCAGCGGGTCGGGTACGAGGATGAAGTTGCCCGCGCCGGCGAGTTCTTCCACGCCCAGGCCGGGGTCGCCCAGGTCGACGGCGAGGGCGTGGCCGGTGTCGAAGAGGAAGGGGCCGGGGCTGAAGTTCATGCCGTTGCGCAGGACCGAGCGGAAGGTGTCCGCGGTCAGGGTCTTGGAGCGGGCCAGGCCGTGCGGGTCGCAGAAGGCCAGGCGGACGAAGTCGATGCCGGCGAGGTCGGCCTCGATCTGTTCGGCGGCGGCGGACTGCTCCCCGGTCCACAGGTGGTGGTCGGCGACGAAGGAGGGTGTGCCGACGGCGTCCTGGGCGGCTACGGAGCGCCATGCGCGGGTGTACATGTCTCAGGGGGTCCTTTCGGTGGCGGGGACGAGCGCGTGCCCGGGGCGGGGCGGGGGCAGGGCTCCCAGCTCGCTCTCCAGGCGGTGAGCCACCGTCAGGACCGGTTCGTCGGCGCCGACGGGGCCCACGAGCTGGATCCCGGCCGGCAGTCCGGAGCCGGTCAGGCCGGCCGGGAGGGTCACCGCGGGCTGGCCGGTCATGTTGAAGGGGTAGGAGGCGGGTGACCAGGCCAGCCAGAGCAGGTCGCGGGGGTCGGCCGCCCAGGGCGGGGCGATGGCGTTCAGGTCGAAGGGTTCGACGGGGACGGTGGCCATGGCCAGCAGGTGGTGGCGGCGCATCACCGAGCGCAGCCGGGTGCGCAGTTGCTGGCGGACTTCTTCGGCGCGCATCAGGGCGGTGCCGCTCAGGGTGCGGCCGTAGCGGACGATTTCCAGCCGGCCCGGATCGCAGTGTTCCTCGTCCTCGCGGGTGGTGCCGGCGGCTTCGGCGGCGGCCAGGATGTCGACGAGGGCGGGGTAGAGGTCCTGGCAGCGCACCTGGATGCGTTCGACGTGGTGGCCCTGGCTCTTGAGGGCGCCCATCGCCTCTTCGGTGACCTTGCGGATCTCGTCGGTGGTGCCCTCGTACTCGATCCATCCGATGTGCTGGCGGCGGCGGTGGGAGGGCAGGTCGATGGAGCCCAGGCCGGAGTCGGGGTCGGCGGGGTGGGGGCCTGCGATGACGGCGGCCAGCGCGGCCGCGTCGGTGACGGTGCGGGCCAGGGTGCCCTGGTGGGCGAGGCGGTCGACGCCGTTGGGGACGTAGGGGACGCGTCCGTAGGAGGGTTTGTAGCCGGCCACGCCGCAGAACGCGGCGGGGATGCGGATGGAGCCGGCTCCGTCGGTGGCCAGGGCGCCCTCGCCCAGGTGGGTGGCGACCGCGGCGGCGGCCCCGCCGCTGGAGCCGCCGGCGGTGAGGTGGGGGGCGTAGGGGTTGGCGGTGGGCGGGGCGGTGCGGCTGAGGGTGGCGGCGCTCCAGCCGTACTCGCTGGTCGTCGTCTTGCCGATGATGACGGCGCCCGCGGCGCGCAGCCGTGCGACGGCCGGGGCGTCTTTTTGGGGGCGGCGGTTGGGCAGCAGGGAGCCGCGGGTGGTGGGCAGGTCGCGGGTCTGCAGGAGGTCCTTGACGGAGACCGTGACGCCCAGCAGCGGGGCGCCCTGCCAGGCCTGGGCGCCGCGTTCGCGGATGCGGCGGTCGGCCTGCTCGGCGGCGCGCAGCGCCTCGTCGCCTGCGGCGGTGACGAACGCGCCGAGGGTGTCCTGTTCGCGGACGGCGCTCAGCACGGCCTGCACGTGTTCGAGGACGGTCGTCTCCCGCCGCCGCAGCCGCCCGGTGAGCGCCCCGATCGCCCCGGCGGTCATCGTGGGGTGCCCTGGGGGGCGGGGCCGGTGATGGTCTGCCAGTGCCAGGGGGCGTCGAAGGCGGTGACCTCGACCGGGGTGCCGGTGAGGGTCAGTTCGGCGGCCAGGGTGGTGGCGCGGGCGATGAAGCGCGAGGCGCGGTGGGCGGCGAGCAGGTCGGGCTCGGTGAAGGGGGTGCCGGCGCAGCGCAGCAGGCGCAGGTCGACGAAGCCGTTGAAGGTGCGTCCGGCCACCTCGACGGGTTGCGGGGAGCGGATGGAGAAGCGCACCTGGTTGCTGACGTGCCCGTGGTGGTGCTGGTCGGAGAAGAACGCGATGTCGGGGATGGTGGGCGGCACGAAGTGGTCGCGGGCCACCACGGCGGGGTGGCGGGGCAGGTTGCCGGGCACGAAGTGCCAGGAGTTGTACTGCATGCGGGAGGACATCGCCCAGGCCGCGTCCGCGGTTGCCCGCAGCGAGTCGCCGAAGTGGGCGCGTGCCTGGGGGCGGGGCACCACACAGCAGAAGTAGTGGGTGATGTCCCAGCCGCAGATCTCCGCCCAGCTCTCGGTGCGCAGCGCGTCGATCAGCGCGGGCAGGGAGCGCATGCCGCGGCTCATGGCGAAGTCGGCGGCGAAGACGTCGGCGACGGCCGTGACGCTTTCGTGGACGAGTGCTTCCAGTCCGGTGGCGCAGGCGCCGTGCGGGCGGGCGAGCCAGGCGGGGTCGGCGGCCGCGCTGTGCCCGAGTTCGTCCAGGGTGGTGCCGGTCAGCGGCAGGCGTGCGGCCAGGCGGCGGGCGAGTTCCTCGTCGCGGCGCCGTACCTGGTCGGTGTCGGCGGCGATGCGTTCCACCTTGTGCATCAGGGTGCCGTGGATCTCGCGGTAGAGGGGGACCTGGCGGATCACCTGGCGGCGGCGTGCGCCGAGCGCTTCGGCGAGGGTCTTGAGGTCCTCCACGCCGTGGGAGGCGGCGGGGGCGACCGGCTCGCCGGGCACGCTGTTGTAGGAGTGGCGGATGCGTTCCAGCATGGCGGCGATGTGGTCGATGCTCAGCTGCGTGCCGTTGGCCTCCTCCACCCGGCCGGCGCCGGCGGAGCGGATGAGCAGGGTCAGGCCGATGACCAGCTGCACGTCGTGGTCGGACCAGAGTTCCAGGGGCAGTTGCTGCAGGCTGCTCAGGACGCAGTCGGGGTGTCCGGGCCACAGGGTCTTGCCGGTGAGGCTGTTCTGCTCCCGGAAGTTGGTGTACTGGCGGTGTTCTTGGTAGAGCACGAAGGGGGCGGTGCGCAGGGCCGCTTCCTTGGCCTGTTCCAGGAGTTCGTCGCGGCCCTTGTCGCCCTGGCGCTCCAGCCAGGCGCGGCAGTCGGCCAGGGTGTGGGCGGTGCGGGCGGCGGCCCGGCTCATCCGGGCGTGGTAGGCGCGGGCGGCCGGCAGCGACCAGGGCACGCGCAGGACGCCGCCGACCAGGTGGCGGCGGTCCAGGGGGCCCTGGGCGGGGCCGCGCAGGACGATGCGGCCGGTGGTGGCCAGGGCGAGCTCGCCGACGAAGACGGGTTCCTCGGCGGCGGCTTCGATGAGGTCGGGGGCCTGCTCGGGCTCGGCGCTCTCGTGTGCGGTGGTGTCCTCGCGCCAGGTCAGGCCCCACAGGGCGTGGCAGGCGGCTTCCTCGGTGGTGCTCAGGGCCCGCAGCTGTACCTGGGGCGGTACGTGGCCGTCGAGGCCGAGGAGGATGTCCACGCCGGTGCGCAGGTCGGGGGCGGTGCGGGCGCGGTGCCACACCCGTTCCAGCAGGGCGGGGAAGCCGGCGCCGGGCTCGCGGGTGCGGTCGGGGCCCGGTGCGGTGCCCGCGGCGGTGCCCAGGCGGCTGGGGCGGCGGCTGAGGCGTTTTCTGGCGTTGGCGGCGCGGCGGCTCTCGCGTTCGGCGGGCCCGTTCGTGTCGGCGGGCCCGGTCATGAGGTGCCCGCGGACAGGTCGATGTGGCTCCACAGGCCGGCGTCGGTGGGGTCCCAGTCCTCGTCGACGTAGATGCAGTCGACGGGGCACTCCAGGACGCAGGCGGGGCAGCCCGAGCACAGTTCGGGAATGATGATGACGTCAAGACCGCGGTCGAATATGGCGCCGAACTCCTCGGGACAGCCGCGCAGGCAGCTGTCGCAGGTGATGCACTCCGAGGCTTCTATGCGGCGCGGTGGCTTCTTCCAGTTCTCGCCGCGAGTTCGCGCGGCGATCCGCTCGGAACGGGCGGATTTCGCCGCCGGCATTGCGTTCTCGCTCACGGAACACTCACCCTTCGGGTCGGTTCGAGACGCCCACATCGTTACGACGGTGTCTCGACCACTCCATGAGCTTCGGTGGTGGCTTGCTCGACTGCTTTGTTCAACCGGGGAATTGCTCGGTTGAACAGTGACGGGCGGTTCTACCGTCGTGCCCCAAAGCCGTTCCCCAGGGGTTTGACCACGAACAGGAGCTGCCACGATGCCTGCGACGCCGGCGCCGAAACTAATGACGTTCCTGGCCTTCAGGAGCCAGGCCGAGGAGGCGCTGCAGTTCTACACCTCGCTCTTCGACAACTCCGAGGTGCACCGGATGATCCGGGCCCGTGCCGGGGAACCGGGGTGGGAGGAAGGGGTGCTGCAGCACGCTCTCTTTACACTCGACGGGCAGATGTTCATGTGTACGAACATGCCGCCGCCGGGGGCCGTTGGATACGATCTTGCGCCGTGGGATTCGTATGAGTTCTCCCCCGCGACCGCGATATACGTGCAGTGCGAATCGGAAAGTGAATTCGATCGTTTCTACACGGCGCTTTCGGAGAAGGGTGAGGTCATCATGCCGGCGGGCGGGTATGAATTCAGTGCCCGGTTCGCGTGGCTGACCGACCGGTTCGGGGTGTCGTGGCGCATCAACCTCGTGCCGTCGCGCAGGGCGCGCGCCCGCTGAGGGGCCGCATGCGGCTGAGGCCGGCCCGCCTCGTCAGGGGGGCCGGCCTCAGCCGTGTGCGGGTGCCGGTGCTGGTGCGGGTGCCGGTCAGCCCCAGGCGCCGGCGATCGCCTTGGTGGTCACGTTCAGGCGGTTGAAGAAGTTGGTCAGGGAGACCATGAGGATCAGGGCCGCCAGGCCCTTCTCGTCGTAGTGGGCCTTGGCGCGCTCCCACACGTCGTCCGGCACCGGGTCGGAGCGGTCGGAGAGGCGGGTGGCGCACTCGGCCAGCTCCAGCGCGGCGCGCTCGGCGTCGGTGAAGTAGGAGGTCTCCCGCCAGGCGGAGACGGCGAACAGGCGCTCCTCGGTCTCGCCGGCCTTGCGGGCGCCGCGGGCCCCGGAGTCCACACAGGGGCTGCAGCCGTTGATCTGGCTCGCGCGCAGGTGGACCAGGTCCAGGGTCGTCTTCGGGACTCCACCGGAGTAGATCGCCTTGTACAGGTCCTGCACAGGCTGGGTGGCGTCAAGGATCATCGCCGGGTTCTGCAGGCGCGCTTCCATGATTCTTCCTCTCTTGGATCACCATCGACGCCGCTTACAGGCAGCGTCACTTCTATGACGACTGGGGGCGGATGAGTGTGACAGCGGCAGGTCACCGGGGCTGCCGGGGCCTGACGGCCGGTCGGGAACCGGGGTCGGGAACCGGGGTCGGGGACCGGGGTCGGGGGCCGGGTCGGGGGGCAGGCGCCGCGCCGCGGGGGATTCGACGCGGCGCCCCCCTTTTCCGTCCGGCGCGCCGGTCAGGTGCCGACGTCGACGCGGGCGGTCTGTGACGGGCGCTCGCTGGGCAGCGGCGCCTCGTCCTCGGGGTGGCCCGGGCGCCAGATGCGCGGGCCGATGCTGAGGGAGAGGGCGGGGATGAGCAGGCTGCGCACCAGGAAGGTGTCCAGGAGGATGCCGATCGCGATGAGCAGGCCCTGCTGCAGGGAGGCCACGGTGGGGATGGCGGCCAGGACGCAGAAGGTGGCGGCCAGGACGACGCCCGCGGAGGTGATGACGCCGCCGGTGACGGTGAGGCCGGTCAGGGTGCCCTCGCGGTGGCCGCGCAGTTTGACCTCTTCGCGGACCCGGGCCATCAGGAAGATCGTGTAGTCCACCCCGAGGGCGACCAGGAACAGGAAGCCGATCAGCAGCAGGCCGCGGTCGATGCGCGGGTAGTCGATGGCGTGGAAGAGCAGGGAGGCCGCGCCGACGGCGGAGGCGAAGGAGACGACCACCGACGCCAGCAGGACGAGCGGGGCGACCACCGCGCGCAGCACCAGGATCAGCATGAGCAGGACGACCGCGAGGATCAGCGGGATGAGGAGCATCTCCTCGTCCTTTTGGGCGTCGGAGGTGTCCAGGACGATCGCGGTCTGGCCGCCCACGACGGCCTCGGCGCTCTCGCCCTGGGTCTTGTCCAGGGCCGTGCGCATCCGCTCGACGGTGTCCTTGGCCGCGGAGGTGTCCGGGGCGGCCTCGAAGACGGCGGTCAGGTGGGTCCAGCCGCCCGCGGTGCGCTGGGTGGCGGCCGATTCGACGCCGGGGACGTCCTGGACGGTCCGCAGCGCGCTGTCCGCTCCGGAGGCGGGCACGTAGATGTCGGCGGGTGCCGAGGAGCCGGCCGGGAAGTGCTTGGCCAGCAGGTGCTGGCCCTCGACGGAGTCGACGGACTTGGTGAACTGCTCGGCCTGGGTCTGGCCGGTCTCCACCGTGGCGGTGCCCAGGGCCAGGACGGCCAGGACGCCCAGGGAGGCGGCCCAGATCACCCGGGGTTTGCGGCCCACGGCGCCGGCCACGCGGGCCCAGGTGCCGTGCTCCTTGTGCGCGCTCGCGTCGTAGCCGGGGGTGTGGCGGGGCACGAAGGGCCAGAACGTCCAGCGGCCCAGGATGACCAGCAGGGCGGGCAGCAGGGAGGTCATCGCCAGGAAGACCACCGCGATGCCGATGGCCACCACCGGGCCCAGGCCCTGGGTGGAGTTCATGCTGCCGAAGACCAGGCACAGCGTGGCCACGCCCACGGTGGCCGCGGAGGCGGCCAGGGCGGGCAGGGAGCGGCGCACCGCGATCTGCATCGCCTCGTGGCGGTCCTCGTGGCGGTGCAGTTCCTCGCGGTAGCGGGCGATGAGCAGCAGGGCGTAGTCGGTGCCGACGCCCACGCACAGGATCATCAGGATGTACGCGCTGAGTCCGTTGACGAGCAGGCCGGCGTGTTTGGCCAGGAGGTAGACCACGCCGCTGGCGACCTGGCTGGCCAGGAAGACGGTGAGCAGCGGGACCAGCCACAGGACGGGGCTGCGGTAGGTCAGCAGGAGCAGCAGGGCGACGACGCCGAGGGCCGCGCCCAGCAGGGCGCCGTCCATGCCGCTGTAGACCTCGGCGAAGTCGCGGACGCTGCCGGCCTCGCCGGCGATGCGGACGTCCAGGCCGTCGGGTGCGTCCTTCTTCACGATGTCCTCGGAGTCGCTCACGGCGTCGGTGAGCACTCCGTTGTCGCTGGGGCTGGTGCGCAGCGGGTAGCTGAGGAAGGCGGCCTTGTTGTCCTTGGAGATCTGGGGTTTGGCGACGTCGCCGACGGCGATGTCGTCCTGCAGCGCGGTGCGGTCGGCTGCGATCTTGTCCCGGTCGGCGTCGGTGAGGCCGCCGCCGCGGGCGTAGATGATGATGGCGGTGCTGCTGTCCTTGTCGGCGAAGTGCTTCTCGGCCAGGGCGACGGCCTGGGTGGACTGGGCGCTGGAGGGCAGCCAGGTCTCGGGGTCGTTGTCCTGGACGTCGCCCAGCTTGGCGGCGAGGGATCCGCCGGCGGAGATGAGGACCAGCCAGATGACGAGCACGGCCCACTTGGTGCGGCGTCCGCTGACCATGCGGGCATAGCGGGCCAGGAATCCGGCTGCGGCGCCTGGACTGTCACTGTGGGTGTCTGGTCGACGACGTAGCGTTGTCATGGATGCTCGCAAAGGGTCAGGGAGCCTGCTTCGGACAGCTCCGCTCTTGAAAAATTCCGGGAGAGAGCGCGGCCGGGGGCGCGGCGCCCCGGCGTTGCCTGCGCTGCCGCATCCCGTCACACGCGGGTGGTCCCGTTCGTCACTGCTATGACGCCCGGCAGCGCGAAGATGTGACAGGCGTTTGTCACACACCGACCGGGACCGAAGGGGACGACGGTGGTCATGCAGGAAAACGAACGGTTGGCGCGTGCGTTCGAGGAGAAGCGGCCGCGGCTGCAGGCCGTGGCCCAGCGCATGCTCGGCTCGACCGACGAGGCCGAGGACGCCGTGCAGGAGGCCTGGATCCGGCTGCACCGCAGCGAGACCGACAGTGTGGAGAACCTCGACGGCTGGCTCACCACGGTGGTGGGCCGGGTCTGCCTGGACATGCTGCGTGCCCGCAACCGGCGCGAGGAGTTCCTGGCCGAGCACGCCGAGCCCTCGGGCGAGCCCCGCACCGAGGACGCCTCCGACCCCGAGCAGGCGGCCGTGCTCGCCGACTCGGTGGGCCTGGCGATGCTGGTGGTCCTGGACACCCTCGACCCCGACGAGCGCCTCGCCTTCGTCCTGCACGACACCTTCGCCGTGCCGTTCGCCGACATCGCCGCGATCATCGGGCGCAGTCCGGCGGCCACCCGGCAGCTGGCCAGCCGGGCCCGGCGGCGGGTGCACGGCGCCTCTCCCCTGCCCGACCTGCAGCGCCAGCACAAGGTCGTGGACGCCTTCTTGACCGCCGCCCGCAACGGGGAGTTCGAGCGGCTGCTCACCCTGCTGGCCCCCGACGCCTCCATGCACGCCGACGACACGGCGGTGCGCATCGGGGCGGCGCCGCTGACCGAGGGCGCCCAGGGCGTGGCGAGCATCTTCTCCGGCGGCGCCGAAGCGGCCCGCATCGCGCTCGTCGACGGGTCGGTGGGCGCGGTGTGGCAGTCCAAGGTCCGCCCGATCGTGGTCTTCGACTTCACCATCGAGGACGGGAAGATCACCGCCATCGACCTGGTGGCCGCGCCCGAGCGGCTGCGGGAGATGGACATCGTGGTCCTGGACGCCTGAGCGCCGCCGCGGCGGTCCGCCCCCCCCCGGCGCTCGGGCGCTCAGGCGCCCGGGGGCAGGCACTCCTCCAGGAACGCCAGGGCCCGCAGGTGGTAGGCGCGGGCCGCCCAGCCCAGGCTGATGTTGTGCCCCGCGCCGTGCTGGCGCTCCAGCAGGACGCGGGGCGCGGCGCTGAAGCCGGCCGCCAGCGCCGCCAGGTCGGCGTCCTGGTGGCGCCACCACAGCTCGTGCTCGGCGAAGGTGAGCCGTACCGGCACCCGCACCCGCGGCGCGAGCCGGTCGAACGTCCCCGGCCAGGCGGTCAGATCGGCCCTCTCCCGCGGGGGCATCGGCGCGACCGTGTCCGCGCTGGCCCGGAAGGTGCCCGGCGGGTACAGCCGCAGCGGCCCCCAGTGCCGGCGCCGGGCGGCGGGACGGTTGTGGCGCACCTCGTCCTCGGCGCCCGGTGCGTAACGCCGCCCGCAGCCCGAGATGTCCACGCCCAGCAGCCCCTCGCCGTCCCGGGCGTGCGCGGCGAGCCGGAGGGCCAGCTTGCCGCCGAAGGAGTGCGCCAGCAGGAAGACGCCGGCGCCCACCGGGTGGCGGCGGGCGAAGTCGGCGACGGCCGCGCCCAGCAGCGGCGTCTGCTCCTTCAGGGGCAGGCCGTGCGGCAGTGCGGCGGCCGACGAGCCGTAGCCGGGCCGGTCGATGGCCAGCACCGTGCAGCCCAGCCGGGCGCCCAGGCGGAGCAGGGACAGCTCCGGGCGGGCCTGAGCGTGGAAGTAGCCGGCGCTCATGCCGCCCCCGTGCACCGCCACGACCAGTGCGCGCGGGGCGCCCGCGGGTTCGCTCAGCAGGGCGGACAGGGCGAGCCCGGCGGCGTCCAGGACGACCGTACGGACCCCACCACCCGGCTGTTCCTCGCGCGGGTCGACCCGGGGAGCTCCTGCGCCCGTGGACGCCGCGCGGCCCGGCCCTCGCCGGGGCGCGGGCGCCTGTTGCCCGCGTGGGGCGGCGGTCTCGCCCGGCCCGGGGGCCGTTGCCGCCGCATCGCCCGCTCCCCGGCCGGACACCGGCGCCGGCGCCGCACGCGGGTCGATCCCGCCCGCCCCGCGGGTGGTCGGCACTACGCCGCCCGTTCCGGGCCGAACCAGTGGGCCAGGGCGGCGGTCAGGCCCTGTGGTGCGTCCTCGCCCGTCCAGGCCACGTGGCCGTCGGGGCGCACCAGGAGTGCGTCCAGGCCGGCCAGGACGTCGGTGGTGCCCTCCGCCGGTTTGGCGGTGGCCGTCACCGTGCGGACGCGGTCCGCCCAGGGGGCGGCGGTGGCGCGCAGTGCGGCGTCGTCGGCCAGGTCGAGCAGGATGCCGCGGGCGGGGTGCAGCAGGCGGGCGGTGTCGCTCTCGCCGTCGGCGCCGGTCAGGGGGCGCTTGGGCAGGCGGTGGCCGAGCAGGGGGTGGGGGGACGGCGGCGGGGGCGTGCCGGGGGCGGTCATGTCGTAGTGGATGTCGAGGTGGCTGACGGTGCCGGCCAGGTGGCGTCTGACCTCGTCGTGGGTGAGGAGTTCGGTCAGCAGGGCGCGCAGCGGGTCCGCGGGTTCGCCGCCCAGGAAGACAAGGCCCTGCGCGCGGGTGTTCGTCAGCAGGCGCTGCCCGACCGGGTGCCGCTCCCCGTGGTAGGTGTCCAGCAGGCCGGCCGGGGCGGTGCCGCGGAGGGTGGCGGCCAGTTTCCAGCCGAGGTTGACCGCGTCCTGCACGCCGGTGCTCAGCCCCTGCCCGCCCGCGGGGAGGTGGATGTGCGCGGCGTCGCCCGCCAGCAGCACCCGCCCGCGCCGGTAGGTGTCGGCCTGGCGGGTGGCGTCGCTGAAGGAGCTGACCCACTGCGCGCTGCCGGCGCTGATGTCCTCGCCGGTGATGTGCTGCCAGGCGGCGGCGACCTCGGCGAAGGTGATGTCCTCGTCGCGGTCGCCGGCCGGGACGCCGTGCGGGCAGACGATGATGCGGTCCACGCCCTCCTTCAGCGGGGCCGCCATCACCATGCCGTGCGGCAGCCGCTCGCCCAGGAAGCGGGGCCTGAGCCCGCAGCCCACGACGTCGGCCAGGTACATGGTGCGGCCGGCGGGCAGGCCGGGGAAGCCGAAGCCGGCCGCCTTGCGGATGCCGCTCTGCCCGCCGTCGCAGCCCACCAGGTAGGCGGCGCGCAGCCGGCAGGTCCCCCGGGGGGTGCGGGCGGTGACCTCGACGTGGTCGCCGTCCAGGAAGCCCTCGGCCAGCTCCGTCACCTCCCAGCCGCGCCGGATGTCCGCGCCGAGCTCCTTCGCCCAGGCCTCCAGAACCGCCTCGGTCTGGTTCTGCGGGATGCCGCGGGCCCCGAAGTGGGCGTCCTGCAGCGCGGTGTAGTCGAACTGCACCCCGCCGAAGTGGCCCAGCGGGCTGACCTCCAGGCTGGGGCCCTGGCCGAAGCGGGGCAACAGCCCGCGCTGGTCGAAGACCTCCATGGCCCGGGCGGTGAAGCCAAGACCCCGTGACTGCCCGGTCGGCTCGGCGAGCCGCTCCAGGAGGGTGACGCGCGCCCCGCCCAGGCGCAGTTCGCCCGCGAGCATCAGCCCCGCCGGGCCGGCGCCGACCACGATGACGTCGGTGTCCACCGCTGTCCCAGCCATGATTGTCCTGCCTCTCCTCGCTCGCGGATGTCGGGGTGTTCCTCAGTGCGGGATGCCGAACCAGCGCTCCAGGACGGCCGGCAGGTCCTCCGCGCCGCCGGGCTGCTGGCTGGTGGCCGCCCACACCACGTAGCCGTCCGGGCGCACCGCCACCGCGGCCACCTTGTCCAGTTCGCCGGGGTCGCTGTCCGGCTCGGGGCGGGCCACCACCAGATCGATGCGGTCGGCCCACCGCTCCCCCGCCGCCGGCACCCGCCCGTCCAGGCCAAGCAGCAGACCGCGCCCCGAGCGCAGCAGTTCCAGGGTGGTGCAGGTGGCGCTGCCCACCCGCAGCCGGGCGTGCGGCAGGCGCAGGCCGGTCAGCGGGTGGCCGGTGCCGCGGTCGGCGTAGCGGATGTCGAGGCCGCTGATCATGCCGGCGAGGCGGGTGCGTACCTGCTCGTCCGCCAGCAGTTCGGCAAGGACCGCGCGCAGCGGCTCCACCTCGGCGCCGCCCAGCAGCAGCATCGCCTGGGCGCGGATGTTGGCGAGCACGGCGCGGCCCACCGCGTGCCGTTCGCTGTGGTAGGTGTCCAGCAGGCCCTTGGGGGCGTGGCCGGCCAGGACCGCGGCGAGTTTCCAGCCGAGGTTGAAGGCGTCCTGCAGGCCCAGGTTGAGGGCCTGGCCGCCGATGGGCATCTGGCGGTGCGCGGCGTCGCCCGCGTACAGCACGCGGCCGTGGCGGTAGCGGGTGAGCTGGCGGTTGGCGTCGTCGAAGTGGTTGACCCACAGCGGGGTGCCGGCGCCGATGTCCTCGCCGGTGACCCGCTGCCAGGCGGCGGCCATCTCGGTGAACCGCGGGGGGCGGGTGCGCTGTTGTGCCCGGGCTCCGAATTCGTGGACCATCACGCGGGTGACGCCGTCGGGGCGGCGTGCGGCGATGGCCAGGCCGCCCGGCAGCCGCTCGAAGCGCCGGTCGCGGATGTGGATGCCCTCGACGTCGGCGCGCAGCAGTTCGCGGGTGGCGCCCTGGCCGGGGAAGTCGGCGCCGGTCAGGCGGCGCACGGTGGAGTCCTGGCCGTCGCAGGCCACCAGGTATCTGCCGCGCAGCCGTACGGGGCGGCCGTCGCGGCCCACGGCCTGCGCCTCGACCACTTCGCCGTCCTGGACGAGGTCGATCAGTTCCAGGCGGTGGCCGCAGCGGATGTCGGCGCCCAGCGAGAGCGCCCACTCCTCCAGGACCGACTCGGTCCTGGTCTGGGGGACCTTGTGCTGGCCGGGGTAGGCGCCGGGCAGGGTGAGGTCCAGGGGCAGGCCGCCGAAGTGGCCGCGCGCTTCGGTGGGCGGGCCGGCGAAGTCGGCGAGCAGGCCGCGGCTGTCGAAGATCTCCATGGTGCGGGCGTGCAGGGTGGAGGCCCGTGACTCCTTGGTGGGGCGGTGGCGCTGTTCGACGACGGCGACCTGGATGCCGTGCAGGCACAGTTCGGCGGTGAGCAGCAGCCCCACGGGTCCTGCGCCCACGACGATGACCTGGGTGTCCAGTACGTCGGTGGGGGCCGTGGCGGTCCTGCGGGGGCGGGCTGCGCCCTGCGCGGCCATGTCAGTGCGTCCGCTCCGCGTAGTCCTTGGCATGGCCCAGCGTGGCGCGGCTGTTGGTGCTCAGCGCGCTGTGCACGTAGGCGCGGGCGTCGGCGACGGTGGCCTGCTCGCCGAGGATCGTGGCGATGTTGGCGGTGTTGAGGGACACGGTGTGCTGGGAGGCGGCCTCGGTGGTGCCCCGGCCGGTGTCGGTGAAGGTCCAGTGGCCGGTGTGCAGGGTCATCAGGGCGGGCAGGGTGACCTGCTTGTAGGCGATTTTGCGGGTGTCCAGGGCGACCCGGTAGGACTTGGTGGTGTGCACCGAGCCGTCCTTGGCGCGGGTGTCCATCTCCAGGACCTGCAGGCCGGGGGCGGGTTCTTCGAAGCGTACGGTGGCCACGTGCGGCAGCCGTTCGGGCCAGCGCCCGGCCTCGTTGACGAAGTCGAAGGCGTCCTTGGCCGGGCCGTTGATCTCCACGGTGTCGGTGAAGGAGAAGACCAGGTCCTCGCTCTCGGCGGCGTGGGCGTGTTCGACGTTGTCCTTGAGGGCGGCCAGTTCCGAGGTGCTGTTGGTGTCCACGGCCTTGTCGATCCACCGCAGGTCCTGCGGGTCGTCGTCGATGGCCCGGTAGTCGTGCAGCAGCCGCACCCGTGCGGTGTCCGCGCCCTGCGGCTCCACGATCCAGGTGCCGCCCATCGCGGCGACCGGCGCGGTGGTGACCTCCTGGCGGAAGACGATGCGCAGCCGGCCGGGGTCCAGGGTGCGGCGCGATGTCCAGTTCTTGGCCTCGCCGTTGGCGGTGGCCCAGATGCGGATGCGCTCCTGGTTCTGGCCCGTCTCCTCGCGCTCGACGTGGATGGTGGGCGGGAAGATCTGCGGCCAGTGGCTCACGTCCGCCAGCAGGCGGTAGACCGTGGCGGCGGGCGCGCCGATGGTGATCTCGTGCTCGACCTGACGCGTCGTCATGACTGCTGCTCCTTGTACGGGGCGGTCGGGGGTCAGAAGTTGCCGAGGCCGCCGCAGACGTTGAGTGCCTGGGAGGTGATGGAGGCGGCGGTGTCGCCGGCCAGGTAGCCGATGAGGCCGGCGACTTCCTGGGGGGTGCTGTAGCGGCCGAGGGGGATCTTGGCCTGGAACTTGGTGAGGATCGCCTCTTCGGTGGTGTCGTAGGCGGCGGCGTAGCCCTGGCGGACCCGCTGGGCCATGGGGGTCTCCACGTAGCCGGGGCACACGGCGTTGACGGTGATGCCGGTGGGGGCGAGTTCGTTGCCCAGTGCCTTGGTGAAGCCGACGACGCCGTGTTTGGAGGCGGAGTAGGGGGCGCCGAGCACGACGCCCTGTTTGCCGGCGGTGGAGGCGACGTTGATGATGCGGCCGCGGCCTTGTTCGCGCATGCGGCCGGTGGTGAGGACCTCGCGGGTCATGCGGAAGACGCTGTTGAGGTTGGTGTCGATGACGTCGTCCCACAGGTCGTCGGCGATGTCGGCGGTGACGCCGCCGCCGGAGCGGCCGGCGTTGTTGACCAGGACGTCCACGGGGCCGAACCGTTCCACGGCGGCGGTCACGAAGGCGCCGATGGAGGCGGCATCGCGTACGTCGAGTGCCTGGCCCTCGGCCTCCAGGCCGTCGTTGCGCAGGGCTTTGACGGTGGCCACGACGTCGCTGTCGGTGCGGGCGCCCAGAAAGACCCGGTGGCCCTGCTGGGCCAGCAGGGCGGCGGTGGCCAGGCCGATGCCGCTGGTGGCGCCGGTGACGAGCGCGAGGCGGGGGGCGGTCTGTGTCATGGCGGGTGTCCTCTCAGGCCACGCGGGCGGCGGCCAGCCGCTCGTTGACGGTGTGGATCAGTTCCCGGGGGGTCAGGGCGTCGCTCAGTGTGTCGTCGTCCAGTGCGATGCCGTACTCGCGCTCGATGCAGCCGCCGGTCTCCAGCAGGGCGAGCGACTCGTAGCCCAGCAGGGCGAAGGTGGTGTCCAGGATGTCGTCGTCGAGCGGGGCGGCCTCGTCGGCGCCCGCGGCCTCGAGGAGGATGCGCTTGAGGTCGGTGAGGGTGAACGGCTGGTCCGTCATGTCGAGGGGTTTCCTTCGTCTGGGGCCGCGCGTACGACCATCGCGGAGTTGAACCCTCCGTGGCCGCGGGCCAGTACCAGCGCGGTGCGCAGCGTGGCCGGGCGGACCTGGTACAGGACCAGGTCCAGGTCGTACTCGGGGCAGGGGTCGATGTGGACGGTGGGCGGGATGAGGCCGGCGCGCATCGCGAGGAGCGCGCAGGCCACGTCCAGGGGTGCGGCGCCGGAGTGCAGGCGGCCGGTCATCGTCTTGGGCACGGTGACCGGGACGCGGCCCGCGCCGAAGACCTCGCTGATCGCGGCGGCCTCGGCCCGGTCCAGTTCGGGTACGCCCGCGCCGTCGGCGAAGACCACGTCGATGTCGCCGGGCGCGGTGCCTGCGTCCGCCAGCGCGGTGCGGATGGCGGTGCGCAGGGTGGAGCCGCGGCCGCTGTGCGGGGGCGGGTCGATGGTGGAGCCGTAGCCGGCGAGTTCGCCGTAGAGGGTGGCGCCGCGGGCGCGGGCCGCCTCGGCGGGCTCCAGGGTGAGGATGGCGCCGCCCTCGCCGGGCACGTAGCCGCGGGCGTCGCGGTCGAAGGGCAGGTAGGCGCGGGTGGGTTCGTCGCTGTCGCTCATGCGTCCGCCGGCGAGCTGGGCCACCCAGCCCCAGGGGCAGACCGAGGCGTCCAGGGCGCCGCCCACGATCAGCGGGGTGCCCTTGCGCACCAGGCGCCGGGCCTGTGCGAGCGCGTCCAGGCCGCCGGCCTGGTCGCTGACGACGACGCCGCTGGGGCCCTTCATGCCGTGCCGGATGGAGATCTGGCCGCTGTTGACGGCGTAGAACCAGGCGAAGGACTGGTAGGCGGAGACGAACTGGCTGCCCTTGGCCCACAGTTTCTGCAGTTCGTCCTGGCCGAACTCGAAGCCGCCCGCGTGGCTGGCGGTGACCACCCCCATGTCCAGCGGGTCGAAGGCGGCCACGTCCACCCCGGCGTCGGCCAGCGCCCAGTCCGCGGCGGCCAGCGAGAGCCGGGTGACGCGGTCGGTCTGCGGCAGCAGCCGGCCCGGCAGGTGGTCGGCTGCTTCAAAGCCGGGGATCTCGCCGGCCAGTTGGGCGGGGTAGCCGGAGGGGTCGAAGCGGGTGATGCGGCCGATGCCGCTCTTCGCGCCGAGGGTGGCCGCCCAGTAGTCGGCCGCGCCCAGGCCGTTGGGGGCGGCGATGCCCATGCCGGTGACCGCGACCGCAGTCATACGGTGCTCCTTTGCGCCGAGGTGAGCACCATCGCGCTCTGGAATCCGCCGAAGCCGCTGCCGACCGTGAGGACCGTGTCGACCCGCTGGTCGCGGGCGGTCAACGGCACGTAGTCCAGGTCGCATTCGGGGTCGGGGGTGTGCAGGTTGGCGGTGGGCGGCACGACGTCGTACTCCATGGCCAGCGCGGAGGCGGCGATCTCGATGGAGCCGATGGCGCCCAGCGAGTGGCCCACCATCGACTTGATGGAGCTGACCGGGGTGCGGTAGGCGTGTTCGCCCAGGGCCCGTTTGAACGCGGCCGTCTCGTGCCGGTCGTTCTGCTTGGTGCCCGAGCCGTGGGCGTTGATGTAGTCGATGCTCTCGGGGTTGAGCCGCGCCTCGTCCAGGGCCAGGCGGATGGCCTCGGCCATCTCCGCGCCGTCCCGGCGCAGTCCGGTCATGTGGTAGGCGTTGGAGCGGGTGGCGTAGCCGGCGATCTCGGCGTAGATGTGCGCGCCGCGGCGCCGGGCGCTGTGCAGTTCCTCCAGGACGAAGAAGGCGGCGCCCTCGCCGAGCACGAAGCCGTTGCGGGTGCTGTCGAAGGGCCGCGAGGCCTGTTCGGGGGCGTCGTGGCGCGGTGTGGTCGCCTTGATCGCGTCGAAGCACGCCATGGTGATCGGGGAGATCGGTGCGTCCGAGGCGCCGGCGACCATGACGTCGACGGAGCCCTCGCGCACCAGCTCCACGGCGTAGCCGACCGCGTCGATGCCCGAGGTGCAGCCGGTGGAGACGACCGTGGAGGGGCCTTCCGCGCCGACCGCCCAGGCCACCTCGGCCGCGAACGAGCTGGGCACCAGGTAGTTGTACAGGTGCGGCACCGCGTAGCGGTGGTCGACCAGGTCCAGGCGGCCGCCGTCGCTGACGACGCGGTATTCGTTGTCCAGGCCCATGGTGGCGCCCACCGCGCTGCCCACGACCACGCCGATCCGGTGCGGGGGGTGCTCGGCCAGTTCGGCGCCGCTGTCCGCCACGGCGCTGCGCGCGGTGACCACGGCGAACTGTGCGGCGCGGTCCATGCGCCGCACCTCCTGCGGGCTCAGGCCGTGTTCCAGGCCGCAGAAGTCGGCCTCGGCCGCCACCTTGGAGCGGAAGGGGGCGGGGTCGAAGAAGGTGATGCCCCGGGTCGCGGTGCGGCCCTCGCTGATGAGCTGCCAGAACTCTTTTCGGCCCGGGCCGCCGGGGGCCAGGACCTCGATGCCGGTGATGGCGACGCGGCGCTGCGTCATGCGCCGGCCTCCCAGGAGTAGAAGCGCTGGGCCATCGCGTCGGCCGGGGAGCGCCAGGTCGCCGGGTCGTAGGCCTCGATGTGCGGCTTGAGGTCGTCGCTGATCCGCACGAAGCGGGGGTCGTCCTTGGCGCGTTCGATGCGGGCGCCTCCGTCGTCGGAGTCGAAGTCCTGCAGGTGGAAGTAGAGGCCGCGGTAGGCGAAGAGTTGGCGGCGCCGGGTGCCCATCCGGTGGGGCATGTCGGTGGCGTCGAAGTCGGTGAACAGTTCGGCGACGCTGCGGCTGGAGTCGATCGCCATCCGGGCCACGATCAGCGTGCTGTGCATACCTCGCTCCTTGCGGTGGGCGACGGGCGCCGTGGTCGACGGGGACGGGACCGGCCGGGCGGGCGGGGCCCGCGCGGCCGGTCCGGGCGGCTCACGCGCCGGCGGCGCGGCTGTGGACGACCCGGTAGGAGTTCCAGTCGCTCTCGGTCTTCAGGGCGTTGATGCGCGCCTCGGACTTCTGGCGCGCCTCGGACTGCTGCGCGGTGGCCTGGTGGCGGTGGGCGTCGTACTGCTCCTTGCTGGCCCACTGGGAGTAGACGACGACGAAGGGGCCGTCCAGGAAGCGGGCGCGCAGGCCCTTGAAGACGCTGTGCGAGCGGTAGCCGTCCACGTCCACCAGCCAGGAGCGGCCCTTGCCGAGCTCGGCGATCAGTTCGTCCTGGTTGCCCTGGGAGACCTTGAAGATCTCGATGACGGTGTGGTCGTCGCGGTCGGGCGAGACCTCGGTCGCCTCGCCCTGGGAGGGGTGGCGCCCGGTGTGGACGATGACGCTCTGCAGCAGCCGGATCGAGGTGGTGATGTCCTGGAAGACGGGCAGCGTGCGGTGCTTGAACTCCTCGCCCGCGTACCGCTTCTCCAGGTCCTCGCCGCTGCGCCACTGGATGAAGTTGGCGGTGCCGGGGCTGTCCTGTCCGGCGTGCACGGTGGAGGAGATCCAGCCGTCGAACGCCGCGGTGTCGACGATCTTCCGCATCTCCTGCAGGAGCTTGTCCTGCTTCTCCGGCTGGTCGGTGGTGAACAGATTGAGGACGGTCAGGTGCTTGTCCTGGGTGGAGATGTAGGGCATGGCGGTGGGGTCTCTTCCTGTCAGGAGTGGGTGCGCGGCGGGCGGGGCGGGTTCAGGCGGCGGGGCCGAACCAGCGCTCCAGGGCGTCGGGCAGGGCGGGCGCGCCCGGGTCGGGCGCGATCCAGGCGATGTAGCCGTCGGGGCGCAGCAGGATCGCGTCGGCGGCGGGCAGGCCGGGGCCGGGCCGTGCGGTGACGATGTCGACGCGGTCCGACCAGGCCTTGGCGGCGGCCGGCAGCGGGCTGTCGCCGCCGAGATCGAGCAGCACGCCGCGGCCGGCGTGCAGCAGCGCGTGGACGCTGGTGTGCCGGCCCTCGCAGATGAGGTGGCCGTCCTCCAGGCGCCGGCCGAGCAGGGGGTGCTCCCCCGCGCCGACGTCGTGGCGGATGTCGAGGCCGGTGACCATGCCGACCAGGTGGCGCTGGACCGACTCGTAGCGGGTGAGTTCGGTGAAGACGTCGAGCAGCGGGGTGATCTCCTCGCCGCCGAGGTAGAGGATGCGCTGGGCCAGGGTGTTGGTCAGGATGCGGGCGCCGACCGGGTGGCGCTCGCTGTGGTAGGTGTCCAGCAGGGTGTCGGGGGCCGCTTCCTTGAGGACGAGGGCGAGTTTCCAGCCGAGGTTGACCGCGTCCTGCACGCCGGCGCTCATGCCCTGGGCGCCGATGGGCAGGTGGATGTGCGCGGCGTCGCCGGCCAGGAACACCCGCCCGCGCCGGTACTCGGCGGCCTGCCGGCTCACATCGGTGGTCGAGCTCACCCACAGCGGGGTGGCGGCGTGGATGTCCTCGCCCGACAGCTTGTGGAAGGTGTCGGCGACCTCGTCGAAGGTGATCGGCTCGGTGCTCTTGCGCAGCGGTTCGCTGCGGTCGTAGTAGATGATGCGGCAGCGGTCCGGGCCCAGCGGCAGCACCATGATCATGCCGCCGGGCACCCGCTCGCCGGCGAAGCGGGGCCGCAGCCGCACTCCGGTGATGTCGGCGAAGCGCAGCTCGACGGCCGGCTCGGTGCCGGGGAAGTCGATGCCGGCGGCGGCGCGCACCGCGCTGCGGGCGCCGTCGCAGCCGATCACGTACCGGGCGCGCAGTTCCTCGGCCCCGTCCTTGGCCCCGGTGCCGCTCGTGTGCAGGGTCACCCCGTGCTCGTCCTGGCTGAGGCCGGTGACCTCGACGGAGCGGCGGATGCGGGCGCCCTGTTCGCCGGCCCGGTCGGCCAGCATCGCCTCGGTGCGGGACTGGGGGATGCCGCGTGCGCCGTAGGAACCGCCGCTGAGTACCTGGTAGTCCAGGGGGATGCCGCCGAAGTGCCCGGCGGGGATGACGTCGACCTCGCCGAGGCGGGCGAGCAGTCCGCGCTGTGCGAATTCCTCGATGGTGCGCGCGGAGAATCCGAGGGCGCGTGACTGCCGCATCGGTTCGGCGAGCCTGTCGAGCACGAGAACGGAAATTCCGTGCAGGCCCAACTCACCGGCAAACATAAGGCCGGTGGGCCCTGCACCTACAATGATCACGTCCGCGTCATAATTGTCCATCGTCGCCCATCCGCCGTCGTGTGGTTGATGTTTTACGAGTATGGACAGCGGCCGAGCGGCCGGTAAAGGGACGCCGGTACACAGCTTTTGCAGTCCACTACAGAAACGTGCGGACAACGTCAGATCTTCTACATGCGGGGTTGGTCGGGGCGGGTTTGTGGGCCCATTCTCAAGCATGACCTCGACTGAAGCTGAATCCTTCACTCCGGACACGGCCATGGTGGACGCCTTTACGGTGCGCTCTTTGCTGGACCGCTATCTCCTGGCGCTGGACACCGAAAAACTCGATGACACGTGGGCGCGCACCCTGTTCACCGAGGACGCGGTGGTCGCATTCCCTTTGAGCCGGCACGAGGGAAGAGACGGGCTGGCCCGGTGGCACCGGGCCGCGCTGGAGAATTTCGCGCGCACCCAGCATCTGAACTCACCCGCGGTGGTGGAGTGCGCGGGCGACGCGGCGAGCCTGCGCGCCAATCTGCTGTCCACGCACGTGCACCATCCCGGCGGCCCGGCCCCGGAGCTGTTCACCACCGGCACCTCGGTGACCGGGGCGGCCCGCCGCACCGCGGACGGCTGGCGGCTGACCCGGCTCTCGTTCGCCCTGATCTGGGTGGACGGGGTGCCGCCCGGCGCCCGCGGCTGATGGCGGCGGGCGGGGCGGCCGCGGGCGCCGGGTCAGCAGTTGAGGCTCAGCACCCGGTCGACGGTGATCTCCACGACCACGCGGCCGGGCGGGTTCGGCGGGCCGGAGAAGTAGCGCTCGGTGTAGCGGCGGACCCCTTCGGCGACGCGTTCGGGGGCATCGACGACGCGGGCGGTGCCCTCCAGGGACACCCAGGCGAAACCGTCCACCTGGCACAGCGCGACGCGTGCGTGCGGGGTGGCCAGCACGTTCTTGACCTTGCGGGTCGTGTTCACGGTCAGGACGCGGACCAGAGAGGCCGGCGCGTCCCAGGTGAAGCGCACCGGTGCCAGGTGGGGCGAGCCGTCGGGCCGCAGCGTGCTCAGCACGCCGGTGTGCGGCGCGGTGAGGAACCGGCGTGCCGCGGGGGACAGCGCCGTCGCGCCGGCGCGCTGCGGGGAGAGCGTCATCGTCTTGGACTCCTCTTCGGTCTCACCGGCGCAACGCGCCCGGCACCCGGTCAGTCGATCCCGCGGACCACGTTCCGCTCCGCGGGATCGTCCTCCTCCTCGTCCACCCCGGCCAGCCGGAGCACCGGCGCGACCCCTTCGGCACCGCGTGTCTGCCGCTCGCGTTCGGCCTCGTCCATGGGCCTGTCCTTCCGGCGACCGTGCACCCTGCGGAGCCGGCTCGCTCCACCCGCCCACGTTGGCAAGGCGCTCTCGAGGCCGGGCGGAGGGGCGGCTCGAGTCCGCCTCGACACCGCATCGCGCGGGCCCGGCGGGCGGCCGCGGCGGTCGAGTCGGCTTCGAACCCGGTGCGACCGGCGGCCCGCACAGTGACGGCTCCCGGCCCGCCCCCGGCCACCGCCGCCACGCGGCCACGCCCCGTTGGAGGGACATTCCATGGCCAGCTTCATCAGGCGTTTGTGGCGCGAGGTGTACACGGCCCTGCAGGCGCTGGGCGCCTTCTACATCGCGGGGGCGCAGCCTGCCGAGGACCCGGCCCCGCCCCGCGCGCCGCAGCAGGGCGGGCCGCCCGCGGGCCATCCGGAGCGGCTGTGCCCGGAGGTCGCCCTGACCCCGGTGGAGCGCGCCCTCAACCGGCAGCTGGAGACCGGGCCCTGAAGAGCTTTCGAGGACCCGGAAGGGCTTCCCGGGGCTCTGAGGGGTGGGGGCCTTGGGGGGTTCGGTGTCAGACGGCTTCCTGGCGGCTTCGCAGCCGCTCGGCGAACAGGCACCACTCCTTGCCGACGCTCTCCGCGATGGGCGCGATGACGCCGACCCAGTGCGCGGGGACGGCGCCGACGAGCTCGCGCCAGCCGTCCGGGTCGCCGGCGTGCAGCGCCATCCACTGCAGGAACTCCTTGCCGCCCGCGGTGTAGCGGATGCACGGGTCGTTGGCGACCTTGGCGGCGACCGTCTCCCAGGCGGGGACCGCCTCTGCCGGCGGGGCGGCGGGCCGGCGCGCCGGCAGGTCCTCGGCGGCCGGCGGCGTGACGGGCCGGCCCTGGGGGTGCGGGGGCGGCGGGGGGTCGGCGGGCCGGTCGGCCGGGTGCGGGCCCGGCCGCGCCCCGGGGCCGCGCAGTCCGTCGCGTTCCGGGCTCACCCCGCGGCGCAGGCGGGCGCTGACGTCGTGGACGGTGCCCAGGGACACCTCGGTCTCGCGGGCGACTTCGCGCAGCGTGGCCTCGGGGTGGGCGTGGATGTAGGCGGCGGCGCGGCGGCGGCCCTCGCCGGAGCCGACCGCGCGCAGTCTGCCGTCCAGGCCCAGGCGCTGGCCGCCGGGCGGGGTGGTGCACGCGGAGCGTTCGCGCAGGACGGCGATCGTCTTGGCGCTCAGTCCGGTGACGCTGGCGATGGCGCGGTCGGACCATTCGGGGTGGGCCACAAGGACGCGTTCGGCGCCGGCGATGCGGTCGGCCCGCGAGAGGGGAAGTCCGTGGGAACTGTTGGCCTTCATGGCGAGTACGAGTGCTTCGGCATCGGTGCAGTCGACGAGCCGCGCGGTGATGCTGTGGTCGCCGCAGAGTTTCGCGGCCTCCAGTCTGTGGAGGCCGTCGATGACCCGCCAGCCGTCTTTCTGGACGAGTACGGGCGGCAATGGGGAGCGGCCCGACGCTTCGACGAGCAATTGGAGATAGGCGGCGTTGATTCCGCCCTGGCGCAGGTGCAGTCCGGGCGACAGCGCATGGACCGGGAGTTCCTGTGCCGGTGTATTTTCGATGTTCTGGGAGGCGATTTCGGGGCCGGTTTTCTCACCGGCCGCCGGTTCGCTGTACTGTAATGCGGCAGAACTCAAACCGTCTGCGATCACCGTAGCCCGCCCGTCTTTGAAAGCCATCCGGTGTGCCCTTTCTGCTGCCATTCCGGATGAGCGTCGCAGCGGTTTCTCTAGCCCGAGTAGAGGGTGGGTCGACGGTCGTCGGATGAGGGCCTGTGCCAGGTTTCAGCGGCGTACGAGCAGGCCGCGGCTGCGCAGGACCCAGCGCTCCAGGGGGCTGAAGACGAGCAGGTCGATGGCGATGCCGACCAGCAGGATCAGCAGGATGGCCTCGAAGACCATGGCCATGTCGCTGGCGTTGCGGCCGTTCTCCAACAGCTGGCCCAGGCCCAGGCCGAGGTCGGGGAAGGACGCGATGATCTCGGCGGCCATCAGGGAGCGCCAGGCGAAGGCCCAGCCCTGTTTGAGTCCGGCGACGTAGCCGGGCAGGGCGGCCGGCAGCACCACGTGCCAGGTGCCCCTGAGGCCGGTGGCGCCCATGGTGCGGCCGGCCCGCAGGAACAGCGGCGGCACCTGGTCGACGCCGGAGACCAGGCCGTTGGCGATGGAGGGGACCGCGCCGAGCAGGATCACCGCGTACATCATCGAGTTGTTCAGGCCCAGCCAGATCACCGCGGGCGGCACCCAGGCCACCGAGGGCAGGGACTGCAGGCCGGACAGGATCGGGCCGATCGCCGCGCGCAGGAACGTCAGCCGGGCCACGAGCAGGCCCAGCGGGGTGCCGATGAGCAGGGCCAGGAAGAAGCCGGACAGGCCGCGCGAGACGGACGTCCAGATGTAGCCGAGGAGTTCGCCCTCCAGCCAGGCCCGGTGGGCCACGTCCCACACGGCGCCGGGGGCGGGCAGTTTGCCGGGGTCGTCGACGATGCCGAAGGAGACCAGGCCCTGCCACACCGCGAGGACCAGCGCGATGGCGATGGCGGGCGGCAGGACCTTCTCCTTCAGGGTGAGGGTGAAGGGCTTGCGGATCTGCTGGTGGGTCTCCAGGGCGTCCAGGCCTGCGAGGTCGTTGCCGTCCTTGGGGGCGCTGGTGTCAGTACTGGCCATGTCGGCGGATCTCCCCCCGCAGCTGTTCGGTGATCTCGATGGAGAGCTCGGCGACGGCGGTGTCCTCGATGCGGCGCGGCTGGGGGATGTCCACGGCCCATTGGCGGGCGATGCGCCCGGGGCGGGAGGACAGCAGGATCACGCGCTGGGCCAGGCGGGCGGCCTCGCGCACGTTGTGGGTGACGAACAGGACGGAGAGCTGTGTCTCGCTCCAGATGCGGGTCAGTTCGTCGTGCAGCACGTCGCGGGTGATGGCGTCCAGGGCGGCGAAGGGTTCGTCCATGAGCAGCAGGCGGCTCTCCTGGGCCAGGGCGCGGGCCAGCGCGACCCGCTGGCGCATGCCGCCGGACAGTTCGTGCACCCGCTTGTGGTGGGCGCCCTTCAGACGGACCAGGGCCAGGAGTTCCTCGGCGCGTTCGCGGCGCCGCTTGGGGGCGATGCCGCGCAGTTTCAGGGCGAGTTCGATGTTCTTGCCGGCGGTCAGCCAGGGGAACAGGGCGTGTTCCTGGAACATCAGGGCGGGCCGGCCGTCGGTGGTGATCTCGCCGGTGGTGGGCTCGTCGAGGCCGGCGACGAGGTTGAGCAGGGTGGATTTGCCGCAGCCGGAGGCCCCGAGGAGGGTGACGAACTCGCCGGGGGCGACCGTCAGGCTGATGTCGTCCAGGACGAGCTGTGGCCCGGCGGGGCCCGTGAACGACTTGGAGACGTGCTCGAGGCGGGCGGCGTGGCGGGCCGTCGCGGTGCCGTCTGTGGCCTGGTCGAGGATCGTGGTCATGGTCGTCACCTCCGGGAACTCATCGAGGGGGTTGCCGGACGCCGAGGTCGGCGTCGTCCACCGGGCGCTGCCCGGCGGCTTTGAGGACCTTGTTGAGCAGGGTGAGGTCGTAGATGCCGGACAGGTCGGGGCGCTCCAGCAGGCCGGCCCTGACGGCGTGTGCGGCCTCGGTGCGCAAGGTGGCGGCCAGCGGGTCGTCGGTGAAGTCGATCGACCGCCAGGCGGGGTCCAGGACCTGGCGGGGCAGGGCCTTGCCGGCGTCGGCCGCCAGCTGGCGGTTGGCGGCCTGCCGGGCGCGGCCGGGGTGGTGGCGGATCCACCGGTTGGTGTGCACCGACGCCGTCAGTACCGCCTCGACCACCCGGGGGTGCCGGGCGAGGAACTTCTGCGACACGATGATGTTGGTGATGACGAAGGCGCCGCCGGGCCACAGCCTCTTCTCGTCGAGCAGCACCTTTCCGCCCCGGGCGACGATTTTGGAGGCGGTCGGCTCCGGCACCCACGCGCCGTCGATGGAGCCGGAGGTGTAGGCGTCGGGGGTGACCTTGTTGTCGCTGCGCACCACGGTCACCTCGCCCGTGCCGCTCTGCGCGTCGGCCTGCCAGCCCCGCTCGGCGATCCAGTTGAGGAAGGCGACGTCCTGGGTGTTGCCGAGCTGCGGGGTGGCGATCTTCTTGCCCTTGACGTCGTCCAGGGAGGTGATCTTCTTGGGGTTCACGACGAGTTTCACGCCGCCGGAGGCGGCGCCGCCGATGATGCGCAGGTTCGTGCCGCCCGACTTGGTGAACCCGTTGATCGCCGGGGACGGGCCGATCCAGCCGATGTCGATGGACCCGGAGTTCAGGGCCTCGATCTCGGAGGGTCCCGCGTTGAAGGTGGCGTACGTCGCTTTGGTGGCGCCCAGCGCTTTTTGGATGAAGCCCTGCCGGTTGCCGACCAGGGCGGTGGCGTGGGTCAGGTTGGCGAAGTAGCCGATCCGTACCGAGTCCAGGCCGTCGATCTTTCGGGCGCCGGCGGCGATCCGCACGGTGTCCTCGTCCTTGGCCTGCGAGCCGTAGCCGCAGCCGGCGGGCGCGAGCAGCAGCAGGGCGGCCAGCAGGGCGGGGGCGCAGCGCCGGGTCAGAAGTCCCATTCCTCGTCCTTGGCACGGGGGGCGGCCGGGTCCGGCAGGGCGAAGGACTCGCCGGCCATGCCCGCGGTCAGGGTGGTGCCGTCGGCCGGGTCGATGAGGATGAACGAGCCGGTGCGGCGCGAGTCCGCGTAGGAGTCGAGGGGCAGTGGTTCGGCGGTGCGCAGGCGCACCTGGCCGATGTCGTTGGCCAGGAGCCGGCCGGGGTGCGGGTAGGGCGAGAGGTCCTCCAGGGTGAGGCGGGAGGGGATGTCGGTGACGATCGCCTTGACCGTGCGGGTGCCGTGTTTGAGCAGTACCCGGTGGCCGACGCCCAGCGGCTGGTCGGCGACGTGGCAGACGGTCGCCGTCACCTCGCGGGTGGTGGCCGGGGCGTCGGTGGCCGGCACGATCAGGTCGCCGCGGGAGACGTCGAGGTCGTCTTGGAGCAGCACGGTCACCGACTGCAGGGCCCGGGCCGACTCCACGGGCCGGCCCAGGCGTTCGATGGCGGTGATGGTGGTGGTGCGGCCCGAGGGCATGACGCGCACCTGCTGGCCGGTGCGGAAGGTGCCCTCCGCGATGCGGCCGGCGTAGCCGCGGTAGTCGGGGTGGGCCGGGCTCTGCGGGCGGATCACGTACTGCACGGGCAGCCGGGCGGCGCAGGGCGCCGGGTGGTGGCTGACCGGCACGGTCTCCAGGTGTTCCAGGACGGTGGGGCCGCCGTACCAGTCCATGTGCGCGGAGGTGTCCACGACGTTGTCGCCGTCCAGCGCGGAGATCGGGATGACGGTGGCCTCCGGGCCGCCGAGCTCCTTGACGTAGGCCGTGTACTCCTTGGCGATCGCGGCGAAGACGGACTCCTGGTAGCCGACGAGGTCCATCTTGTTGACCGCCAGGACGACGTGCGGGACGCGCAGCAGGGCGGCGATGGCGGTGTGGCGGCGGGTCTGCTCGACGACGCCGTTGCGGGCGTCGACCAGGATGACGGTCAGCTCGGCGGTGGAGGCGCCGGTGACCATGTTGCGGGTGTACTGCACGTGGCCGGGGGTGTCGGCGAGGATGAAGCGGCGCCGGGGGGTGGCGAAGTAGCGGTAGGCGACGTCGATGGTGATGCCCTGCTCGCGCTCGGCGCGCAGGCCGTCGGTGAGCAGCGCCAGGTCGGGGGTGGCCTGCCCGCGGTTGCGGGAGGCGTGGGCGACGGCCTCCAGCTGGTCGGCCAGGACCGACTTGGAGTCGTGGAGGAGGCGGCCGACCAGCGTGGATTTGCCGTCGTCGACGGAGCCGGCGGTGGCAAAGCGCAGTGTGTCGGCGGCGGTGTCGCTCAGAACGCTCATCAGAAGTACCCCTCGCGCTTGCGGTCTTCCATCGCGGCCTCGGAGAGCCTGTCGTCGGCGCGGGTGGCGCCGCGCTCGGTGAGGCGGGACGCGGCGATCTCCGTGATGACCTTGTCGATGGTGTCGGCGTCGGAGTCCACCGCGCCGGTGCAGGACATGTCGCCGACGGTGCGGTAGCGCACCCGGCGTTTCTCGGTCCGCTCCCCCGCCGCGGGGCCGCCCCAGGGGCCGGCGGTCAGCCACATGTGGTTGCGCTCGAACACCTCGCGTTCGTGGGCGAAGTAGATGGCGGGCAGCTCGATGCGTTCGCGGGCGATGTACTGCCACACGTCCAGCTCGGTCCAGTTGGACAGCGGGAAGACGCGGACGTGCTCGCGGGGCAGGTGCCGGCCGTTGTACAGGTTCCACAGCTCGGGGCGCTGGCGGCGCGGGTCCCACTGGGAGAACTCGTCGCGCAGGGAGAACACGCGCTCCTTGGCGCGGGCCTTCTCCTCGTCGCGGCGGCCGCCGCCGAAGACGGCGTCGAACCGCTCGTGCTGGATGGTGTCGGTCAGCGGGCGGGTCTGGAGCGGGTTGCGGGTGCCGTCGGGGCGCTCTGTGAGTACGCCGCGGTCGATGTAGTCCTGCACGGAGGCGACGTGCAGGCGCAGGTGGTGCTCGGCGACCACGCGGTCGCGGAAGGCCAGCACCTCGGGGAAGTTGTGGCCGGTGTCCACGTGCAGCAGCGCGAAGGGCACCGGCGCCGGGGTGAACGCCTTGAGCGCCAGGTGCAGCATGACGATGGAGTCCTTGCCGCCGGAGAACAGGATGACCGGGTTGTCGAACTCGCCGGCCACCTCGCGCAGGATGTGCACCGCCTCCGACTCCAGGGTGTCGGGGTGGGAGAGGGCGCAGGGGGTGTCCCCGCCGACGGCGGTCACCGTGTCCGGGGCCGGTGTCACAGCAGTCCCCTTTGGGTGAGCAGGGTGTGCACCGCGGCGGCGGACTCCCGCACGCTCTGGTGCTGGGCGTGGATGCGCAGGTCCGGTGCGGCGGGCTCCTCGTAGGGGTCGTCCACGCCGGTGAGCCCGGTCAGTTGGCCGGCGGCCTGTTTGGCGTACAGGCCCTTCACGTCGCGTGCGCTGCACACTGCCAGGGGGGTGGCGACGTGCACTTCGAGGTAGGGGGTGCGGTTGCTGTCGTGGCGTTTGCGGACCGCTTCGCGGCTGTCGGTGTACGGCGCGATCACCGGGACCAGTGCCAGGATGCCGTTGCGGGCCAGGAGTTCGGCGACGTAGCCGATGCGCTGCACGTTGGTGTCGCGGTCGGTGCGGGAGAAGCCGAGGCCGGCCGAGAGCGCCTCGCGGATCTCGTCGCCGTCCAGGACCTCCACGCGGTGGCCGTCCGCGCGGAGCCGGGCGGCCAGCTCGTAGGCGATGGTGGTCTTGCCGGCGCTGGGCAGGCCGGTGAGCCAGACGGTGACTCCGGTCGTCACGGGCATCTCCTGGAGGTCGGGGGTGGCGGCGGTGCGGCGCGCGGGTGTCAGAGCGGCCGGGCGGGCGGGCGCGGGGCGCCGAACCAGCGGGTCAGTACGTCGGCGAGGTCGCTGTCGCTGCCGGGCGCGGTCCAGGCGACGTAGCCGTCGGGCCGGATGAGGACGGCCTGCGGCTGCGGTCCCGTAGAAGGGGTCCAGGTGCCGGTGAGGATGTCGATGCGGTCCGCCCAGTCCTGGGCGAGCTGGGCCGCCTTGCCGCCGGTGCCGTCCGCGCCGTCGGTGGTGATCAGTACGCCGCGGGCGCCGTGCAGCAGCTCGGCGACGCGGGTGCGGGTGCCGTCGGGGCGGGTCAGTTCGCGGGCGGGGGGCATGCGCCGGCCCAGCAGGGGGTGCTCGCCGGGGCCCAGGTCGTAGCGGATGCCCAGGCCGCTGAGGACACCGGCCAGGTGTGCGGCCGCGTCCTTGTGGGTGAGCAGTTCGCCCAGCACCTCGCGCAGCGGGGCCATCTCCTGGCCGGTCAGGCGCAGTTCGATCGCGGCGCGGGCGTTGCGCGCCAGCTGCTCCCCGATCGGGTGGCGCTCGGCGTGGTAGGTGTCCAGGAGGTCTTGGGGGGCGTGGCCGGCCAGGACCGCGGCCAGTTTCCAGCCGAGGTTGACCGCGTCCTGCACGCCCACGCTCAGCCCCTGGGCCATCGCCGGCGGCTGGACGTGGGTGGCGTCGCCCGCCAGGAAGATCCGGCCGCGCCGGTAGTCGGCGGCCACCCGGGAGGCGTCGGTGAAGCAGCTGATCCAGCGGCACTGCCCGTGGTGGATGGACTCGCCGGTCAGCCGCTGCCAGGCATCGGCCAGTTCGGCGTAGGAGAGTGCGTCGCGGTCCTTGGGGCGCGTGCCCCGCTCGTAGGCGACGACGCGGGTGACGCCGTTCTCCAGGTCCATCGCCATGATCATGCTGCCGTCGGGGAGGTTCTCGCCGATGCGGCGGCGGCGGGTCTCGATGCCGGTCACGTCGGCCGTGTAGAAGCCGCGGGTGGGTTCGGGGCCGGGGAAGTCGATGCCGGCCAGCTTGCGGACGGTGCTGCGGCCGCCGTCGCACCCGATCAGGTAGCGGGCGGTGTCCCGGCCGCTCCCCCCGGGTCCCTCGTAGGTCACTTGGACGCCGTCGGGCCCCTGGTCGAGGCCGGTGACCTCGTAGCCGCGTCGGATCGGCACACCGAGTTCGCCCGCCCAGTCCTCCAGCATCCGCTCGGTGCGGAACTGCGAGACGCCGCGGGCGCCGCTGTGGTCCTCCTCCAGGATGCCCAGGTCGATGGGCACCCCGCCGAAGTGGGCGTCGGCCGGCTCCGTGGCGCCGAGCCGGTCGAGCAGCCCGCGCTGGTCGAAGCTTTCGACGGCGCGGCGGGTGAGGCTGGCGCCGCGGGACTCGCGGGCCGGGGCGGACAGCTTCTCGTAGACGACGACGTCGGCGCCGGCCAGGCGCAGTTCGCCGGCCATCATCAGCCCGACCGGGCCCGCGCCGACGACTATCACGTCCCTGCTCATGCTCGCTCACGCTCCTGTTCGGTGGAGGGCGCCGGGGTGCCGGGGGTGCCGAACCAGTGGGCCAGGGCGTCGGCGAGGTCGCGGTCGCTGCCCGGTGCGATCCAGGCGACGTAGCCGTCGGGGCGGATGAGGACCGCCTCCGGTGCCGGGCCGGCCGGGGCGGCGGCTTCGGTGCTCCAGGTGCCGGTGACGACGTCGACGCGGTCGGCCCGATCCGCGGCGAGGCGGGCCCGCTTGTCCGCGGCTTCGGTGCCCTCGGCGATGATGAGGACGCCGCGGGCGGCGTGCAGCAGCTCCGCCACCGGGGTGCGGGTGCCATCGGGGCGGGTCAGTTCGTGGTGGGGCGGCATGCGCCGGCCCAGCAGGGGGTGCTCCCCCGGCCCCGGGTCGTAGCCGATGCCCAGCCCGCTGACGATGCCGGCCAGCTGCCCGGCGGCCTCCTTGTGCTCCATCAGCTCGCCCAGCACGCCGCGCAGCGGGTCCATGTCGGCGTCGCCGAGGTAGAGCATCGACGCCGCCTGCGCGTTGCGGATCAACTGCTCCCCGACGGGGTGGCGTTCGTCGTGGTAGGTGTCCAGGAGGTGCTCGGGCGCCCAGCCGGCCAGGTGTGCGGCCAGCTTCCAGCCCAGGTTCGCCGCGTCCTGCAGCCCGGCGCTCAGCCCCCAGGCGGCCAGCGGCGGCATGGTGTGCGCGGCGTCCCCCGCCAGCAGCACCCGGCCGCGCCGGTACTGCGTGGCCAGGGCGGCCGCGTTGTTGCAGGCCCACATCCACTGCGCGCTCGCGTGGTGGATGTGTTCGCCGGTCAGCTTCTGCCAGGCGTCCGCGATCTGAGGGAACGTCAGCTCGGCGGGGTCCTGGTGCGGGGACAGGTCCTTGTCGTGGACGACGATGCGGCAGCGGCCCTCGCCCAGCGGGGTGCACACCACCATGTGGCCGCCGGGCAGGCGCTCCCCGATGGGCCGCGGGCGCAGCGTGATCCCGCTGAGCTCCGCGGTGTACATGCCGCGGGTGGCCTCCCAGCGGCGGACGGGGATGCGGGCCGCCGCGCGGACGGTGCTGTGCGGGCCGTCGCAGCCCACCACGTAGCGGGCACGGTGTTCGCCGGGGCCCTGCGGGCCCCGGCAGGTGACGATGACGCCGTCGCTCTCCTCGCGCACCCCGGTGACCTCGACCCCGCGGTACACCGGCACCCCGAGCTCGGCGAGCCGGGCGGCCAGCATGTCCTCGGTGCGGGCCTGGGAGAGTCCCAGGACGCCGCTGTGGTCCTCCTCCAGCATGCCGAGATCGAAACGGACGCCGCCGAAGTGGCCCATCGGCCCCCACCGGAATTCACCGATCCTGGCCAGGAGTCCGCGCTGGTCGAGTGTTTCCGCCGCGCGCCGGTTGAAGCCGAGCGCACGGGATTCCCCGGAGGGGGCGGGCGCCTTGTCGAAGACGGTGACATTCACACCGCCCAGGTGGAGTTCGCAGGCCAGCATCAATCCGACCGGACCGGCACCGACAATTAATACGCCAGTTTCCATTGTTGACCTTCCACGCGGGCGGCTGAGGAATCGTCGATGTCAAAGTACACATCAGCATGTTCGGCTGCAATGACGGTACTGAATTCATAAGTGGGGCCGCCCGCCCGCGCGTTCAACCGCTGATTTCACGCGGTTGAACGCGGCGGGCGGACTCTTTATGCGGCTTCCACAGGTTCTACGGGTTCTACGACTTCTACGGGTCTACGGGTTCTACGGGTTCTACGGCGCAGGGTCCGGCGGCGGGCCCGCCTGGCAGGTGGCGTCGGCGCCCTTGGCGGCGGCCGGGCGGCTGCCGTCCTTGAGGTAGGCGTCGACCACCGTGTTGACGCAGGTGTTGGCGTTGCGGGACAGGGACGTCTCGTGCTCGTAGCCGCCGAGTTCCACCAGCAGCCGGGAGTCGGGGAACCTGCGGTGCATGTCGAGGGCGCCCGAGAGCGGGGACCCGGCGACGTGCTCGCCCTGCACGACCAGGACGTCCACGTCCCGCGCGCCGACCTTCTGCGGGATGCCCGCGGGCGCGGGCCAGAACGCGCACGGCGCGTTGTACCAGGCGTTGTACCAGGTCAGGAAGGTGTTGCCGGCGCGGTAGTCGCGCGTGTAGTCGCGGTGCCAGCGCTGCCAGTCGCGCGGCCAGGGCGAGTCGGTGCACTGCACCGCGCTGTACATGGCCTGCTTGTTCTGTGTCGGGTAGCCCGGCGCGTTGAAGGCGGCCCTGAGCCCGGTGGCATCGCCGCGCAGCACCCAGTCGGCCAGGGCCCTGGTGTGGCCCGTCCAGGCGGAGCGGCGGTAGAGGTCGATGAGGAACATCTCGGTGTACTCGGCCGGGCCGATGGCGCCGTCGACGGGCGCGGTGCGCAGCTTGGCCATGCCCTGGTAGTACTTCGCCTCGACGGCGGCGCGGGTGGTGCCCAGGCGGTAGGCCGCATCGTTGCGGGCGACCCAGGAGAAGTAGTTCTGGGCGCTCTTTTCGAAGGTCGCGTTCTGGGCGAGGACGTTCTTGTACCAGCCGTCGCCGGGCAGCAGCACGGTGTCCAGGACCATCCGGCGCACCCGGTGGGGGTACATGGAGGCGTAGACCGAGCCGAGGTAGGTGCCGTAGTCCCAGCCGAAGTAGGTCAGTTGCTCCTGGCCGAGGGCCTCGCGGATCAGGTCCAGGTCGCGGGCGCTGTCCTTGGTGCTCAGGAAGTTCAGGGTGTCGCCGTGGGCGCGGCCGCAGCTGTCGGCGAAGGCGCGGGCCCCGGTGCGCCAGGCGCGTTCCTCGGCGGCGGTGCGGGGCACCAGGTCGGCGCGGGCCCTGCCGGGCCAGACGTACTCCGGCGCGCAGGTGATCCTCGGTTCGCTGGCGCCGGTGCCGCGCGGGTCGAAGCCGATCCAGTCGTAGGTGGCGCCGACGGCCGGGGAGAGGCCGGAGGTGCCCTTGGCGAACCGGGTGGGCAGGTCGCGGCCGAACTGGCCGGGCCACTGGCCGCGGTTGAGCAGCGCGACGCCCTGGTACCGGCCGTCGGGCGCGGTGTGCCGGGCGCGGGTCAGCGCCAGCTCGATCGTGCGGCCCGCCGGCTTCCTGTGGTCGAGCGGGACGGCGAGCGTGCCGCACTCAAGGCCCTTCAGCAGGCCTCCGACGACGGGGTCGTTGTCCGGGCAGGGGGACCAGGAGACGGTGGACACCGGCCGGTCGGGCGAGGCTTTCGCCGGCGCCGCGGCGACCGTTCCCGCCAGGGCAGTGGCGGCCGCCGCCGTAATTGCTAGGAACTTCCTCACGTAATCCCCTTCTTGAGGCAGATACGCCGCCGGGCCGATATGCGGGCAGGCCGGCGAAGCCGATTTTCTCGGGCGGGTCCTGGGGGCGGCGCGAGACTATCGGCTGCGGGAAGTGGCGTGAAAACAACTGCGGTTGAACAATGACCGGCGGTCGAGCGGGGCTGGAACGGCGGTATCGGGGCGGAACAGCGGGACTTGTTCCGTGAACACGAAAAAGCCCCGCGGCCAGCCGGTAACGGGCTGGCCGCGGGGAAAAGGGAAAACGTGCGGGTGGTGTTACCGCGTCCCGCCGGGCGGGGGCGCGCTGCCGGGGGCGGGAGCGGGTGCGCTGCCGGGGGCGGGCGGGCCGCCGGCGGCCATCTGCTGCATCCGCTCACGCATGTTCGCGGTGGTGTTGGCGTGCGGGAACTCCGTGGCGGGCACCTCGGTGCCCAGGAACGCGCACAGCGGCTCCCAGCCCCGGGTGACGTCGTAGACCAGGAGGTTGTCCGCGGGGACCGCGTCGATGATCTCCTGGTTGCGGCGGTGGTAGACCTCGATGGCGTGGTCCTTGTCGGAGAACCGCCCCGCGAACAGCCCTTCCCAGGTCATGACGTTGGTCATGCGGAAGACCCGGGCCTGGCGGGTCCCCTGCTCGGGAGGGGTCTCCTTGTTCTTCAGGACGAACTGGTACAGCGTGTTGTACGTGCTCTCGTACCAGCCGTCCGCGTCGCGCACCGTCAGGACGACCTTGGCCTCGGGGAAGGTCTTGATGATCTGGTCGTAGTAGAAGGAGGGCGGGCCGTCCACCGCGGAGGTGTAGCCCTCGAAGACCGCGTCCCAGTCGGGCTGCTGCCCCTCGCAGATGATGCGTTCCCACTGCTCCAGGCGCTTTTCGTCGCCGACGATGTCGAACATGTGGTAGCAGGGGCCGTAACCGAGCTGTTCCAGCGCCACCTGCAGTGACGTGGTCCCGGTCCTGCCGAGACCGGCGTTGATGAGCTTCAACACGGTGCGGTTCCTTCCCTGCGGCTGGGTGGTCAGGTGGTGCGTGGGGCTCCCGGTCGTCACTGCTATGACGCCCGGCGGCCCACAGATGTGACAGGCCCCCGGCGCCGCACGGGCCCGGGGCCCGGCAGGGCGGGGCGGGCCGGGCCCGCGGGGGTCTGGGCGGGCCCGCGGGGTCTGGGCAGGCCCGGCCCGCGCGGCGTGGGCGGGCCGGGTCAGCGCCAGGCCGCGGGCACCTGGCGGGTGGCGACGTTGATGCGGTTCCAGCAGTTGACCAGGCCGATGTGGATGACCAGGGAGGCCAGTTCCTCCTCGGAGTAGTGGCCGGCCGCGTCCTGCCAGACCTCGTCGGGCACCGCGTCCTCCCGGCCGCTGAGTTCGGTGGCGTCCTCGGCCAGCGCCAGGGCGGCGCGCTCGGCGGGGGTGAAGCAGGTCGCCTCGCGCCACTCGGCGACCTGCGGCAGGCGGGTGTCGGCCTCGGCGGCCTGCCCGAGGTCGTCGGGGATCGTGTAGATGCGGCCGTTGATCTGGCTCACCCGCAGCCGGATGAGGTCGAGTGTCCGCTGCGGGACGCCGACCCTGCCGATGACCTTGGTCAGGTCGAGCAGGGGCTGCAGGGCGTCGGGCACGACCAGCGAAGGGTTGTTCATCCTCGGTGGCATCGGGGCGTCTCCTGTGAGTCGGGCCCGCGCCGGTGCCGCTGCGGCGCCGCCCGGCGGCAGGCGCACGGGGGCGGACAGGCAGGTCCGGGGCGGGCAGCGGCGAGTGCCGGTCCACCAGGCTGACGCCGCGCCGCCTGTCCGTGCAAGTGCCGGTCGAACAGGGCGGCGTGCGGCCGGTGTTCGACCGCGCAGTTCCCGCAGTTGAACATCCCCGGCGTTCACGACGGCCTCGGGCGTGCCGGGCGAACTGTGTGACTCTTCGGTGGGTTCACAGCGTGGGTTCACAGCGCGTGGCCCACCCCCTCCACCTTCCTTCACGACGGACAGAAGGGACCACGGACGTGCCCCTCGAGAAGATCGCGCTCATCACCGGCGCCAACAAGGGCATCGGGCAGGAGACCGCACGGCAGCTGGGCGAGCGGGGAGCCGTCGTCCTGGTCGGCGCCAGGGACGAGGTGCGCGGCAAGCAGGCGAGCGCCGTGCTGGCGGACCGCGGCATCACGGCGGTGCCGCTGCGCGTGGACGTGCGCGACGCGGCCTGCGTGGCCGAGGCCGCCGCCGTCATCGAGCAGCGCTACGGCCGCCTGGACATCCTGGTCAACAACGCCGGGATCGCCGGGCGGTTCACCGGCGCGCCCAGCCGGACGGACGCGGGCGACCTGCGGGAGGTGTACGAGACCAACGTCTTCGGCGTGGTCACGGTGACCAACGCGATGCTGCCGCTGCTGCGCCGCTCGCCGGCCGGACGCATCGTCAACATGTCCAGCCACCTGGGGTCGCTGGCCCTCAACGCCGACCCGGCCTCCCCCATGGCCCACGTCAACATGCTCGCCTACCAGTCCTCCAAGACCGCGCTGAACGCCCTCACCCTCGCCTACGCCAAGGAGCTGCGGGACACACCGATCAAGGTGAACGCGGCCCATCCCGGCGTGGTGGCCACCGACATCAACGGCCACCGCGGGCAGCGCACGCCCGCCCAGGGCGCCGTGATCGCGGTGCGCCTCGCGCTCCTCGACGCGGCCGGGCCCACCGGGGCGTCGCTGTCGGAGGACGGCCCGGTGCCCTGGTAGCGGCGCGGCGGGCACGGGCGGCCGGGCCGTGCGCGGCGGGTGCCCGCACGCTCCGATGAACCTCGTCTTCAGCTCGGGTCATCCTCAAGAGCCGCAGCGGAACGTGTGGCCCGGCGCGTGGAGATCCGGCGGATCGCGGACCCCTGACCCCGAACCCCCTGACCCCGAACCCCCTGAGTCCGTACTCCCTGAGTCCGTATCCCCTGATTGCGAACCCCCTGATTGTGGAGGAGAGCGGGAGCGATGAGCTTCATCAAGGTTTGTCCGGTGGACAAGATCCCGGCCGGCGGCGCGATCGCGGTGGAGGTCGAGGACGTCCCGGTCGCGCTGGTGCGCAGGGACGACACCGTGTACGCGGTCAGCGACCTGTGCTCGCACGCCGAGGTCTCCCTGGCCGAGGGCGAGGTCTACGGCACCACCATCGAGTGCTGGCTGCACGGCTCGTGCTTCGACCTGCGCACCGGAGAGCCCGTCAACCCGCCCGCGACCCGGCCGATCGCCACCTACCGGGTGAAGGTCGAGGACGGCTTCGTCCATGTGTCGCCGGACGGCGAGGACTAGGGACAGGTGGACATGAACCCAGCGAAGCCACCGGTGGTCGGGATCACCGCACGCACGGTCCCGGTCACGCTGCAGGGCACCGCCATGGTGGTCAGCCTCTCGCTCCAGTCGCACGTGGACTTCCTGGCCGCGGCGGGCTGCGTCCCGGTGGTGCTGCCGGTGCGGCCCGGCGTCGAGCAGCTGCTCGACGGCCTGCAGGGGCTGCTCGTCCCGGGCGGCCCGGACATCGACCCGGCGCTGTACGGGCAGGAGCAACACCCGCTGACCCGGGTCGCGAGCACCGATCTTGACCGCGCCGAACTCGCCCTGATCGGCGCGGCGTTGGCGGCGGGGCTGCCGCTGCTGGCCATCTGCCGCGGCATGCAGCTGCTCAACGTGCGCCGCGGGGGCACCCTGCACCAGCATCTGCCGGAGGTCACCGGCTCCAACGGCCACCGCCCGCAGGGCGCCGGCTTCGAGTTCGGCCGACACGTCCTGGACCTGCGGGCCGGCAGCCGCATCGCGCGGGTCTTCGGCGACGACACCCCCAAGACCGCCTGCCACCACCACCAGGCCGTGGACCGCGTCGGCGAGGGCCTGACCGCCACCGCCCGCACGCCCGACGGCGTCGTCGAGGTGGTCGAGGCGGTGGACCACCCCTTCGCGGTCGGCGTGCAGTGGGAGGCCGGCCAGACCGAGGACGACCGTCTGCACCGCGCCCTGGCGGACGCCGCGCGGCGCGGGTGAGGCACGAAACATCAGCTCGATGCAGTGCAAAGCCACTTCCATTCCCGGCACATTCGGCAGTTTCCGTGAGCGTGGGACTGTCACCTTCCGGAAAGGACGAAAATGGGAACAGTCGAGGTTCCGGTTCTTATCGTGGGCGGCGGCGGATGCGGTCTTTCCGCCTCCAACTTCCTGTCCGACCACGGGGTGGACCACCTGCTCGTCGAACGGCACACGGACACCGCGCACGTGCCCAAGGCGCACTACCTCAACCAGCGCACGATGGAGATCTTCCGCCAGCACGGGCTCGACGGGCCGATGGTGGAGCAGGGGGCGCCCCTGGAGCTGTTCGGAAAGCTGCGCTGGCTGACCTCGCTGGCCGGGGACGGGCCGATGGACGCGCAGCACATCCACGAGATCGACGCCTTCGGCGGCGGTTCGCTGCGCGAGCGGTACGCGGCGGCCGGGCCCGTCCTGCCGGTCAAGCTGCCGCAGGTCCGCCTGGAGCCGCTCCTGCGCGCCACCGCCGAACAGCGCCGCCCCGGGCGCATCCTGTTCGGCCACGAGATGACCGGCTTCACCGACGAGGGCGACCGGGTGGTCGCCGAGATCCGCGAGCGGGCCACCGGCGAGACGACCACGGTCACCGCCCGCTACCTGATCGGCGCCGACGGCGGGCGCACGGTCGGCAGCGCCCTGGGCATCGAGATGCGCGGCGTGCCCGCGCTGCTGGACGTGACGACCGCGTACTTCACCGCCGACCTGTCGCAGTGGTGGCAGGAGGGCACCCTGCTGACCCACTTCCTCAACGCCCACGACCCGGATCTGTGCAGCAACCTCATCGAGATGGGGCCCAGCTGGGGCAAGGCCTGCGAGGAGTGGGTGCTGCACTTCCCGCCGATGGACGCCGACCGCCTCGACGAGGAGTCGGTGGTGGCCCGGGTCCGGGAGCTGCTGGGTCTGCCCGAGCTGGAGCTGACCCTGCACCACGTGACGAACTGGACGGTGCAGGCGCTGGTCGCCGAGCACTACCGCAAGGGGCGGGTGCTGCTGGCCGGCGACTCCGCGCACCGCCAGCCGCCCACCGTGGGCCTGGGCCTGAACTCCGGCATCCAGGACGCCCACAACCTGGCGTGGAAGCTGGCCGCGGTCCTCGACGGCCGCGCCGACGACACCCTGCTGGACACCTACGAGGCGGAGCGGCGGCCGGTGTGCCGGCTCAACGTCGACTGGGCGGTCTCGGCGGCCTCCCACCACCAGGCGATCCTGGACACCGTGGGCCTTGGCCCGCACGCCCCCGCGCAGCGCCGGCAGCGGATGTTCGCCTCCTTCTTCGACCCCTCCCCCATCGGTGAGGTGGTGCGGGCCAGGACCGCGGAGATCCTGGACACCCACCGGGCCGGCTGCCAGGCGCACGACTTCGAGATCGGCTTCCACTACGAGCGGGGCGCGCTGGTCCCCGACGGCAGCGCGCCGCCCGCGCGGGTGCCGATGCGCGATGTGTACCAACCCACGACCCGGCCCGGGCACCGGCTGCCGCACGCCTGGCTCGAGCAGGACGGCCGGCGCCTGTCGACCCACGACCTGACCGGCTCCCCGGCCGGGTTCGTCCTGATCACCGGGGCGCAGGGCGGCGCGTGGGCGGAGGCGGCCGCGCAGGTGGCGGAGAAGCTGTCCCTGCCGATCCGGGCCGTCCGCATCGGCGCGGGCGCGGAGTTCACCGACGCCGAGGGCGGCTGGGCGCGGGTCCGCGAGATCCAGGAGGACGGCGCCGTCCTGGTGCGCCCGGACAACCACGTGGCGTGGCGCAGCACGGGCGCCGCGGACCATCCGGCGGACCTGCTGGCGAACGCGTTCTCCCGCATTCTCGATCAGCGGGTCACCGAAGGTTCCGCTTCCTGATTTCCGGGACGGGCGCAAAGGGCGGCCGCCGGCCGGATCGGCGTCGGCCGCCCCCCCTTTTTTTACGGCACCTTTCGCGGCACATCTTTCACGACGGAGGAATACGGTGACGGTAGACGGAACGGTCCTGGTGCTGGGCGGAACCGGCCGGCAGGGCGGTGCGACGGCCCGCGCCCTGCTGCGCCAAGGACGCGTCGTGCACGCGCTGGTGCGTGATCCGCAGGCTCCCGCGGCGCGCGCGCTCGCCGCGGCGGGTGCGGTGCTGGTGCGCGGAGACCTGGAGGACACGGCGTCGCTGCGGGCGGCGATGCGCGGGGTCCGGGGCGTGTTCAGCGTCCAGACGTTCCGGGGCCCGGGCGGGGTGGAGGCCGAGGAGCGGCAGGGCAAGGCGGTGGCGGACGCCGCCGCCGAGGCGGGCGTGGCGCACTTCGTGTACAGCTCGGTGGGCGGCGCGGACCGCTGCGAGGTCATCCCGCACTTCCGCAGCAAGTGGAACATCGAGCAGCACATCGACAAGCTCGGCCTGCCGGCGACGGTGCTGCGGCCCACCATGTTCTACGACATCCTCCTGGACCTCGGCCCCAAGCCGGCCGGCGGTGAACTGGTCCTTGGCCTGTGGCTGCGGCCCGAGGTCCCGGTCCAGGTGATCGCGACCGGCGACATCGGGGCGTTCGCCGCGGACGCCTTCGGCGATCCGGCCGGGTGGCTGGGCCGGCGGGTGGAGATCGCCAGCGCCGAGCTGACCGGCCCGCAGATCGCCGAGGCGTTCGCACGGGTGGCGGGTGTCCCGGTCCGCTACGAGCAGCGCTCCTTCGAACCGCTGCGCACGGCCCGCCCGGACCTGGCCGCGATGTTCGACTGGCTCGACACGCAGGGCTACAGCGCGGACATGGCCGAACTGCGCCGCATCCGCCCCGCCCTGGTCGGCCTGGAGGCGTGGCTGCGCGAGAACTGGACGGTTCCCGAGGTCTAGGCAGCACCGCACCGCCCGAGGACCCAGTCCTCGGGCGGTGCTTGCCGGTGGGCCCGGGCGGTGGGCTCAGGTGGTGGTGAAGCCGGCCAGGGCGCGGCCCAGGATGTCGGTGTCGATGCGGTGCCAGGAGCCGGGCAGCTGCATGCCCCAGCCGTTGGGCAGGGCACGCGCGGTCGCGCGGGCCGCGTCGCGCAGCCAGTCGCCGGTCGCATCGCTGTTGAGGACCAGGGTCGGGGTCCGCAGGGCCGCCAGGCGTGCGGTGGGCACCTCGAAGTCGCCGAGGATGGCCGTGTCGTACAGCAGCGTGTGGGCGTTGGCCTCGTTCGTCGCCCACAGGGGTGCCGTGCGCCAGTCGGCGATGGTCTCGGCGCTCAGGCCCAGCAGTTCGCGCAGCCAGTACTCCGCGGTCTGCCCGCGCCGGTCCTGGGCGAGCAGCGTCTTGAGGGTGTCCATGCAGTCGGCGGGCGGCTTGGGGTGGGGGGCGATGCGGAAGTACGGCTCGTGCAGGGCGAGTTTGGTGATCGGCAGGCCGGCCATGGCCGCTTCGAGGGCGAGGTTCGCGCCGGTGGAGCCGGCGAAGACGACCGCCTGCCCGCCCGCGTCGTCGATGACGGCCGCGAGGTCCTCGATCTCGCGCTCGACGGCGTAGTGCGGGGCGTCGCCGCTCTGGCCCCTGCCCCGGCGGTCGTAGACGTAGGCGGTGCAGTGCGGCGCCAGTTCCGGGACCAGGGCGTCGAAGATGGTGTGGTCGCGGAACGCGCCGTTCATCAGCACGATCGGCGGGCCGTCGCCGGTGCTGCGACAGGCGATCGTTGTGCCGTCCTGGGAAACGACCTTCCGCATGCCACCACTCTCCTCAAGGTCCACGGGGTGTGTTGTGCGCAGCGGTAATGTCCAGCGGTCCGGTCGATGGCGGGTGGAGGATGAATCGGGTGCGCGCCGGGCGCGCGGAACCCGCGGCGCCGGCCGTCGCGGGCCCGTGCGCGAGCGCCACCCCGGGGCCCAAGTCGCCCTGGAATCAGGCGGGTTGCGGGACGATTTGGGGTCCACTCCCGCTCGACCGGGACTATCGGCACCCCTTCAAAACTGATGCGACACCGTATCCACGAAGGAGCAGGTCGTATGGCGGACAACGGAATGGCTCGGTCGGGCACGGCTCCGCATGTCGTCGTCGTCGGGGGCGGCGTCGCGGGGCTCGCGGCGGCGTTCTTCCTGCGCGAGGAGCCGGTGCGGGTGACCGTCCTGGAGGGCTCCGGCCGGCTGGGCGGGCAGCTGGCCGTCTCGGAGCTGGCGGGCGTCGTCATCGACGAGGGCGCGGAGTCGACGTACGCCCGGCGGCCCAAGACCGCCCGGCTGCTGAAGGCCGCCGGCCTGGAGGAGCGTGTCGTGGCGGCGGGCACCAAGTCGATGGCGGTGTGGAGCGGGGGCCTGCTGCGGCCGCCGCTGGGCCGTCAGTTCATGGGCGTGCCCTGCGACATGGACGAGCTCGCCAAGTCCGGCATCCTCTCCGATGAGGGCGTGGCCCGGGCCCGTGCGGACCTGACGCTGGCACGGGCCGAGCGGGAGGGCGACCGCTCGGTGGCGGACGTCGTCGGCGGGCGCCTGGGCCGCGAGGTCGTGGACCGCCTGGTGGATCCGTTCCTGTCGGACGCCTACTTCGGCCGCGCCGACGAGCTGTCCTTCGAGGCCACCCTCACCCCGCTGGTCACCGCCGCCCGGCGGCGCGCCTCGCTGGCGGAGGCGGCGGGCGCGCTGCTGCCGGCCCCGCTGCCGCCGGGGCAGGAGCCCACCACCGGCATCTCCACACTGGCCGGCGGGCTCGGCTCGCTGCCGCAGGTCCTGGCGGACGGCCTGCTCGCCGCCTCGCCGGACGCGGCGGTGCGCACCGGGACACAGGTGCGCGGCCTCGAACGCCGCGCGCACGGCTGGCGGGTGAGCGTGCACAGCGCCGCCGGGCCCGAGCACCTCGACGCGGACGCCGTCGTCGTCGCCGTGCCCGCGGCGCAGGCCGGCCCGCTGCTCGCCGGCGTCCCCGGCACCGGCCGGGCCACCACGGCGCTCGCCGAGATCCCCTACGCCGGCTCCGTCATCGTCACGCTCGCCTTTCCCCGTACGGCACTTGATGCGGTCCGCGCCCTGGGGCACAGCGGCTACCGGGTGCCGGCCGTGGACGGGCGGGCGATGAAGGTCGTCACGTTCTCCACCGTGAAGTGGCCGCACCTGGCGGGCGAGGTGGACATCGTGCGGTGCCAGGGCGGCGGCAGCGGCGGCGAGGACCTGCTGCGCCGCGACGACGCCGACCTCGTAGCACTCGCCGCCGCCGAACTCGCCGAGGTCACCGGGGTGAGCGGCACGCCGCTCGCCTCCCGGGTCAGCCGCTGGGAGCGGGCGGTGCCGCAGTACACGGTGGGGCACCTGGACCGGGTGGCGCGCATCCGTGCCGGCGTCGCCGACCAGCCCGGGCTCGCGGTGTGCGGCGCCGCCTACGACGGGGTCGGGGTCGGCCAGTGCGTGGCCAGTGCCCTCAAGGCCGTTGAGGAGGTGCTCGGCGAGCTGCGCACGGACACCTCCGCCGGCCCCGCATGACAGGGACAGCCAAGATGCCGAGGGATGGGGAGGCCGGCGTGGCCAAGGACACCGTGAGCGCCGTCGACTTCTGGTTCGACCCGCAGTGCCCGTGGGCGTGGATCGCCTCCCGGTGGATCACCGAGGTGCAGGAGCTGCGGCCGATCAGCGTCCGCTGGCACGTGATGAGCCTGGCGGTCCTGAACGAGGGGCGCGACGTGCCGCACAAGTACCGGGTGGGGCTGGGCTTCGGGCCGGTGCGGGTGTGCGTGGCCGCCGAGCAGAAGTACGGCCCCCAGGTGCTGGGCCGCCTCTACACCGAGCTGGGCGTGCGCTACCACCACGAGAAGGCGCCCAAGGACCGGGCCACCCTGGAGGCGGCGCTCGGCGCGGCCGGCCTGGATGCGGGCCTGGCCGCGGCGATGGACTCGGGCGAGTACGACACGGCGCTGCGCGCCTCGCACCACGCCGGCATGGACCGGGTCGGCTACGACGTGGGCACCCCGGTGATCGCCGTGGACGGCAACGCGTTCTTCGGCCCGGTGGTGACGCCGGTGCCGCGCGGCAAGGCCGCGGCCAGGCTGTGGGACGGGGTGCTGCTGGTCACCGCGACGGACGGGTTCTTCGAGCTCAAGCGCACCCGGGACCGCAAGCCGGACTTCGGCTGAGGCGCCGCGGTTTCCCCGCCTGGGCCGGTGCGGTTCCGGTCGACGTGTTCCGCCACACGGATGGCGCCGATCCCCGCACCCGGCAGGCCCGCCCCCGTCAGGATGTGACACAGCACGGTCACCCACACCGACAGGAGCAGCTGATGAAGTTCCGAACCTACGTCGAGCCTCCCGAGCCCATGCGGGGCCTGGAAGTTCCTTTGGAGGTCGTGGAGAAGCTCGACGGGGGCAAGCGGCCGGCCGTGACCATCACCATCAACGGGCACTCCTGGAACAGCCGTCTCGCCATCATGCGCGGCCGCCACCTGATCGGTTTCAGCAAGGCCAACCGGGCGGCCGCCGGCGTGGAGACCGGCGAGGAGGTCGAGGTCGAACTCGCCCTGGACACCGAGCCCCGCGTCCTGGTCGAGCCGGAGGACTTCACCCGGGCGCTGGACGCCGACGCGATCGCCCGCAAGGTGTACGACCGGCTGTCGCCGAGCCGCAAGCGGGCGCACGTGCACGCCATCGAGAGCGCGAAGAAGCCCGAGACGCGCCGGCGGCGGATCGAGAAGGCGGTGGCGGCGCTGCGCGACGAGGCGTTCGCCTAGGGCCGCTGACCCGCCGGAGCCGGCCCGGCCGGCCGGTTCCGGCGGGTCAGAGCCTGTCGTTGAACCCCCGTCGTTCGCGCGGCGCGCGGGCGCAGCGGCGCGTTGGGGCCTCCCCCGCTCGAGCGCAGCCGAGAGCTCGGGGAAGGGCGTGCCGGGCGCCGGGGCGCAGGCGGGGGTTCAAAAGACAGGCTCTCAGTGGTGCGGGGCCAGGGTGGTGACCAGGACGTCGCGGTGGGCGGGCCGGGCGGGGTCGGCGGGGCGGATCGGGGAGACGCCGTGCAGCGTCGCACGGTCGTCGCCCAGCAGCAGGGTGCCGGGCCGGTCGAGCGTCGTGTTCATCCGCTCGGTGCCGTCCGGGCCGTACACCGTGCTCTGGCCGCCGGTGGCGTTCTCGCGGTGGATGAGCAGGGAGGTCACCAGGGTGACGCCGTCGCGGTGGCGCCCCTCCGGGGTGGGCTCCCCCTCGCTGTCCGCCTCGGCCACGATCCTGAAGGGGTGCACCTGCACGTCCCAGGCGTCCGCGTCCTCCAGGCAGGCGGCGGCCCGGCCGAGCAGCCGGATCAGTGAGGCGAGCACGGGCTCGCGGGCGAAGGCCGCGGTCAGGGGCTCGAAGCGGCGGTCCACATCCACATACAGGGGGTTGCTCCGCTGCGGCTGGACGAAGCCGGCGTGTTCCTGCGCGGCGAGCTCGCCCGCCCGCGAGAGGCAAAAGCGCCCGTAGCGCCGCAGCCGCCTGGTGCCCAGTTCGGCCGCGTAGGTGTCCGGGGCCAGCTCCTCCCAGTGCGCGGCGAACTCCCGCCACCCCTTGTCGTCTGTGCCCAGGCACTGCGAGACGGCGCCCGGCTCCATCAGGCAGAAGCCCTCCAGGGCCAGGGCCCGGCGGGCCGTCTGCGCCGCTCGGTGCGGACTGCCGTGTTCTTCGGCCATGGACTCATGCTCGGGCGCGCGCGAGCGCTTCGCATCCGCAGCGCCCCGTGCTGTGGCCGCGCGTGTCGGGGGGCTGTCGGTGGGGGTCGGCGGGCTGTCGGCGCTCTGTCGACGGGGGGCCGGAGATTGGGGTGGCCGGGGCCGGTCGTCCGAGCGGCGGCCGTCCGCACCGCGCACCGCGCGCGGGCCGCGGCCCGCGGCCCGTGGCCCGCGGCGCCGGCCTCCCGGCAGGTTCCGGCCGGGGGCCCGGCCCGTGGTCCACGCTCAGGAAGGAAGCCACCATGACCACTGACATCACGATCATCGGCGCCGGACTCGGAGGGCTGACCCTGGCCCGTGTCCTGCACCTCCACGGCATACCCGCCACCGTCTACGAGGCCGAGTCCTCCCCCGCCGCCCGCGCGCAGGGCGGACTGCTCGACATCCACGACCACAACGGCCGGCTCGCCCTGGAGGCGGCCGGCCTGCTGGAGGAGTTCGCCGGCCTGGTCCTGGAGGGCCACCAGGCGCTGCGGGTCCTCGACCCCGAGGGGCGCGTCCTGCTCGACCGGCCCGACGACGGCACGGGCGGCCGCCCCGAGGTGCAGCGCGGCGAGCTGCGGCAGCTGCTGCTCGACGCGCTGCCGGCCGGCACCGTGCGCTGGGGCCACAAGGTCGACGGCGTCCGGGCCCTGGGCGGGGGCCGGCACGAGGTGACCTTCGCCGGCGGGGCCGGGAGCGCGGTCACCGGGCTGCTGGTGGGCGCGGACGGCGCATGGTCACGGGTCCGGCCGCTGGTCACCGACGCCGCCCCCGCCTACGCCGGCAAATCGGTCGTCGAGACCTACCTGTTCGACAGCGACCGCCACCACCCGGCCACCGCGAAGGCGGTCGGCGGCGGGATGATGATCGCGCCCGCGCCGGACCGCGAGATCGTCGCCCACCGGGAGCGGGCCGGCACCCTGCACGCCTACGTGGGGATCACCGGGCCCAGGAAGTGGTTCACCGCCATCGACTTCGACGACGCGGACGCGGCCGCGGCGCGCATCGCCCGGGAGTTCGAGGGCTGGGCGCCCGAGCTCACCGCGCTGATCACCGAGACCGACACGCCGCCCGTCCTGCGCCTGCTGCACGCCCTGCCCCGGGGCCTGCGGTGGGAGCGGGTGCCCGGCGTGACCCTGCTCGGCGACGCCGCCCACCTCTCGCCGCCCAACGGCGAGGGCGCCAACCTCGCCATGCTCGACGGGGCCGACCTGGGCCGGGCCCTGGCCGCGCACCCCGAGGACCTCGAGGCCGCCCTCGGCGTCTACGAGCAGGCCATGTTCCCGCGCAGCGCCGAGGCCGCCCTGTTCGCGGAGGACGCGATGCACGAGGACGCGGGCGAGGGCGGGGCCGGTGACCACGACCTGTTCGGTCTGATCTCCGCGCTCACCCGGCCCGAGCCGTCCTCTGCCTGAGACCGCCGGGTCCTCACCAGGGCACCGGCGCACCGTGCCGGTCCAGGAACTGCAGGCCCCGGGCGCCCCTTTGGGCCTCGATGACGTCGGCGACGGAGGGGATGCTCTCGCGGGGGGCCAGCGGCGCGTCCGGTCCGCCGAGCCGGGTGCGGTTGTGGCCGGGGTCGATGAGCAGCTTGGTGTGTCCGTCGTCGCCGTGGCGGGTCGTGTAGCTGCGCATCAGCTGGTTGAGGGCGGCCTTGCTGGCCTTGTACAGCTCGTAGCCGCCCTCGGTGTTGAGGGTGATGCTGCCCTGGTCGGAGGACATGACGGCGACGGTTCCGCCGGGGGCGACGAGGTCGCGCAGCACCTCCAGGGTGCGCAGCGGACTCAGCGCGTTGGTGACCATCACCTCGGTGAACATGTCGGTGGACACCTCGCTGATCGGCAGGTCGCCGCGGTCGATCGCGGCGTTGACGAAGAGCAGGTCGAGCCGTCGGCCCGTCAGGCGCTCGCGCAGCGCGGCGAGTTGGGCGGCGCTGGTCATCTCCAGCGTCTCCCGCTCCAGGTGTCCGGTGCGGGCGTCCGCGCGGGCCTGCGGCTGCCCGCCGGGCCCGTGAACGCGACCTGCTCGCCCGCGCGGTGGAGGCCGGCGAGATCTCCCCCGCCCTGGGGCCCGACGCCGTGCTGGACGCGCTGGTCGGCCCGCTCGTCTACCGTGCGCTGACAGGGGCGGGCATCCCGCGCGGCCTGGTGGACACCCTCGTCGACGACCTGCTCAGGCCCCGCCCGAGTTGAGCCTCGGGGCGGGGCGGTGAGCGGGGCGGGCGATGTGCGCCGGCACGGCGGTTACCTGGGGTCGCGGTTGAACCGGGCGGTGGACCAGCCGTAGCCCAGCGCGGTCAGGGCCAGGCACCAGCCCAGCGCGAGCCATCCGTTGTGGCCGATCCCGGTGCCCAGGAGCAGGCCGCGCAGGGTCTCGATGGCGGGTGTGAAGGGCTGGTACTCGGCGATCGGCCGGAACCAGCCCGGCATCGAGTGGAGCGGGACGAAGGCGCTGGAGATGAGCGGCAGCAGGATCAGCGGCATGGCGTTGTTGCCGGCCGCCTCGGCGTTGGGGCTGCTCAGGCCCATGCCGACCGCGATCCAGGTGAAGGCCAGCGCGACCAGGGCGAGCAGCCCGAGGGCCGCGAGCCATTCCAGGACGGTGGCGTCGGTGGAGCGGAAGCCCATCGCCACGCCGACGGCGCCGACCAGGACGAGGCTGATGAGGATCTGCAGGACGCTGCCGACGACATGGCCGAAGAGGATGGAGGCGCGGTGGATGGCCATGGTGCGGAAGCGGGCGATGATGCCCTCGTTCATGTCGGTGGAGATGGAGACGGCGGTGCCGATGGCGGTGGAGCCGATGGTCATCAGCAGGATGCCGGGCACGAGGTAGGCGATGTAGGCGGAGCGGCCCGCGCCGGCGCTCATGGTGTCGCCGAAGATGTAGACGAACAGCAGCAACAGCATGACCGGGGTCATCAGCAGGTTCAGGGTCAGCGAGGGATAGCGGCGGGCGTGCAGGAGGTTGCGGCGCAGCATCGTGGAGGAGTCGCGCACGGCGAGGGAGAGGGAGCTCATCGGACGTTCTCCTGGGAGGGGGCGGGGCGGGCGGGCCGGTGGCCGGCGTCGGCGGTGAGGGCGAAGAAGACGTCGTCCAGGTCGGGGGTGTGCACGGTCAGTTCGTCGGCCTCGATGCCGGCCAGGTCCAGCCGGTCCAGGAGGGCGCGCAGGTCGCGCTGGCTGCCGTCGCTGGGGAGCTGGAGGGTGAGGGCCTCCTCGTCGCGGACGGCTTCGGGCAGGGCCGCGGCGGCGCGGTGGTGGGCGGCCGGGTCGGTGAAGCGCAGGCGCACGTGCCCGCCGGGGACGAGCCGCTTGAGTTCCCGGGCGGTGCCCTCGGCGGCGATCCTCCCCTCGTGCAGGACGGCGATGCGGTCGGCGAGTTCGTCGGCCTCTTCCAGGTACTGGGTGGTGAGGAAGACGCTCGCCCCGCCGGTGACCAGTTCGCGGATGATGCCCCACATGGTGTGGCGGGAGCGGGGGTCCAGGCCGGTGGTGGGTTCGTCGAGGAAGATGACGCGGGGGCCGCCGACCAGGGTCATGGCGATGTCCAGGCGGCGCTTCATGCCGCCGGAGTAGGTGGCGGCGGGTTTCTTCGCGGCCGCCACGAGGTCGAAGCGCTCCAGGAGTTCGGCGGCCACCCGCCGCCCCTCGTGCCGGGGCAAGTGGTGCAGGTCCGCCATGAGGAGCATGTTCTCCTCGCCGGTGATCAGGCCGTCGACGGCGGAGAACTGGCCGGTGACGCCGATCTCCGCGCGGGCGGCCCGGGCCTGGTGTGCGAGGTCGTGGCCGGCGACGTACAGGTCACCGGCGTCGGCGCGGACGAGGGTGGAGAGGATTTTCACGGCGGTGGTCTTGCCGGCGCCGTTGGGGCCCAGCAGGGAGAAGACGGTTCCTTGCGGGACGCTCAGGTCGATGCCGTCCAGGACGGTCTTGTCGCCGTAGGACTTGCGCAGCCCGTGGGCCGCGATGGCCAAACCGGTCATGAGGGGAGCTCCTTGTGTCGGGGGCCGCGGGAGGAGGAGGGGAGGGAGGGTGGGGCGGGAGGCCGGGGGTCAGGGAGCGGGGGTCACAGGCTGCGGGCGGTGATGTCGCCCTGGGCGACGGTGGCCTTGATGGTCAGGGCGGGGGTGCCGCCGGTGTTGTGCAGGGCGTTGTCGATGCGGCCGTAGGCGGTGCCGGCGTCCAGGGCGGCGCTGACTCCGCGGGCGGCGGTGACGGTGATGTCGCCCTGCTCGGTGCTCAGTGCGAGCGCGCCGTGCACGGCCTCGGCGATGTGCACGTCGCCCCGCAGGGTGCGGATCTCGCCGCCGCCGTGCAGGCGGCCGACCCAGATGTCCGCGTCGAGGCCGCTCAGGCGGGCGCTCGTGGCCTCGTCCAGCTTGACCGAGCCGTGGCCGCCGTCGAAGGTGACCTCGCCCAGGCGTCCCACGCCGCGGAACTCGGCGGCGGAGGACGTGGCCCGCACGCCGGATCCCGCGGGCAGCTGGACGGTGACCTCGAGGGAGCCGGTGGCGCCGAGGAGCCGGTTCTTGGCCTCGGGGGCCTGGATGCGCAGGACGCCGTCGGCGTAGGCGACTTCGGTCTGCTCGGCCGCCTGCACGTCGCGGCTCCGGGCGGGGTCGGCGGGCCGGACCTCGACGGTGGTGTCGGCGCGGTCGGCGGCGATGAACTGGATGCGCCCGGCGGGGATGTCCAGGACGGCGCGGACGGCGGCGGGGGTGGCGAACTTCTGCATCGTGTGCTCCTTCATCCGGTGTCGCGCGCCCCTTGCGGCCCGCTCTTTCCGATGACAGAAACGCTACGTTGCATTCACAGATCTGACAACAAACTTGTTGCATTGCAACCCCATAACCGCAGGTAGATATGGGGAAGTTGAAGCAATGGCCTCGCGCTTAACGCAACAACCCCTCCCCCATTCCGTTGCAATGAGTTGGGCGTGAACGCTATAGTCGGCGGCGTTCACCCACCACCGCGGGCCCGACGGCGGCCCCGGCCACGGCCGCGAAGGAGATTCCCGATGCCGGGAGGCAGGCTCACCCAGCAGGAACGCCGGCAGATCGCCCAGGGTCTTGCCGACAACCTCGCCTACGCCGAGATCGCCCGGCGCCTGGAGCGGCCGACCTCGACGATCACCCGCGAGGTGACGCGCAACGGCGGCCCGGCCGGCTACCGCGCCGAAGTCGCCCACCGCGCCACCGAGCACCGCGCCCACCGCCGCAGGCAGAGCACACCCCGCACCCCGCGCACGCCCCCGCAGCCGCACGGGCGCGACGCCGACGAAGTACGCGCCTACGAGGAGGTGTTCACCGGCGTCATGATCGCCTCGGGCATGCCCACGATGATGTCCCGGGTGGTGGCCTGCCTCGTGCTCACCGACTCCGGCAGCCTCACCGCGGCCGAGCTCGCCCAGCACCTCCAGGTCAGCCCGGCCGCCATCTCCAAGGCGATCGCCTTCCTGGAGAGCCAGGGCTTCGTGCGCCGCGAGCGCGGCGAGGGCCGGCGCGAGCGCTACGTCGTCGACGACGACGTCTACTACCGCTCCATGATGGCCACCGCCCGCGCCACCGCCCAGGTCGTGGCCACCGCCCGCCAGGGCGTCCCCGTCCTGCGCCCCGGCACCCCCGCCGCCACCCGCCTGGAGAACATCGCCCGCTTCCTGGACTTCGTCTCCGAAAGCACCGCCCGCGCCGCCGAACAGGCCCGCGACATCCTCCACACCAAACCCGCCCCCACCCCTGCCGGCGAGAGCGGGAGCGGGAGCACCGCGCCGCCCGCCCGGAAATGACGGCCGGCGGCGCATGAGGGCCGGCCGCGGGGGCACACGGCGCATCACGCACGACAAACCCGGCAAAAACCGCCTGTAAGGGAGGCCCCTGATGCTGCTGATGGCCCGTCCGGTCCTGAAGAACCTGCTCGAGCAGTACGAGACGCTGAGCGCCCTGCACGCCGAAGAGGGCTCCAAGGAGACCCTGCGGCGCCTGGAGGACGTCTCCTACACCCTGTGCGTGTCCACCGGCACCCGCGACATCGACGCGGCCCTCACCGCCGCCCGCCACCGCCTCGCCGCCACCACCCCCACCGGGCGGCACCGCGCACGGCACGCGGCCACCAAGAGCGCCCAGACGCTGGCGAGTTGACCCGGCAGACGCACGCCCGCCACCCCGCCCGGCGCCGCCGCCCGGTGCGGCCGGCCCACCCGGTGCGGCCGGCCCGGCCTGCGGTGTGCACGGCGCGCCGCCGTGCCGCGGCCGCCGTAGCGTTGCGGTCATGTGCTGGAGTGCCACGGCCGATCTCGCGGCGGGAGCGGGCATCGCGGCGGTGGGCGTCGTCTCGGTGGGCCTGGCGGCCCGCCGCCCCCGCGACCTGCCGCTGGCCGCGCTGCCGCTGCTGCTGGGCGCCCACCAGATCGTCGAGGCCGCGGTCTGGCGGCACGGCGGCGGCACCGGGCCCGCCACCCTGGCCTGGGCCGTCATCGCGCTGCCGCTGCTCGCGCTGTGGGTGCCGGCGGCCGTCATGTGCGCGGCGGCGCCCGGTGCCCGGCGCCGCCTGCTGGTTCCGCTGGCCGCGGGGGCGGCGACGGCGGCGGTCCTGGCCCACGCGCTGGTGACGCGCCCGGTCAGTGCCGAGATCCACGGGCACACCGTCGGCTACGCCCTGGGGCTGCCGCAGGCCGGGCCGGTGGTGGCCGGCTACCTGCTGGCCACCGTCGGCTCCCTGCTCCTGTCCGGTGAGCGGGCCCTTGTCCTGTTCGGGGTGCTGGTCGCGGCCGGGGCGGCGGTCTGCTTCGCGCTGTGGCACCAGGAGTATGTCTCCACGTGGTGCGCGTTCGCCGCGGTGTGTTCGCTGCTGCTGGCGCTCCGGGCCGCCAGGCGCCGGCCGGCCCGCGCCACCACCGCCTGAGAGCCTGCCAGCCCCCAGCCCCCAGCCCCCAGCCGTCAGCCGTCAGCCGTCAGCCGTCTCGGTGTACTCGTTCACGCCCCGCACCGCCCGGGAGCCCTGGGCCGCCGCGGCTCGCGGCGGTGGGAGCCGGTGCCGCAGGCCGGGCCCAGGACCGTCCTGGCGTGCACGTCCCCGGCCATCGCCGGGAAGCCGGGCACCGCCGCGTACTGCTCCAGGGACAGGACCTTGAACCCCTCGCAGGCCTCAGAGCCTGTCTTTGAAGCCCCGCCCGCGCCCCGACGCCCGGCACGCCCTCCCCCAAGCTCTCGGCTCCGCTCGAGCAGGGGAGGCCCCAATCCGCCGCTGCGCCCGTGATCCGCGTGAACGACGGGGTTCAAAGACAGGCTCTCAGAGCCCGTCGTACTGCTGCCGTGCGCTCTGCTGTGCGTTCATCGTGTGCCCCCGCATCGCGGCCTGCCGGCCCTCTTTCGGCCGGCAGGCTCCACGGGAGCGGGGCGGCGGCCGTAGTGGCAGAAGCCACAAAGGCCAGGCCCCGGCCCGCCCTGCGGCCGGGCGCCCGGTGCCGGGGCGGCCATGACACCGCCGGCCGGGGCGGGATACGGTCGCTGGAGCAGAGCGGCCAGGGGAGAGAGTTTGACCAGTATTCCGACCGCGTCCCCGTCACCGGAGGACCGGCCCTCCTCGCCCGAGCGGATCTCCTCGCTCGAGCGGGAGGCGGAGCAGCTGCGTGCCACCGCCGGGCGGCTGCGCGAGCAGGTGGCCGAGCTGGAGGTGCGGGCGCGGGCGCGGCCCCGGATCGCGCTGGCCGAGGGCATCCTGGTCGAGCGCTACCGGCTGGCACACGCCCAGGAGGCGTTCATGCTGCTGCGCCGGGCCTCGCAGCACGCCAACATCAAGCTGCACCAGCTGGCCGCCGCGGTGGTGCGCACCCCCGGCCCCGCGCCGGGCGCCGAGAGGTGGCTGCCCGAGCGGACCCGGCCCGCCGACCTGCCCAGCCTGGCCGCGCTGGAGGCCGGCACGCTGGACGCGCGCAACCAGGGCGAGGTGCTCGGCGCCGCGCTGCGCCGCGTGCTGAGCGTCACCGGCACGGACATGGGCAACGTGCAGCTGCTCGAGGACGACGTGCTGCGCATGGCCAAGCACGCGGGGCACCCCCGGCACTTCACCGACCACTTCGCGTTCGTCGACGGGCACACCTCCTGCTCCCGGGCCGCCGAGGCCAGCAGCCAGGTCACCGTCAAGGAGGTGGCCTCCTCGGCCGGGTTCGGCGACGAGGACCGGCGGGTGATCCTCACCTCCGGCAGCCGCGCCTGCCACAGCATCCCGCTCGTCGACGAACGCCAGACCGTGCACGGCGTCATCTCCTCCCACCACGCCCGGCCCCTGATCGGCTTCACCCAGGCCCAGCTGCGGGAGCTGCACGTCACCGGCCGCACCATGGGCGAGTGGATCAGGTGGCACCAGGAGACCGTGCTCCTGGACGCGCTGGAGGACCTGCACCGACTCGCCCTGGCCGGGCAGGCCTGAGCCCCGGCCGGGCAGGCCCAAGCCTCATGGGGCGGGGCGGGTGGCGTAGCGGCGCATGGCGGCCAGGCCGTCGGCAGGGGCCGGGGGCCGGCCGTCGGCGAGCGTGTCCCGCAGGTCGCGGAAGTACTGCACGTACAGGTCCGGGGTGAAGATGCTGAGCATGCGGGCCGGTCGGCCGCCGGGGTTGGCGAAGGTGTGGGGTGCTCCGGCCGGCACCATCACGAAGGTGCCGGGGCCGGCGTCGTGCTCCTGCTGTGCGACCGTGAAGCGCACCGTGCCCGACAGCACGTAGAAGCCCTCGTCGTGCTGGGCGTGGCGGTGCTGCGGCGGTCCGGGAGTGTGCGGGGCGAGGACGGACTCGGTCAGGCCCAGGCGGTGTTCGGTGTTGCTGCCGTCCTCCAGGACGCGCATGTGCGTGGTGCCCAGGGTGAGCGTCTCGCCGTCGCCGGGGCGGACCACCGATACGGCGGGCGCGTCGGCCGTGCGGCCGGTGCGGGGGGCGTCGGTCAGGGGGGCGGGCTGTGTCTCGTCGGTCATGGTCCGATGGGACCGCGCGGGGGCGGCGGGCGTCCAAGACCTGTTCCGCGGGGCCGATACCGGATGGGTATCGTGGCGTGATGGAGCTGCGGACGTTGCGGTACTTCGTGGCGGTCGCCGAGGAACTCCACTTCGGCCGGGCGGCCGTGCGGCTGCACATCAGCCAGCCGCCGCTGAGCCGGGCCGTCAAACAGCTGGAGGCCGACGTCGGCGCGGTGCTGCTGGTCCGCTCGCCGGCCGGTGTCACCCTCACCGCGGCCGGCGCGGTGCTGCTGGCGGAGGCGCGCGCGCTGCTGGAGCGGGCCGCCCTGGCGCGGGAGCGGGTGGCCGCCGCGGCCGGGCCCGGGGCCATCACCGTCGGGGTCCTTGGCGAGGGCACCGACGCGGGGCTGAGCCGGCTGGCCGCCGCCTTCCGCCGCCGGCATCCGGGCGTGGAGGTACGCGTCCGGGAGGCCGATCTGAGCGATCCCACCTGCGGACTGCACGCCGGCCGCGTCGATGTCGCGCTGACGCGCGGGCCCTTCCAGGAGACCGGTCTTTCGGTGCGCACGCTGCGCACCGACGCCGTGGGGGTGCTGCTGCGCGCCGACGACCCGCTGGCCCGCCGCGCGTGCCTGCGCCTGGCCGACCTCGCGCAGCGGCGCTGGTTCAGCTTCCCGCCGGGCACCGACCCGCTGTGGCAGTCCTACTGGGGCGGCGGCGTGCGGCGTGAGGGGCCGGTGGTGCGGGCGGTCGTGGAGTGCCGGCAGGCCGTGCTGTGGAACGGCACCGTCGGCATGACCCTTTTGGACCACCCGCCCTCCCCCGGCCTGGTGGTGGTGCCGCTGGGCGACATGCCGCCCAGTCCGCTGGTGGCCGCGTGGGGTGCGGGCAACGCCGATGTGCTGGTCCGCTCGTTCGTGCGGGTCGCGGCCGGCCTCCACCGGGAACAGGAGCGGGAGCGGGAACAGGAGCGGGAGCGGGAACAGGAGCGGGAGCGGGGACGGGGGCGGGGGGCGGTGGGCGCGCGGCGCGGCGGCGGGTAGCCGTGCGGGGTCCTTCTCCCGGTGTGCCGGGGGGACTTGGCGGGGTGGCGTGCGGGGCTGGGTAGGCTCTGCGGTCATGGGGACCAGCCGTCGCAGCCAGGCCGAGCGGGACGCGATGACCGTGGAGATCGGTTACGCGCTGCTCAGCGCCTGCTTCCTGGGCGCCGTCGTGTTCGGGGCGATCGCCGGCCCGGCCGCCGTCTGGCAGCTTCCCGCCGGCGCCGAGAGGCTGCTGGTGGTCGCGGGCGCCGCGGCCGGCACGGTGCTCGGGGTGCTGCGGGTGGTGCACGTGCTGTGGCGCTGCGCGGGGACCGCCCGCCCCACGGACTGACCCCGCCGCCCCTCCCCCGTCCCCCCTCGCTCTCCGGCTGCCGCGGAGCGGTTCGGCATGCCGGAACGTGTCTCCTGTTCCAGGCTGGAGGGGCTGATACCGGCACCGATCCACCCCCGGGACGAGGGAGCCAAGCGCCATGGGGACCGATGTGTTCCATTCGGAAGTGCCCCTGCGGGTGAACGGCAGGCCCCACAGCCCTGTCGTCGATCACCGGGCGACGCTGCTGGACGTCCTGCGGGAGCAGCTGGACCTGACGGGCGCCAAGAAGGGCTGCGACCACGGCCAGTGCGGTGCCTGCACCGTTTTGGTGGACGGGCGCCGGGCCAACAGCTGTCTGCTGCTGGCGGTCGCCGTCGAGGGATGTGACATCACCACCGTCGAGGGGCTGCACGACGCCGAGGGCGGCCGCCCGCATCCCCTGCAGCGGGCCTTCGTGGAGCGTGACGCCTTCCAGTGCGGGTACTGCACGCCGGGGCAGCTGTGTTCGGCCCTCGGCGTGCTGGCCGAGGCCCGGGCGGGCCACGCCTCGCACGTGACGGACCCGGAGGCGGAGGGCGGTGAGCCGGTGCGGCTGAGCCGGCCGGAGATCCAGGAGCGGCTCAGCGGCAACCTGTGCCGGTGCGGCGCCTATCCGCGCATCGTCGAGGCCGTCCAGGACGTGGCAGCCGCCGAGGACACAGGAGGCGCGGGAGGCGCGGGAGGCGCGGGAGGCGCAGGGGGCGTGGCGGATGCCGTGGGAGGTGGAGTGCGGTGAAGTCCTTCAGGTATGTGCGCGCCCACAGCGTGGAGGAGGCCACCGCGGCGCACGCCGGCCGGCCCACCTCCCGCTATTTGGGCGGCGGGACCAACCTCGTCGACCTGATGAAGCTGGGCGTCGAGCGGCCCGAGACGCTGATCGACGTCAGCCGGCTGCCGCTGGACACCGTCCGGGAACTGCCCGACGGGTCCCTGCGGGTGGGGGCGACGGTGCGCAACAGCGACCTGGCCTCCCACCCGCTGGTCCGCGCCCGCCACCCGGTGCTGTCCCAGGCGCTGCTGGCCGGTGCCTCGGGCCAGCTGCGCAACATGGCCACCACCGGCGGCAACCTGCTCCAGCGCACCCGCTGCCCCTACTTCCAGGACCCGGCCAAGCCGTGCAACAAGCGCGAGCCCGGCTCGGGCTGCGGCGCGCGCGAGGGCGTCCACCGCGACCACGCGGTGCTGGGGCACTCCGCGCAGTGCATCGCCACCCACCCCTCCGACATGGCGGTCGCGCTGGCCGCGCTGGACGCGCAGGTCGAACTGCAGGGGGTGCGCGGGACCCGGACGGTGCCGGCCGCCGAATTCCACCGGCTGCCGGGCGAGCGGCCGCAGGCGGACACCGAGATCGCCCACGGCGAGCTGATCACCGCCGTGCTGCTCCCGCCGCCGGCGCCGGGCACCGTCTCGGCCTACCGCAAGGCACGCGACCGCGCCTCCTACGCCTTCGCGCTCGCCTCGGTGGCCGTGGTCGTGCGCGTGCGGGAGGGGACCGTGGAGGAGGTGCGGATCGCTTTCGGCGGGCTGGCCCACCGGCCCTGGCGGGCCCGGCGCGCCGAGGAGGCGCTGCGGGGGGCCGCGCCGGGCGGCGAGGCCTTCGAGCGGGCGCTGGACGCCGAGCTCGCCGCGGCCGAGCCGCTGCGCGACAACGCCTTCAAGGTGCCCCTGGCCCGCAGTCTGGCCTGCGACGTCCTGCGCCGCCTGACCCGCCAGGACCAGGCCCCCGGCGCCGGGGGCTGACCCGGCGGGACCCGCCTGTCCTTCGTACGTACGTATCCGCCTGCAGGGAGAAACACCATGCCGCAGACCGCCGACGCGCTGGGGGCGGACCTCGAGCGCCGGGAGGGCACCGACAAGGTGCTCGGCAGCGCCCGCTACGCCGCCGAGCACACCCCGAAGGGCTGCGCCTACGCGTGGCCGGTCGCGGCCACCGTGGCGCGCGGCGAGGTGCGCACGGTGGACGACGCGGCGGCGCTGGCGCTGCCCGGGGTGGTGACGGTGCTGCACCACCGCAACGCGCCGCGCCTGGCCGAGCCGGACGACGCCACCCTCGCCGTGCTGCAGGACGCCCGGGTGCCGCACCGCGGCTGGTACGTGGCGCTGGTGGTCGCCGACACCCTGGAGGCGGCCCGCGAGGGCGCCGCGGCCGTCAGGGTCACCTACGCCGAGGAGCCGCACGATGTCACCCTGCGGGCCGAACACCCCGACGCCTACGTGCCCGAGGACTCCGACGGGACCTCGGGCGAGCACGTGCGCGGCGACGCGGAGGCCGCGTTCGCGGCCGCGCCGGTGCGGGTGGACACCGGCTACCGGGTGCCGCCGCTGCACAACCACCCCATGGAGCCGCACGCGGCCACCGCGCACTGGCAGGAGGGGCACCTGAGCGTGTACGACTCCAGCCAGGGCGCCACCACCGTGCGCGAGGTGCTGGCCGGCCTGTTCGGGCTGCGCAAGGAGCAGGTGACGGTCGTCTCCGAGCACGTGGGCGGCGGGTTCGGGTCCAAGGGCACGCCTCGCCCGCACGTGGTGCTGGCCGTCATGGCCGCCCGCGCCACGGGCCGCCCGGTCAAACTCGCCCTGCCGCGCCGGCAGTTGCCGGCCGTGGTGGGGCACCGCGCGCCGACCCTGCACCGGGTGCGGCTGGGCGCGGGCACGGACGGCACACTCACCTCGGTGATCCACGAGGTGAGCGCGCACACCTCGCGCGTCAAGGAGTTCATGGAGACCGGGGCGGCCGCCACCCGCGTCATGTACGCCTCGCCGCACGGGCGGACCACGCACCGGGCGGTGCCGCTGGATGTGCCCAGCCCGTCCTGGATGCGGGCCCCGGGCGAGGCGCCGGGCATGTACGCGCTGGAGTCGGCGATGGACGAGCTCGCCCAGGCGCTGGGCATCGACCCCGTCGAGCTGCGGCTGCGCAACGACACCGGGCACGAGCCGGACAGCGGCAAGCCCTTCAGCAGCCGGCATCTGGCGGAGTGCCTGCGGGAGGGGGCGCGCCGCTTCGGCTGGGCGGAGCGCGATCCGCGGCCCCGTACCCGCCGGGAGGGGCCGTTGCTGGTGGGCAGCGGGGTGGCGGCGGCGACCTATCCGGTCGTGGTCGCGCCGTCCCGGGCGGGCGTGCAGGCCTGCCCGGACGGCACGTTCGTGGTCCGGATCAACGCCACCGACATCGGGACCGGGGCGCGGACCGTGCTCGCGCAGGTCGCCGCCGACGCGCTGGGGGTGGCGGTGGAGCGGGTGCGCACCGAGATCGGCAGCAGTGACCTGCCTTCGGCGCCGCTGGCCGGCGGCTCCTCGGGCACGGCCTCCTGGGGGTGGGCGGTGCACGAGGCGTGCACGGCGCTGGCCGGGCGCCTGGCGGAGCAGCGCGGGCAGCGGCTGCCGCCGGAGGGGGTCAGTGCCACGGCCGACACGGCGGGGCGGGCCGATGCGGACAGCTCCTATGCCCGGCACGCGTTCGGCGCGCACTTCGCCGAGGTCGCGGTGGACACGGTCTCCGGTGAGGTCCGGGTGCGGCGGCTGCTCGGCGTCTACGCCGCCGGGCGCATCCTCAACTCCCGTACCGCCCGTTCGCAGTTCGTCGGGGCGATGACGATGGGGCTGGGGATGGCGCTGATGGAGGGCAGCACGATGGATGCCGCCTTCGGGGACTTCACGGAGAGCGATCTGGCGTCCTACCACGTGCCGGCGCACGCGGATGTGCCGCACATCGAGGCGCACTGGATCGAGGAGGACGATCCGCATCTCAACCCGATGGGCAGCAAGGGCATCGGCGAGATCGGCATCGTGGGGACGGCCGCGGCGATCGGCAACGCGGTGCACCACGCGACAGGGGTACGGCTGCGGGAACTCCCCCTGACCCCGGACCGGGTGCTCACCGGCGCCCTGTAGGGGCCCGGGCGGTCAGGAGGCGGTGCGGGAGCGGCTCTCGCGGGTCCAGGAGAGGACTTCGGGTGCCGTCCAGGTGCTCACCACGCGTTCGGCGGGCACCTTGCACTCCTCGGCCCGTGCGCAGCCGATGATCTGCCAGTCGAGCTGGCCGGGCGCGTGGGCGTCGGTGTCGACGGCGAACAGCGTGCCGGCCCGGACCGCCTGGCGCAGCAGGCGGCGGGGCGGGTCGAGGCGTTCGGGGCGGCTGTTGATCTCCACGGCGGTGCGGGCGGCCGCGCAGGCGGCGAAGACTTCCGCCGCGTCGAACTGCGACTCGGGGCGGCCGCGGCCGGTGACCAGGCGGCCGGTGCAGTGGCCGAGCACGTCGGCGCGGGGGTTGCTCACCGCGGTGACCAGACGGCGTGTCATCGCGGCCGCGTCCATGCGCAGTTTGGAGTGCACCGAGATCACCACGACGTCCAGGCGGTCCAGCAGGTCGGGTTCCTGGTCCAGGGAGCCGTCGTCGAGGATGTCGCACTCGATGCCGGTCAGCAGCCGGAAGGGCGCCCACTGCTCGTTGAGGGCGGCCACCACCTCCAGCTGGTCGCGCAGCCGTTCGGGCGAGAGGCCGCGGGCCACCGTCAGGCGGGGCGAGTGGTCGGTGAGCACGGCCCATTCGTGGCCGATCTCCCGGGCGGCGCGGCCCATCGCCTCGATGGGGCTGCCGCCGTCGGACCAGTCGGAGTGCAGATGGCAGTCGCCGCGCAGCAGGGCCCGCAGCCGGCTGCCGGCGCCCTCGGCCAGCGGCGCGCGGGCCTCCTCCTCCAGGCGCTGGAGGTAGCCGGGCATGGTGCCGGCCAGTGCCTCGCGGATCACGGCGGCGGTCTTGGGCCCGATCCCCTTGAGGGATTCCAGGGAGCCGTCGTAGGCCCGGCGCTCCAGCTCCGGCCGCGGGAGGTTCCCGCTCACCTCGGCGGCGGTGCGAAAGGCGCGTACGCGGTAGGTGGGGGCGCGGCCCCGCTCGAGGAGGAAGGCGATGCGTTCCAGGGCCTCCACGGGCTCCATGACACCTCCGGGCGGGCGGTACGTGCGAGTGGGCGGGCGGGCGGGTGGGTTCCAGCGTCGCGCAGGCGGCGGGGTGCGGCACGGCGAGCGGCGCGCTGCGGGTGGTCAGTGCGGGGGGTGGGCGGCGCGGCCGCCGGCGCCCAGCGGGCCGCTCTGGGGGATGGGGCGGCTTGGCGGGCGGCGGTGGAAGCGGGCCCGGGCCAGGCGGGTGATCAGGGGCGGGAGCAGGCCGCGGCCGGCCTGGGCCAGCCGGGTCCAGGCCGGGATGTAGACGGCGGTGCGGCGGTGTTCGATGGCGTCGGCCAGGCGGGCGGCGACCGGGGCCGGGGGGCGGATGCGGCGGGCGGGGGGCGGCAGCAGGGCGCGCGGCTCGCGCAGCGCGGCGTGGGTGTCCACCTCGGCCAGCATGTCGGTGTCCAGCCAGTTGAGGTAGGCGATGCCCACCGCGACGCCGCGGTGGGCGGTTTCGGCGCGCAGGGCGTGGGTGAAGGCCTCCACGCCGGCTTTGGAGGCGCAGTAGGCGCTCAGCAGGGGGACGGCGCCCAGCGCGGCCAGGGAGGCGATCTGCAGGTGGTAGCCGCGGGTGTGCAGCAGGTCGGGCAGGAAGGCCTGGGCGGTCAGGGCGCTGCCGGTCAGGTTCACCTCGATCACCCGGCGCCAGGAGTGCGGGTCGGCGCTTTGCAGGGGGCCGGCCTGGGCGATGCCGGCGTTGGCGACGACGACGGAGGGCGGTCCCAGCCGTTCGCGTACGGTGCGGGCGGCGGCGTGCAGGGCCGCCGGGTCGGTGACGTCGACGTGCAGGGCGAGGGCGGGTGTGGGCAGGGTGGCCGCCACCTGTTCCAGCGCGGCCCGCTCCAGGCCCAGCAGGGCGATGCGGGCGTTGCGCTGTGCCAGCTCCCGTACGAGTGCGGCGCCCAGTCCGCGGGCGGCGCCGGTCACCACGACGGTGCGGTCGCGCAGGGGGCCGGGGTGCATGCGGGCGCCCCTCACGGGTGGGGCGGGGTGCCGGTGCGGTCGCGGGTGGTGAGGTGGCGCTGGGTGCGGGTCAGCGGGAGCGGCAGGCGGCGGCGCAGGGCGGCGCGGGCGGCGTTGGCGCCGGGGGCGCCGTGGACGCCGCCGCCGGGGTGGGCGGCGGCCGAGGCCAGGTAGAGGCCGGGCAGGGGGGTTTCGGGGCGGCCGGTGCCCGGCAGGGGGCGGAAGAACAGCTGCTGGTGCAGGGAGGTGGTGCCGCCGTTGAGGGCGCCGGCGTGCAGGTTGCGGTCCAGGGCCTGCAAGGTGGGCGGGGCCAGGATGCGGCGGGCGCGGATCAGGGTGCGGAAGCCGGGGGCGAAGCGTTCGACCTGCTGCTCGATCCGGTCGGCCATCCGCTCCTGGTCCGCCCTCCGCCAGGCGCCGGAGATGTCGTCCTCGCCGGCGTCGGCGCGGATCTCCTGGGGGACGTGGGTGTAGGCCCAGGCGGACTCGGTGCCGGCGGGTGAGCGGGTGGCGTCCGCGGTCGTCATCTGGCCGAAGAGCAGGAAGGGCCGGTCGGGTACCTGGTGCATGGCCAGCTGGGCGGCGAAGCGGGTGAGTTCGTCGACGCCGTCGGCCAGGTGGACGGTGCCCGCGCCGGCCGCTTCCCTGGCCTGCCAGGGCACCGGTTTCTCCAGCGCCCAGTCGACCTTGAAGGTGGCGAAGTCCCACTGGAAGCGGCGCAGGTCGGCCAGGAGCTGGTCGGGCAGGTGCTGGGGGGCGATGAGGTCGCCGTAGAGGGCGGGCAGGGACACGTCGGCCAGGACGGCGCGCGTGGCGGGCACGGTGTCGCCGTCGGCGGTGCGCACGGCCACCGCGCGCCCGTCCCGCACGATGATCTGTTCGGCCCGGCGGCCGCAGTGCACCGCCGCGCCGCGCGTCTGAAGGCGCCGGGTCAGGGCGGCGGTCAGTTCGCCGGCGCCGCCCACCGGGACGGGGAAGCCGTAGCTCTGGCCGAGCATCGCCATGAGCCAGCCGAAGCCGCCGCTGCCGGCCGCCTCGGGGGCGAGGTCGGCGTGCAGGGCGTTGCCGGCCAGCAGGAGCCGGCCGCCCTCGCCGGTGAACTCCTCCTCGCCCAGCCGGCGGACCGGCAGCAGCAGGGTGCGGGCCATGCGCAGCGCGCCCGCGGTCTTGAGCCGGTAGGCCAGGCGGGCGCTGGCCCGTACCGGCGGGAAGGGGGTGAACAGGGCGTCCAGCAGGTCGGGGCGGATGTCGTCCCACAGGGCGTGCAGGCGCTGCCAGGCCGCGCCGTCGCCGGGGGCGAACGCGTCCAGGGAGGCGGCGGTGGCCTGGGGGCTGCGGTCCAGGACGGCGCAGCGGCCGTCGCCCAGGGGGTGGGCCACCACGTGCGGGGCGTGGCTCCAGCGCAGTCCGTGCTCGTGCAGGCGCAGCCGGTGCAGGACCGGCGAGGCGGCCGCCAGCGGGTAGAAGGAGCTGCACAGGTCGTTGACGAAGTCGGGGTGCACGCCCCGGTCGTGGCGGACCGCGCCGCCCGGCTCAAGCTGTTCCTCCAGGACGGTGACGCTCCAGCCGGCATCGGCCAGGAGGTTGGCCGCGACCAGCCCGTTGGGGCCGGCCCCGATGACCACGGCGTCAGGCACGGCCCGCTCCGCTCGTGGCGCGGCCCGCTTCGGCTTCGCACACCCGGGCCAGGCGGGCGAGCATGGCGCGGTGGCGGACCTGGATGAGGGGTTCGACGAGGGTGTTGTGCAGGGCGCCGGCCGCGCCGCGCAGCGGGTGTTCGTCGACGGTGACCAGGCAGTGCTCGCCCCAGGGCCGCACGTCCAGGGCGATGCGGGCGGTGCCCAGGGCGCCGGCCTTGGCCTCCAGTTCCAGGACGGTGCCCTCCTCGCAGCGGCGTACGACGGTTTCGTTGGTGACCCGCAGCGGGCCCAGCCGTACCTCGTACTCCAGGGCCGCGCCGACCTGCGGCCAGTGGCCGCGCACCGGTTTTGAGGAGGCGGTGCCCACCACCCATTGGGCGTAGCGGCTGCTGTCGGCCAGCACGCTCCATACCGTCGCCGGGCTCACCGTGATCAGTCGATGACGCCGTGCCATCCATGCCTCCCTGACTCGCCGTCATCGCCGGGTGCCCCGATCCGCCGTCCTCAACATCGTGCGGGAGATGCGTCGTCTTCGCGCCCCGGGGGCAGGTGTGCGGGCATGCGTTGGCGGGGTGCGGCGTGTCGCGGCCGGGGCCGCGGCGGGTGAGACTTCCAAGGGGCCGGGTGCGGCGCCCGGCTCCCCCGGGTGCTTTTTTCAAGGAGGCGGCAGCGCACGTGAGCGACGGCAACGACTCCCGCCCGCGGCGGCGGCTGGTCCTGGTGACCGGGGCCACCGGCTACATCGGGGGCCGGCTGGTGCCCGAACTGCTGGCGGAGGGGTACCGGGTGCGGTGTCTGGCCCGCTCGCCGGAGAAGCTGCGCGATCATCCCTGGGCCGGTCAGGTGGAGGTGGTGCGCGGCGATGTGCGCGACGCGCGCTCGCTGGCCGGCGCGTTCGAGGGGGTGGAGGTGGCCTACTACCTGGTGCACGCGCTGAGCACCGGGGCCGGCTTCGAGGACACCGACCGGCGCTCGGCCCGCACCTTCGCCGAGCGGGCCGGGGCGGGCGGGGTGCGGCGCATCGTGTATCTGGGCGGGCTGACCCCGGCCGGGGTGAGCGAGCGGGAGCTGTCGCCGCATCTGCGCTCGCGGGCCGAGGTGGGCCGGATCTTCCTGGACTGCCCGGTGCCCAGCGCGGTGCTGCGGGCGGCGGTCATCATCGGGTCGGGCTCGGCGTCCTTCGAGATGCTGCGCTACCTCACCGAGCGCCTCCCGGTCATGGTCACCCCCAGCTGGGTGCGCACCCGCATCCAGCCGGTCGCGGTGCGCGACGTGCTGCGCTATCTGGTGGCCTGCGCCGAGCTGCCCGCCGAGGTCAACCGGGGCTTCGACATCGGCGGGCCGGACGTGATGACCTACCGCGACATGATGCGGACCTACGCGCGGGTGGCCGGGCTGCGGCACCGGCTGATCGTGCCGGTGCCGCTGCTGACCCCCACGCTCTCCAGCCACTGGGTCGGCCTGATCACGCCCGTGCCGCGCGGCATCGCCCGGCCGCTGGCGGAGTCGCTGCGCCACGAAGTGGTCTGCCAGGAGCACGACATCGCCGACTGGGTTCCCGACGGGCCGGACCGGCCGCTGCCCTTCACCAAGGCGCTGCGGCTGGCGCTGCGGCGCATCCAGGAGGCGCAGGTGAGCACCCGCTGGTCCTCGGCCGCGGTGCCCGGCGCGCCCAGTGATCCGCTGCCCACCGACCCCGACTGGGCCGGCGGCAGCCTCTACACCGACCACCGCACCCTGGTCGTGGACGCCTCGGCGGCGGCGCTGTGGCGGGTCATCGAGGGCATCGGCGGCGACAACGGCTGGTACTCCTTCCCGCTGGCCTGGGCGGTGCGGGGCTGGCTGGACCGGCTGGCGGGCGGGGTGGGCCTGCGCCGGGGGCGCCGCGACGCGCACCGGCTGCGGGTGGGTGACTCCCTGGACTTCTGGCGGGTGGAGGAGATCGAGCCGGGCCGGCTGCTGCGGCTGCGCGCCGAGATGCGGCTGCCCGGCCTGGCCTGGCTGGAGATGCGGGTGGAACACGACGGGGCGGGCCGCACCCGCTACAGCCAGCGCGCCCTGTTCCACCCGCGCGGCCTGGCCGGCCACGCCTACTGGTGGGCGGTGGCGCCCTTCCACACGGTGGTCTTCGGCGGCATGGCCCGCAACATCGCCAAGGCGGCGGGCAAGGAGCCCGAGCGGGCCTGAGCGCCTGTCTTTGAGCCCCGGTCGTTCGCGCGCGGCGCGGCGGTCCAGGGCGCGGTCACCGTACGCGCTGGTCGATGAGTGTGGCCAAGCCGTCCAGGATCCGCTGCAGGCCGAAATCCCATGCCTGATCCTGCCCGTCGGACCGGGCGGCTGAAGCGAGGGCCGCGGTGAGCGCGGGGAATCGCTCGCCGTGCGCCTGCATCAGATCGCCGAGGACGGCGCCCAGCTGGGCTTCGGGGTTGCCTGCGGGGCCTGCCGCACGGGCCTGCTGGGTGATGGCGCGTACGTGCCCGACCAGCAGGACAGCGGCGTCCATCCGCTCGGCACCGCTCAAGCCGGTGCCGTCCAGGGCGGACACGGCATGCTCCAGCCAGGACAGCTCTCCCGGCCCCACGATCCGCGGCCCGGCAGTGGCGTCCAGCGCCCAGGAGTGCTGACGAAAGACGGTGAGCAGCTGGTGGGCCCATTCCTCCAGCTGCGCACGCCAGTCTCCGCGCCGTGCCTGCGCCGCCGGGTAGGGGCCGATCGCGGCGTCCACCATGAGAGCGACCAGCTCGGCTTTGCCCGGCACGTACCGGTACAGCGCCATCTTGGTCACGCCCAGCTGCGCGGCGATCCGCTGCATGGACACATCGGCCAACCCCTCCGCGTCGGCGATCGCGATCCCGGCCCGCGCGATGCGGTCCAGGTCGAGTGTCGGCCTGGGGCCTCGCGCGGGCTTGGGGCGCGGGCCCCACAGCAGCCGCGCCGCCTCGGCGTGCTCGCCACCCATGTCTGCCGCCCCTTCCTGGTTGCCTCGCCGAATCAACTGTGTCTACGGTACACAGTAAATATCAGTGTCCGTGGGACACAGTTTTCTGAGCGGAGACAGCCCGTGAACAGGAACGTCCTCATCTCCGGCGCGAGCATCGCCGGCCCGGCGCTGGCCTACTGGCTGGGACGCCATGGCTTCCGGCCCACCGTCGTCGAACTGGCCCCGGCCCTGCGCCAGGGCGGCCAGGCCGTCGACTTCCGCGGCGAAACGCATCTGACCGTGCTGGAACGCATGGGCCTGCTTCCCGAACTGCGCCGCATACAGACCGGCGGCACCCCGATGCGCTTTGTCGATGCACGCGGCCGCACACTGCTGCACCTGCCGGCCCAGTTCGCCGGCGGCGAGATAGAGGTGCTTCGCGGAGACCTGGCCCGAGTGCTCTACGAGCACAGCCTCCCCCATGCCGAGTACGTCTTCGGCGACTCGATCGCCGGCCTCACCGAGACCTCCTCCGGCGTGCGGGCCGACTTCCACAGCGGAATCTCGCGCACCTTCGACCTGGTCATCGGCGCGGACGGACTGCACTCCAACGTCCGTCGCCTCGCCTTCGGACCGGAGGAGGACTACGTGAGCCACCTCGGCTACTACGCCGCGACGTGGCAGCTGCCCAACGACCCCGGAGCGGCAAAGGGCTCGGTCGGGTACAACGCGCCGGGGCGGCTGGCCTCCGTCGGCACCGGCCACCGGGATCCGGCACGGGCGGGGGCGTTCTTCGTGTTCGCCGCGCCGGAGCTGTCGTACGACCGCCACGACCCCGAACAGCAGAAGCGTCTGATCGCAGGCGCGTTCTCCGGCCTCGGCTGGCAGGTACCCCGCCTGCTGGCCTCGCTGCACCAGGCCCCCGACCTGTACTTCGACTCGATCAGCCGGGCGGACGCGGATACCTGGTCCACCGGGCGCGTGTGCCTCGTCGGCGACGCCGCCTGCGGGGCCACCATCGGCGGCATGGGCACGGGAACCGCGGTGGTCGCCGCGTACGTACTGGCCGGCGAACTCGCGCAGGCCCCGGGCGATCACCGGGCAGCCTTCGCCCGCTACGAGAGCAGGCTCCGCGCCTACGCCGAGGGCTGCCAGGCGGGCGGCGAGCGCACCGGGAAGTTCCTCGCCCCCGCCACCGCCACCGGCCTGCGTCTCCGCAACACCCTGCTGTCCCGGCGCCTGTTCCTGAACGGCATGCTCAGGCTGGGCGAGAAGGTCAGCAGCACCGTGGCCCTGCCCGACTATCCAACCGGCCCCACGGCCTGAGCATCACAGGCACTTCAGCGGCGCTTGCGCGACGTGAGGTACCAGGCGGCGACGGCGAGGACGAGGAGAACAAGAAGGATCTTCATGGTTCCCGGTTGTCCCCGATCGGGCGGGACATGCCTGCCCGGGGCCGGCCGGGGGCGTTTTACCCGGTCGGGGGCAGGGCACCCGGTGGCCGCGGCCGCGCCGGACGCCGCCGGTGCGCCGGCCGGTGCCGGCCCGGCGCTCCGGTGGTGAGGTGCCCGCCTCTTGCGGAAGGTGGGAGAGGCGCCCCCGGGGCCCGGAGCGGTCCGCGCCCGGCCCGTACGCCCCCGCAGAAAGGCAGCATCCCCATGACGGACACCCCCGGCCGGCAGGGCCCGCAGGACCCCACCTCCAAGGGGCCGCGCCCGGACTTCCCCCAACAGGACCAGGAGCCGCCGGGGTGGACCGGGCCGATGGACCCGCCGCCCGACCACGGGGAGGACTCCTACCGCGGCTCCGGGCTGCTGCGCGACCGGATCGCGCTGATCACCGGGGGCGATTCGGGGATCGGGCGGGCGGTGGCCATCGCGATGGCCCGCGAGGAGGCCGACGTCGTGTTCACCCATCTGCCCTCCGAGGCCGGCGAGGCGCAGGAGACCGTCCGCTGGATCGAGGAGGCCGGGCGCCGGGCCGTCGCGGTGCCCTGCGACATCCGTGAGGAGGAACAGTGCCGGCGGCTCGTGGAGCGTGCGGTCACCGAGTTCGGGCGGATCGACGTGCTGGTCAACAACGCCGCGTACCAGATGTCGCGGCCCAAGGGCATCACGGACATCCCCACCGAGCAGTTCGACCGGGTGGTGCGCACCAACCTGTACGGCATGTTCTGGCTGTGCCGGGCGGCGGTGCCGCACATGCCGCGCGGCGCCTCGATCATCAACACCACCTCGGTGCAGGCCTACAAGCCCAGCCCGCACCTGCTGGACTACGCCATGACCAAGGGCGCCATCGTGACGTTCACCCAGGGGCTCGCGCAGATGCTGGTCGAGGACGGGATCCGCGTCAACGCGGTGGCGCCGGGGCCGGTGTGGACGCCGCTGATCCCCGCGACGCTGCCGGACACCACGGAGTTCGGCAAGCAGGCGCCGCTCGGCCGGCCCGCGCAGCCCGCGGAGATGGCCCCGGCCTACGTCTTCCTCGCCTCGGAGCACGCGAGTTTCATCACCGCCGAGATCATGAACGCCACCGGCGGCACCCCGCTGCCCTGAACCACGGTCTTCGCAACGAAAGGACACCACCCATGCAGCACAGCCACCACGACGGTTCGCACGCGCCCGCGCAGACCGCGGCCGAGGAGGTACTGGAGGAGATCGAGGACGCCGAGGAGCGGCCCGTGCCCGACGAGCGGCGCGAGCACGCCAAGGACGGCGAGGCCGGCGACACCCTCACGCCCAGCCCCACCGCCCAGGAGGACATCCACGAGGACAAGGCCGGCAAGGGCGGCAAGGGCGGTGACGGGGGCGGGCACCGGGGCTGAGCGGGCCGCTCAGCGGTGCGCGGGCCGGGGCTCGCGGCCGGGCGGATGCCACTCGATCAGCAAGATGGTGGCGTCGTCGCGGAGCCGGTCGGTCTGCGCGTCCAGGACGGAGTGGATGAGCCGGCGCAGCGTCTCGGCGGCGACCTCGCCGCCGATGGAGGCGCGGATGACGGAGTCGGCGAAGCGTTCGAGGCCGAATTCGCTGCCGTCGGCCAGCCGCGCCTCGGTCATGCCGTCGGTGTAGAGCAGCACGCGGTCACCGGGTTCCAGGGCCGTCTCGTGGACCTGGCGTTCGGTGCGCAGGAAGGCGGAGAAGCCCATGGGCGGGTCGGCCTCGCGCTCCAGGGCGCCCTCGACGAGTCGGCTGTCGCGGATGAGCAGCGGCGGGGGGTGTCCGCAGTTGCTCCAGCGCAGCACCCCGCTGGCCAGGTCAAGGCGCAGCAGGACGCCGGTGCAGAACTGGTCGGGCAGCCACAGGCCGATCGCCGCGTCCACGGCCTCCAGGAGCTCGGGCAGCTCCGCGCCGGTGCGCCGGCCGTTGCGGCAGGCGGCCAGGGCGACCGCGGTGGCCAGGCCGGAGAGCAGGTTGTGGCCCATCGCGTCGAGGATCGTGGCGTGCAGGGCCGTTGGGGTGAGGCAGTGGTCGAAGGCGTCGCCGCCGATCTCGTAGGCGGGTTCAAGGACGGCGGTGGAGACCACGTGGGTGTTGCCGATGGTGCGCGGCGGCAGGAAGGCGCGGAGCATCTCGGCGGGCAGCTGCATGGGCTCGGAGCGGGTGCGCTGGATGACGTTGTCCTTGTAGGCGCGCTTGGAGGTGATCATCATCGCGAGCAGGGAGGCCAGGGCCCGGCTGCGGCGCAGCAGCGCGGGGTCCAGGAAGGGGGTGTGGACGGCGACCACGCCCAGGCGTTCGGCGCCGTCCAGCAGGGGCAGCCAGGCGGTCATGCCGCCGGCCGGTGCTTCCTCCACGCGCAGGGACAGGGTGCGGTAGGCCCAGCCGGCCAGGGAGTTGTCCACGTCGGCGGCGGCCGCGTCGTCGGTGAGCGGGACCAGCCGGCGCTGCTGGAGGTCGGCGAGGTAGACCACGGCCTGGGGCACGCCCAGGGCGGTGGCGCACCGGGCGACGGCGGTGGCCAGGTCCAGTACGGCGTTGTCCGGGTCCGCGAGGAACTCCTCCAGTCCGCTGGGCGGCTCCGATGCGGGCACGTCCTCTCCCTTCGCCACGGGGCTGCGCGGCTTGGCCGGATGACACCAGCAGTCTCACACCGCACCGGCGTGCCTGCCCGGCCGCCGTGTCGCCGATCGGCCGCGGGTGGTCCACGGTGATCAGTAAGAGTTGTCCCGCGCTGCGCGGGTACCTGCACCCCAGCTCCGGAACGGGTCGGCATCGCCCGGCCCCTCTGGGGCCCGGCGATGAAAGGAGACATCGGTGAGCGAGCAGATACCGCCCTCCCCCGGTGCGGACGGCACGACGCCCGTGCCCAGGGACCCGCCCGACCAGCAGGCCAACCAGGCCGACGGCGGCCAGGACCCCTGGGAGACGGCGCAGGAGACGGCCGAGGCCGGCAGCGAGTCCGCCGGGGACGGCGCGGACGTGCCCGAGACCGACGAGGCCGGCACCGGCCGGCGCGACAGCGGCGGGCCGACGGGCGCCCAGAGTGAGGATCCGGTGCCCCAGGAGCCCTCCGGGTGAGGGCGGGGCCGGACGAGATGTGCAAGACGAGGGAAAGGGATTGACGGTGAGCGGTGGAGAAGAGCCGGCGCAGGTCACGGTGGAGCTGAGCGGGGCGGCCGAGGACGCCGGGAGCGTCTTCGACGTCCTGAAGGCGGTCTACGCCTCGGACCGGGACGGCGGGCCCACGGCGTCGGGGGCGAGCGGGCCGACGGTGTGGAGCGGTGTCTTCGACACCGCCCGGCCGGCGGGCGGCGGGCCGGGCGGCACGCCGTCGCTGCACGGTGCGGTCAGCGCCGGAGTGCAGGGCGGCTATGTGGCGGTCGACCAGGTCGTCACGGTCCTGTCGGCGGCCTTCACCGTCACCGAGGAGGGCTCGGCCTCGGGCGACCAGGAAAAGGACGTGTCGCTGCGGCTGGAGAGCCGCTGAGACCCGCACCCCGCCCGGGCCCCCGTGTCCCGGGCCCCTGTGTCCCGGGTTCCCGTGCGGTGACGGCGCGGGAGCCCGGGGCGGCGCGCGGTGCGCGGCGCGGTGTGCGGTGCGGTGTGCGGTGCACGGCGCGGCGTGGGGATCAGGGCCGGTGGTCGCCCGGGATGCGCTCCAGCAGGCCGCGCAGGTCGTCGGCGTGCTCCTCCTCCTGGGCCAGCAGGTCCTCGAAGACACGGCGGGTGGTGGGGTCGCCCTCCCCCAGCCACTGGGCGATCTCGGTGTAGGCGGAGACGGCGACGCGTTCGGCCACCAGGTCCTCCTTGATCATTTCGATCAGGTCGGTGCCGTCGTGGTACTCCGCGTGGGAGCGGGAGGTGAGCGTGTCGGGGTCGAAGTCCGGCTCGCCGCCCAGCTGGACGATGCGCCGGGCCAGTTTGTCGGCGTGCTCCTGCTCCTCCTGGGCGTGTTCCAGGAACTCCGCGGCCACCGGCTCGGAGTACAGGCCCGAGACCGTGTAGTAGTGCCGCTTGTAGCGCAGGGTGCACACGATTTCGGTGGCGAGGGCCTCGTTGAGGACGAGGAGTACGCGCTGCAGGTCCGCGCCGTAGGCGTCGGTGACCGGGCCCTTCTCGATCTGCCGGCGGGCCCGCTCTCGGATGGTCTTGATGTCGGTCAGGAACTCGGCCATGGCTGCTGCTCTCTGCTGGGTGGTCAGGGCGGCGGGCGGACCGCGTCCGGTGACCCGCCACCCCCTGACCGTACCCATATGTCCGTATTCATCCCCTGCTGGCGGGGTTCACCCGCGGGCCGGGTTCAGGGGGTGGCCAGGAAGTCCCGTACGCCCCGGGAGACGGCGTCGTCGCCCAGCAGGTCGTTGTGGGCCAGGCAGCCGGCCCCGGCATTGGCCGCCCCGGCCAGCGGGACGCTGGCGTCGGGGTTGATGACCTCGTCGCAGGAGGAGGCCCAGGTCGCGTACGCCACCGGGCCGGGGGTCTCATCGCCCTGGGCGAGCCGGTCGGTGACGTAGGAGCCCGGGGTCATGTCACGGCAGGCCTGCGACCACAGGGCGCACGCCCAGGCGGTGGTGGTGCCGTGGTTGGGGCCGCCGAGCGAGACCCAGTGGGCGACGGCGGGCGCGCCGCCGCCGAACTTCACATACCAGCGCGTGACCAGGCTGCCGAAGGAGTGGGCCACCAGGTCCACGCGGTCGGCGCCGGTGCGGGCGCGCACCTGGGCGACGTAGGCGGCCAGGCGGCCGGCGAGGTCCTCGTTGACCGAGCGGCTGGTGTCGTAGCCGAAGGAGTGCAGGTCGCCCTCGCCGTATCCGGCGGCCTCGAAGTCCTCGCGCAGGGCGCCCCACACGCCCGGGTCGGCGTTGTAGCCGTGCACGAAGACAACGGGGCGGGGGGCGGCCGCGGGCGTCCGGGCCCCGGCGGCGGGCGCCGCCGGCAGCGTCACGGCGAGCACACACAGCCAGCCGAGCAGCAGGTGTGCCGCGCGGCGGGCACTGTGGTCCATCGGCACGGGGCTCTCCTCACCGGACGCCGGGCACGGGACCGCACCCGTACGGCGCCCGCACCGCGCGGACGCCGTGGCGATTGTGAGGTCGGGCACGGCAGATGAGAAGAGTCCGGCCCACTCTCACCCACCCCCGGAACCGGCCTGGGCGCCGCCCTCGGCGCCGGACTCGGGGAGCGGCTACCCGCAGCGGGCGCGGACGCCACGGTGGTCGCGGGGGGGGGCGGCGGCACGGCAGAGACGAAGAATCCGACCCGCTCTCACCCGGCCCCCGGAACCGGCCTCGGCGCCACCCCCAGGGCCGGACCCGGGGAGCGGCTGCCCGCAGCGGGCGCGGACGCCACGGTGGTCGCCGGGGGGCGGCGGCACGGCAGAGGCGAAGAACCCGGCCCACTCTCACCCACCCCCGGAACCGGTCTCGGTGCCGCCCCTGGTGCCGGGCTCGGGGAGCGGCTGCCCGCAGCGGGCGCAGAAGCGGTCCTCGCGGTCGGCGGCCAGGCGCCCGCAGTGCGGGCAGACCCGGTCGAGCAGGCAGACCGCCTCCCCCGCGCCCGTGTCGGTGTGGGCGGGGTGGCGGTGGGCGGTGGTGTAGGTCAGGCCCTGTTCGCCGGCCCGCAGGGCGTGCGCGGTGCGGGCGGGCAGCCAGGCCAGGGCGCCAGGGGCGAGCGGGAAGCGGGCGCCGTCCAGGCGCAGTTCACCGTCGCCGGCCAGCACGGTGAGCAGGAGGCCGTGCCCGGCCCCGGCGTTCTCGCCCAGGTCGGTGCCGGGGGCCAGCCGCACCACGGCGGCGTCCAGGTCGCGGTCCGGGCCGCGCAGCGACCACACCAGGCTGACCGGGCCGCGCCCCGGGGCGCAGGTCTGTTGCGGGGCGAGGAAGAGCGGGGCGGGCGCGCCGGGTCCGGTCATGGGCATCGTGCCTTCGCTCTTCCTGGTCCGGCTGCCGTCCGGTTCTCCTGAGCGGCTGCTGACCGGCTGCCGTCCGGCTCTCCTGACCGGCCGCTGTCCGGCTCTGCTGCGCGCGTGGCGGGTCCTGCGCAGTGTGCCGCAGCCGGGGTGCCCCGCGCACCGTTGTCCGCCGCGGCCGGTGCGGCGGGCGGGGCCGTGGGCAATCCCTCCGGGGGCGCTCGACGCGAGGGGAAATATCACGAGCAGGTTCCCGGAGGGATTGTCTGTAGGACCGGAGCGGTGGGGGCCGGCGGTTCAGGCGACGGCGCGGCCGGCCTTGAGGGCGGTCGCGACGTTCACCGATGTCACAGCTGTTCCCCTTTGCTCATGCGGTGCCCTGTCGGGGCCAACCAGCGGTGGCCGGGGCGGGCTTGATCTCCACCGGTACGACGACGCAGGCCCTTGTAATGTGAGGTGACAAGCAGGGCGGGCGGGAAAACCAAGGGAGTTGGCGACACCATGAGCATGCAGCCTGATTCAGGGGGCGCCCTTTTCCCCGCGGGGCCGGGCGCCGTCCTGAGGGAGCGGCCCCGGCTCATCAATCTCGCCTACCGCTTCTTGGGTTCGCTGGCCGATGCCGAGGACGTGGTGCAGGAGACCTACGTCCGCTGGTATGCCATGTCCGCGCAGCAGCAGGCGGCCATCGTCTCCCCCGGCGGGTGGCTGACCAAGGTCGCCAGCCGGATCTGCCTGGACCTGCTGGGCTCGGCGCGGGCGCGGCGGGAGAAGTATGTGGGCGAGTGGCTTCCGGAGCCGCTGCCCGACCGCGCAGAGTGGGGCGGGCGCGCGGAGGCCACCGGCGATCCGGCCGACCGGGTCACCCTGGACGAGTCGGTGGGCATGGCCTTCCTCGTGGTGCTGGAGGCGATGACGCCGGCCGAGCGGGTCGCGTTCATCCTGCACGACGTCTTCCGCTACCCCTTCGGGGACATCGCCGAGATCGTGGGACGCACCCCGGCGGCCTGCCGTCAGCTGGCCGCCTCCGCGCGGCGCCGGGTGGGCGCGCACCGCCCCGAGGGGGCCGACAAGGGCCAACGCGCCGGTGTGGTCGGTGACTTCAAGCAGGCCTGGGAGAGCCAGGACATCAAGGCGCTCATCGGCCTGCTGGATCCCGACGTCACCGTCGTCTCCGACGGCGGCGGCCTCGTGCACACCCGGCTCCAGCCGGTCGAGGGCAGTGAGCAGGTCGCGCAGTCCCTGCTGCTCATCTCCGCGCGGGCGCCGGGCGCGCAGATCCTGGAGCGCAGCGTCAACGGCCAGCCCGGTCTGGTCGTCCAGCACGAGGGCGTCGTGCTGTCCGTGCTGGCCTTCGACATCGGCGAGGACCGCATCCAGCGCATCTGGGCGGTGCGCAACCCCGAGAAGCTGCGGCCCTGGGCGAGCTGAGCGGTGCGGGTGCCGGAGGCCCGGGCGGGCCTCCGGCGTGTTTTGCGTGCCGCAGGCCGGTCAGGCGATCTTCGTCGCGGACAGGATGGCCTGTACGGGGATGACATCGCGCGGGATCTCCGAGGCGTCCTTGGTGATGGCCTTGGTCACCTTGAACCCGCACTCCTCCAGCCAGCTCTGGTACACCGACAGCTTCTGCGGTCCGCCCTGGCCCATGGCCGCGCCGATGAAGAAGGCCGGGAAGAAGTCGACGTTGTAGTTGTCGGTGTCCTTGATGTTCTCGGGGTAGACCGGCACCAGGATGTGGACCGTCCCGCCGACCTCGAGCGACGTGTTGACGCCGGTCAGGATCTTCTGCACGTCGTCCTTGTCGAACATGTCCAGGAAGTGCTTGATCAGTACGGTGTCGAAGCCCTTGGGGATCTCGTCGAAGACGTTGCCGCCGATGAACGACAGGTGCTCCTGCAGGCCGTGGGAGCGGAAGTTGGCCAGCGCCTCCTCCTCCTTCTCCGGCAGGTCGAAGGTGGTCACCCGCAGCCCGGGGGACTCCTTGTGCTTGAAGGTGTGGATCGCGCCGAGGCCGGTGTTGCCGGCCAGGTCCAGCACCCGGGCGCCGGCGGGCACCTCGACGTTGGCGAAGAACCAGGGGTCGATGTTGGCGGTGACGGTGTTCATCAGCTTGAGCCAGGCATCGTTGAGGTCCTGGTGGTCGGCCACCGCGTCGTACAGGGTGCCCTCGGCGCCGTAGAGCTCCTTGAGGCCGACGATGGTGCGGCTCTGCACGCTCTGGGTGAGGTAGAAGAGCTGCCGCAGCGCGGTGACCTTGATCAGGTTCATGTAGCGCAGGGCGCGCTGCAGGTCGCTCTCGGCGACCTCGGCGAGCGCGTCCAGGGAGTAGCCGGCGGAGTCCTCGTCGTAGGCGACGAAGCCCTCCTTGACCATGAGGAAGAGCAGCTGCTCCACGGCGTCGGGCTTGGCGCCGACGGCCTCGCCGAGCTCGGTGGCGCTCAGGCCCGGCCGCGCGCGGAGCTGGTCGACGATTCCGAGCTCGAAGACGGACAGCAGGGTCATGAACCGCGAGGGCCCCACCATGTATTCACGGAATCGTGCGAGCGTGGCGTCTGACGTCATTACGGGAATCCTTTTCGGGTCGGGTGCATCCATGGCTGTGGCGGCCGGCCGGGCGGGGCTCATGTGCGGTCGGCGGGCTTCTTCGCGAACCGGTCGGCCAGGGCGAGACGTTGGACCTTCAGCGTGGCGGTGCGGGGCAGTTCGGCCTGCGGGATCTGGACGGGGTCGGCCAGCTGGGGGAAGGCGGCCACCGCCGCCCTCCAGCGCTCGCGGTCCAGGGGGGCGTCGTCGGTGGTGCAGATGACCGGGACCGGCTCGGCGTCCGGGCCCGCCACCACCACCAGTTCGCTCAGCTCGGGCAGCCGGCCAAGGACGACGTCCTCGATCTCCAGGGAACTGCGCACTCCGGCGATCATGTCGACCTCCCGGTCGAGCATGTGCAGGCAGCCGAACCGGGTGCGGTAGCCGACGTCCCCGGTGCGCCACCACTGGCCGTCGCGGTTGGTGGCGTAGCGGTCCGGTTCGGCGAAGTAGGCCGGCGCCAGTCCGTCCCAGGCCACCTCGATGGAGCCGGGGTTCTCCTCGGAGGGGGTGTGGCCGTTGCGGCTGACCACGCGGACGCGGGCCGCGCCCCAGGGCATGGGCCAGCCCACGCAGCGGCCGTTGGCCTTGTGCGCGGAGTGGCGGAAGTAGGCGCGGCCCACCGCCGGGCCGACCTCGCTCTGCCCGTAGATCTGGAAGAAGAGGGCGCCGCGCCGGTCGGAGGCCTTGAGCAGCCGGCTCATCGTGGCGGGGTGGATCGCGTCGAAGGTGCTGCTGAAGACCTTCACGGACCCGAACGGGGACCGCGGGTCGGCGGCCAGGCCCTCCCATTCCATCAGGGAGTTGGGCAGGGCCTCGATGAGGGCGGGGCGGTGGGTGATGAGCTGTTCGGCGACGGCCGCCGGGTCGGCCTCGCGCATCAGCAGGACGGGGAACTCCTTGAGCAGCGCCAGCGACATCGCCGCCACCATCCGTGAGTGCACGAAGGGCACGTGGATGGCCACCGTCTCCTTCTTGCGCATCAGCCCCAGCAGCCGCCACTGCGGAATCAGGCGCTGCCCCTGCGTGCGGGGCGTGTGCACCACCAGCTTGGGAATCCCCGTGGTGCCCGACGTGTGCGTGATCACCGCGGCCTCGTCCAGCGGCCGCAGCACCGGCCGCACCCGCGGCGCCCCCGCCAGCTCCGCCAGCGACAGCGCCCCCTCCCGGCGGCCCGCCACCACGATGACCCGCTCGGTCAGCTCCCCCACCGCCACGCCGGAGAGCACATCCAGCTTGTCCCCGTCGGTCAGCAGGCTCGGCCGGCCCAGCCGCTCCATCAGCACCGCCACCGTCGCCGCGTCCAGCGCTGGCGACAGGTTCACCACCACCGCCCCGATCCGCGAGACCGCCGCGGCCAGCATCCAGTGATCGGCGTTGGCCCGCTTGTAGAGCACCACATGCTCACCCGGCCGCACCCCGGCCGCCCACAGCCGGCCCGCCAGATCGTCCACGTGCTCCGCGTACTGACCCACCGTCAGCCGCCGTCCCGCCTCCGGCAGGACATCCAGGTCGTGGTCGAGCGTGATCGGCGTCGACGCGTTCACGGCCGCCGCCATCTCCGGCAGCAGACCGATGTGCAGACCGCGCTTGAGGATCGATCGGTAGGCTATTGAGCCCTTCATAGGGAATGTCTCCTTTGGGGCACGCTGCGAGGCCGGCGACGGCTGGGCAAAGTCCGCGGCCAGGCGTGCCGGCGCCGCCTCACGGACAACTCTTCGAGAACTGCTCGGTGTTCGGGCAGGGGCGTCCACGGCGGCGGGGATGCCGGACTGCCGGTGCGGCGGACGGGTGCGGCGGGCCGGTGCGGCGCCGCCGGGCGGAGGGGGGCGGGGCGGCCGGTGCCGCGCGTCCGCCTCGTGTGCCGGGCCGGCCGCCCCGGGCGCGCCCGCCGGACGGTGCCCGGGTGCGGGCACGGCGGCGTGCCCGCCCCGGTCAGGGGCGGTGCGGGGAAGGGCTGTTGCCGACGGAAGCAGGGGGGCGCTCTCGGCGCCGGCCGGCGGGGGCGGCGGGGGCGGCGGCTGGGGCCGCCCGGCAACTCGCTGCCGCGTCAACGGATTTGGGCAGGAAAGACGTGCGGAAACAGTGACACGGATGGCGCCTGCACGCCAAGAACCCCCCGAAGTGACGTGGGTCACCTCGCAGCGGGTTCCGGTGCGGGGCGCGCGGCGCCCGTGCCTCACAGGCGGGTGCGCTGTCTCGTCATACCTGGTGACGGCAGATGCGACCCGAGGAGATCTCGACCCATGAGCGCCCGTTCCCCGCAGGGAGACGACCGGCTCGATCCGAACCTGAACGCGATCATGAGCGAGCGGCGTCAGCTGATCAGTCTCGCCTACCGGCTCCTGGGTTCGCTGGCCGATGCCGAGGACGTGGTGCAGGAGACCTACGTCCGCTGGTACGCCATGACGCCCGCGCAGCAGCAGGCCATCGCCGCCCCCGGTGGCTGGCTGACCAAGGTCGCCAGCCGGATCTGCCTGGACCTGCTGGGCTCGGCCCGCGCGCGGCGGGAGAAGTACGTGGGCGAGTGGATCCCCGAGCCGCTGCCCGACCGGACGGAGTGGGGCGGCGGGCGCGCGGAGGCCACCGGCGATCCGGCCGAGCGGGTCAGTCTGGACGAGTCGCTCAGCATGGCCTTCCTGGTCGTCCTGGAATCGCTCACGCCGGCCGAGCGGGTCGCGTTCATCCTGCACGACGTCTTCCGCTACCCCTTCGGGGACATCGCCGAGATCGTGGGGCGCACTCCGGCGGCCTGCCGTCAGCTGGCCTCCTCCGCGCGGCGCCGGATCCGCAGTGCGCAGGCGCCGGCCCGCTCCAGCGACCGGCAGGCCGCCGTCATCCGCAGCTTCAAGCGGGCCTGGGAGGCCAAGGACATCGGCGCCCTGATCGGTCTGCTGGATCCCGGTGCCGCCTCGGTCGCCGACAGCGGCGGCCTGGTGGAGGCCGGCTCCCACTCCGTGGAGGGCCCCGCGCAGATCGCGCGCGGCCTGGTCGCCCTGGTGCGCAGGCTGCCCGACCTGACCATCCTGGAGCGGGTGGTCAACGGCCAGCCGGGGCTGGTGGTCCAGCAGGACGGCGTCACCGTGACGGTGGTGGCGTTCGAGGTCGACCACGACCGGGTCACCCGCATCTGGGCGGTGCGCAACCCCGACAAGCTCCAGCCCTGGCAGGCGGGTGCGCGGGAGTGAGCACCGCCCCCGCCCGGCGTGCGGGCGAGGGCGACAGGCAGCAGCGGGGCGGCCCGTGGGGCCGCCCCGCTGTTTGCATGCGCCGCTGTGGCAAAAGACGCAGGGCGTGTCAGCCCTGCGGGGCACCCGGGGCACCGGGAGCGCCGGGCGGGGCGGCCGGGGGAACCATGTAGCTCTCCAGGCTGCTGATCAGGTCACCGCGGAAGGTGATGAAGTCGGAGAAGAGGATCTCCAGCTGCCCGTTCGGCAGCGGCACGACGACGGTGCCGCTCACGGCCACGGTGTCTCCCTCCTCGACCATGCGCTCGACCTTGTGGAGCGGGCGCGGGGCCTCGCCGATGTTCTCGCCGACGGCCTTTTGCGCAATACCGTCCTTGTTCTCGATGACGGCGCGGAGAACGTCCTTGCCGCGCAGGGCCGGCTGGCCCTTCTTCTCCATCAGGACGTCGTCGGTCACCAGCGGAAGGACCGCTTCCGGGTCGGCACGGTGAACGCCGTCGAGGTATTGCCTGATGATGTCCTTGTGATTACTCATGTCGAATTATCAGCAGCCTCTCCTCGACCTGAGCTGGAATTACGATAGAGACCGGGGGCCGGCGCTCCGGAAACCGGAAAAAGACGGCCCCGGGATAACCCGGGGCCGTCTCTCAACCGTGCCGTGCTGTCAGTGCCGTGCCGTGTTGCCGGGGGGGGTGTCTCAGACCCGGTCGGCCACGGCCGGCTCCGCCGGCTCCTTCGCGGCGGTCTCCGCGGTGGGCAGCGGGCCGCTGCGCAGCAGCAGGGCGGCCACGACGGCGGCGAAGGCCAGGGAGCAGCCGGCCCAGGCGAAGACCGTGGAGTAGCCCTCGAGCGAGGCCTGCTGGATCTGGCCCGGGGTGGGCCGGGCCTCGGCGTGGCCGGCCAGCCAGTCGGCGGCCTTGTTGGCGGCGATGGTGTTGAACAGCGCGGTGCCGATGGCGCCGCCGAGCTGCTGTCCGGTGTTGACGCACGCGGAGGCGACGCCGGCGTCCTTCAGTTCCACCCCGGAGGTGCCGGTGTTGGCCACCGCGGAGTAGATCAGGCCCATGCCGATGCCGATCACGACGAGCGGGCCGAGCAGGGCGGACAGGTAGGTGGAGTCCATCTCGATGAACCACAGCCAGCCCAGGCCGAGCCCGCTGACCAGCAGGCCGGCGGGGACCATGGGCCTGGGGCCGACCTTGGGGACCACCTTCGAGCCGCCGATGCCGGTGACCACGATGGTGCACACGACGGTGGGCAGCATGGCGCAGCCCGCCTTGATCGCCGAGTATCCCAGGATGGTCTGCATGTAGTAGACGAGGAACAGCAGCAGGCTGAAGAAGCCGGCTCCGACGAACAGCATGGTGATGTAGGCGCCGCCGCGGTTGCGGTCCAGGACGACGCGGGGCGGCACCAGCGGGTTCGCGGCGCGTGTCTGCCAGGTCGCGAAGACGAACAGCAGTACCGCGCCCAGGACGAGGAAGCCCCACGTCGAGAGCTGGCTCCAGCTCTCCTCGGCGTTGGAGAAGCCGTAGACCAGGCAGAACATGCCGCCGGATGCGCTGACCACGCCGGGGATGTCCAGGCGGGCGCCCGCCTTGGGCTGCTTGGCCAGGAGCGTCACGATGCCGAAGAACGCCACACCGGCGAAGAGCAGGTTGATGTACATGCACCAGCGCCAGTCGAGGCCGTCGGTCAGCGCACCGCCGACGATCAGGCCCAGGCCGCCGCCGGCGGCCATCACGCCGCCCAGGGCGCCGAAGGCCTTGCCGCGCTCCTTGGGGTCGGTGAAGGTGGTGGTCACCACGGACAGGCAGGCCGGCGACAGCAGGGCGGCGAAGGCGCCCTGGAAGGCGCGGGCCGTCACCAGCGTGCCGAAGCTGTTCGCGGCGCCGCCCAGGGCCGAGGCGCCCGCGAAGCCGGCCAGTCCGATCAGCAGGGCCTGCTTACGGCCGATCAGGTCGGTCAGCCGGCCGCAGAACAGCAGCAGGCTTCCCAGCGGGAGCGCGTAGGCGGTCACGATCCACTGCCGGTCGCCGTCCGAGAAGCCGAGGTCCTGCTGCGCGTCGGGGAGTGCGAGGTTCATGACGGCCAGGTCGAGACCGACCATGAGGTAGGCACAACAGATGACGGCCAGCAGGAGCCACCGCCTTGGGTCCGCCGCCGCGCCTGCGCCCGGCCCAGCCGCGGGAGCCGCGCTCTGTGTTGCCATGATCTTCTCCTTGTTCCACGTGTTCCATGTATCGAACTCTCGAGGCCTCACTCACTACGACGACGCAGCGACCGGCTTTGTGAGGTCGGCCCGTGGGACGGCGCGGCTGGGCCCGGGGGCGGGCGCCGGGCGGCGGCAAGGAGGGGTCAGCCGCTGTGGCTCTCGTCGGAGCCGGGGCTCATCATCGAGTCCAGCCAGGGCTTGAACTGGTAGTACACCTGGAACTTGTAGACCTCTTCGCCGGTCGAGGACATGGCGGCGTAGTAGACGAACCGGTCGCCGATGGCCTGGTCGCCGATCGAGTCGAGGAACTTGGCGATCTCGGGTTCCATCTCCACCGGGAGGTCTGCCGGGTTGGTGCCGGGGATGGTGAAGGCGAACCGCTCGATCTTGGGGGAGTCCCAGCTCAGGGTGGCGTAGGCGCCGATGGCCTGTTCGCTCAGCTTGAGCACCCGCTCGCTCGGCTCGGGCAGTTCCAGGTCGCGGAAGATCGACCGGATGCTGTCGGGCTCGAGGGCCTTGGCGGAGAGCCCGTTGAAGTACACGTTCACCGTGCGGTCGCGGTAGTCGATCGCGAACATCGGCATCTGGGCGCGGTCCATGTCGTGGCGCGCGAAGAAGTCGTAGTTCTCGGCCACGCCGCGCGGCATGGAGGGCAGGTCCAGGAGCTTGGAGAGCGGCTCCATCTCTTCCGGCGGGAAGGCCACGTACAGCTTGTTGAGGCCGCTGGCGGCACCGAAGTCGATGCCGTAGCAGTGGACCTTGCACCGCTCCAGGACCTCTGCGTAGAGGGAGAAGACGGGGTGGTCGGTGCGCTCGAGCAGCCCGTGCCGCAGTGCGACCTCGTAGGGGTTCGGGCCGTCGGTGACGGGGATCGGGAAGCGCCAGTCGACGTCGCTGGAATAGCGTGCGCCGGTGCCCATGCGGAAAGCGATGGGGGTGGCCGGGGTGATGGTGTCCTTGTACGCGGTCAGGACGGATCGCACCTTGTCGTGCGCGTAGGGAACCTCGTGCACTCGGGCCGATTCCTCAATGGCTGAGTAGAGATCGGCAAACTCGCTGTTCTCAGACATTTGTCCTCCGCGGATTCACGTAATTCATTTACAAACCTGATTATGGGTAGGTTGGCTGGAGTTCCGGTTGAATCCAGCCGCACGGTTCAGTCCTGTGGTTCTGTGCGCCATTCCCGGAGTTTTTCGGGATTGCGCATGACCCACATGTGGGTGATGCGGTCGCCGGTGGCCTCCATGGCCAGGACGGTGACGATGGCGCCGTGGTGTTCGATCACCAGGCCGGGCCGGCCGTTGACCATGCGTTCCAGGATGGCCAGGTCGGGCATCCGGTCCAGGAGGTCGATCAGGCCGTACGCGATCGGCTCGGGGCCTTCGATGGAGCGGGCGCCGGCCTCCACCAGGCCGCCGGTGTCGGCGACCGAGACGGCGCTGGGGTCCAGGAAGCCGATGAGGGCGCCGATGTCCTTGGCCTCCCAGGCCTGCTTGAAGTTGCGGACGACGTCGGCCTGGTGGCGGCTGGGCCGGCCGGGGGCGCGGGTGTCGCGGATGCGGCGGCGTGCGGAGGTGGCCAGCTGGCGGCAGGAGGCCGGGGTGCGCCCGACGATGTCGGCGATGTCGTTGAAGGGGTAGCGGAAGACGTCGTGCAGGATGAACGCGACGCGTTCGGCGGGGGTGAGGGATTCCAGGACGACGAGGAAGGCCATGCTGACCGACTCGTCCAGGGTGATCCGGTCGGCGGGGTCGGTCGCGGTGCCCGAGGGGCGCACGGCGGCCCATTCGGTGCGGTCGGGCACGGGTTCGGGGATCCAGGCGCCCACGTAGCTCTCGCGGCGCATCCGGGCCGAGCCGAGCAGGTCCAGGCAGATGCGGCTGGCGGCCTTGGTCAGCCAGGCGCCCGGGGAGACGACGGCCTGCTGGCGTGCGGGGGACATCGCGTACCAGCGGACGTAGGTCTCCTGCACGACGTCCTCGGCGTCGGCCAGCGAGCCCAGGAGCCGGTAGGCGAGGTTGATCAGCCGGCGCCGCTCGTTCATGATCGCGTTCAGGCTCGGGTCCGGCCGGTCGTCGTCCTGCGGGGATCGGCTGCTCATGGCGGGGGGCTCTTTTCGGGTCGCGTCTGCCGTCTTGGGGTGGGGCGGGCAGCGCGGCCGGCGGTGAGCGGTGGGGGCCGCCGGGGAGCACGGGGGCGGCCACGGCGGTCGTGCCGCCGTGGCCGCGAAAAGTGTGCCGGTGCCTGCCCTGGTGTCCGGCGGCGGGGTCAGGCGGGTGTGGTGGTGCTGTCCGTGCGCAGGGTGAAGACGCGCAGGACGAGCGCCGTCTCCATCGCGCACAGGGCCACGCCCAGGGTGACGTGCGCGGCCAGGGAGCTCTCCAGGCCCAGGAAGGTCTGGGTGAAGGTGAACACCAGGATGCCGATGGTCGCCTTCAGCGGCCAGGTCAGCCAGCGGTTGCGGCGCCACAGCAGGACGGCGGTCACGACCTGGAGGAACACCACGAGCTCGAAGATGTAGGCGTTGACGCCGTGCGGGTCGATCGAGTCGACGTCGCCGTTGAGCAGCATGCCGGCCAACAGGCCCTGCACCAGCGTCTCAAGACAGCCGATGGCCGCCACGACCCGCATCAGCGTCACCGTGCCACGACCGTCCACCACCTGGGCCGTCGTGACCGCCCCGGCCTGGGAGGGCGCACCCTTGGAAGAGGTGTCGTGCATCGAAATCCCCATTTCTTTCCGTTACTCGGCCATCACGTGCCTGGCCATTCATCACACTTGACTGACGATGCGGCGCCCGGGTTTGTGAGGTCGCTCAGGCGGCGCCCTCGGCGACCACGCGGTTGAGTGCCGTCAGCACGTGCACGTCGGCCAGGACGGGGAAGTCGAAGGGCAGCGGGCGCGGGCCGACCTGGTCGGGGACCGAGGTGAAGCCGCCGTCGGCGTGCTGCTGGTCCTCCAGGTAGGCCAGGGGCTTGGCCAGGTCGGTGCCCGGGGCGTGGCGGACGAGGGCGGCCAGGGCCTGGGCGGTGGAGAGCACGTCGCTCTCCTTGTCCGGGGTGTGGCCCCAGCCGCCGTCGCTGTTCTGGGACCGCTCGAGGTAGGCCAGCGCCTTGGCCGTGCACTCGGCGGCGCGCTGGCGCAGGTCTTCCTCGGATGCGGGGATGTGGGCCAGGGCGTCCAGGACGCGCAGGATGACGCTGGGCAGGCTCAGGGTCCAGCTGGGGTCGAAGCTGCCGTCGGTGTCCTGGGCGCCGATGAGCACCTCGGCCGCGGGGGCGAGCAGGTGGGCGTGGTTGTCCCAGGGCAGGGCGATGACGGCGCCCGCGGTCATGTCCAGGTCCCAGGGGTGGCCCCGCAGGTAGGTGGGGAAGCCGCCCTCCTCGTTCGCCCGGGCGCGCAGGTAGGCCTCGCCGCCCCCGATGCCGTGCCGGTAGCGGTCCTGGTCGAGCAGGCGCAGGAACTCCACGCAGCGGGCGGTGTCGTCGACGTCGGTCTGGGTGGTGGTCTCGTTGTAGCCCCAGCCGCCGTCGGCCTGCTGGTGGGAGGCGATGTACTCACCCATCCGGGCCGCCAGGCGCGCGTGGCCGGGGGCGGCGGCGATGGCCACGCCGGCCAGGGCGGTCACGAAGACCTCCTGGCCGTCGATGAAGGGCACGCCGCCGTCCGGGCCGCGCAGCTGGACCAGGGTCTGGATGCCGTCGCGCATCAGGTCGCAGCCGGGCCGGTAGGTGTGCAGGGCGTGCAGGGCCACGAGGTGGGCCAGGGCGTTGCCCTCCCACACGCGGCGGGTGGGGAAGGCGGCCAGCCGGCGTACGAGCAGGTTCTGGTGCTCGAGCAGTTCCTGCTGGTGGGTGGCGTCCTTGGAGGCGGTGCCGGGTCCCGAGCCCCAGCCGGCGTGGGCGTGCAGGATGGTGGCCGCGCACAGGGTCAGTTCCGTCCAGACCGCCTGCGGGCGGGGGCCGATGTCCCGCGGGTCGGGGCGGGCGCCGTCGGGCAGCAGGCCGCACAGGCCCAGGATCGTGTCCAGCAGGAGCCGCTTGCGGGCGCCGGTGCCGTGCCGGGACTTGCCCTGGCCCTTGAGGACGGCGCCGGTGTCGCAGGGCCGGCCCAGCAGCGCGTCCACGACCACGGCCTCCAGGGCGCCCTTGGGCTGGGCGCGCTGGAGGTATTCCTGCAGTTCCTTCTGGGCGCGGGGCAGCGCGCGCTCCTTGCGCAGCAGGAGCAGCAGCAGCGCGGATTCGATGATCCGGCCGGAGCAGCGGTCCTTGAGGGCGCCCTCGCCGTCCACCTGTACGGCCAGGTGGCGTGCCACCCGGTTGCGCATCGCCTCGGCGCCGGACCGCTGCCCGGTGCCGCCGGCGGTGACCGGTTGGGGTGCGGCGCCGGCGACGGAGTCAACCAGACGATCACTCATGCTCAGTTTCCTTTCGGATGCACAGCGAAGAAGGGCGGGGCCCGGACGTCGAAGGGGGTCCGGTGACCCGTGCCGGAAGGGCGGTGCGACCGCGGCGGGAGGAAGGTGCGCGGGTGTGGGCCTGGCGCGGGCGCGCCGGCTCTACGCGTCGGCCGCCCGGCTGCGGGCGGGCCTTCGTGCGGGTCCGTGCTGGTCGCGGAGACAAAAAAACGCCGAGCTCGGCGGGAGGGAAACCTCAACCACCGCTCGGCGGAATGTGGGCAGGGAAAGCGTGCAGACAGTGTGACACGGCGGGCTCGCCCGGGACAAGAGCGCCGGGAAGGTGGCCTGGTGCGCGGCCGGTGCGGCGCCGGCGGGCTCCTCGAAGCGCGCTGGTGCCTCGCCGGCGGGCACTGCCGGCACTTGCCCGGAGTACGGCCGACTCCGGTGCCCTGCGGGCCGGTTGCCGCTCGACCCCGCCCCCTCGACCCCGCCCCCTCGGGCCCGTCCCCTCGGGCCCGTTCGTCGGAGGGCCGGCTTGCCGAGCCGTGAGGTCAACAGCACTGCGGCGGGCAGCGGTTCACGCTCCCCCGGCGGCAACCCCGCTTCCCTCGGGGGTGGTTGCGCACCCGTGGTCCCTTCCGGCGCTACGGCGGGCCTTTCACGAGGCCATCGCCCATCCGGCGCCGCCCCAGGGGCAGTTGCCGAACTCCGGGTTCCCGGGGGCCGGTTGCGGGGCTCAGGAGGGCGGCGGCTGTACCGCGCCGGGGCGGTAGTGTCGGGGACCGCGGGCAAAACCGGGGCGTGCGGGGCCGGTTGCGGGCGCCCGGGCACCACTCCCCCGGGCCCGGCACCACTCCCCCAGCGTCCCAGGCCCGGGACCACTTCTCCGGTCTCCCAGGCCCGGCACCACTTCCCCGGTCTCCCAGGTCCGGCACCACTTCCCCGACCTCCCAGGTCCGGCACCACTCCCCCGGTCACCCAGGCCCGGCACCACTCCCCCGGACCCCCGGACCCAGGACCACTCCCCCGGCCTCCCAAGCCCGGCACCACTCCCCCGGACCCCCGGACCCAGGACCACTCCCCCGGACCCCCGACCCCGGGGCCGCAGCCCCGGGGCCTTGGTCGGTCCCGGGGCCGGGCGGTGCGGGTCAGTTGCGGGTGCCGACCCGGTCGCGGGCGGAGGCCATGTGGTGGTAGGCCGCGAGCTTGTAGTACTCCCTGCCGGGTGCGAGCACCCCGGCGTACACCAGTATCCGTTCGCCCTCGTAGGTGTAGGGCGCGTTCCTGGCGAGCTTCTCCAGCCGCGGCTCGATCTGGGCGGGAAGTGCCGCCGGGTCCGTGGTCCGGGTGGAGAAGCTGACCCGTTCGATCTTGGCGGAGTCCCAGCCGAAGGTGGGATACAGCGCCGCCGAGCCCTCGGCGAAGTCCAGCAGCTGCTCGCTGGGGTCGGGCAGGCCGAAGTCGGCGATCATCGCCCGCAGGGCGCCGCGTTCCATCTGCCGGGGGGACAGCCCGTTGAAGTACACGTTCCACGTCCGGCTCGCGTAGTCGATCGCGATGGCGGAGACCTTGCCGTCCAGGCCGTGGGCGGCGAACGTGCTCATCTGCTCGGCCAGGCCCGGCGGCATGGCGGGGACGTCGGCCAGGCGGGCCAGTTCCTGGCGGCGGTCCATCGGGAAGAGCGCGTAGGCCTTGTTGAAGCCGCTGGTGATGCTGTAGTCGACGCCGTAGCCGTGCACGGGCAGGCACGCCCGCAGGTCGGCGAAGAGGGCGCGCACGGGGTGGTCCGTCTCCTCGACGAGGCCGTGCGCCAGGGCCCGTTCGTAGGGGTCGCCGGCGCTCACCGGCGTGCTGAAGTCGAAGGAGAGGCCCTCGCCCGCCACCGTGTTGAAGACGACGGCATCGATCACGTCCTGAAAGGCGGTCAGGACCGGCCACATCCGCTCGCGGGAGCAGGCGAGGCCTAACAGCCCGGCCGATTCCTCCACCGCCGCGTACAAACGCCTAATATCGGTTTTTCCAGACATCAAACCCCCCGGTGTGCGGCGCGAAACAGTCCGTTTGTCGCGCGCCCGACGGTGCGCTGTCCGGCACCGTTCTGGCTCAATATCGTTGCCTTGGCTCGACCCCTGGTCAAGAAGCGCTGAACTGCCCGTGGGGACGCACTCTTGCGTCTCTCGAGCGGAATCCGACGGACCGCAAGGAGGCTGGATATCTACCTGCCAGGTCTGCGCACGCCTGCGTGCGCCCCCTGGAATTCGGACAGATGAGAGAAGGACCTTGTCGATGGCAGTCACACAGTCCGCGGCCGCAGAGGGCCCGCAGGCATCCGACAGCGCTGAGGCGACGGGCGAGCTGCTCGAACTCTCCCTGGCCTACATGTACTCGGCGGCGCTGAGCAGCGCCGCGCGCTTCGGTGTCGCCGACCATCTGGTGGACGGGCCCCGCACGGCCGAGGAGCTCGCCGCGGCGGTGGGGGTCAACGCGCCGTTCCTCTACCGGATTCTGCGCTACCTGGCCACCAAGGAGGTCTTCCGCGAGGACGAGGAGGGCCGCTTCCACCTCACCCCGCGCGCACAGCCGCTGCGCACGGACTCCCCGCGTTCGCTGCGCGAGTACATCACGGTGTGCGGCGAGGCGCCCTTCTGGGAGCCGGCGGGCCGTCTGCACGAGGCCGTGCGCACCGGCACCACCGCCTTCGAGAGCCAGTACGGCACGTCCTTCTACAAGTACGTGGCCGGCAACCCGGACTTCGGGCAGGCCTTCAACACCGCGATGGCGTCGGTCTCCGAGGCGCTGAGCGACGACATCGCCGAGGCCTGCGACTTCTCCGAGGCCAAGACGCTGGTGGACGTGGGCGGCGGGCAGGGCGGGCTGCTGCGCTCCATCCTGCGGCGCAACCCGCAGCTGACGGGCGTCCTGTTCGACCTGGAGAACGTGGTGGCCGGGCACGTCCTGGACACCCCGGACCTGGCCGGCCGCTGGAGCACGCAGGCCGGGGACTTCTTCGTCTCCGTGCCCGCCGGCGCCGACGTCTACTTCCTCAAGCAGGTGCTGGCCAGCTGGCCCGACGAGCAGTGCGTGAACATCCTGCGCACCTGCCGCCGGGCGATGCCCGCGCACGGGCGGCTCCTGGTCGCCAACCCCATGATCCCGGCGGGCAACGAACCCCACCCCGGCAAGACGGTGGACCTGATGATGATGACGGTCCTCAACGGACGCAACCGCACCCGCGCGGAGTACGAGGAGCTGCTCACCACCGCGGGCTTTGAGGTCTCGCGCTTCCTGGAGCCCTCCCCGCACGCCGACGTGGTCGAGGCGGTGCCGGCCGCCGGGGCCTGAGCCGCCCGCCCCGCCGGCCTCCCGGCCGGCCCGCTCTCTCTGCCGGGCGCCGCGGGCTCCCGGCACCGGTATTCGCACCTCTGTCCGCCCCTGCCCCGGGCCCGGCCCGTGCCCCTTCGACCGGGGGCCGGCGCCGCCCGGGCCGCCCGGACCGCCCGGGCGGGGGCGCAGCCCGGCCGCGCCGCGGTGCCGCGCGGCCGTGCGGGGCTGCCCGCGTCCGGCCGCCAAGAGCCCGGCGCGTGCTGCGGGCGGGCCGTCCCCGCCCGGTGCACGCACCCCTGCCGACCACCGCATGCCCCGCGGGCCACACGTCCGTGCGCGCCCGCCTCACCACCGCACTCCACGGGGGAGAAACACCATGATCCAGCGCAGAACCGTCCTCAAGACGGGCGCCGCCCTCACCGGCACGCTCGGCAGCGCGGGCCTGCTGGTGCCCGCCCTGGCCGACGCCGCTCCGGCCCAGGCCGATGCCGCTCCCGCCCAGGCCGCCGACCTGGACCCGACCACCATCGCGCAGTTCACGCAGCCGATGCCGCTGCCCAAGGTGCTGCAGCCCAGCGCGGTGTCCAGCACCGCCACCTACTACAAGATGACCATGAAGGAGGTGGACGCCCAGCTCGTGCCCGGCTACACGACCCGGGTGCGGACCTTCAACGGCAGCTTCCCCGGCCCGCTCATCAAGGCGGTCTCCGGGCGGCGCGTCGTGGTCCAGCAGACCAACCAGCTGCCCGTGCCCGCCTCGGTCCACCTGCACGGCGCCCACGTGCCCGAGAGCAGCGACGGCTCTCCCATGGACCTGGTCGCGACCGGCGGCGCCACCAAGACGTACACCTATCCCAACAGCCAGCCGCACGCGAACCTGTGGTTCCACGACCACGCCCACCACTACGAGGCGGAGACCGTCTACCGCGGGCTGACCGGCTTCTACCTGCTCACCGACACCGTGGAGCAGAAGCTGAACCTGCCCTCGGGCGCCTATGACGTGCCGATCGCGCTGAGCGACGCGCGCCTGGACGACACCGGTCAGCTCGTGTACGCGATGGGCGACCGCAAGCGCCGTGTGCTGCTGGCCAACGGCAAGGCCTGGCCCTACTTCCAGGTCGCCGCCCGCAAGTACCGCCTGCGCCTGTTCAACATGTCCAACATGCGGTTCTACACGCTCAAGCTGTCCGACGGCTCGGCGCTCCAGCAGATCGGGGGTGACGGCGGGCTGCTGGAGAAGCCGGTGGAGGTGACCTCGGTGCCGCTCTCGCCGGGGGAACGCGCCGACCTGGTCGTGGACTTCTCGCGGTATCCGGCCGGCACCACGCTGGTCCTGGAGAACACCGCGGCGCGGTATCCCGACGATCCCGCCGAGCAGATCGGCCGGGTCCTGCAGTTCCGGGTGACCGCTGCGGTCGCCGACTCCAGCACCGTGCCCGCGGTGCTGCGCACGCTGCCCGCGCTGGGCACCGCCACGGTCAACCGCAGCATCGAGCTGTACACGGACGAGAGCGGGGCGACCACCGACTCGCTCATCAACGGCAAGACCTACGACATGGACCGGATCGACACCGAGGTCGAGTACGGGGCCACGGAGATCTGGAGCGTGCGCAACGCCAACACCCGCGTCCCGCACAACTTCCACATGCACCTGGTGCAGTTCCGGGTGCTGGAGCGGGGCGGCCGGCCGGTCACCTCGGGGCCCGAGAGCGGGCTGAAGGACACCGTCTCGGTGATGCCCGGGGAGACGGTCAAGGTGCAGGCGACGTTCACCGGCTACGAGGGCACCTACGTGTACCACTGCCACATGTTCGACCACGCGGCGATGGGCATGATGGCGAACTTCCGCGTCACCCGGGCGCGCAGCGCCCGCCGGTGATGGGGCACGGCCCGTGAAGGCCCTTCGGGGCCTTTGAGGGCTGCGGGTCCGGGTGGGGGATCGAGTGACCCGGTCGGGTCACCTGCCGGGGGAACAGGATGACTCGATCCCCCACCGGTGCCTCTACGACGACACAGCCCCCCAGAACGTGAGGCGGGCCCGGCCCGGTCCGGGCAAAAAAATGACGGCCCCGGGAAACCGGGGCCGTCGGGGTGTGCGGGCGCACCTCAGGGGTGCGGGCGCCTCAGGAGGTCCGCTGGGTCGCGCTGATCGCCAGGGCGCGCAGCTGCTCCTTGGCGCCGGCGCCGGCGCTGCTGGTGTCCAGGGCGGTCAGGGCGCGTCGGGTGCGGGCGGTGATGTCGCGTTCGACGTGGGCCACGGCGCCGACGTCGGTGATGACGGCGCGCATCGTGTCCAGTTCGCCGGCGGTGATGTCCGTGCCGATCTTCGTGCGGAGGAACTTCGCCGCGTCCGGGTCGCGTTCGTCGGCGTACTGCAGCGCGAGGGCGAACAGCACGGTGCGTTTGCCCTGGATCAGGTCGCCGCCGGAGGGCTTGCCGGTCTCCCGCGGGGTGCCGAACACGCCCAGCAGGTCGTCGCGCAGCTGGAAGGCGATGCCGATGTCGAGGCCGAACGCGCGGTAGGCGGCGATGAGTTCGCTGTCGGCGCCGGCGATGGCGGCGCCGATGTGCAGCGGGCGTTCGACCGTGTAGGAGGCGGTCTTGTAGTGGTTGACCAGCAGCGGTGTGGCGATGTCCTCCACGGCGGCGGCCTCGGCGGTCAGGTCGAGCAGCTGGCCGCACAGCACCTCGGTGCGCAGCGCCGACCAGACGGGGGCGATCCGCTGCTGTGCCGGGGCGGGCAGTCCGGCGGTGCGGATCATGTCGTCGGCCCAGGCCTGGGCGAGGTCGCCGATGAGGATCGCGGCGCCGGTGCCGAACAGGTCGGCCTCCCCCGACCAGCACTGGGCGCGGTGCCGGTCGGCGAACGTGATGTGTGCGGCGGGGGCGCCGCGGCGGGTGGGGGCGGCGTCGATGACGTCGTCGTGGATGAGGGCCGAGGCGTGGAGCAGTTCGAGGGCGGCGCAGGTGCGCAGGACCGCCGGGGCGGTGGGGTCGGTGTCCTGGCCGCCGGCGCCGAGCCAGCCCAGCCGGGCGAAGGTGGGCCGCACGCGTTTGCCGCCGCGCAGTACGTAGCTCTCCAGTTCGGCGACCGCGGCCGTGTAGGCCGGGCTGATGGCCTGGGCCTCGGCCCGGCGGGCGGTGAAGAACTCCCGCAGCGCGCCGTCGACGGCGCGGGCGGTGGCGGCCTCGTCGCCGTCGGTGCGGGGGGCTGCCCCGGGTCGGGTGCTGGTCATGCTGTCCCTCTCGGTCGGTGAGGGCGGGCCCTCGGTGAAAGTGCGGGGTGACGCGCGTCACCTCACATCTCGGGGGTCTGCTTCGTCGTACAGAGCAGAGACCGCGATGCGGTGCGGGCCCCGTCCCCCGGCAGCCCGCTCCGCGCCGCCCGGTCGCCTGGGACTTCGGCTTCGAAGTCGCTCACCCCTATGCCAGGAGAATGTCGTGGACGTGGTCTCCATTCGTGGATCACCAGGCCGGCCGCTGCCGCGGGCCGCCTGGAGCTGACATGCCGCGCATGCGGTGCGATGTCCCCGGGGCGGCCCCGCGAAACGGCCCTGAGCCGGGCCCGTGCGTACTGTCCGGCTCCCCCGCCCGCAGCGGCGGTCCCGGCTCAGGGCGCCTTGATTGCCCCGCGGGGCCGTCGGCCGTCAGGCCGCCGGCCCCGTTTTTCGTCCCGCGGCTCTGTGCGGGTGCGGGTCAGGAGGGGATCCAGTCCCGCTTGATGTGCGGGGTTTCGATGCTCAGGGCGCGCATGTGCTCGATGGGGTTGGTGTATTCGCGGCTGGCGGCGATCTGTCCGTCGCGCAGGGTGAAGCCGTGGATGAAGTGGTTGCGGTAGGTGCCCTCGGGATAGCCGGGGAAGCGGATGGTGCCCTCGCCGTCGCACTCCACCCAGATGACGGCCGGGTCCTGGGTCTCGTAGATCTGGACGTTGGACCACTGCCAGTCGGGCAGCACCTTGAGCGACAGCTCGTTGTGCTTTTGCAGCTTGGCGCGGCCCTGGACCACGATGGGCCGGCCGATGTCGGTGTGGAACAGGGCCGTGGTGCCGTCCTCGGTGTAGAGGGTGTAGCGGCGCAGCCGGGCCTCGGGGCCGGTCTCCATGTACTGCTCCACCGCCCGCCGGTTGCGGGCGCGCAGTTCGAGGTGGCTGGTGAACACCGGGGCGGCGGGGGCGGTGTGGGCGGGCTGGGGCGAGGTCATGGGTGTCTCCGGGTGTCGCGGCGCAGGCGGGAGGGGCTCAGGGCTGCAGGCGGGTGGTGCTCCAGCCGCTGCCGGTGCGCTCGTAGCGCAGGCGTTCGTGGAGCCGGTCGGTGCCGTTGGCCCAGAACTCCACCGCGTCGGGCTCCAGGCACAGGCCCACGAAGGTGGGCGGGCAGGGCAGCGGGCGGGCGGGGGTGGCCAGCCGCAGCGCCTGGGCGCGGATCTCCTCGAAGTGGTCCAGGTCGCGTACCGGCTGGCTCTGCTGGGAGACGGTGGTCATGGGGTGGGTGAACACCGCGCGGGCCGCCCACAGTTCCTCGGCCTCGTCCTGCGGCAGGCGGCGCACCGGTCCGGACACGGTGATCTGCTGGCTGGTCTCGCGCCAGTACAGCACGCCGGAGGCGTAGGGGTTGGCGGCCAGTTCGCGGCCCTTGCGGCTGCCGGCGTGGGTGATGAACACGATGCCGGTGTCGGTGATCTGGTTGACGGCCAGGATCCGTGAGGAGGGCCGGCCGTGCTCGTCGGCGGTGGCCAGGGCCAGGGCGCGCGGTTCGCGCACGCCCTGCTCGGTGGCCGTCTTGAGCCAGGCGGCCAGCAGGCCCATCGGCTCGGCCGGCGGGGTGCGGAACTCGGGGAAGTCGACCTCGAGGGTGGCGGTGAGGGTCTCCGAGCGCCGCGCCGGGGTGTCGCCGGGCGCCTGGGCGGGGCGGGGCTGGGACAGGTCGGGCATGAGGTGGTCCTTGTCTGCGGGCGGGGGCCGGGCCGGCGCTCGGGGGTGGGCGCCGGCCCGGCGGTCTGGTGGGTGGCCGCTCAGGCCGGGTCGGGGGTGCGGGCCGGGGCCAGGAGGCCGGCCAGGGTGGCGCCCACGATGCGGGGTCCTTTGCGGGTCAGGACGGATTCGGGGTGGAACTGCAGGGAGGCGAATCCCGGGCCGCGCAGGGCGTGCACCTCGCCGGTGGCGGTATCCCGGCTGACCTGGACCGTGCCCGTGGCCGGGCCGGCGGGGGTGAACTCGTCGTGGTCGCTGAGCAGGGCGAAGGTGTTGTAGAAGCCGACGTGTTCGGTGGTGCCGAACAGGCCGATCTCCTTCTGCACGCCCTGGTTGGGCACGCTCCTGCGGCGCAGCGGCAGGCCCAGCTGGAGTCCGAGGACCTGGTGGCTGAGGCAGACGGCCAAGAAGGGCCGCTGTTCGCGCAGCAGGGTGGCCACGGCGGTGTGCAGGTGGCGCATCTTGGGGTGGGCCACTTCCTGCGGGTCGCCCGGGCCCGGGCCCATCACGACCAGGTCGTGGCCGGCGAAGGTGTAGTCCTGGTCGTAGCGGCGCACGGTGACCTCAAGGCCCAGGGAGCGCAGCTGCTGGTCGATCATCGAGGTGAAGGTGTCCTCGGCGTCCACCACCAGCACCCGGCGGCCGGCCAGTTCGGGCCGCTGGGCGGTGCGGGCCCGGGTGTCGGAGAGCCAGAACCCGGCGATGGAGTCGTTGCGCCCCTCCAGGGCCCGGCGCACGCTGGGGTGGTCGGCGAAGCGTTGCTTCTCCTCGCCGTTGAGGGCGGCGACCAGGCCGGCCGCCTTGGCGCGGGTCTCGGCGGCCTCGGAGGCCGGGTCGGAGTGGCGCACGATGGTCGCGCCGACCCCGATGGACAGGCGGCCTTGGGGGCTGATGTCGGCGGTGCGGATCAGGATCGCGGAGTCCATCACGCGCTGTCCGTTCCCGTCCCGTCCGATCAAAGCGGCGGCGCCGCTGTAGTAGCCGCGGCCGCCGGGCTCGTACTGCTGGATGATCCGGCAGGCGCTCTCCAGCGGGCTGCCGGTGACGGTGGGCGCGAACATCGTCTCGCGCAGGATGTCGCGCACGTCGCGGTCGCTGCGTCCCTCGATGAAGTACTCGGTGTGCGCGACCTTGGCCATTTCCTTGAGGTAGGGGCCCACCACGCGGCCGCCGCCCTCGCAGATGCGGGCCATCATCTTCAGTTCCTCGTCCAGCACCATGTAGAGCTCGTCGGTCTCCTTGCGGTCGCCGAGGAACTCAAGGACGCCCGCGAGGGTGGAGCCCGAGGGCGGGTAGCGGTAGGTGCCGCTGATCGGGTTCATCACCGCCACCCCGTCCTTGAGGCTGATGTGCCGCTCGGGTGAGGCGCCGACCAGGACGCGGCTGCCGGTGTGGATCAAAAACGTCCAGTGCGCGCCGGACTCGCGCTCCAGCAGCCGGCGGAAGAGGGCCGGGGCGCTGCGCGGTCCGTAGGCGGTGATGTCGGCGACGAAGGTGCGCTTGATGACGAAGTTGGCGCCCTCCCCGGTGCCGATCATCTCCTTGGTGATGCGGCGCACCACGTCCTCGTACGCCGTGTCGTCCACGTCGAAGCCGCCGCCGGCCAGGGTGGTGGGCACGTCGGTGATCTGGGAGAGGGCCCGGGCCAGGGGGAGCTGCTGCTGGCCGGTGACGGTCATGGCCACCAGGGGTGTGCCGTCGTCGGCGCAGGCGAATTGGCGTTCGGCCAGCTGCCGGTAGGGGACGATGACCAGCGTCTCGTGGCGGGTGTGGGGTCCGGGGTGGGGGGTGTCGGGCAGCGGGATGTCGGCCAGGGTGGCGGGGTGGGAGACCGTGCCGGTCAGCACGTCGATGACGTCGGGGCCGGCGGCGCCGGGCCGGTGCAGCAGCGCGAACGCCTCGGTGTGGCCGGCGAGGGCCGCGGTGAGCAGGTCGGCGGGCCCGTCCGGGCCGGGGGTGGGGTGTGGCCTCATGTGAACAGCCCCTTGACGGTGGTGACCCGGGCGCAGCGTTCGGCGGCGTAGGTGAGGGCCGAGCGGTGGTAGTCCTGGGAGAAGTCGGCGGTGGCGTCGGCGACGAAGAACGGCTGGATGTCGTGTGTGAAGGCGTCGACGGCGGTGGCGAGGACGCCGACGTGGGCGTAGACGCCGCACAGGATGAGCTGGTCGCGGCCGGCGGCGCGCATCCGCTCCAGCAGGTCGGTCTTGAAGAAGGCGCTGTAGCGCCACTTGGTGAGCAGCCAGTCCTTCTCGGTGGGGGCCAGGGCGTCGACGACCTGGCGGTCCTGGGGCTCGGGCCGCATGCCCGGGCCCCAGAAGTCCTTGAGCAGGCCGCGCTGCTGGTCGTTCATGCCGCCGGGCTGGGCGGTGTAGGCGACGGGGATGCCCTGGGCGGCGCACCGGTCGCGCAGCTGCGCGGCGTTGTCGATGAGGGGCCCGCGCAGGCTGTCGGGGAAGGGCTTGAGGAAGTAGCGCTGCATGTCGTGGACCAGCAGGACCGACCGGTGGGCCTGGGCGGTCCAGGACACGGCGGCCGCGGGCAGGTCGCCGTGGGCGGGCAGCGGGTAGGGCTGGATGGCGGGTATGCCGGTCATGGCTCAGTCCTCGGCTTGGTGCGGGGCGCGTGCGGGGCACGACGGCGCTGCGGTGGGACGGCGGGGCGGGGCGGCGGGCCGCTGTGGGGCGGGCCGCGGCCGGGTCAGGCGGTCCAGGCCGAGACCACGGACAGGGCCTGGGCGGGGTTCAGGCGCGGGTCGCAGCACGAGAGGTAGCGCTCGCCGACCCGGTCCAGGTCGGCCTCGGTGCCGGCGCACTCGGTGACGTCGTCGGGGGTGGCCTCCAGGTGCAGGCCGCCGGCGGTGCCGCCGGCCCCGCGCACCGCCTCCGTGAAGGCGGCGACTTCCCGTGCGACGGTCCCCACCATGCGGGTCTTGTAGCCGCCGGGGGCGGTGACGGTGTTGCCGTGCACCGGGTCGCTCAGCCAGATGACCGGGTGTCCGGCCTCGCGGACGGCTTCCACCAGCGGCGGCAGCCGGTCGGCGACGGCGTTCACGCCCATCCGGGCGATCAGGGTGAGGCGTCCCGGGTCGCGCCAGGGGTCCAGGCGCTCGCACAGGGCCAGCAGTTCGGCGGGTTCCATGGAGGGCCCCACCTTGCAGGCCACCGGGTTGCTGACCTGGGAGAGCAGTGCCACGTGCGCGCCTTCCACCTGGCGGGTGCGCTCGCCGATCCAGGGCCAGTGCGTGGAGCCCAGGAACAGCCGGCCCTTGTCGTCGGTGCGCAGCATGGGGGTTTCGTAGTCCAGCAGCAGTGCCTCGTGGCTGGTCCACACCGGCGGCTGCACCACGGCGCGGCCGGCGGCCCGCTCCCGCCAGCCCAGGTGTTCCATGATGTCCCCGGCGGCCATGTAGCCGGTGAGGATGCGCAGCGGGTCGGGGCGCCGGCTCTCCGGGTCGGGTTCGGGCCCGTTGACCATGTGCCCGCGAAAGACGGGCAGTTCGACGCCGTCGACGTGCTCGGTGGGCTTGGAGCGGGGTTTGGCGAACTGTCCCGCGATGCGGCCCACGCGCAGCACGGGCCGGCCGGTGATCAGGCCGAGTGAGCCGGCCAGGTGGTCCAGCAGGGCGGCTTTGCGGGCCACTTGGGGGCCGGTGCACTCCTGGGGGTCCTCCGCGCAGTCCCCGGACTGCAGCACCATCGCCTCGCCCTGGGCCACCTTGCTCAGCAGGGTGCGCAGGGTGGCCAGGTCGTCGCCCTCGACCAGGGCGGGGCGGGCGGCCAGGGCCTCGCCCACGCGGTTCAGCTGGGGCAGGTCGCTCCACTCGGGTTGTTGTTGTGCCCCGCGGATGCGAATCTCCCGTATAACGTCTTTCATGACGTACTCCGATCCAGCGGTGGTATCGAATTTCAGGTGGGTATTCCCGTGCGCTTGATCTCGGGCACCGGAATGCCGAGAGCGCGCAGCTGCTGGAACGGATTCATGAACTCGCGATTACGCTTGATCTTCCCGTTCTCCAGTTCGAAGGAGTGCAGGAAGTGGTTTTCGTAGTAGCCCTCCGGGTAGTCGCCGAAGCGGATTTTCCCGCGCCCGTCGCATTCCACCCAGATGTGGTTGGGGTCCTGTGTCTCGAAGATCTGGATGTTGTACCACTCCCAGTCCGGGAAGCAGCCCAGCGACCACACCGCGTGCTCGGCCAGCCGGTCCCGGCCCACCGTCTCCACCGGGGATCCGGTGTCGGTGGTCCACAGGCCGCCGCGGCCGTCCTCGGTGAACAGTTCGTGCCGGCGCAGCCGGTCCTGGCCCCGGGTGTGCATGTACTGCTCGACCGTGGCGCGGTTTTTGCGGCGCAGTTCGGCGGCGTCGGAAAAACCCTCGGCGGGTACGGAATCGGACATGGGTATCCCCCTTGATTTTTTGAGCGTGTGCGGGTGGTGGCACATGGGAGGGGTGCGCAGAAGGCGCCGAAAGGCCCCCCGGTCGGCCTCGTTCGATCTTGCCCGGTGCGGCGGGGCGAAATCAATACGATGAGGGCGCCCGCCCCGGACATGACACGGTTTTTGCCATGCGGCATTCACCGTGTGCCGTGTGCTGTTTACCGCCGGGCAGGGCGCGGTATTGGGTATGCGGATTCGTGCGGGCCTGCCGGTCCGGTGCGCGGCGCGCGGCGGCGGGCGGGGGCGGCCGGGCGGCGGGGTGCGGCGGGGTGCGGCGGGGAGGGAGGCTCACCCTGCGGCCGAGGGGCCCCGCGCTCCGTAAGGAGGGGGCACGGCTTTCGGGCAGGGGAGGCTTGCAGAAATAGTGACACGGCCCACGCCCCCGCACCAAGGGCCCTTCGAGGTGACGTGGGTCACGGATGGCCGGGGCCGGGCGGTCAACTGCCGGGCCGGGGCGCGGGGTTGGGGCGCGCGGTTCGGGCGCGGCCGCCGGGGGCGGGGGGGGGGGGGGGGGCGGCCTGCGGGCGGGGCGGTCCGCCCCCCGGCCGCCCCCGCCGCAGTCCCGCAGCCCGGCCCGGCGCCGGGCGGGGCGGCGGGGCGGCTAGTGCCGTTGCCGGTCCGCCGCGTGTTCCTCGTCGGGGACGGCCGGGGCGATCCGCGGGTGTCCGTTGGAGGCGGGATCGAGGTGGTGCAGGGCCTCTTGCATCTCCTGCGGGGTGGGCCGGGGGACCTGGCCGCCGGTCAGCCAGCGGCTGAGCCGGTAACGCACCGCCTGGGTGCGGGATTTGGGGTTGGGGATGCCGGCGCGGTCCTCGCGGGCGGGGGCCGGCAGCGCCGTGGGGACGTCGCGGGAGAGCAGCATGTACTCCTGCTCGCGGCCGATGCGCTCGTGGACCTCGGTGAACTCGCCGTGCGGCAGCCGCTTGATGCGCCCGGTCTCGCGGCCGTGCAGCAGCTTGTCGCGGTCGCGCAGCTGCAGGCCGGTGCAGATCCGCTTGGTGATGACGTAGACCAGGGCCGGGATGACGAAGACCCCGACGCGCACGCCCCAGGTGATCGAGTTCATGGACAGGTGGAACCGCTCGGCCAGGATGTCGTTGGAGCCGCCGAAGAACAGCACCAGGTAGAAGGCGGCCAGCGAGGAGACGAACGCGGTGCGGGTGGGCTGTTCGCGGGGCCGGTCCAGCAGGTGGTGCTCCTGTCTGTCCCCGGTGATCCAGGCCTCCAGGAAGGGCCACAGGGCGGCGACGGCGATCAGGAGGGTGGGCAGGACGACGGCCGGGATCAGGACGCCCATGTTGACGGTGTGGCCGGCCACGGCGAACTCCCAGGCGGGGAAGGCGCGCAGGGCGCCCTCCAAGAAGCCCATGTACCAGTCGGGCTGGGAGCCCTGGGAGATCTGGTCGGGCCGGTAGGGCCCGTACACCCAGACGGCGTTGATCTGGGCGAGGCCCGCCATCAGGGCCAGGACGCCGGAGACCAGGAAGAAGAAGCCGCCCGCCTTGGCCGCGTAGTGCGGCATCAGCGGCTGGCCGACGACGTTGTGCTGGGTGCGGCCCGGGCCGCGGAACTGGGTGTGCTTCTGGTAGACGACCAGGATCAGGTGGAGCGAGACCAGGGCCAGCATGATGCCCGGCAGCAGCAGGATGTGCAGGCTGTAGAAGCGGGGGATGACGTCCGTGCTGGGGAACTCGCCGCCGAAGAGGAAGAACGTCGCGTAGGTGCCCACCAGCGGGATGGCGAGCGTGACGCCCTCGGCGATGCGCAGGCCGGTGCCCGAGAGGAGGTCGTCGGGCAGCGAGTAGCCGAGGAAGCCCTCCAGGGTGACCAGGACCAGCAGGACCACGCCGATCAGCCAGTTGACCTCGCGCGGCTTGCGGAAGGAGCCGGTCAAAAAGTGCCGCAGGGTGTGCGCCATGGTCGCGGCGATCATGGTCAGGGCGGCCCAGTGGTGCAGCTGGCGGATGAAGAGGCCGCCGCGCACCTCGAAGCTGATCCTGAGGGTGGAGGCGTAGGCCTCCGACATCTGCACGCCCTGCAGCGGGACGTGCGGGCCGTCGTAGACGGTGTGGGCCATGCTCGGGTTGAAGAACAGGGTCAGGTACAGGCCGGTGAGGATCAGGATGATGAAGCTGTAGAGCGCGATCTCGCCGAACATGAAGGACCAGTGCTCGGGGAAGACCTTGCGCATCAAGGTGCGTCCCTTGTAGATGCCGAGCCGTCCGTCGACGTAGTCGGCGATGCGCTCGCCCTTGGACACCTGCCCGCGCTGCGGTGCCTTCTCGGTGATGCTCATGCCCGCGCGCCCTCCCCTCGCCGCTCGGCCGTCACGGGCACACCCGCGCCGGCCGGTGGGCGGTCGGTGGTGGGGGCGGCCTGCAGCGGCGCACACGGGCCCGTGCCCTGAAGCGGATCGAACGCTATCGAGGCCCGCCGCGGGCGGACAACCGTGCTCGAGCCGGAAGCCGGCCGCAACTCCACCGGTTCTCGAGCGGATTGGCGGGCGCGCCGCCGGGCCGGCCCGGCGGGGGAACCCAACCGGGCACGGTTACGCGCAAAGTTGGGGCCGCACACCCGCCCGCGGCGGCTCAACTCGGCTTCTACGAGGGGCAGTTGCTGCGCTTTGGTCATGCCGGGAGCCTATGACGCGGCTCTTCCCCGGCCGCGTCCGGCTCCCCCCTCCGCCGGGGCGGCCGGCCACGGCGCGAAGGGGCCGGCCGGGCCGGGGCGGGCCGCGCCGGGGGCGGTGGCGGGCGCGGCGGTGCGGTGGCCGGCGTGCGGGCCGTGGGTGGTGCTGGGCGGCGCGGCGGGGACGGGGGCGGGGGTGGGGGTGTGGCGGGGGCGGGGCACGCCGGCGAGCGGGCCGGCCGCCTGGAGCCGGGCGATCAGCTGGGTCGCCGCGTGCGGGTCGGTGGGGGCGGCGGCCGCGATGCGGGCGGTGTGGCGCCGGGCCAGGCGGGCGCGCAGGCCGGTGGGGGCCGGCTGGTCGGTGCCGGTGGTGCGCAGGTGGCGGGTGCTGGAGTGCCAGGCGGGGGCCAGGCGGTGGGCCAGGGCGCGGCGCAGCCGGTAGGCCAGGCCCACCGTGGTGCCGTGGCCGGCCAGCATCTGGTCCAGGACCAGGGCGCCCTGGACGGCGAGGGTCATGCCCGGGCCGTGGGCGGGGTCCAGGAGGGCCAGCGCGTCGCCGACGACGAGGAACTGGTCGGGCCAGCGGCGCAGTTGCTCGTAGTGGCGCCAGCGGTTCTCGGTGCGGGTGCAGGTGTACAGGGGGCCCAGCGGGGTGGCGGCCTCGATGACCTCGCGCAGCAGCGGGTGGCGCAGGGCGCCGGCGGCGCGCAGCAGCCCGGCGTGGTCGGTGGGCGGGGGTGTGCCGTCGGCGGCGCACAGCGTGAGCGACCAGCGGCCGCCCTCGACGGGGCTGAGCAGGCCCTGGCGGGGGTTGTCGGGCGAGGCCATGAGCAGCAGGCCCTGCCAGTCGGCGACATGGCCCACGGGCGGGGCCAGCAGGGCGGAGGCGTAGGTGGTGCGGGCCGCCGTCACGCTCTCGGGAGGCGCTGGGTAGCCGAGCCGGGCCAGCCAGTGCGGGGCGCGGGAGGTGTGTCCGGAGGCGTCCACCACGAAGTCGGCGCGGATCAGCCGTGCCGGGCCCCGGCCGTCGGGGGCCCGCCGCTCGCGCGGGCGCGCCCAGACGCCGGTGACGGTGTCGTTGCGGCCGGGCTGCAGGGCGGTGACCTCGTGGCCCGGCAGGAAGCGCACCCTGGGGTCGGTGCGCAGGTGCTCGCGCAGCACCGCCTCGATCAGGTCGCGGCCGGCGCTGAGGAGCGGCAGGCCGGAGTCGAAGCGGGGCAGCCAGCCGTGCGGGCCGAGCAGCAGCAGGTCCTGGGGCATGCGCAGGGGGACCGCGCCGGCGCGGGCGAGGTCCTGGCCGATGCCGGGAAAGAGGCGCTCCAGGCCCTGCTGGGCGGCGGCGGTGAGGGTGTGGGTGTGCCGGGCCTGGGGGGTGCCGGGGCGGCGGCCGGGGCCCTGCGGCAGGCGGTCGCGCTCGATGACGGTGACCCGGTCCAGAGAGTTGGCCAGGGCCCGGGCCGCGGTGAGCCCGGCCGGGCCCGACCCGATCACCACGGCGTGGCCGCGGCCGTCGGCGGGGCGTTGGTGCGGACTCATCGTGGCCGCCCTTTCGGTGCATCCGTGGGTGCATCATGCGGCGCGCGGCCGCGTCCCCGGCAGGTTCCCCCGCCCCCCGCATGCGGCACGGGGGTTGCCGGTCCGGGGCGCACCGGCCGCGGCCGGCTGCCGGGGCGGGCCGGGGCGGGGGATGCCGTGCCTGGTGGGACCGTGTACGCGGACCGCTACGCCCCTCCCCCGCCGGGCCCGCCACCCCGCGCCGGCCCCGGCAGCGCCTCGAGCCCCCCTCGAGGCCGCCCCGACGAGAGCTGCGGCAGACGTCGAGCCGGCACCCGGGACGGCAACGGTGGCGCGGGGCGCGGGCGGGGCCCGATGTTGCCGGGGGCGTACCGGGCCGTCCCGGCGCGGGGGGGCGGGAGGGATGCCCGGCGCGGGGGCGGGAGGGACGCCCGGCGCGGGGGTGCTTGGCCCGGGGGTGCTTGGCCCGGGGGTGCTTGGCGGAGGGGGCGCCTGGCCGGAGACGGCGCCCGGGGAGGGCGGGCCGGGGGGTGCCCGGCCCGCGGGGGACGCCCGGCAGGGGCGTCGCCCGGCGCCAGGGCTCAGAGGCTCGGTGCCGGCGCAAGGTTCAGGGGGCGGTGCCCGGCACCAGGGTTCAAGGGGCTCGACGTCCGAGTCCGGGGGTTCAGAGGCCCGGCGCCCGGCACTGGGGTTCAGAGGCTCGGCACCCGACGCCGGGGGTTCAAAGGCCCGGCGCCCGACGCCCGGGTTCAAGGGGGCGACGCCCAAGGCCGGGGGTTCGAGGCTCGGCGCTCGACGCCGGGGGTTCAGAGGCTCGGCATTCGACGCCGGGGCTTAGAAGCTCTGCGCCGGGGTCAAGGGGTCGGCACCCCACGCCGGGGGTTCAGAAGCTCGGCGCCCGGCGCCCGGGTTCAAGGGGCCGGTGCCCGGCGCCGGGGTTCAAAGACTCGGCACCCCACGCCGGGGATTCAGAAGCCCGGTGCCCCACGCCGGGGTTCAAGGGGCCGGTGCCCGGCGCCGGGGTTCAAAGACTCGGCACCCCACGCCGGGGATTCAGAAGCCCGGTGCCCCACGCCGGGGTTCAAGGGGCCGGTGCCCGGCGCCGGGGTTCAGAGGCTCGGCACCCGGCGCCGGGGGTTCAGGGGGCTCGGGCCACGGCCGGTGTGCGTCCCGGCGGTGTGTGCGTTGGGGCGCCATGCGGCCGGCTGCGGGCGGCCGGGTTCCGGATACGCCTTGCCCGCTCCCCCGGTGCGGCGGGCATCTGGCCGCCGAGGCCGAGTCGGTGGGCTGTGAGCCGTAACGGTGGCGGGACGGCCGGGCCCGGGGCGGGGCGTTTACCGCCCCCGGCCGGGCGGCGCCGGGGTGGTTCCCCTCCGGCCGGGGGCGGGCCGGCCGGAGGGGGCTGCGGGATGGGGGGTCAGGCGGTGCGGTAGGCGACCCGGTTGGCCATGCGGGTCAGTTCGCTGCGCCAGATGGGGCCGATGGGCACGTCGTCGATGGCCCTGCAGCCCTGTTCGACCAGGGCGCTGATGTGCTTTTCGACGTCGTCGAGCACCCCGGTGTCCACCAGGCGCCGGCGTACCTCGTCGGGGGTGTGGCCGGGCTCCGTTATCAGCTGGTGGATGCGTTCGTCGCGCTGCATCGCCCAGCCCAAAAGCAGCGTCATCTTGTGCTGGCTGAAGTCGAGGCCGGCGGGCTTGCCGGTGTCCGCGGAGTCCCCGAAGGCGTCCAGCAGGTCGTCGCGGAGCTGGAAGGCCTCGCCCACCGCCTCGCCGTACTGGGCGAAGGCGGGCGCCAGGTCGGCGCGTCCGGCCGCGCTCGCCCCCACCACCAGGGGCCGGTGGATGGTGTAGTGGCCGGACTTGATCAGGGCGATCCAGCGGGAGAGGTCGGGGTCGACGGAGAACTCGGCGGCCGCGGTCATGTCCATGTACTGGCCGATCATCACTTCCGAGCGCAGTTTGCTCCACACCGGGATGACCGACGGGGGCGCCTGGGACATCAGCTGGTCGGAGTAGACCAGGGCCAGGTCCCCGACCAGCAGGGCCACGCCCTCGCCGAACCGGCGTGACTCGCCCTGCCAGGCGCGGCTCTCGTGCAGCGCGGAGTGCTTGGCGTGCACGGTGGGCACCCCGCGCCGGTGGCTGGAGGCGTCGATGATGTCGTCGTGGATGAGGCCGGAGGCGTGCAGCATCTCCACGGCGGCGGCCGCCGCCACGATGCCCGGGTTGCCCGGGTCGCCGCCGGCGGCGAGGTAGCCGGTGATGCAGAAGGCGGGCCGGATGCGTTTGCCGCCGGCCGTGACGAGGCCGGAGACCGCGTCGACGGCGCCGGCCGCCCGCTCGTCCGCCGCGCCCCACACCCTGCGTTCGGCCGCCAGGAACGAGCTCAGCCGCCGCTCCATTTTCTGCAGCAGTTCCTCGGTGGTGCGGCGCGCGGCGGCGGACAATTCCTGGCTGCCCGAATCGGTCCCGGTGGTCTTTTCGTTAACCATGCCTATCTCCTTGGTTGTTACGGGGCGCGCACGGCGGCGGCACACAGCACGCGCCGCGGGTATTCACAAGGCGGACGCTGCCCGGTCACGCCGAAACCTGAAGAAGACTAGAGTTCTCCTCCAGAAAAGAGGAATCTAGAATTCCCCTTTAGGGGCGTTAGATTACGAAAAGAAAAATTTACACGCCCTGGTTTAACGCTCTCTCCCCGGCCGGAGGCACGTTGACACCCCCGACCGCTCATGGAACTCTCCCAAGTGCACCCCTGGCTGCAGCTCGGCAGGACCGGGGGATCTGTGCAACAGCGGGGGGACAGTACGCGCATGGCAGCCGTATTCACTGAACACGCCATGGCCTGCACGCGGCGGGCCAGAATCATATTCCTTTTCCGGGATTTCCTGACGGGACCGTGAAGGGCTTTTCCTTTCTCACGGTTTTCTCCAGCGGCTCTCCACCGGGGGAACCGGCCCCACTCCCCTCCCCCACGGGCCCTCTTGTTCTGCATTACCGCGGCAATCGGCATGGGGTTTTGCGTCCCCGGCCGTTTGCGGGGCGCGCGCCAGCTCATGAAGGAGATTTCATTCGATGGAGTTCCACTCATGCCCCAGGAACCATGCCCAGGAAGTCCGTGCCGCCGCCGGGTCCGCGCTCTGTGTCCCGTGCCTGGGGCAGCTGGAACGTAACCTGCGCATGCTTCCCGGCCTCCACCAGGAGGGGCTGTACCACATTCTGTCGGCCTCCCGGCGGCGGAACCCGACAAAGGTGTCGGGCAGCCGCAAGCGGGATCATCTGAATCTGTCCGCGCTGGATGCCAGGAACAACAGTCTGGCCATCCTCGACTCGTGGTCCTGTTTCGTCGCGGAGAAACTCGGGTCCGCCGTCCCCGACCGCTCCGTCCCGGCCCTGACGGGCTTCTTGCTGCGCCATCTGGAGTGGCTGACGGGCCGGCCGCCCGCCGCCGAATTCGCCGATGAGATCGAGAGCCTGCACGTGGAATTGCTGCGGGCCATCGACCCCGATCCGGGTGAGCACAATGCGGTGCTCATCGCGTGCGTCGTGACCGGCTGCCCGGGAAAGATCAGCACGTCGCCGCGGCGGCCGGGCGGTGCCGGAAAGAGCGGCCTGGGCTGCTCGGCGGGGCATGCCTGGGAAATGCGCGAACTGCTTGCCGTACGGCATCTCATGAACCGACAGCGAAAGGACGCCGCATGAACAGGCCACCACGTCACCGGCTCGTTCCCACGAACGTGGCCGCGCTGGCCGCGGGGGTTTCCGAGGCGACCATCCGCAAATGGGTAAGCCGGGGGAAGATAACGCGTTACGGCACACCGGGCCGCTCGGAGTTCGACATCGAGGAACTCACGGTGATCGCCCTGCAGCGCCAGCGCTGAAGGACGCCCCCGCCGGGCGGCCGGCCCGCCCGGCCGCCCGGCGGGGCTCACCGGTTGAGGGCTCACCGGTTGGGGGCGGGCCGGTTGGGGGCGGGCCGGTTGGGGGCGGGCCGGGTGCGGGCCAGGGCGCGGTCGGTGAGCGGTCCTGCGGCCCCGGTGTAGGCCTCGGGCGCGAACAGGTCGGCCCAGCGCGCCTGGTCCAGGACGGCCGCGACCCGCTCGTCCGCGCGCAGCAGGGCGTCCAGGGGGGTGTGGGTGCGCGCCGAGCGGGCCGAGGCCTCGTCCAGCAGCTTTCGTGCCGCGTCCTTGCCCAGCAGCGGGGCCAGTACGGCGGCGATCCGCTCGGAGACGATCCGCCCGCCGGTCAGTGCGGCGTTGGCGCGCATACGCGCCGGGTCGACCGACAGCTGGGAGACGAGTTCCACCGTCTGGTGGGCCGCTCCCCCGGCCAGCCGCAGCAGGGCGCGCAGCGGCTCCCACTCGGCGTGCCAGGCGCCGGCCGAGCGTTCGTCCTCGCTGAGCATGCAGCCCAGCACAGTGGCGGCGAGCTGGGGTGCCTGCAGGGCGGCCGAGCGCACCGCGGTGGCCAGCACGGGGTTGCGTTTGTGCGGCATCGCCGAGGAGGCGCCCCGGCCGGCGGGTGCCGGCTCGTGCACCTCGCCGGTCTCGGTACGGGTCAGCGACAGCACATCGACGGCGATCTTGCCCAGGGCGGTGCAGGTGAACGCGGCGCCCTGGGCCAGGTCGGCGACCGGGGTGCGCAGCACGTGCCAGGGCAGCAGCGGCGCCGCCAGGCCCAGTTCGGCCGCGAAGGCCCGGGTCAGGTTGGTGGTGTAGGCGGCGGGCTCGGTGTCCTGGGCGTGCTGGAGGTATCCGGCCAGGGTGCCGGCGGCCCCGCCGAGCTGGACGGGGCCCTGGGCGTCGAGGGTCTGCAGTTTGTCCGCCGCGTCCAGGACCAGGTGGCGCCAGCCGGCCGCCTTGAGGCCGAACGTCGTGGGCACCGCGTGCAGGGCCAGGGTGCGGCCGGCCATGAGGGTGTCGCGGTGGGTGCGGGCCAGCGCGGCCAGCGCCTGCTCGGAGCGGTCCAGGTCGGCGCGGATCAGCCGCAGTGCCCGGCCGGCCACCAGCATCAGCGCCGTGTCCAGGATGTCCTGGCTGGTGGATCCGCGGTGGACGTAGCGGGCCGCGTCGGGGTCCTGCGCGGCCACCAGGGCGGTGAACTCCCGCACCAGCGCCACCACCGGGTTGGCGGACTGGCGGGCCTGGCGGGCCAGGGCGTGCAGGTCCAGGTCTTCGGCCCGGGCCGCCCGGGTGATCACCTCGGCGGCCGGCCGGGGCACCGTGCCGAGCCGGGCCTGGGCCCGGCTCAGCGCCGCCTCGGCATCCAGCATGGCCTGCAGCCAGGCACCGTCGCCGACCGCGGCCGCCACCGGGGTGTCCGCCCAGACCGGCGCGAGCAGACCACTGTCCGGCAACTGCGGGGCACGGCCAAGGACGCCGGGCGGAAGGTCAGTGGGCAGCATGGCTGGCTCCTTGTACGGGTCCGGGGGCGGGGCCGCGGCCCGGGCCGGGCCCGTGGCCGGGGGGAACGGCGCCCTGCGCCGCGCCCGCTGCCAGCCCGGGTCCGGTCGCAGGCCCGGGCGCAGGCCAAGTTGCAGGCCCGGTTTCGAGCCCGGTTTCCGGCCCGGGCGCAGGGTCGGCTGCAGGACCGGTTGTCGCGCTCGCTGCCGTCCCGGGCCCGGTTTCGGGCTGGGCCTGGGTGCAGGCCCAGGCGGCGTGGGCGATGGCGTCGGCGTCGGTGAGCGTCACCGAGTTGACGCCGGGGCGGATGCCGGCGGCGGTCACCCAGTGCACCGACTCGGTGGGCACCCCGAAGGCGAAGCGCCGCGGGTGGGCGCGGCCGGCCGCGTCGATCAGGCGGAAGGGCCGCCGGGTGACGGCCAGTCCGTCGGTCTGCACGGTGCCGCCGGAGCGGGTGCGGATGCGGTAGGCGCTGCACTGGCCGTGCTCCAGCAGGTGGCGCAGGAGCGGGTCGCCGGTGCGGCGCAGGGTGATCGCGGGCAGCCGGGCCTCGACCAGGGCCCCCACCCGTACGGCCGAGTGGGGCACCCGCGGGGAGGTGACGGTGTAGCCGTGGGCGTCCGCGCTCACCTGCAGGCCCGGTCCGATGACCCGCAGCACGCCGGCCTCGATCAGCGCGACCATCTCCTCGACGCGGCGGGCCGGCGGGCCGATGGACAGGTGCGCGTTGAGCGGGGTGTACCAGCCGTCCAGGTCGGTGCGGTGGGAGTCGCCGTGCAGGCCGCCGTGGTCGACCGCGAGGCGGATCTCGTTGCGCAGGTCCCGCAGGACGTCCAGGGCCGCCTTGAGGGGCCCGCCGACGTTGCCGCTGCGCGCCTCGGCCACGTCCTGGCGCAGGTGGTCGAGGAGCCAGCCGGTGAAGTCGTGCGGGCCGGTGAACTCCCGGTCGCGGTAGGGCCGGGCGAGCAGGTCCCAGTCCCAGCGGTCCTTGTCACCGATGCCGTACGCCTCCAGGACGGCGTCGGTCTGCTCCTGCTGGGCGCCGGCGGCCAGGTAGTCGCGCTTGAGGCGGGCGGCCCGTGCGCCGTCGCCGCGCGAGGTGAGCAGCGTCGTGTAGTAGACGGTCTCGGCCTCCCGGGCGATCAGCGGCCACACGTCGCGGGCGAAGTCCAGGCCGGCGCCGCGGTGCCGGCCGTGCAGTTCGGCGATGCGTGCGGGGGTGAGCAGCAGCGGCTCGTGGCGGCCGTGCGGGCCCTTCTCGTTCTCGCCGCGGGCCTGGTAGGGAATGCCGCGCCGGGAGCCCGCGTACAGCCGGGGTTCCTTCCCGCTGGGGTGGTAGACCAGCCGGCTGCCGGCGCGGGCGAAGGTGCCGCCGCGGCCGGCGGTGAGCTGGGCCAGGTAGTCGAAGAAGTTCAGGCCCAGGCCGCGCAGCAGCACCGTGGCGCCCGGGTCCAGGGCGTCCAGGTCGACGTCGGCGGGGTTGGCCGGCGCGATGTGGCGCAGGCCCAGCCGGCGGGCCCGGGCGGCGAAGTCCCGCTCGCCGCCGGTGGCATGGGCCGGCAGGTGGCCCTGGCACAGGATCACGGCGTCCAGGTCCTGCAGGCGGGTGCCGTCGGCCAGCAGCACGCGCTGGCGGGGAGCGGAAGCACCCTCGGTGCCGAGAGCGGTGCCGGGAGCGGTGCCGGGGGCATCACCGGGGGTGGTGCCGGGGTCGTCGTCCAGGGCCAGGGCCAGGGTGCGGTGGGTGGTGATGCGCACGTGGGCCGGGGCGTTCTCGAGGACGCGCCGGTAGGCCCAGTGCAGGTAGTGGCCGTAGAACGCGCGGGTGGGGTAGGTGTCGGGGCCCAGGGCGCGGGCCTGGGCCAGGACGGGGGCCGGGTGCGCGCCGGGGATCTGTCCGGCGGCCAGCTGCCCGGCCCACTCGTGCAGGCTCGGTCCCGGTTCCAGGGGGCCGTGCAGGTCCACGCTGGCGTCGGTGAAGACCGAGATCTGTCCGGCCACGGTGTTCATGAGCAGGTGGGGCGACTGGTCGGTGCGCCACACCTTGCCGGGACCGGGCGGGTAGGGGTCGACCAGGTGGATGCGCAGGGGGGTGCGGGGGGCGTGGCGGCGGGCGTGGGCGCACAGCCGCTCGAGCACGGACAGGCCGCGCGGGCCGGCGCCGATCACGCACACCGTGTTCTGTGGTGCTGACATGTCTACCGTTTCTGCTGGGTCACGCAACGGGACGGCGACCCCACGCCGGGCCCGGCCGCGGTGCGCGGCGGGCGCTGTGGGTGGGGCCGGCGAGCACCGTCGCGGGCAGCTGTCGACGGTGCTCCGGCGCACGCCCCGCCGGCCCGGGAAGAACCTCAGCCGGGCGGCGGCCCGCACCTGTTGCGCGCCGGGGCGCACGGGTGGGGGCGCGGGGGACGTGCGGGACGGGTGAAACGGCGCGCGGCGGGGCCGGTGGCCCGGGCGCTGCGCGTTCGTCCGTCGCCGGCCCTCATCCGCTGTCCCGGGGCGGGCGGTAGCCGTTCACCATTCCAGCAGGGCGAACCCTGCGGACATGCCGCCTCCGAAGCCGGCCAGGAGCACCAGGTCTCCGGGCCGGAAGGCTCCGCTGCGCACGGCCGCGTCCAGGGTGATGGGGACGGAGGCCGACCCGGTGTTGCCGTAGTGCTCCAGTGTCAGGTGGGTGGTGGCGTTGGGCAGCACCAGGTCCTCCAGGCCGGTGTCGAGCATGACGCCGTTGGCCTGGTGCGGCACGAAGTGCGCGATGTCCTCGGCGGCCACGCCCGCCTCGTGCAGGAACTCCTTGGTCAGCTGGGGCAGTTGCTCCACCACGAAGCGGCGCACCTCGCGTCCCTGCATCGCGAAGTACTGCAGGCCCGCCTCCAGGGCGGCCGGGTCGGCGGGGTGGCGGCTGCCGCCGGCGGGCACCTCGATCAGGCCGGACAGTTCCCCGAAGGAGTGCAGGGCCACGTGCCGCACCCGCGGGCCGGGGCTGTCGCTGCCCAGCACCAGGGCGCCGGCGCCGTCCCCGAACAGCACGACGGTGCGGCGGTCGGCCGGGTCCAGGATCCGCGAGTAGAGGTCCGCGCCGATCACCAGGGCCCGCCCGCCCTGGTGGGCCAGCATGCTCTGCGCCACCGACAGCGCGAACACGCTGCCCGAGCAGACCGCGTTCACGTCGAAGGCGGCCGCGCCCACCGCGCCCAGCTGCTGCTGCACGTAGGCCGCGGTGGGCGGCTGCGGCCGGTCGGGGGTGGAGGTGGCCACCACGATCAGGGTCAGGTCGCCGGGGGTGAGGCCGGCCGCGGCCAGGGCGCGCCGTCCGGCGGCCACGGCCAGGTCCGAGGTGGCCTGACCGGGGGCGGCCCAGCGCCGCTCCCTGATCTTGGTCTTCCGTACGATCCAGTCTCCGTCGACGCCGGCCGGTGCTCCGACCTCGTCGCTGGTGACGATCCGTTCGGGCACGTAGGCACCCGTGCCCAGGACGGCGATGCCGCTCATGCGCCTGCTCCTTTCAGCTGCGTTCGCACGGGGGCGTCAGCGCCGCTCGTGGCTCTGCTTGCGGCCGGGCCCGGATGGCCGGCCGCGCCCGGCCGTGGTGCGCCGGGCCGAAGTCGGTGCCGGCGCGGTCGCGGTGCGCCGGGCCGGGATGGGGTCGTGGCCGCGCCCGGCCGTGGTGCGCCGGAGCGGGGTGGTGGCCGGGACGGCCGTGATGCGCCAGGGGTGGGGTCGGTGCCGGCCCGGTCGCGGTGCACCGGGCCAGGGTGGGCCGTGGTGCGCCGGGGGTGGGGTGGTGGCCGGCGCGTCCGTGATGCGCCGGCCAGCGAGGTGGTGGCCGCGCCCGGCCGTGATGCGCCGGGGCGGGGTCGTGGCCGGCGCGTCCGTGATGCGCCGGCCAGCGAGGTGGTGGCCGCGCCCGGCCGTGATGCGCCGGGGCGGGGTCGTGGCCGGCGCGGCCGTGGTGCGCCGAGGGTGGGGTGGTGGCCGGCGGGGCAGGGGCCCGGCCGGCGCCGGTGGGCGGTGGCAGGGGGGCGGGCGTCAGCGGCGCTGGTAGATCCGCTTGTGGCCGTGCAGGGCCGCCAGCCGGAAGTCGCCGCTGGTCTGCACCGGCGTGGGGTGGCCGCCGCCGTCCGCGGGGAAGGAGCGCTCGTGCAGCTCGCGGTAGTCCGCGTAGTCCAGCGGCCGGCGCCGTTCGATCACCGCCCGGTGCTCCGCGGTGCGCAGCTGGGCGCGGTAGCCCGGCACGACGTGACCCGCGAAGAACTCCGCGACGCTGCCCGATCCGTAGCTGAAGAACCCGACCGGGCGGCCGCTGAGGTCCCCGGCCTGGTCCAGCAGCGCGGCCAGCGCCAGGTACACCGACGCGGTGTAGCTGTTGCCGATCACCCGGTTGTAGGCGGTGGTCTGGCCCAGCGCCGCCTCGATGGCGTCCTTGGTGTGGTCGTGCCCGCAGTACTCCAGCAGGTGCCGGTGGGCCTTGTAGGCCATCTTCGTGAACGGCTGGTGGTAGCAGAACGCCGCGAACTCCTCCAGCGCGTGCCCGCCCTGTCCGCTGTAGTCCTTCCAGCAGCCCTCCACCGCCTGCAGATACGCGTGGATCGACTCCTGGCCGTCCACCAGCGCCGCATCGCGGTAGTTGGGCCGCCAAAAGTCCATCACGTCCGCGGTGAACAGCCCCGAGGGGCCCTCGATGCGCACCAGGGCGGGGTCCGCGCCCACCAGCATCGCCACCGCCGCGGCGCCCTGCGTGGCCTCGCCGGGGCTGTCCAGCTCGTACTTGGAGACATCGCTGGCGATCACGAGGACCTGCTGGGAGGGGTCGCGCGCCACCAGGCCCAGCGCGAACTGCAGCCCCGCCGTGGCCCCGTAACAGGCCTGTTTGAGCTCCACCACCCGGGCCGCGGAGGGCAGCCCCAGCAGCGAATGCACATACACCCCGGCCGCCTTGGCCTGGTCGATGGAGGACTCCGTGGCAAAGACCACGGTGCGGATGTTCTCGCTGCCGTGCCGGGCGATCACCGGCGCGGCCGCGGCCGCGGCCAGCGTGACGATGTCCTCGTCGGCCGCCGGCACGCTCATCGACTCCTGGCCGATGCCCAGGTGGTACTTGCCGATCTCCGTGCCGTTGTACGCGGCGAGCGCCGCGTGCGCCAGCACGAACTCGGTCGTCGCGAACGACAGATCATGAATGCCTATGCCCGGCCCACTGGTCATGCCCTATCCACCGACCCTTTTTCTCATCGTGTTTGTCGCACTCCAACCGCACCCGCACCCGCACCCGCGCCCGCACCTGCCCCCGTGCCTGCGTCCGTACCGGCCCGCCGGGGGCGGGACAGGAACAGGGACACGAGCGGGGGCGGGTCCGGTGTCACCGGCGGGGGCGGTGTGTCACCGGCTGTGGCCGGCGCGTGCCTTCAGCGGGAGGACCCAGGTCTGCACGGCGCCGGCTTCGTGCAGCTGCCGGGTGACGGCGCTGGCCTGTTCCGACTCGGTCAGCGCGATCACGCAGCCGCCCATCCCGCCGCCGGTGATCTTCGCTCCGAGGCTGCCGGCCGTCAGGGCGGCCTGGACCAGCGTGTCGATCCGCCGGGTGCTCAGCCCGGCGGCCCGCAGCAGTTCGTGATACTCCGTCAGGCGGCTGCCCAGTTCCTGCGGTTTGCCGTCGGCCAGGGCCAGGCGTGCCTCGTCGGTCAGCTCGCTGGCCCGGCGCACGAAGTGCTCCTGGGCCCCGGCGTGGCGCTCGAAGCCCTCGCGCAGCAGGGCGACCGCGTCCTTGGTGCGGCCCACCTCGCCGCTGTCGGCGATGATGAACAGGCCCTCGCAGCCCAGGGGCAGTTCCTGCGCCCGGCCCGCCTGGAAGAGCAGGGGCGCGGCGGCGCCCACGGCCCGTGCGTCCACGCCGCTGGCCCGGCCGTGGGTCACGTTCTCCGCGGTCTGCACCAGCTCGAAGGCGGCCTGCGGGGTGACGTCATGGTCGAAGAGGTCGGCCAGCGCGAGGACCACCGCCTGCGCGCAGGCCGCGCTGGAGCCCAGGCCGCGGCCCGGCGGCACCGCGCAGTCCAGGATGACGTCCAGGTGGACGTCCGCGGCGATGCCGGTCCTCGCCCGGAACTCGGCGGTCAGCCGCCGCAGCCAGTCCGTGGCCTGGGTGCCCACCGGCCGGGTCGGGGAGCCCGTCATGGTCAGGGACACATCGCCGGTGTCGTCCGGGGAGCGCTCGGACCATCCGGCGCTGGCGGTGACCGGCAGCTGCGGCACCGGCAGCGCGAGGGCGGGGGCACCGTAGACCACCGCGTGCTCCCCCAGCAGGATGGCCTTCGCGTGGGCGCGGCCCACCCCGACCGAGCGGGCCCGGCCACGGCGCGATGCCCGCTGTGCTGAGGCCGCTGGCGTCAACGCACTCAGCTCCCTTTGTCTTTTCTGCATGGAGATCGCGTCATCCAGACTGTGAGGAAGGAATGAAGCAGGACATCGGATGCGTGGTGCACCACGTCCTTCGGGGCACGCGGCGGGACCCGGAGTGCGGGGCCGCGGGGTGCGGGGCGGGGCCAAAGGACCCGGGATGCGGGGCCGCTCAGCGGCGTGCCCGTCTGCGGCGTGCCCGTCTGCGGCGTTACGAGGAATCGGGGGCGCCGCCCCGGCACGGTGGTGCGGGGTGCGCGCCCGGGCGCCGGCCCACAGCAGCGGCTCGTGCCGCAGGGAGCGGGGCGGGGTGTTGGCTTTTTGCGCGGAGCTTGCACGGAGCGGCGGCGGATACGGCGCCCGCTCCCCTTTTCGCCTGCCACCGCCCTGCCGCGCGGCGGCTTTTCGGGCAGGGGGGACGCACCGGAATAGTGACACGGACGCCGCCCCGACGCCTAGAGCATCAGAAAGTGGCGTGGCTCACATTGCGGGGGGTGGGGTGTGCGAGGGGCGGCGCAACCGGCGCCGGGGGGAGGGGACTTGAGGCCGCGGTGGGGCCGCACTCCCCCGGCGCCGGGGGGGGCGGGGCGGGTGGAGGGGGCGGGTCAACCGGCCCCGTACAACGGGTACTTGCCCCCCCGGGGGGCGCTGGCCGCACTCCCCCGGCCCGAGAGAGCGGGGCGGGCGGGCCCGGGGGGCTCAACCAGAGCCATCGCGCGGGGAGTTGGGATCATCGGGGGCAGGCCCCACTCCGCCAGCCCGGGCGGAAGGGCCGGACGGACGGACGGGGGCGGCTCGACGGGCCACGGAGGGCGGGGCGGGCGGACCGGGGTGGGCGGCTCGACGGGCCACGGAGGGCGGGGCGGGCGGACCGGGGTGGGCGGCTCGACCGACGCCGTGGCACGGGGCCTTGAGGTCCTCGGGGGGGGCAGACCCCCTCCGAGGCCCCGGGGGGGCCGGACGGGGGGGGAACTCAACCGTCCCCGCAGAGGAGGACTTGAGGTCTCCGAGGCGGGCCGCCCTCCCCCGGCCCGAGGGGCCGGGGCCTGGTCGGGCGCGGATCGCCCCCCTGCCTGGGCCGGGTGGGCGCGTTGCCTGCCGGGCGGCTGTCCGGAACGGGCCCGTTGACCGGGCGCGGTGGGCCGGCCTGCCCGCGCGGTGGTCGGGCGCGGTGGTCCGGTCGGTGCGCTGCTGTTCATCCCGCCCCCGGCCCCAGGCCCGGCCGGGCGAGGCGGTTCGGGGGCGCCGCAGGGCTGCGCCCCGTCCCGGGACGGGACACCGGCGCCGAGGGCCGGGGGCCGGGGGCGTGGGGGTGCCGGTTGCCCGGGGGCGGGGCGGGGGTCAGTCGATGCCGCGGACCAGGTGGGGTTCCCAGGTGTCGTCCTCGTCGATGCCCGCCAGTCGCAGCGGCGGCGGGCGGGGCGGGGCGAGCACCGGTACGTCCCGGGACCGCCTGGCCTCTTCCTCCTCGGTGTCGTGCATCTGGTGGTCCTCCTTGTCGGGAAGTTCGCGCCTCAGGGCCTGTTCATGGCCCCGGCCGGGTCCGGTGGGCGTCGTCTGGTGCGTGCGGCCGCAGGGCGCCGCAGCGCCGCCCCTGCGCCCTGCGGGGAGGTCCGGGTCCGGGTCCGGGCCGTTCGAACCCGGGGCGTTCGGGCCCGGGGCGGGGGGAGCTACGGGGGCGTTTCGGCGATCCGGCGTCGGGGTCCGGTCCCTCTGGCCTTTCAGGCCCGGGGGTGCGTGCCGGGCGGCCGGCGTCCGGTCCGGCCGGGGTCATGACGCAGGCCCTCAGCGGGGAGCGGCGAGGTCGCGGGGTTCGCCGCTCGTGCTGGGGGTGCACAGGTTGCGGTGGATCTCCAGCGTCGCGGTGGAGCGGTTGAGGGTGATGTAGTGCAGTCCGGGGGCGCCCTCGGCCAGCAGCCGTTCGGCCATGGCGGTGGCGTACTCGACACCGATGCGGTGGCCCTGTGCCGGGTCGTGGCGGGCGGCCTCCAGGCGGTGGGCCAGGTGTTCGGGGAACGCGGCGCCGCTCAGGGCGGCGAAGCGGCCGATCTGGCGCACGTCGGTGGCTGGCATGATCTCCGGGATGATCGGGGTGGTGCAGCCCGCGGCGGCCGCCCGGTCGCGCAGCCGCAGGTAGTCCTCGACGTGGAAGAACATCTGGGTGATGGCGTAGTCGGCGCCCGCCCGGCACTTGGCGACGAAGTGGCGGATGTCGCTGTCCCAGTCCGCCGAGCGCGGGTGGCGTTCGGGAAAGGCCGCCACGCCGACGCTGAAGGCCCCCGACTCCTTGACCAGGCGCACCAGTTGGTGGGCATGGGTGTAGCCGTCGGGGTGCGGGATCCAGGGCGCGTTGGGGTCCCCGGGCGGATCGCCGCGCAGGGCCAGGATGTCGCGGACCCCGGCGTCGGCGTACTGGCCGATGATGTGGCGCAGTTCGGCCACCGAGTGGCCGACCGCGGTCAGGTGGGCGACGGGGCGCAGGGTCGTCTCGGCCGCGATGCGTTTGGTCACCTGCACGGTGCGGTCCCGGGAGGAGCCGCCGGCCCCGTAGGTGACCGAGACGAAGGCCGGGGCCAGGCTCTCGACCCGGCGGATGGTCTGCCACAGGGTGCGGGCCGCGGCGTCGGTCTTGGGCGGGAAGAACTCGAAGGAGAAGGACGGTGCCTCTCCCTCGACGATGTCGCGCAGTGCGGTCACTGCCGGCCTCCGGCGTTCGGCGTGGACAGGGGCGGGCCCCCGGGGCGGGCCTCCGGGGCGGTGCGGGACGGGCACGCCGGGGGCGGCCCCGGGCGACCCGGACGACCCCGTTGAAGCCCGGGTGGCCTGGGCGGGCCGGACGCCGGGGGCGGTGCCCATGGCGGCGCCCTCTGCGGGCGTGGGCGGGGGGGTGTTGGCGGGCGGGGGCCGCCCGGCGCGGGCGGGCCGGCGCGGGCGGGCCGGCGCGGGCGGGCCGGGTGAGCGGGGCACTGCCGGTCGGCCCGGCCCGGCACGGCAGGCCGGCAGGCCGGCAGGTCGACGGGCCGACGGGCTGGCAGGCCGGCAGGTCGGCAGGTCGGGGTTACGGAGCCGGGGCGAGCCGGGTTTCGATGGCGCGGGCCGCGCCGCGGCCGTAGGTCTGGTCGATGCGGGCGATCAGGTCGGCGGGGATGAGCTTGTACTCCTGGGTGCCGACCGATTCCAGGACGGTGGTGGCCAGCGCGCAGCCGAGCTGAGCGGCCCGTTCGTGCGGCAGCTGCCAGGCGGTGCCGGCCAGGAAACCGGAGCGGAAGGCGTCGCCCGCCCCGGTGGGGTCGGCGATCTTGTCGGTGGGGACGGCCGGCACGTGCAGCCGCTGCGCGCCGGCGCGGGTGAGGGCGGCGCCGCCCGCGCCCAGGGTGGTGATCCAGGTGCCGACGCGGTCCAGGAGCTGCGGCCGGCTCCAGCCGGTGCGCTCCAGCAGCAGGGCGGCCTCGTACTCGTTGGTGAACAGCCAGCGGGCGCCGTCGACGAGCCGGCGGGCCTGGTCGCGGTCCAGGCGGGCCAGCTGCTGGGAGGGGTCGGCGGCCACCGGCAGGCCCAGGCGGTGGGCGGTGGCGGTGTGGCGCAGCATGGCCTCGGGGTCGTCGGCGCCGATCAGGACGAGGGCGGGAGGACCGGTGCGGGCGGTGATCGCGGCCAGGTCGATGCGGGCGGCCTCGGCCATGGCGCCGGCGTAGAAGGTGGCGATCTGGTTCTGGTCCTGGTCGGTGGTGCACACGAACCGGGCGGTGTGCAGGGTGTCGCTGACCTGGACGGCGTCGGTGTCCACGCCGTGTTCGCGCAGCCAGGTGCCGTACTCGGCGAAGTCCAGGCCCGCGGCGCCGACCAGGATCGGGTTCAGCTCCAGCAGGCCCAGGCCGAAGGCGATGTTGGCGGCGACGCCGCCGCGGCGGACCTCGAGGCGGTCGGCGAGGAAGGACAGGGAGACCCGCTCCAGTTGCTCCTTGATCAGCTGCTCGGCGAAGCGGCCGGGGAACACCATCAGATGGTCGGTCGCTATCGATCCGGTCACGGCGATACGCACGGAAAAAGCACTCCTTGGACCAGCAGGCGGCGGGCAGGACCCGGCAAAGGACGCCGGGAAACAGCGAAGAGACGGCGCGGAGGCGACGCGGAGGGGCGGCGTTGAGGGGGCGGCGCGCGGAGCGGGGGGGGCGCGCGGCGGGGGGGCCGCCGCGCGCCGGGGCGGGGCGGGGTGGTCAGCCCGCGTCCACCGCCGCGCGCAGGGCCTCGGCGCGGTCGGTGCGCTCCCAGGTGAAGTCGGGGAGCTCGCGGCCGAAGTGGCCGTAGGCGGCGGTCTGCGCGTAGATGGGGCGCAGCAAATCCAGGTCGCGGATGATGGCGGCCGGGCGCAGGTCGAAGACCTCGGCGACGGCCCGCTCGATCCGCTCCTGGGGGACGGTCGCGGTCTCGAAGGTCTCGATGAACAGGCCGACCGGTTCGGCCTTGCCGATGGCGTAGGCGACCTGGACCTCGCAGCGGGTGGCCAGGCCGGCCGCGACGACGTTCTTGGCGACCCAGCGCATCGCGTAGGCGGCCGAACGGTCCACTTTGGAGGGGTCCTTGCCGGAGAAGGCGCCGCCGCCGTGGCGGGCCATGCCGCCGTACGTGTCGACGATGATCTTGCGGCCGGTCAGGCCCGCGTCGCCCATCGGGCCGCCGATCTCGAAACGGCCGGTCGGGTTGACCAGCAGGCGGTGGTCGTCGGTGTCGAGTTTGATGCCGTCCTCGGCGAGCCGGGCCAGGACCGGCTCGATGACGTGCGTACGCAGGTCGGGGGCGAGCTGCGTCTCGAGGTCGATGTCGGCGGCGTGCTGGGAGGAGACCACGATGGTGTCCAGGCGGGCGGGGCGGTGGTCCCGGTACTCGATGGTGACCTGGGTCTTGCCGTCGGGGCGCAGGTAGGGGACGGTGCCGTCCTTGCGGACCGCGCTCAACCGGTGCGAGAGACGGTGGGCCAGCTCGATGGGCAGCGGCATCAGGGTGGGGGTCTCGGCGGTCGCGTAGCCGAACATCAGGCCCTGGTCGCCGGCGCCCTGCGCGTCCAGCGCGTCGCCCTGCTCGCCCTGCACGCGCTGTTCGTAGGCGGTGTCGACGCCCTGGGCGATGTCGGGCGACTGCGCGCCGATGGACACCGAGACGCCGCAGGAGGCGCCGTCGAAGCCCTTGGCCGAGGAGTCGTAGCCGATCTCGAGGATCTTGTCCCGGACCAGGGTGGCGACATCGGCGTACGCGGCGGTGGTGACCTCGCCCGCGATGTGCACCTGGCCGGTGGTGATCAGTGTTTCGACGGCGACGCGCGAGGCGGGGTCCTGGCACAGCAGGGCGTCCAGGATGGTGTCGCTGATCTGGTCGGCGATCTTGTCGGGATGGCCCTCGGTCACGGATTCCGAGGTGAACAGGCGGCGGGACATGACTCTCCAGGGCAGTGGCGGATGGATGGGCGGCCGGGAGGAAGGGGAGACGGAGGTACGAGTACGAGTACGGGTGCGGGTGCGGGTGCGGGTGCGGGCGGGGCGGCTGGCCGGCGGGGCGACTGCGGTGCCGCTCGTGGCACCGGGCACCGCTTCCCGCCCGGCCCGGCGGCGGGGCGGAAGACTCCCCCGCCCCCGGCGCCGGCGCCGACTGCACCACAACGCCCGGTCAGGACCGGGCGGCCGGGCGGGCGAGGCGGCGGGGGGACGCCGTGCCGTCCAGCCGCCCCCGCCAGCCGGGGGCCGGGGTGCTCGACGGCCGGCGGCCGGGGGTGACCGGGAGTGAGGGCGGTCTTCGGCGCGGTCGGGGCGGGCGCTTCGGGGCGGCCGGGGGAAGGTGGCATTCGGGGCGGCCTTGGTCGGTTCAGCCCCGGGCAGCCACCCACGGTGTGGTTCCCCGAGTGGCCGCCGAGCGCAAGGTGCAGGTACGAGATGTCCAGACGGGGAGTCAGGCACGGTCGGTCGGACACGAAGCGCCCACACACCAGGCGTTCAGGCACACGCGGCCCCGAGCACGGGCGGCCCGGGCTCGGTCGGTCGGACACGAAGCGCCCACGTACCAGGCGTTCGGGCACGGGCGTTCAGGCACACGCGGCCCCGAGCACGGGCGGCCCGGGCTCGGTCGGTCGGACACGAAGCGCCCATGTACCAGGCGTTCGGGCACGGGCGTTCGGGCACGGGCGTTCAGGCACAGGCGGACCGGACGCGGTCGGTCGGGCACGGGCGGCCAGGCACGAAGCCCCCACGCATCAGGCGTTCAGGCACACGCGTCCCGGGCGCGGGCGGCGAGGCACGAAGCGCCCACGCACTAAGCGTTCAGGCACAGACGGCCCCGAGCCCGGGCGGCGCGGGCCGGGTCGGTCGGACACGGGCGGCCAGGTACGAAGCTCCCACGCACCAGGCGTTCAGGCACACGCGGCCCGGGCGCGGGCGGTCGAGCACAAAGCGCCCACGCCCTAGGCGTTCAGGCACAGACGGCCCCGAGCGCGGGCGGTCGGGCACGGGCAGCCCGGCGCGGGCGGTCGGGCACGGGCGATCGGGCACGAAGCGCCCACGCCCTAGGCGTTCGGGCCCGTGGCGGTCCGGCGCGGGCTCGCCCGGGGGGGGACCGTGTGGCCGGTCCCCGGGGCCGGGCCGTTTGTTTCGGGGCTCCTGGCCCGCCCGTGGGGCCCAGGGCATCACGCCGGCGCGGTGGCGGGGTGTCGGCGGGGGCGGTCGTGGCCGGGCCAGGAGGCGGGCAGGAGGTGCGCGACGTGGGCCTGCACCTGGATGCCGTGCAGGGCTCCGCGGATCTGGGCGGTGCGCCAGATGCCGGCCGTGGAGGGCAGCAGCTGGGCCTGGGCCAGGGCGGCCGTCGCCTGGTCGGTGGGGTGTGCGGCGGCTGCCGGGGCGGCGGTGATGCGGGCCCGCCGCATCCGCAGGTGGTCGCCGTGGCCGGCCTCGACGCCGTCCAGCGTGTACAGGAGGACCTGGCCGAGCTGGAGGACGGCGACGAACGCGTCGATCATGGTGGCCGGGGCGGCGGCGGGCACCGTGGTGGCCGGGTGGGGGGCCAGGGTGGCGCGGGCGCACGCCCGGCCGTCGGCCACCAGCACGCTGGCCTGGGTGAGCAGTTGCTGCCGGGCGGTGTGCGCGATGCCGTAGGGGGCCTCGTTCCAGGGGCCGGGCAGTTCCTGCGGCAGGTCGTACACCTGCTCGATGCCGCCGGGGCGGTCCGGGCCGTCGGCCCCGGCGGGGCTGTGGCGGGTGTGCACCTGGGCGAAGAGGGATCCGATGCGGCAGTCCAGCGTGGTCCCTGTCGGCGGGCCGGGGTGCCGGGCGGGCACGGGCCGGCCGCTGACCGGGAACTTTTCCGGTTCGTCCTGTCCCGGGCCGGTGCCCGCCCGCATCTCCAGGTGCTGCACGGCGAAATGGGCATCGGGGGCGAGCTGCCGGGTGTGGGCCGCGTACAGGCCGGTGAGCTGGGCACCGAAGAGCATCGCGTCGATGGCGCTCAGCCGCGGGGCGGAAGCGCGGGCGGGGGCGGGGGCGGTGTCCCGGCGGTGCGGCGGTGCCGGGGGCGGGGTGAGGTGGGCGGTGGCGGTGATGCCCGCACCCGCCCCGGTGCCGGGGGTGATGGTGATGCCGCGCAGTGCGTGCTGGGCCTGTTTGAAGCCCTCGCCCAGAAACCGGTCGGCTCGCGGGCCCAGGACATCGTCCACGGAGGAAAGTTCCAAGGGGGGCACGGGCGCTCCTTGTCCGGCCGAGGGGGTGCCCGCCCGGCCCCGCGGCGGTGCGGGGGGGGGCGCCTTCGGCAGTCGCTTGGGTGACGTCACTGCGGTGACGTTGCCGGGGCCGTGCCGCCGGGCGCAGCGGACGGGCGCAGCGGACGGGCTCCCATGGGGCGGGGCTGTGTCGTCGTAGAGGGGAAAGCAGCCCCCCTCCTGGGGAGGGGGCGGGGCCGGCGGCGGATGAGGCCGGCGGGTGAGGCCAACCGGTGCGGGGGCCGGGGCGGTTGCAGCCGGCGGAGGGGGCAGCGGGTGCCGGCGGTGTGCGGCGGCCCCGCGGTGTGCCCCGGCCTCGTGGTGTGCCCCGGCCTCGTGGTGTGCCCCGGCCTCGTGGTGTGCCCCGGTCCGGCGGTGTGCCCCGGCCTCGTGGTGTGCCCTGGCCCGCCGCCCCCGGTCCTGGTGGGCGGGTCCGGTGTCCCGGGTGGGGCAGCCGTCGCGGGAGCGGCCGGGACCGGGCGGGTCCGGGCGGCGGCCGGGGGCACGGTGCGGTGCGGTGCCGGTCGCACGGGCCGGGGGCGGTTGGGGGCTGGGGGGCTGGTGGTTCAGGCGGCGGCGCGGCCGGCCTTGAGGGCGGTCGCGACTTCCACCACGCGGCGTGCCTGGTAGGCGGCCGCCTGCAGCGTCACCTCGCTGGGCGCCACCTGACTGCCCGGCGCCCCCACCACATGCGAGGTGCCATACGGATTGCCCGCCTGGAACTGCACCGGATCGGTGTAACCGGGCGGCACGATCACCCCGCCCCAGTGATAGAACGTGTTGGCCAGCGCCAAGATCGTCGACTCCTGGCCCCCGTGCAGCGTATTGCTCGACGTGAACGCCGAATACACCTTGCCCGCCAGCTGGCCTTGCGCCCACAGCGGGCCCGTCGTCTCGATGAACGCCCGCAGCTGACTGGCCGGATTCCCGAACCGTGTCGGTGTGCCCCACAGCACCGCGTCCGCCCACACCAGATCCTCATGCACCGGCTCCGCCACCTCGGCGTGCTCGGCCCGGTAACGCTCCCACGCCTCATTGGCCGCCACCGCCGCCGCCGGCGCGGTCTCGGCCACCCTGCGCACCCGCACCCGCGCGCCCGCCTTCTCCGCCCCCTCCGCGGCCGCATGCGCCAGCGCATGCACATTCCCCATCGAACTGTAGTAAATGATCGCGACGTTCACCGATGTCACAGCTGGGCTCCTTGATGGGTGCGGTGCGGTGCGGGGGTGTCCCGGCGCCGGCTTGGGGGCGGGTCCGGTGTGGGCGGCCGGCCGTTCATGCGGTGCGGCCGGGGCCGCCCGTGCGGTGGGTGCGCAGGGCGGTGCGTAGGGCTGCCGCGACGCGTTCGACCTGGCCGGTGGTGAGTTCGGCGTGCATGGGGATGGCCAGGTGGCGGTGGAAGAGGTCCGCGGAGACGGGGCAGGTCTGCTTGGTCTCGAAGACCGGCTGCAGGTGGGTGGCCCAGGTGCCGTGGCCGCAGCCGATGCCCTGGCCGCGCAGGTCGGCGGCGAGCGCGGCGCGGTCCACCCCCTCGTCCAGGCGTACCAGGTAGGACTGCCAGGCGTGGGTGCGGTCGTCGGGGACCTGGGGCAGGGTCAGCAGTTCCTCCTGCGCCAGGAGGTGGGCGTAGTGCTCGGCGACGGTGGCGCGGCGGGCCAGCAGTTCCTCGATCCGCCCGATCTGCACCTGCAGGATGGCCGCGGCGATGTCGGAGAGTTTGAAGTTGTAGCCGACCTCGGTGAACTGGGGGATGGGCAGGCCCACGACCTTGGACTGGTCGAAGATGCTGCCGATGCCGAAGGAGGAGCGCAGCCGGGCGTCGGCGGCCACCGCGGGGTCGGTGGCCACCAGGGCGCCGCCCTCGCCGCTGGTGGCGCCCTTGCGGCCGTGGAAGGACAGGCAGGCGATCTCGGCCAGGGCGCCGGCCTGGCGGCCCTGGTAGGTGGCGCCGACCGCGCAGGCGGCGTCCTCGATGAGGAAGAGGCCGTGCCGGTCGGCCAGGGCCTGCAGTTCGCGGTAGTCGGCGGGCAGGCCCACGGTGTCCACCGCGATGATGCCGGCGGTTTGGGGGCCGATCAGGTCGGCGACCGCCTGCGCGTCGATGGTGTGGGTGTCGGGCCGTACGTCGGCGAAGACGGGCACGGCGTCGAGGTAGCGCACCGCGTGGGCGGGGGCGGGGAAGGTGTAGTCGGCGACGATGACCTCGTCGCCGGGCTGGACGCCCAGGGCGAGCAGCGCCAGGTGCAGGGCGGCGCCGCAGTTGCTGACCGCGACGGCGTGGGCGTCGTAGCGCCGGGAGAGCTGGGCTTCCAGGGCTTTGCCCCGGGGGCCCTGGCCGGCCGGCCAGCCGGAGGCGAACACCTCGGCGACGGCGGCCAGTTCCTGGTCGCCCAGGCTGGCGTGGACCAGGGGGATCGTGTCGTTCATGGTGCTCACTTCCCGTTGTCCGCGGTGGCGGGCGGCTGGTAGCGCAAGGGGGTGAGTTCCTCGACGTCGTAGCGCTTGCGCATGTCCTCGACGGCGGCGGGGTCGACCGTGGTGCCGCGCGCCCAGATCTCGGCGATCTCTTCGAAGTAGTGCTCGTGGTCGGGTGAGGGGTAGCTCTGGAAGAGCATCCTGACCGGTTTGTCGGTGGCGTTGCGGAAGGCGTGCGGGGTGCCGGGCGGCACGAACATGCAGCCGCCCTCGGCGGCGCGGATGACGCGTTCGCCGCTGGCGGACTGCCAGTGGTGCCAGGTGTCCTTGGTGCGCTGGGTGGGCTCGAAGCACAGCAGGTCCAGCTCGCCCTCCAGGACGTAGAAGAACTCCTGGGACTCGTGGTGGACGTGGGCGCCGACGTCGAAGCCGGGCGGCACGACCACCTCGAAGACGGAGATGGCGGAGCCCTGCGCCTGGGTTGCCTTGAAGGTCACTTCCTGCGCCGGTGTGATCAGCTTGCGTCCCTCACCGGGCGGGACGATCAGGCCAGTCATGTGTGGGGTTTCCTTCTTTCCTGCGGGCGCCCGCGGGCCCGGCCCGGGGGGCCGGCGCGGTGCCCGGGGTGGGCGCGGGTCAGCCGGCGGGCGGGGTGTCGCTGTTCCAGCGGCCCAGGGCCATCTCGGCGGTGATGCCGGGGCCGAAGCCGGCGATCAGCCCGGTGGCGTCCGGCATCGGGGTGTCCTCTTCGAACAGGCGCAGGGCCGCGTCCAGGACGACGGCGCTGGCGATGTTGCCGTACTCGGTCAGCGTCGACCAGCTGTGGCGGAACACCTTGCGGTCCACGTCCAGGAACTTGGCCAGGTCGTTGAGGATGCGCGGGCCGCCGGCGTGGATGATGTAGAAGTCGAGGTTGGAGGCGTCCCACTGGTGGCCGGCGGCGAACTCGCGCAGCACCGGGGCGAGCGGCTCCATGGTGCCGGGCACCCGGCGGTCCAGCTGGAAGTGGAAGCCGGTGTCGCGCACCGAGTAGGAGATCCAGTCCTCGGTGTGGGGGATGAGGTAGGAGGAGTTGCTCTCCAGTTCGATGCCGGTGCCGCCGGTGCCGCGGACCACGGCGGCGGCGACCGCGTCGCCGAACAGTCCGTCGGAGAGCAGCGAGCCGATGTCGTCCATGTCGGGCTGGTAGCACAGGGAGCACAGCTCGCAGGAGACGATCAGGACGTTGGTGCCGGGGTGGGCCAGGCAGAAGTCGTGGGCCCGGTTGATGGCGGCGCCGCCGGCCGCGCAGCCCAGCTGCGCGATGGGGATCTGGCGGGTGTCGGAGCGAAAGCCCATCGTGTTGATGAGCCAGGCCGTCAGCGAGGGCATGAGGAACCCGGTGCACGACACGTAGATGATCGCGTCGATGTCCTGGGCGGTGACCTCGGCGTTGGCCAGTGCCTCCTCGACGACCTCGGGGGTGCGTTTTTTCGACTCGGCCTCGTAGATGCGGTTGCGTTCGGTCAGGCCCGGGTGCTTGAGGGTCTGCTCGATGGGCTGGACGATATGCCGCTTCAGCACCCCCGTGTTGCGGATCAGCCGCAGGGCCAGGGGAAGCTGCGGCTTCCCGGCGTGGACCCGCTCGGCGAATTCCAGCGTCTCTTCCGCTGTGATGACGTATTCCGGCACACGCACCGACGGCTTGCATAGCCTAGGCATATCGGGAATCCACTTTCTCTAGAGTCTGCCTTCTGCACGTGAATGAAGCTCTCGCGCACTGCCCGTGCCGCCCGCCCGCCCGGACGGGCGGGCGGGCGGTTGGTTGGGTGGGTGGCACGGGCAGCTGTGACGGCGCTGGCCGTGCCGCCTTCGCCGGGCCCGCGCTCCGGCTGCGCGCGGGCGCGGGGCCGGGGTGCGGGCGCCGGGGAAGGCGGCACGAGATGACGGCGGATCCCCCGCCCACTCGCGCCCACTCAGGCCCACTTGGGCTACTTAGGCCCACTTGGGCTACTGGGGCCCGCTTGCCTGCTCGTCTCCTTGGGGCCACGGCCTTGGGGCCGCGGCCTGGGGTCTGAGGTCTGAGGTCTGAGGCCGTGGCCTGGGGGCCGCGGCCTGGGGTCTGGGGGCTGGGGTCTGAGGTCTGGGGCCGTGGCCTGGGGCCTGGGATCCGCGGCCTCAACTGTGGCTCGGGACCTTGGCCTTGGCCCCTGGGGCACTGGGTTCTGGGGCACCGGGTTCCGGGTTCTGGGGCCTACGGCCTGCGGCCTCAACCGTGGCTCGGAGCCTTGGGCTTGGGCCCTGAGTTCCGGTTCTGGGGCCTAGGGCTTGGGTCTCAACCGTGGCTCGGGGCGCGGGCCTCGGGCCCTGGGTTCCGGGTCCCGGAGCCTGGGGCCTGGGGCCTGGGCCTGGGCCTGGGCCTGGGGTCTCAACCGTGGCTCAGGGCCTGGGCCTTGAGGCCTGGGCTTCTGGGGTCTTGGCTCTTGGGGCCGTGGCCTGGACCGCGGCTCGGGGCCTGAGCCTTGAGGTCTTGAGGTCTCGGCTCTTGGGCCTTGGGTCTGGGGCATGGCTCTTGGGGCGCCGGGCTGCCGGCCCGGCGCCCCCCCGGGGGGGGGAGGTGAACGGGCTGTTCGCGGTACGCGCGGGCCCGGCCCGGCACATCACAGGGCCAACCGGGGCCTGCGGACAGGAGTGTGGGCGCGGCAGGGCTGCCGGGCTGCCCGCCGCCAGGTGCCGGCCGGCAGGGTGTCCTGCCCCGGGACGAAGACCTCGGACGACGCGGGGCTCGCCCCCGCGGGGGGCGAGCCCCGCGGGGGCGGGTGTGCAGTGGCGGGCCTGTGGTGGCGGGTGGCCGGAGCCGCCGGTGTCGGGGGTGCGGCCACCACCGGTGGCGGGGGGTGCGGGGGTCGTCCGGCGCGTGACCAACCCCGTCCCGGCCGCCGCTCCCCCACCCCCCCCCCGCTGCCGCCTTGCTCTGCTCGCGCAGCGTCCGCCCCCGCCCGCCCGGGCCGCCCTTCCGCCCGCTTGCATGCCCGGTCCGGATCGACCGGGCGGACGGGGGGAAGAAGGGGAAAGGCCGAGGCGGCAGCAAGTGGCGGGCGGGGATGCGCGGGAGGGAAGAGAGCAAGGCGGTGGCGGCGGGTGCGGCCGCGCCGTCGCGCGGGTAACGGTGCGCAGGCGACTCGATGCGGGGAACTCGGTTTCCTGCGCAGGCGATTGGGCCACATACGCCGCCCCCCTCGGACCCGGATCGCCGGGCGCCGCGGGAAACAGGGCTCCCCGCCGTGACCCGCGGGCCGCCGGCATCACAGCACCGGCATCACGGCATACGGGCAAAGAAATAACGGTGAGGAAAAGCAGCACCGCACGGGCATGAAATCGGCATGGCCCGTACGGGGCGGGAGATACGACGCTCGACCCGCCGCCGCAGAACCGGATTTGGGCAGGGAAGTCGTGCGGAAATAGTGACACGGATGCCGTCCCCGCACCAAGAGCCCCTGAAAGTGACGTAGGTCACGGGCCGGGTGGCGGGCTCCCGGGCGGCACCCGGCACGCCGCGAAGACCCCGGGCCGGTCCGCACCCGCGGTCCACGGGCCGGACCCGGAGGCGAGGGCGGGCGCCGGGATACGGCCCCGGGCAAACCGGCGGGGAGCACCGGGCGAAGCACCCCCGAGGGCCAACTGGCCCGCACCGGACGGGACATGCACCCCCTCTCCCCCGGCGCAGGCATGGCGGGGCGGGCGCAAGGGTGGGCAGGCGTAGGGGTGGGTGGGCACAGGTGGGGCGGGAGCAGGCGTGGCAGGAGCAGGGGTGGGTGGGCACAGGTGGGGCGGGCACAGGCATGGCAGGAGCAGGGGTGGGCGGGCACAGGTGGGGCGGGCACAGGCATGGCGGGCGCAGGCGTGGCGGGAGCAGGAGTAGCGGGAGCAGGGGGTGGGCGCGCGCAGGGGTGGGCGGGCGCAAGGGTGGGCGGGCACAGGCGTGGGCGGGCGCAGGAGTAGCGGGAGCAGAGGGTGGGCGCGCGCAGAGTGTGCGCCGGGCCAGGTGGCCAGGGGCTGGGCGGTGGTGGGGCAGTGTCCTTTGCGGCTCCTGGCTGCCGTAGTGACGGGGTGGGGGTGAGGGGCCGGTGCCGGGTGTGCGGGTCCGGCGGGAGACGTCTCGGGCATCCCGCCCCCTCCCCACCCCCACCCCGCCCCTGCCCCTACCTGCCCCTTTCTCTTCCTTTGGGGCCGGGGGTTACAGGGTGCGGATGGAGGATTCGGCATGGTGGCGGGCCAGGCGCAGGGTCTGGCGGCTTTCGTGGGTGAGGGCGGCGCGGACGTGGCGGTGGGCCGCGGCCAGGTCCGCGCCGCGGCCCAGGACCTGCTCGATGGTGTCCTCGCGCAGCAGGACGTGGTGCTGGCAAAGGACGGTGACGCCGCTCTCGTCGGGCAGCACCGACCACTCGCCGCAGTGCGCGGCGAGCAGCGGGCGGGGCACGGTCGCCTTGTGCACGATGCGTCCGGCGTGCGGGAAGCAGATGCGCAGGCCGGCCACGGTGGGGGTGCTGCCGTCGGCCGCGGCGAGGTCCAGGACGACTTTCTGGATGCCCGGGCAGGGCTCTTCCACAGCGGCCCGGCGGACATGCGCGAGGCGGCCGGGCCAGGCGGACACGTCGTAGAGGAAGTGGTAGATGAGTTCGGGGGGCCCTTTGACGCGGATGGACTCGGCGAAGGAAAGGGCCAGCCGGTCCAGACGGGACCCCTGCTCGGCCAGGAAGCGCAGACTGCGCAGGGCACAGAGACTGTTGGCGGTGACCACCTCGCGAAGCCACAGCGCGTCCCGGGGCCGCTCGCGCGCGGCGGAGAACTCATGGCTGAGACTCAGCCGGCAGCGGCCGGGCGCCAGCGCCCGGACCTGCCAGACCCCGGCCATCGGGGCGGCTGCGTCCATGAGCTGGTCCTGGCGGAAAGTGATACGCCGGCGGTTCAGGTCCTGGACCCGTGCGCAGGTCCAGGTGGCGATCCGGCCCCCGGCCAGCGCCCACATCCGCAGCCGTTCATGGACGCCGTCGAAGTCCAGGCGCTGGGCGTAGACGGTACGGGGCAGGAGCAGCGGCCACCGTTCCGGATCGGCGACCAGCGCATAAACGACGTGCGCGGGTGCGGCCACCTCGACCGTGTGCGCCAGCTGGTGGATACGCTCCCCGGTCACCGCACCCCCCTGTCTCCGCCCGCGCAGCTCCCCCCCTCCCCCGGGCCCCGCACGCCATCGGCGCGGGACAGCGGTCCCGGCATGCGGCCGGCAGCGATCCCCCCAAGACTGCCCGGACCCACTCGATACGCACCCGGACCCGGCTCAAGCCCACCCCGCAACGCCCGCCCCGCCCCGCAACGCCCCGCGCCAGGACAGAACCAGCCGCACCAGGACGGGACAGGACAGAGCACAACCGCCCGCACCGGAGACAGCACAGGGCGGAGCAGGGCAAGGCAGGACAGGACTGCCCCGCGCCGGCACAGGGCCAGCCGCACCAGGACGGGACAGGACAGAGCAGGGCAAGGCAGGGCAGGACCGCCCCGCGCCGGCACAGGACCGGCCGCGCCAGAGCGGGACAGAGCACAACCGGCCGCACCAGGGACAGCACAGAGCGGAGCAGGACCGCCCCGCGCCGGGACAGCACTGGCCGCGCCAGGGCGGGACAGGACCGCCCTGGCCGGGGCAGGACCGGCCGGGGGGGGGCGGGTGGTGTCCCGTCCCGCCCCGGCCCGGACCGCCCCTGCGGGTGGCGCGGGGGTGGTTCAGGCGGCGTAGAGGTCGAAGGTGGAGGTGCGCCGCGGCCCGGCGGTCACATCCAGCTGGGGATCGACGGCCAGCATCGCCTGGTGCAGCCGCTGCACCTGCGGGGAAGGCTCCACCCCCAGTCCCTCGATCATGCGGATACGCAGCTTGCGGTAGATCTCCAGCGCCGAGGCCTGCCGCCCCGAACGGTAGAGCGCCACCATGGCCTGGGAATGCAGGCCCTCGTGCTGGGGGTAGCGGGCGGTCAGCTCGGTGAGTTCGGCAATGAGCTCGGAGTGCCGGCCCAGGCGCAGATCGGCGTCGATACGCCGCTCCACGGCGCCCAGACGCGACTCCTCCAGACGCATGACCTCAATCTCCAAAATGGGACCCACCCGCACATCGACCAGCGCGGGCCCGCGCCACAGCGCCAGCGCCCGGCGGAAATGGTCCGCAGCACGCGCATCGTCACCACTGTCGAAGGCACTACGACCCTCGGCGGCCAGACGGTCGTACTCATGCACATCCACCCCCTCAGCCGGTATCTGCATCAGATAGCCGCCATGCCGGGTGGCCAGAACCTCCTTGGCAGTGCCGGGGGTGTCGGGCCCCAACGCGGTACCCAGATGCCGGCGCAACTGGAGGATGTAGGTCTGCAGGGTGGTCAGCGCACTCTGAGGCGGTTCGGTGCCCCAGAGCTCCTCCATGAGCGTGGGCACGGACATGACCTGTCCGGGATAGAGGGCAAAAAGGGACAAGATCTGCCGCGGCTTACGTGCCGTCGGAACAATCGATCCCCCGTTGACCTCGGCGCTCAACGGACCCAGAACCTGAATCTTCATGGGTTTTCTCCGTACTTCGTCGAGTTCTTGTCTTGACTGCATTCCGTCGCCGCGGGCGCTCTCGTCTCGGATGCGGAGCATCCCCCTTTCGCCGCAGGAGACCCCGCGCAGGACCCTGCGCAGGAGAAAAAGATGGACAAGGAGAAGGAGAAGGAACTAGGGCCGGGGAAGGAACTGGGGCCGGGGAAGAAGCTGAGGCCGGGGAAGAAGCTGAGGCCGGGGAAGAAGCTGAGGCCGGGGAAGAAGCTGAGGCCGGAGTGAGGAAAGGAGCCGGGGCCGGGGCTGGGGCCGGGGAAGAGACTGAGGCCGGGGTAAGGGAAGGAACTGAGGCCGGGGAAGGAACTGGGACTGGGGTCGGGGCCGGGGAAGGAACTGGGACTGGGGTCGGGGCCGGGGAAGGAACTGGGACTGGGGCTGGGGCTGGGGCTGGGGAAGGCGTGGGAGGCGGGGCCGGGGTGAGGGGGCGTCAGGTGCCGCAGCGGGCAGGCGGCCTGCACGGCAGGCGGCACGGGCCGGGTGTGCCCGGCCCGGAACGACATCCGCACAGCCGGCAAAGAAACCCTGTCCCGCATCACCCACCCCCCTCCTCGCCCCGCTGGGCCCTCACGTCCTTGAACGGCTTCATCCTTGAACGGCTTCATCGCCGGCACACCGGCCCGGTGCACGGCCCCGGCAGCGCGGTGGGGGGCGCGACAGCCGGCAGTGGTACGCGGTGGTACACGGCATGGCCGGCAAGAGCGGCACACACCCATCGACACGACTCGCCCACCGCAGAACCCCCGGCGGCCGAATACACGAAAAGAAGGGAAGCAAGAAACAGACAACAGACAGGGACAGGACGCCCAGGGCGGGGGTGCGGGGACGGGACGCCCCGGGACGGGGGTGCGGGGACGGGACGCCCCGGGACGGGGGTGCGGGGACGGGACGCCCGGGGGGGGCGGCCGCTGCCGGCCACACCGGCCAAAAGGGGAGGATTCAGCCGGTGGGCAACAGCCGCACCGGCACCCCGGACACCGCGGCCGTGGCAGCCGCGGGCGCCACGGGGGCGGCGAGGTCATGGCCGGCGCCCAGAATGAAACGCTGCAGACGCCGCAGCCTGGCCGAGGGCTCCAGACCCAGCTCGCGCACAAGAGTGGCCCGCAACCGCTGATAGGCATCCAGCGCCTCACCACGCCGCCCCGAACGGTGCAACGCCAGCATGTACTGGGCATGCAGACTCTCATGGGCACGGTAGCCGTTGACCAGCACCGTCAGCTCCGCCAGCAACTCACGATGACGCCCCAGACGCAGATCCGCCTCAATACGCCGGTCCAGCGCACACAACCGGCTCTCCTCCAGACGCCTGACCTCCATCTGCAGCTGCGCACCGGCCTGCACATCAGCCAGCGCCGACCCCGACCACAAACCCAGCGCCTCACGCAGCTGACCCGCGGCCCCCGCACAGTCCCCGGCATCCATGGCCCGGTAACCAGCCCCCGCCAACCGCTCAAAGGCCCGCACATCACTGCCGCCCCCACCACCGCACAGCAGATACCCGCCGGGCATCGTCACCAACACCTCCTTGGCACCACGCCGCCCCGCACCCTCCTCCCCCGCCAGCGCAACAGCAATCAGCTCCCGCAACTGCAGCACATACGTCTGCAACGTGGTACGCGCACTGCGCGGCGGCGCCGCACCCCACAACTCCTGCGCCAGCACCGACACCGGCACCATCCGGTCCGCATGCAACGCCAACAACGCCAGCACCTGCCGCGGCTTGGGCGCCGTAGGCACAATCGACACACCGTTCACCCGCACCGCCAGCGCGCCCAGCACCCCAATATCCACAGCATCCCCCTGAAGCTGAAAGTGGTCACAGCCACCCGCACCCGTACCACAGAGCCGAGCCCCTATACCGCACCCAGATTCAAAGCCATCCACCACGCCCTGTCAATACAAAACCGCGTAGCTGGTTTCTAGTCCCCCTACACCCCACCTCCGGCATTCCACCCACCACCCCTCCACCACACCTCAAGAAAACACCCACCCACACCCCCCACCACCCACCCACCACAACACCAAGACCCACAACCCAAGAACCCAGGAAAACCGGGAGAACAGGCCAGAGGCGGCGTCCCGGGCACGGCCAACCCCCGAACCGCACGACCAACGGCCCCCGGCCCCCGGCCCCCGGCCCCCGGCCCCCGACCAACCGCAACACACAACCCCAGAAACACAACAACCCGGGCAAGCTGCCGTGTTCGGCCGAACAGGAAAGGCAGGCGAAGGCCAGCAGGCCGGCGTGTTTGGTGCGCAGCACGGCCAGGCCCCGGATGAGGACCTCACAGGTCTCGGCCGGGTCGATGACGTCATCGACCAGACCCGCGCGAGCCGTCGGCGAAGCCCACCCCCTACGGGCGGCCCCCAGAAGCCGAACCGAAGCGACGGGCCAGGCGTTCGCCTCGCTCGGCACCGCGCGCGACGACGCGATACCCCGGACCCAAGGGCCAAAAGCGACACGCGCTTTCATTAAAACCGCTCGTACGGTTTTTAATGGGGTTAATGTCACGGGCATGTTCCCCGCAGCCACCGCCCCACCCGGCCCCCCGGACAGCCGGAACGGAACCCCCGCCTTCCGGCCAAAGCGTCCCCCGCCACCCCCGGCCAGCCCCACGGACACCCGCCGAGGTGACCACCCCCCAGACCCCCACCAAGGGGCAAACGGAATGCGTCACACCGGACCGATACCAGAACCAGGACCGACCTCCCCCTGGAGATCAAACCGGCGAGTTGGTTTTATACGCGGTCTGGACACCATCCGTGACGGGAGTCACCAGTGAGCAAGCAGGAACGGGCCACCCGCACTCGCAACGCCCTCATCCTCTCCGCCGCCGAGCTCTTCGAACGGCACGGCTACACACGCGCCAGCCTCGAAGAAATCAGCTCGGGCGCCCACGTCAGCCGCGGCGCCCTCCACTTCCACTTCGAGAACAAGGCAGCGCTCGCCGACGCCGTGCAACATGCCGCCGCCCAGACCCTGCGCCAGACCACCGAGGCCACACCCCCCACCCACACCAGCGCAATCCAAAACCTCATTGACCTCACCCACCGCATGGCTCACCTTCTCCACCACAACACCATCGTCCGCGCCGCCTTCCGCCTCCACTACGACGCCGGCCCCCACACTCCCCACAACCTCCACCACCAATGGCACGCCACCCTCCACCAACTCGCCACCCGCGCCGCCAACGAACGCACCCTCGCCCCTGGCATCTCCCCCGACCACCTCACCACCACCATCCTCGCCACCACCATCGGCCACGAAATACTCCACCGCACCAACCCCCACAAACACACCCCCACCCCCCTCACCACGCTCTGCCAACTCCTGCAACCCCACACAACCCACCCCAACCACCCAGCCGCAGCCACAGCCACAGCCAAAACAGATCCCACGTCGGCCGGGACCGGGATCCCGACCGAGATGGGACGGGCAGAACAGGGCGGGCGGGCCGAGCCGTGATCGGGGCAGGGCGGGATGACTGGACCGGACACCCCAGGCCAGGCAGGTCATAACGGGCCGGACAGGGCAGGGCAAGCCGACCCCAGGGGCAGGGGCCGGGCAGGGCACGGCCGGGCATGACCAGGCATGACCGGCAAAGGCCAACCAGGCAACACCGGACACCCGGCAGGACAGCAGGGCAACCGGACAACCGGACAAGGCGAAAACACGCCGCCCGCAGACAACACCCGACGCGTCGGGGCGAGTTGATGGCCGGGCTCACAGGGTGAAGGCCAAGAAGCGGAAACATAAGCCCAGTTATCGAACGCGCACACTAGGCTACCGGCAGATCATCCCGCCCCGCGCAGAAGCGGCGCCCCCGGCATGCACCGCCACAGCCAAGGAGAACCCCGGCCCATGACCCAGCACCCTGGCACCCTCGCCGGCAAGGCAGCCCTGATCACCGGAGCCAGCAGCGGCATCGGCGCGGCCGCCGCCCGCGTCTTCACCCGCGAGGGTGCCCGTGTGGTTCTGGTCGCCCGGCGCGAGGACCGGTTGCAGACCCTGGTCAAAGAACTGCGCGCGGCCGGCGCCGACGCCTCCTACTGCACCGCCGACGTGCAAAGCGCCACCGACATGCAACGCGCCGTCGCCCACACGGTCGACACCTACGGACGCCTGGACCTAGCCTTCAACAACGCCGGTGCAGCGGCCGAGAAGAGCCCTCTGCACCTCATGGACGACAGCACCTACGACCTGATCATGGACACCAACGTACGCGGCGTGTGGAACTGCCTGCGCCCCGAGATCAGCGCCATGCTGACCACCGGCGGCGGCGCCATCGTCAACACCAGCAGCGTCGCCGGCCTCGTCGCCACCTCCGTCGCCGCTCCCTACATCGCCGCCAAACACGCCGTGATCGGCCTCACCAAAGTCGCCGCCGTCGAATACGCCCCCCACCACATCCGCGTCAACGCCCTCGCCCCCGGCCTGGCCCGCTCCGAAATGGTCGAGGACTGGTTCACCCGTCACCCCGCCCAGGAAGCCAGAAGCAAGGCCTCCTCACCTCAGAACCGCATGGCCGAACCCGAAGAAGTCGCCGAGGCCGCCGCTTGGCTCTGCAGCGACCACGCCTCCTTCATCACCGGCGCCACCCTCCCCGTCGACGGCGGCGCCACCACCTGGTAGCCCCCGCCACAGAGACCGGACACGGCCCCGCGTGGGCAGCGGCTCTGCTCGCCGAGACCGGCACGGTTGCCGCCTCGTGCACCCTGCCCCTTACCACTCGCGGGGCTCGCCCTCCGTACTGGTCGTGCTCGTGCGGATCCGCCTCCGGTCCCGCCCGGCCGGGTCGGACGGTGCGGGTGGGGCCAGTCGCTCCGGTGTGCACGGCGCACCGAACGTCGCCTCGAGCACCCAACAAGCACTTTGTGCGCCTCCCCGTCCTCCGGGGTGACGGGGATGATGAACCCACCGCACACGAAACAGGCGACCCGCGGCCCCCTGCCTTCGGCGTACTCGGCGTACTCGGCTCATTGGCGTACTCGACGTACCCGACGTTCTCGGCTCATCGGCGTACTCGATGTATCCGTGTACTCGGCGTACTCGGTCGGTGAGCGACAGGGCGGCACGGCGGCGGAAGGAGGTCATGGTGTTACTTCTCATCTCCCCGGACAGCGTCGAGGAAGCTCTCGAATGCACGAAGGCGGTGGAGCATCTCGACATCGTCGACGTGAAGAAGCCCGACGAAGGCTCGCTCGGTGCGAACTTCCCCTGGGTCATCAAGGAGATCCGTGACGCGATCCCGGCGGACAAGCCGGTGTCCGCGACCGTGGGGGATGTCCCGTACAAGCCCGGCACGGTGGCCCAGGCGGCGCTCGGCGCCGTCGTCTCGGGGGCCACGTACATCAAGGTCGGCCTCTATGGGTGCACGACGCCCGCCCAAGGCATCGAGGTCATGCGCGCGGTCGTCCGAGCGGTGAAGGATCACCGCCCGGACGCGCTCGTCGTCGCTTCGGGCTATGCCGACGCTCACCGGATCGGCTGCGTCAATCCGCTCGCCATACCCGACATCGCCGCTCGCTCCGGCGCCGACGCGGCCATGCTCGATACCGCCGTCAAGGACGGGACGCGGTTGTTCGATCACGTTCCGCCGGACGTCTGCGCCGAGTTCGTCCGGCTGGCCCACGCGTCCGGGCTGCGCGCGGCCCTCGCGGGCAGTGTCACAGCGGCCGACCTCGGCCCGTTGACCCGCATCGGCACGGACATCGTGGGCGTGCGGGGCGCGGTCTGTGAGGGCGGCGACCGCAACGCAGGAAGGATTCGGCCGCATCTGGTGGCCGCCTTCCGGGCGGAGATGGACCGGCACGCGCGGGAGCACACCGCCGACGCCCCCTCCGCGCGCTGAACGCCCGTGAGGGCAGCCGTACAGCCGCACAGCCGTACTTGTTGCGTCGCGGCCCGCTTCCCCTGCGGGCTCTGCCGTGGGGTTTCGTCTTGGGGGTCTGCCATGGCTTGGGGGCTGCCGTGTCTTGGGGGGGTCTGCCGTGGGGATTCCGCCGCGGCCCTCGGCCGTTCGTCGTCCACCGACCGCGGGAGGCGAGTCCGTGAAGTTCCAGGCGGCCGTACTGCGCTCGTACGAGAGCCCGTTCACGGTCGAGGACGTGCTGCTGCGGACCGAGCCCGCCGTGGGCGAGATCCTGGTCGAGATCGCGGGCACCGGGATGTGCGGGACCGATCTCGCGGTACGCGGTGCCGGGGGGCGAAGTCCCCTGCCGGCCGTCCTCGGCCACGAGGGCGCGGGCGTCGTCGTGCGGGCGGCGGGCGGTCCGGACGCCGCGATCGACATGGGTGACCACGTCGTGCTGAGCTTCGACTCCTGCGGGCACTGTGCGAACTGTCGCGGCGGCGCCCCCGCCTACTGCGGCTCCTTCGCCTCCCTCAACCTCTTCGGGGGCCGCGAGGAGCACCCGCCGCGGCTCACCGACGCGGCCGGCAGGGCGCTGGCACCCCGGTGGTTCGGACAGTCCTCGTTCGCCCAGTACGCACTCGTTCCGGTCCGCAACGCCGTACGGGTCGACCCCGCGCTACCCCTCGAACTGCTCGGGCCGCTCGGCTGCGGTTTCCTCACCGGCGCCGGGGCCGTCCTGAACACCTTCCGTGCGGGGCCCGGCGACACGCTCGTGGTCTTCGGCGCGGGGGCCGTCGGCCTGGCCGCGGTGATGGCGGCCACGGCCGCAGGCGTGCTGACCCTCGCCGTCGACCGGCACTCTGAACGGCTCACCCTGGCCGAGCGGTTCGGCGCCACGCCGCTGCACGCCGCCTCCCCCGATCTGTCCGGCCGGATACGCCGCCTCACCGACGGCGGGGCACGGTACGCACTGGACACCACGGCCGCGCCGCCGCTCATCAACGACGCGCTCCACGCCCTGCACCCCAAGGGCACCCTCGGCCTGGTGGCGCGTTTCCGCACTCCGCTGTCTCTCGAGCCGGGCACGCTCGACCGGGGCCGCGGCATCCGCCACATCTGCGAAGGGGACGCCGTGCCCGGTGTGCTGATCCCCCGGCTGATCACGCTGTGGCGGGCCGGGCTCTTCCCGTTCGACCAGCTGATCCGCACCTATCCACTGGGCGACATCAACCAGGCCGAACGCGACTGTGGAGCGGGCCGTGTGGTCAAACCCGTCCTGCTCCCGGAGAGGACCAGCCGATGAGCGATCACCCCGCACCCGCCGACAGAGGAAGCAGGGACGGCGTCGACGGAGGTGTGGGCCTGACCGCCCTCCTCGTCGCCGCGGCACGGGCGATCGAGAGCCGTCGCCAAGACAGCCTGGCCCAGGACGCCTATGCGGAGCACTTCGTGCGCGCGGCCCCGGCTTGCGCCCACTGGCCGGTGCGCATCGAACAGGTCCCGGAGGGCGACAACAACCCGCTGTGGGGGCGGTTCGCCCGCTACTTCGGCCTGCGGACGAGGGTCCTTGACGACTTCCTCCTGGAGTCGGTCGGTCTGGAGTCGGCCGGTCAGCAGTCGGTCGGTCTGGAGTCGGCCGGTCAGCAGTCGGTCGGTCTGGAGTCGGCCGGTCAGCAGTCGGTCGGTGTCGGCGTCCGCCAAGTGGTGCTGCTGGGCGCCGGGCTGGACACCCGTGCCTTCCGGCTCGACCTGCCGTCCGACTGCGTCGTTTACGAGATCGACAGGGCGGGCGTGCTGGACTTCAAGCAGCGGGTGCTCACGGGCCTGTCGGCCGTCCCGAAGGTGAAGCGCGTCCCCGTACCCGTGGACCTGCGCGCGGACTGGGTCGGCGCGCTGGCCGTCGCGGGTTTCGACCCTGCCGCGCCGAGCGTCTGGCTGGCCGAGGGGCTCCTCTTCTACCTGCCGGGCCCCGTCGAGACGTACCTCATCGACATGGTGGACAGGCTCACCACCGGAGGCAGTGCGCTGGCCTTCGAGGTCAAGCTGGAGAAGGATCTGCTGGCGTACCGCGACAGCCCGATCTATACGGCGACGCGCGAGCAGATCGGCATCGACCTGCTCCACCTCTTCGACAAGGGGCCACGGCCCGGATCCGTGAGCGACCTGACGGCCAAGGGCTGGTCGGCCTCGGTGCACACGCCCTTCGACTTCACCCGACGGCACGGGCGTGGTCCCCTCCCCGAGTCCAACGACGCGCTGGAGGGGAACCGGTGGGTCTTCGCGCACAAGCCGCGACCGTGACGTCCGCAGCGCTCACTGCGGCGTGTGGGAGGCGAAGGCGTGTGAGAAGCGAAGACGTGTGGGAAGCGAAGACGTGTGCATGGTGAGGGCGTGTGGACGGCGACGGTGTGCGCGGTGCGTCAGGCGACGGCCCGAGGCGCCACCAGCTCGTCGCCCGGGATCCCCGCCATGTCCGGCGCGTAGTAGTCCACGATGCCGTTGGCCCACGTGGACACGGTGATGCGGTCCTCGGCGTCCGGATCGAAGGCGTCGAAGAGAGCGTGGATGTTCGCCTCCTCGAAGCCGATCGCCGTCATCAACAAGACGAAGAGGGGGCGCTCGATCAGGCCGTCCCCGTCGGGGTCGCCGAGTGCGGAGAGGGCCTCGGCGAACTCGGCGATCGTGGGGCCGAAACGCTTGGGGTCGAGCACGAACGGGCGGAACTCGTCCACGGTGATCACACCGTCGCCGTTGGTGTCCACTTCAGTGGCCAGCGTTGTCCACCAGCGGCGGAACGCGGCCCGAATGGCGTCCTTGGCACCGTCGTCCGACGCGGTCGCCGCCTCCAGGACCCGGCCCGTCATCAGGTCGAAGTCGGCGGAGTCGATGACTCCGTTGCCGTTGGCGTCGAAGAGGGAGAAAACCAGCTCGACCCTTTTGGCAGCCTCGGTTCGCATGTGCCTCACCTGTCTTCTGTGACCACGGGCGCGGCTGCCCGACCCGGCGCGTGCAGCCGCTTTGATCCATGGAACTGTTTTGATCCATGGAACCGTCACGAAGCGCTGAAAGTGCCCGTTCTTCGCTTTTGGTGATAAATGTGCTCCACTGTGAACACATCTGACATATCGGAGCCGGTTGGTCTGTCGGTGAGCCCCACGGGGGGCGCCAGGGGTGTCCTTTACCGGGAGGCGGGGCCTACCCGTGCTGCTCCGCGTAGTGCGCGCGGAGCAGGTCGATGCCCCAGTCGTGGCGCAGGTGGCGCCAGACCGAGTGGGCGTGGTTGCCGTCGTCCTGGGTGTTGTCGTACTCGATGAGGAAGTCGGGGGCTCGCACGCAGTAGTAGTGCCGGTTCCCCGGCGCGCGGCCGCCGGCCCAGGCGAAGGTGACGGTGTCCAGACCGCGCGCCACGGTGTCGTCCCAGCACTGCCGTGCGTACGCCGTCGGCGCGCGGTCGAGATAGCGGCGCACCAGGCGCTCCAGCAGCCGGCGTTGATTGGGCGTCATGTCGTCGTGGGTGAGTCCTGCCGGGAGCCTGCCGGGGTCCGCGAACGGGTCGTCGCGGGTCAGGATGTCGTCCGGCGGCACGGTGTCGAACACCGCGGTCGCACACCGGTCGGGGTCGAGGTCCGTGACCAGTTCCCTGGCCAGGTCCTCCTCGGGGCCCAGCAGTCGGCGGCCCGCCTGCGTGCCGTGGGTGATGCGCGCAGGCTCCGCACCGATGAAGTGCGGCGTCACGCGGACGCCCGCGGCCGTGATCAGTACGTGTACGGCGAGGTGGTGACCGTTCATCCGCCACGCCCAAGGGGCGTCGCCGTCGGGGTCGCCGAGCAGCCGCAGCCAGTAGCGGTCGGGGGCTCCCGCGGCACCGGCCCTGGCGCGGCGGTGCCGCTCCACCTCGATCGCGCCGCGCGCCAGCTCCGCTCCCGTCGCACTGTGCGCCGCGACGAGCAGGCGGTCCACCGCGGCGCGCTGGCTGTCGTCGAGTCCTTCGGTGGACAGCCCCGGACGTGATCCCGGCAGATACGTCCACTCGCGCAGTTCGGGCGCGTCCAGCCGGCCGGGGCCCCTACGCAACTCCCGTACCTGCTCCGGTTCCAGGACGGACAGGAACGCGTGCGCAGCCTCCCGCATGTCCGCGGCCGTCGCCGCCCAGGATTCCCCGTCCACCGTGTCTCCTCCGCCTCACCCGACGCGCGCCGTACACGGGACGATGTCGCCCCTGTGACCCATGGTGCGTCATCCGGCCGCCAGGAGCCTCGTTCTCGGCCGCCGGGGGGGCTTGGTCCTCGGTCGGCGAGCCCCGTTCTCGGCCGGCAGGCTCCGCTCCTGTCGCTCCCGTCGGAGCCGGACCCGGCTACCCCGCTCCCTCGGGACCCGGGGCCCCACTCCAGTGGGAACTGGCGGGCCAGGCATGATGTCCGGCACAGGGCGGCGATCCGTCGCCTCGGTCGAGGAACGTCCGAGAGGCGGCCGGTGTGTTCGTCCTGCTCATGTACGGCGCCCTGCTCGCCGCGCCCGTTTGGGCCATCGCGGTCGCGGTCAAGTTGGTGTCGGTGGCCCTCCCCGGGCGTCGACCGGACTGGGCCCGCGACCTGCTCCGCTGGAGCGCGGGCATGGCGGCAGTCGGCGCCGTCATCACGTACCTGATCGGGCTCGGTGCGGTCCAGTGGGACGCGAGCGAGGCCGAGTCCGGCGCGGGGTCGTCGCCGGCCGTCCCCTGCCGCTCGCTCCCGCCCGACGTGCTCGACCGCCTCGCCGGGCATGAGCCGTCCTACGTTCCGCTGGGTTTCGACTGCCTGCTGGACGACGGGAGCGTCGTCGCGGGAAGCGGCCCCTACGCCTTGCTGAACACCGCGGCAGCCGCCTTTGCCCTCGCGGCGGTGCTTGCGCTCATCGCGGTGGGATTCCTGGACGAGTACCGCGCCAGGTCGGGCCGTCGAGAGGGTGTCGGGGAGCGCCGCAGTACGGGCGGCCTCTCGGCGTGACGCGGGCCCCGGCGTGCGGGTACCGCGCGCCGAGGCCGCCTGTCCGGATCAGCTGTACGGCTGATCAGGCACCGGAAGCGCCACACCGTTCGCGGGCGGCCGCCCGGAATCAAATCAGGTGCCCGGCTTGCGGCCGTAGACGAAGACGTCGTCTCCCTTGCGCAGCATGCTCCAGTACTTCGTGGCGTCCTTCTTCGTCATGTTGACGCACCCGTGAGAGCCCGGCGGTGCCCAGACGCTGATGCCGACCGAGTGGAACGCCTGGCCGCCGTCGAAGAACTGGCTGTACGGCATCGGCACGTGGTAGATGCTCGACACGTGGTCGATGTCCCGCCAGTAGACCTTCTTCAGGCCCGTGCGGGTCTCGTGCCCGTTGCGGCCGGTGCGCACCGGGACCGGGCCGTACTTGAGGTTCTTGCCGTCCTGGATCCAGCTGAGCTGAAGCGTCAGATCGACGCAGGCGATGCGCCCCTTGTCGGTCGGGCACTTGCCCGCCTTGTTGGGGTTGTCGCCCACCGCCTTCTGCTTGTTCATGAGGTTCATGACACCCCAGGTGACACCGCCCGCGTACCCGGCGTTCGGGGTGATCTTGTGCTTGGTCTGGAAGGCCTTGATGGCCTTGCAGTCAGCCGTCGACTGCTTTCCGTCCACCGGGCGGCCGAGGAACTTCTCGACCTGCTTCTGGTACGGGCCGGTCTGTGTCGAGCACGACGCTGCCTGAGCACTGCCGGAACCGAGCGCCACCGTGAGCGGGGCCACCAGCATGGTGATCCCCAGAGCCGCGGCCCCTCGTCTGCGTATGTCCCCCATCGCTGCCTACTCCTCGTTCGTCATTCGTCTGCGGGGTGAATCCCCTCTGCTAGACGACGCGACCGCGGGGTTCGTTGTAGGGCGAATCGGCACAGGTGTGTAACAGAGGACGATTTCCTCGGCGGCGGCGCCTTCTTTCTCGTTCCCGCGCCGGCCCGTCCACCGCGACGGATACGTGAAGTACTCGTGAATACCCTGTGGAAGAGACACCCCTGAAGCCCCCTATGCTGCACCGGACGATCACGTGGCTCAGGGGAGGGCGCGACATGCTCGGTAAGTTGTTCGGCAAGGGTGGGGCGAGACCCGGGGCGGATCCCTGCGCCCTTCCCGTTCCGCGCAGGCGGAGGAACGGGACGTACACGTTGCGCGCGCTCGGGGACACGCGGGTGTTCGCGCTGGTGGAGGCGGCCGGCTCGGGTGACTGGGAGTCGGTCAAGGCGGCGCTGGCCCCCTTCGACCTCGGCCGGGACCACGCCGTCCTGGGTGAACTCGCCGACGTGGACGGCGTACAGGAGTGGATCGGGCGGGCCGTCCGGGAGGACGAGGAGCACCGGGCGACAGCGCTCCTGATCTCCGGGGCGCGGCACATCGTCTGGGGCTGGGAAGCCCGCACCGCGGCCCGTGCCGCGCACGTCACGCGGGAGCAGTGGCAGATCTTCTACGACCGGTTGCGCATCGCCGAGGAACAGCTGCTGGAGGCCGCCGAGTTGCGGCCGGAGTGGGTGACGCCGTGGCGACGCCTCCTCACCTCGGGCCGCGGCATGTCGGTGGGAGCCGACGTCAGCGTGGCCCGGCTCCACGCGGCCCTGCGTCGCGACCCGCTGGACCTGGAGAGCCACCTCGAATGGCTGTCGCAGTTGCAGCCGCGGTGGGCGGGCGAGCCGGGCCAGGCCCTGGCGTTCGCCCGTGACGCGCTCGCCCACACCCCGCAGGGGCACCGGCTCGGCTGTGTGATCGCCATGGCGCACATCGAGGAGTGGGTCGAGTCCGACCGCGGTGACTGCCTCCAGACACCGCAGATCCAGACCGAGTTGCGCAAGGCCGTCGATCACAGCATTCTCCACCCCGCCTACGAGCGCCGGCTGGGGTGGCAGCAGGACTTCCACATCTTCGCCATGGCCCTGTCGCTGGCCGATGAGCGGCACACGGTCCGGCGCGTCCTCCAGACGCTCGACGGGGCGTACAGCAGTTGGCCCTGGGAGTACTTCGCGGAGCCGGAGAAGCAGTTCGCCGATCTGCACCGCCGGGCCGCCTGAGCCTTGCCGGCCTTGCCCTCCTCCCCCCCAGCTCTGCCTTCCTCCCCCTCGGCTCTGCCCTCCTCCCCCGGCCTCACCCTCGCCCGGTTCGGGCAGCCCCGCCCCCCTCCCGCCACCCTTCGTCACTCACACCACCGGACTGCCCGATGACACTGCCCGACACCACATCGACCCCGGCCGGAGCCGACCGCACCTTCCAGGTGGATCTGCGCGGCCTCGTCGACCTCCTCTCCCACCACCTCTACTCCAGCCCCCGCGTCTATCTGCGTGAACTCCTGCAGAACGCGGTGGACGCGCTCACCGCTCGCCACAGCCTCGAACCGGACGCCGCCGCCGACGCGTTCGGCATCCGCCTGTACGCCGACGGGGCGGTGGTCCGCGTCGAGGACGACGGCGTCGGCCTCACCGAGGCCGACGTGCACACCTTCCTCGCCACGATCGGCCGCAGCAGCAAGCGCGCCGAGCGGGTGGCCGAGCAGCGCGCGGACTTCATCGGCCAGTTCGGCATCGGACTGCTCTCCTGTTTCCTGGTCGCGGACGAGATCCACGTCCTGAGCCGCTCCGCGCGTACGCCCGACGCGCCCGCGGTCGAGTGGCGGGGTCGCGGTGACGGCAGCTACGTCGTCCGCGCCCTGCCCGCCTCGGCCCGCCCCCGGCCCGGCACCACCGTCACGCTCACACCGCGCACCGACGCGGGCGAGTGGACCAAGCCGGGGCACGTGCTGGCGCTGGCCCGGCACTTCGGGTCCCTGCTGCGCCACCCGGTGTCCTTCGACGACGGCTCCGGCGATCCGGGAGTGCCGGTCAACCCCGAGCCGGCCCCCTGGACGTGTACGTATCCGACGCCGGGGGCACGGGCGCGGGCGCTCGCCGCTTACGGCCAGGACGTCTTCGGGTTCACCCCGCTGGACACCATCGAGCTGGACCTGTCCGCGGTGGGCCTGAAGGGGATCGCGTGTGTGCTGCCGGAGGCGGTACCGGCCGGGCGCCGACACGGCCACCGCGTACACGTCAAGGGAATGCTGCTGTCCGAGCAGGCCGCGGAGATCCTGCCCGAGTGGGCGTTCTTCGTCCGTTGTGTCGTCGACGCGGAGAGCCTGCGGCCGACGGCGTCCCGCGAGGCACTGTACGAGGACGACACCCTCGCCGCCGTCCGTGACGCCCTCGCCGAGCGGCTGCGCGCGTGGATCGCGCGGGCCGCCGCGAGCGACCCGGAGCTGCTCGGCCGCTTCCTCCGGGCCCACCACCTGGCCGTGAAGTCGCTCGCGGTGTACGACGACGAGATCCTGCGGATGCTGCTGCCCTGGCTGCCGTTCGAGACCACCGACGGGCACACCACCCTCGACGAGTTCGCGCGCACCCACCGCACGGTGCTCGTGACGTCGAGCGTCGAGGAGTTCCGGCAGGTCGCGGCGATCGCCTCCGCCGCCGGGCTCGGCGTCGTCAACGGCGGCTACACGTACGACCGCGAACTGGTCCACCGACTGCCCGAGATCCGGCCCGAGGTCAACGTCGCCGACCTCGATCCGGCGACCCTCACGGCCCACCTCGACCCCGTCGACCGCGAGACGGAGCTGGCCGCCACCGCCTACCTCGCCCGAGCCCGTGACGCCCTCGCCGTCTTCGACTGCGACGTGGCGCTGCGCACCTTCCAGCCCGCATCCGCGCCCGCGCTGCTCGTCGACAGCCGCGAGGCGCGGCACGAGCGGTCCCGCTCCCAGCTCGCCCGTGAGCAGGAGGGCAGCCTGTGGGGCGACATCCTGGGCGCGCTGCGCCAGGAGGCACCGCGCGCGCAGCTGATCCTCAACCAGCTCAACCCTCTGGTCCGCACCGCCGTCGCCATCGACGAGCCCGAACTGGCCCGCACCAGCGCCGAGGCCCTCTACGGGCAGGCCGTGCTGCTGTCCCGGCGTCCGCTCCGGCCCGCCGAGTCGAGCCTCATCAACCGCTCCTTCCTCGACCTTCTCGCCCACGCCCTCCGCAAGGACAGCTGACGATGCCGACCGCACCCCGCCCGCAGAACACCGACGAGCTGTACCAGGCGCTCCAGGAGAACGACCGGCGTCCCTACGGCCGTTCCCGCACCGTCGTCGCCGAGGAACTCGTCGAGGCGGCCGAGCAGTTCGCGGAGCCGGGCCCGCTCATCGACGCGCTCATGGAACTCCAGGAGGCGTACACCTACGGCTCCGAGCCCCGTAAGTCCCCCGTCGTCTTCGCCCGGCTGCTCACCCTCTTCGACGAACAGCCCGACGCCTTCGACGAGCGCACGCGCACGCAGCTGTTCTGGCGGTTCAAGTGGGTGGCGGGTGCCCTGCGAGCGCTGCCCGAGATACCGCTGGCCAGTCTCCGCCAGTGGCAGCAGGAGATGCGCGACCGGTACGAGAAGGCCGGTCACGGCCTTCAGCCGTACTACGACCAGGCGTACCAGCTCGCCTTGCACACGGGTGAGGACGCCGCGCTCGCCTACGAGTTGTGGGCGGGCCGCACCCGGACCCCGCTCAGTGACTGCGAGGCCTGCGAGATCTGCCGGCGGGCCCGCCACCACGTCGCGGCGGGTGACGACGAGCGGGCGCTGACGACCTGGGAGACCGTCCTGTCCGGGCAGGAGTCCTGCCAGGAGGAACCGGCCCGCTCGGTGTCGTACGCGCTGCTGCCCCTGCTGCGCACCGGCCGCGTCGACCGGGCCCGCGAACTGCACCTCGCCGGCTACCGGGGCTGCCGCCGCAACCCCTCGATGTCCGGGGAGGTCGGCCGGCACCTGGAGTTCTGCGCGCTCACCGGCAACGAGGCCCGCGGCCTGGAACTGCTCGCCGAGAACCGCGGCCTGTTCGACGAGGTGGACTCACCGCTGGAACTGCTGGACTTCCTCACCGGCGTGGAGGTCCTCCTGCGCCGCGTGGAGCTGCTCGGCCACGGCGAGGTACCCGCCGCCGGGTTCACCGGCCGCGCGTGGACGGCGGCCGCCCTCCGCGCCGAGGTGCGGGCCCGCGCCGACGACCTCGCCGCCCGCTTCGACGCCCGCAACGGCACGGCTGCCCACACGGATCGCCGCCGGGCGCGCCTGGACCGGGCACCGCTCCTGGACGCGCTGGAACTGACCCTGCGCCCCCGCACCCTGGACGACGTGGCACCGGCCGCTCCGATCGCCCCTGTGGCCGCTCCCGCCGCCCACCCGGCCGAGCACCCCTCGGAGCACGCCGCCGAGTCCTTGCCCGACCTGATCCTCCACGCAAGGGCGCTGCGCGATCGGGGCCACCCGGACGAGGACGCCTGCTGGGCGCGGCTGCGCACGCTCGTCGCCGCCGACGACTACGTCCACCCGGACCACTCCGAGGTGGGCCCGCTCGTACGGCTGCGCGCGGACCTGCTCGCGGACGAGGCCATCCGCGCGGACCGGAGGGACGACCATGCCGTCGCCGTGCCGCTCTACGAGGAGGCGGCAGGGCTGTACGACGATGCCGACGCGCCCGGGGACGCTGCGGTCGTCCGCGCCTACGTGCTGCTTGCCGCCGCCGAGATCGCCGCGGGTGCGGAGCACGCGGAGGACTCGGGGGACGCGGCTGGGGCTGGGGCTGGAGATGTCCCCCACGCGTTCGGAGGGCGGGTGAGTTCGCTCACCGCTGCCCACGCTTCCCTCGTCCGGTTGCACGAGGAGACGCCCGGCCTCACCCCGCACCAGGAAGGACGCGTGCTGAGGCTGCGGGCGACCGCTCTCGGTCTGCGTCTGGAGGCGTCGAGGAGCGAGGAACACGTCGCACCGGTCTTCGCCGAGGTGGAGCTGCTGCGCGCGTTCGCCGCCCGGCACGACCTCGCCGGGCACCTCTCCGCCGCACTGCTGCTGCGCGTCAGCACGCACGCCCTCGCCGGTGACCTGCCCGCCGCGCTGACCGAGGCCGACGCCCTTCTCCAGCGGCTGACGGCCCACGGCCCGGCCTGGCACGTGCCGCGGACGCTCGGCCTGCGCGGCCGGCTCCGACTCGGTCTGCAGGACCCGGAGGCCGCCCACTCCGACCTGACGGAAGGACTCCGCCGGGCAGCCGACTGGGCGGCCGACGCCCGCGACACCTCCCGCATGCACGGAGACCTGGCCGAGGCGTGCATGCGGCTGGGCCGCCCCGACGAGGCACTGCGGCATCTGACACGCTCCGCGGAGCTCGACCTGCGCCGCGGCCACCGGTTCGACGCGTTCTGCACGTACAGCAATGCCGCCCGGCTCAGCCTCGATCTGGGCCGCGTCGAGGACTGCATCGCGCTGCTCGATTCCGTACTCGCCGAACCCGACGTCGCATCCGGGGAGTTGGACGACCGGCTCTCCGCTCAGCTGCGTCTGACCCGGGCCCGCGCGCTGCACGCCGGGGAGGACCTCAAGGCGGCCACGGCGGAGTTCGTCGCCCTCGCGGCCGAGTCGGCCGGCTGGGACGACGCCCCGGGGAGCCACGCCATGATCGCGGCGGAGACGGCCGTGCTCCTCGCCGAATCGGGTGAGTTCGGCCGGGCGCGGGAGGCCGCGGACAGGGCGCTCGCGGCGCACGCCCGGGCCGCGCGCCCCGAGCCGCTCAGCAACAGCTTCCGCGAACTCGCCCGCCTGCAGGTCAAGGCGCAGGGCCCCGCCGGCCTGGACCAGGCCCTCGCCCACCTCGCCACCGCTGGCCGCATCGCCGAGGAGGCCCGCGCGGCCGCGTTCGAACCCCAGGGCCGCCCCCTGGAGACCGCCCTGGCCTACGAGTACGGCCGGGTCTACACCTACGCCGAGCGGTACGAGGAGGCTCTGGCCTCCTTGGACGAGGCGGCCGGCCTGCTCGGCGAGCCGGGCGCGGACGGAAACAAGGACGAGGACGAGGGCCGTTCCGCGGAGTGGGCGGAGTGTGTCCGTCTCTCGGCCGTCGTGGAAGGCCTCTACCTGGAACGCCCCGCGGCCGCCCTGGCCCGCCTGGACACGGCGATCGCCCGCCTCACCCTCCTGGGCCACACGGAGCTCCAGGAGCAGCTCGTCTCCTTGGCGGCACAGTTGCGCGACGAGGAGTGAGCGGCTCCGGCTCGGAGGCTCGGTGCCTGGGCGGCGAGCAAGGCGTCGTGGTTCTGCCCGGGCAGGAACGGAGCCGTGAGGATGCGTGGGCGCAACCTGCGGCTGCCGGGCTGCCGGACCCGGACTCAGGACGGCCCGACGGCAGAACTGAGGTCCCGGGCCGTGAACGAGACGGGCGTCAGACGCAGCCACACCGTGCCTCGTTCACTCGGGTCGTCGTACAGGCAACTGACGAACCGGCCGTCCCACAGATCCTCGTCCTCCCTCAGGCAGCCGACGCCGTTGGTGCGTTTTGCGTGTTGCGTGTTGCGTGTTGCGTTCGAGCAACCCGGCTCCCGCCGTCAGGTGACGGTCTGGTCGCCGTCCGGCACGTCGTCGACCGTGACCATGCCGCGGGGCAGGTCGAGTCCCTGCGACACCGCCCGGGCGATCCCGTCCAGGTCCTGGCCGGTCGGGACCGGGGGCTGCTCGGTGTCGCCGTAGCTTTCGATCGCCTTGACGAAGTAGCTGGGGTGCCAGGCACCCACTGCGCCTCTGACTTCGATCGCAGTCACGGAGCGGTCACCGACGCGGTCCTTGAGCGCGGCCAGGATCCGGTCCGAACGCAGTTCGCCCGGCACTTGGAACAGGCTGGCGTGCGCCCCGACAAGGCCACCGTCCTTCAGCCGCACGGTCACCGTGAGGCAGCTGGTGACGCTCGGGTACGTGATCGCACCGCCCTGCGCCACCTCCTTGACCTGGCCTTCCGTGATCGTCGCGCGGTCGGGGATCACGAGCGGGCTCGCCACGCGCGGTCCCGCTCCGACGGCTTCCGCGGCCTGCGTCTGGGCGTGGGCGTGGGCCGCGGTTCCCACGCCGAGTTGCAGGGCCAGGAGCGCCACCGGCAGGACCACAGCACGCACCGCTGTGCCCCTCCCCGCCGACCGACCTGTCGTCGTGGCGGCCCGGGCCGCGGCGTGGTCGAGGGGCTGGTGCGGTGTCACGGGTTCTCCAGAGGTGTGGCTACGACGGCCCGTCGGCCGCAAACACGACCGACGACTGTTCGATCACTGTACTCAGCGGGCCCACAAGCCCCGTAGGCAGTGGGAACACCCACGGCACGAACTGATCGCCTCGCCTCCAGCCACTCCCGGGAGCACCCTCCCCCTGAACGGACCAACTGGCCGATTTGATCACCGCACGGTCGGGTAGCAGGGCGTCATGGTCACCGACAGCGCCGTTTCCCCGGGGGGCTACGTGCCGCCCGCCGTCGACGTCCGGGCTCTCGCGGAGCTGCTGGACGGCGAGTACTCCGAGGTCCGCACTCTGGTGCGGGCGAATTTGGCGACGTACGCGGGCGTGCTGGACGAAGCGGAAGAGCTCGGCTTCGACGAGTTCCGGGAGCGTGTGCGTGACGTCGTCGTCGAGATGGCGGCAACGGGGCAGACCGGCATGGGCTTCCCCAAGAAGTACGGCGGGGGCGGTGACATCGGCGCGTCGATCGCCGCGTTCGAGACGCTCGCCTTTGGCGATCTCTCGGTGCTGGTGAAGGTCGGTGTGCAGTTCGGGCTGTTCGGCGGCGCGATCCTGCAGCTCGGCACGGAGCGCCACCACGAGGCGTACCTGCCGCGTCTGGTCACCGGGGAGCTGATGGGCTGCTTCGCGATGACCGAGACCGGCCACGGCTCCAACGTCCAGGCCCTCGGCACCGTCGCCCGGTACGACGCCGACAGCGGGCAGTTCGTCATCACCACCGACGGCGACGCGGCGCGCAAGGACTACATCGGCAACGCGGCCCGCCACGCGGAACTCGCGGTCGTCTTCGCCCAGCTGGAGGTGGGCGGGGAGCACAAGGGCGTGCACGCCTTCGTCGTGCCGGTCCGCGTGGACGGCGCGGTGGCCCCCGGCGTCCGGATCGAGGACGACGGTCGCAAGATGGGTCTCAACGGCGTCGACAACGGCCGGATCTGGTTCGACGGGGTGCGCGTGCCCCGCGAGGCACTGCTCAACCGGTTCGCCGACGTCACTCCGGAGGGCGTCTACGAGAGCCCGATCGACAACCCGGACCGCCGCTTCTTCACCATGCTCGGCACGCTCGTGCAGGGGCGGGTCAGCGTCGCGGGCGGCGCCATCAACGCGAGCAAGGTCGCGCTGGCGATCGCCACCAAGTACGCCAACCGCCGCCGTCAGTTCGAGGCGGCCTCGGACGGCGAGGAACAGGTGCTCCTCGACTACGGCATGCACCAGCGCCGCCTGCTGCCGCTCATCGCGCGCACGTACGCGCTGCACTTCGCCCAGGACGTCGTGCGCACGCAGCTGCACGAGGTGTTCTCGGGCATCGACGACGACGAGCGCGCGCGGCGCGAACTGGAGGCACGGGCCGCGGGCACCAAGGCCCTCGGCACCTGGCACGCCACGCGCACGATCCAGGAGTGCCGCGAGGCGTGCGGCGGCGCCGGTTATCTCGCCGTCAACCGGTTCGCCGCCCTGAAGGCCGACAGCGACGTCTTCGCGACGTTCGAGGGCGACAATCACGTGCTGTTGCAGATGGTGGCGAAGGGGCTGCTGACGCACTACGCCGGCGAGTTCGAGAACCTGGACCAGCTCGGCATGGTCCGGTACGTCACGGGCCTCGCCGTCGACACGGTCATCGAGAAGACCTCCGCGCACAAGCTTCTCGAACGCGTACGTGACCTGCTGCCCGGCGGCGACGCGTGGGACCAGGAAGCGGGCCTCTTCGACTCGGAGTACCAGCTCGCCATGTTCCGCTTCCGTGAGGAGCACATGCTCGCCGGGCTGGCGCGTCGGCTCAAGCGCGGGATGGAGCAGGAGAAGCATCCGGGCGTCGTCTTCTCGCAGGTGCAGGACCACGTCATCGCGGTGGCCCACGCCCATGTCGAGCGGCTGGTGCTCGAGGCGTTCGTGGAGAAGGTGCGGCAGCTTCCGGACGGCGACGGCGGGGACGTCGGGGGCTGCGGAGGCATCGGCGCAGGGGGGAACAAGGCCGCGCTGGCCCTGCTGTGCGACCTCTTCGCCCTCTCCACCATCGAGGCGGACCGCGCCTGGTTCATGGAGCACGGCCGGCTGACGGTCCAGCGTTCCAAGGCGATCCATCGCGAGGTGAACGAGCTGTGCCGGAAGGTCAGGCCGATCGCGGGTGACCTCGTCGACGCGTGGAACATCCCGCCGGAGATGCTCCGCTCCCCCGATCTCGTGGGATGAGCGCGCCCGCGCCCGTGGTCCCGCCTCGCTCGCGGCCACGGCCGAGCCGCGCCCCTGACATCGTTGTCGGAGGCGCGGCTCGTACGCGGATTCAGCGCACCGGGTGACGCGGCACGCCCCCACCGGGACGCACGGGGCGCACGGTCGCGGAACGCCGCGCCGTCGCCCAACCGCGTAGGGACGCCGTAGTCCTACCGCGTGTAGACGGCGTCACTGCCGTACAGCTCCTTCGTGAACGCGGAGACGTCCGCGCTGCGATCGTTGCCGTCGAGGTTGTACGTGAGATAGACGCCGTACCCCTCGCTCACGGTACGGCGGGCGAGACTGGCGACCGTGCTCCGCGAGGTCCCGCCGATCTCGACGGCCGCCGGCGACAGCTTCGACTTGGGCAGGGAGATGCCGGGGACCTGCCAGGTGCCGTAGTACGGGTTCCAGGCGTAGTTGAACTTGGATGAGATGTTGACGCCCCCGTAGGACAGGCGCGACGCGGCCGGTCCGATGTTGTAGAGGCTGATGATCTTGTCCGGCATGTTCGCGCGCAACGCCGTCACCAGGTGCACGAACGAGCTCGCGTTGGGCTGCCCGGTGCCGTTGTTGCCGTACTCGGCGTACTCGTCGTCGAAGTCGATGCCGTCGAGGCGGTACTTGCTCACGGTGTCCGAGAGCTGCTTCGCGAACGTCGAAGCCGCCTGCTGGGAGGGGAAGTTGGCGAACCCGGCGCCCTGGTGGTTGCCGAGCACCGACAGGACGACCTTGATGCCCTTCTCCTGGAGCGGCCGTATCTCCGTGGCGGCGTTGTCGAGGACACGCTGCACGTTCTCGTTGAAGTGCAGGTACGCCGCCTTCTTGCTCGTGTCGTAGTTGATGTTCGCCGCGAAGATCACGGCGACGTCGAAGGCGTTGCCGCCGCCGTTGGCGAGGCGGTACTTGCCGACGTTCAGCATGCTGTTGTTGTTCACCTCGACGTACGCCACCGAGGTCGGCCCCTGCTTCTTGGGCGCCGGGGCGGGGGCGGGGGACGCTGCCGCGTCGGTCGTGGAGGTCATGGCGGTCGTACCGAGGGTGAGGGCGGCGACGGCCGAGAGCGCGAGTGCGGCGGTCCGCACTCTGCTCCGTGCCTTGCTCCGTGCCAGAGTGAACATCGTTGATCGGTCTCCCATCGCGCGGGTCGGCGCCCGACCTGTTCGAAACGCCGAGTGAGCCCTCCGAGTTTTCCTCTCCTGTGACCGAATCCGGAGTTTCGTGCGCGATTTCTTCACGACTCCTCCGCACTCTCACGCCCCTTACGCCTCAGGCTTCCCCGCGCGACGGCTGCCAGCAGCTCGTCCAGCGCCGCGTTGCGCCCCGGCCCCCGAGGCCGGGCCAGCCCCACCCGGCTCGGCGCGACTCCGCGGACCGGGCGGAACACCACGTCCGGGCGGGAGTAGAAACGGGCCGCCGACGCCGGGGCCAGCGCCACGCAGCCGCCGGCCACCGCTCCGAGCCATTCGTCGGGGCGGCTGGTGACGGCGCCGACCCGGACGGGGTGCCCGTCCCGCTCCGCGACCGCCAGCCAGTGCTCCCTCCACGCTCCGGCCTCGACTCCGGTCCCGGTGCGGCTCCCGACTCCTGCTCGGGTTCCGACTTCGGCTCGTGTCCCGACTCCGGCCCCGGCCTCGCTCCCGGCCCCGACCGAGACGAACGGCTCGTCCCACAGCTCCCGGAACTCCACCGTTCCCCTGTGCGCCAGCGGATGCCGGGCCGGAAGCAGCACTCCACGCTCCTCGACGAACAACTCCCGCACCACCCAACGCTCCTGGCCCGGAAACGGCAAACGCACCACTGCCGCGTCCACCTCGCCCCGAGCCAGGCCCGCGCTCGGGTCCGACCAGTCGAACTGCCGCAGTTCCACCCGCCACTCCGGCCGCGCCCGGCGGAACTCGGCGATGGCTTCGGGGACATCAGCGACCGCGCCCGAGTCCAGGAACCCGAGGCGCAGCACACGCATGGGCCTGCCGGCCGCCTTGACCGCCTCGTCCCAGCCGTCCAGCAGAGCGGGCACTCGTGAGGCGAGCTCACGGCCGGCCTCGGTCAGCTCCATCCCCGACCGTGAGCGCGCGAAGAGCCGTACCCCGAGGCCCTCCTCCAGGCGCCGGATCTGCTTGGTCAGCGCGGGCTGCGATACGAAGAGCCTCTCCGCCGCCCCGGTCAGGCTGCCCTCCTCCGCCACCGCGGCGAAGTACCGGAGCAGGCGCGTGTCCACGTCCATGCCATCAGGTTATAGACGCAGGTATTGGACGGTTTCCAGCGGGCCACAGATCCTGAGGGCATGACCGGTATTCAGTCCGCGCTCCTCGTGGTCGCCCTGCTCACCGCCGCCATGAACGCAGGTATGGCCGCCGCCGACCTCGCCGGGGCGCGCTTCGTGCTTGCCAACGCGGCCGAGGTGGGTGTCCCCCGGTCGTGGCTGCCGCGCCTGGCGGCCCTCAAGTTGGCCGGTGCGGCGGGTCTCGTCCTCGGCCTCCTCGACGCGGCACTGCGCCCTCTCGCCGTCGCCGCGGCCTGCGGTCTCGTCCTGCTCTATCTGGGCGCGCTCGCCTTCCATCTGCGCGCGCGGGTGCTCTACAACGTCGCGTTTCCCGCTGCCTACTTGGTCACCGCCGGCGCCTCACTGGTCCTGACCGTGGTCTCTTGAGGCACTATTCCTCGCCGCGCGACGGCAGCCGCTGGGTGATCCGGTCCAACAAGTCCGTCAGTGGCTCACCGAGATACTGACCGAACTCGGTCAGCCCGTAGGCCACTTGGGGCGGCGTCGTCGGCGCGGCCTTCCGCCAGACCAGACCGTCCTGGACCAGCGCGAGTCATCGGCCGCACCCCGCACTCCTTCAGCAGCTGGGACGCCCGCAACATCGCCGCTTTCGGCTGAGGAAGGGGGGCCGCGGGTGCCGTGCCTCGCCACGGCGGCACTGACGTTGTCCGGGCCGTCGGCCACCACGCGCTGACGGCGCTTGGCCTCGCTGTCGGCCACGACGACCTCGTACAGCCTGCCGAGGTCGTCCTGAGTACCGGTCGGTGACGTACGCCTTCCGTCGTCTTGAACGCGGTCGTCAGCGAGCCGCTGAACGAGGCGGTGATCGCGTGACCTACGAAATGGCCCGTCGTGGTCAGTCGTGCGCTCGGGTGACGAGCTTCCACCCGGGCCCGGTGCATCCCTGGTGCGGGGGCGGGAACCGGTGGCCTCGCACGTCGGTGCTGTACCGGTGGTGTTGCCCGCACTCACACTCGTAGATCCCGGACTCGGGGACGATTTCCCCAGGCATGAAGATCGTGGTGCCCTGCCCGTCGCCGTGGCTGCCATTGCTGTTGCTCTTGCTGTTGCTCATGTGTCCGGTCTATGGGCCCCGGCGGCACGGCGCGACTCGGCGAGCGCCGGACGAGGTTGCGGGCCGCGGGCAGCGCCCGGCCGGCCGCCCTCAGGACGGCTGGACTTGGTCGAAGAGGGCGAGGGCTTCGGCGGGGTCCGGGCTCACGAGGCGTTCCAGACCGGCCGTCGTGATCTCCGCCCATCTGCCGGCCCGCGCCCACATCCGTTCCTCGAAAGCGCGGACGGCGTCGTCCAGCTCCCCGGGGCCGGTGGCGGTGGCGACGGACTCGGCGAGTTCGGCGCCTTCCAGCATCGCCAGGTTCGCGCCCGCTCCCAACGGGGGCATCAGGTGGGCGGCGTCGCCCAGGAGCGTCAGCCCGGGAATGTGGGTCCAGGTGTGGGCCACGGGCAGGGCGTAGAAGGGGCGGTGGACGAACGCGGCGCCGTGGCGGAGGAGGTCGAGGACGGGAGGGGCCCAGCCGTCGAACAGGGCAAGCAGACTCGATCGCACAGCCTCCGCGTCGGCCGGGTCCAGGTTCGTGCGCCAGTCCAGCGGTGTACGGAACTTGGCGTACACCTTGATGTGGCCGCCGCTGTTGCGCTGGGCGACGAGGGAGCGGTTCGCGCCGTACACAGCCACGGATCCGTCGCCGACCAGTCGGGCGAGATCGGGGTGGCGGGTGTCGGCGTCGTCGAGGGACGTCTCGACCGAGGTGACGCCGGTGTAGCACGGAGTCACCGACGAGAGCGCCGCGCGGACCCGGGACCAGGCACCGTCCGCGCCGATCACCAGGTCGAACGTCTCCTGTCGCCCGTCTGCGAAATGGACCAGTACGCCGTCCCCGGCCTCCGGCACCACCCGCGTCACGCTTCGGCCCCACCGGACGTCGAGGGGGCCGAGCAGCAGGTCACGGAGTTGCCCGCGGTCGATCTCGGGGTTGGCCAGGTCGTCCGGACGGGGGCGCCAGTCGCGCAGGACGGTCCCGTCCGTATCCAGGATGCGCATCGCCTGCCCCTCGGGGCGGGACAGCGTCTCGAACTCCGCCATCAGCCCCGCTTTGTCCAGCGCGAGCTGACCCAGCCCGTCGTGCAGGTCCAGCGTGCCGCCCGGAGGGCGCGCGTCGGGACCGGGATCGCGTTCGAGGACAGTGACGGGATGGCCGTGGCGGTGCAGGACACGGGCGAAGGTGAGGCCGCCGGGGCCGCCCCCGACCACTGCGATGCGTCGTCTCATGTCGATACACTGTATTGACTCGTTACGATGTATCGCAACAGTACGATGTCGGCATGACTGTCTGGGACCGGCCGGAGCCACCGCCTCGCCCCGTGCCGCTCGACCGGGAGCGGATCGTCGCCGCCGCCATCGCGCTGGCCGACGAGGGCGGGCTGGAAGCGGTGTCGTTGCGCAAGGTCGCCGCCCGGCTCAACGCCGGTCCGATGCGGCTGTACGGATACATCTCCACCAAGGAAGAGCTGCTCGACCTCATGGTGGACGAGGTCCAGGCCGAGATCCTCCCCGAGGAGGAGCCCGGTGACTGGCAGGAGGCGCTGCGCAACCTGGCCAACGGCACCAGGCAGACCGCTCTCCGGCACGAATGGCTGGCCGACCTGCTCGGCGGCCGCCCGACCCTGGGCCCGAACGGTCTCGCCGTGGCCGAAGCCACGCTGGCCGCCCTCGACGGCCTCGCCGACATCGATACGGTCATGCGCGCCGTGGAGACCGTCGGCTCCTACTTCACCGGCGCGATCAGGCGTGAGATCGCGAACGTGCGGGCCGAGCGCGCCACGGGTCTGTCCAAGCACGAGTGGCAGCGCGCCTCCGGCCCGTACCTGACGAGAATGTTGGCCACGGGCCGCTACCCGGCGCTGACCAGAGCCGTGTACGACGGCACGGACGTGGACGCCGAGACATCCTTCGCGACCGGCCTGGACTGGGTCATCGACGCCGTGGCCGTCAGACTGGCCACGCCACCGGCCCCGGCCTGACGCAAACGGGACGTCGCCGTTGTACTCCTGTCACCGACACAGCGGTTCCGGGGAAGGGCGGTCGCAGACCTCGCCGAAGTATCCGGCCTCGACGGTGGCCATGTGCTACCAGGCCGAGGAGGTTGGTCCCGGTCGCTGTCGTACGTGAAGGCGTCGCCCCCTCATGACCTGAGAGGTAATCGACCCCCCTGCGACCGAGCGGCAGTCTTGGGTCATCACCCCGCAGGACGACAACCACCTCACAGGAGGCTGACCCGCCATGACCGCACACGACACCGCCGCGTACGAGACCGCCGTCGCCCGCTACTTCGAGGCCTGGAACGCGGCAGGCACCGAGAACATCGACAAGGCCGTGGTCGCCGCCTGGACCGAGGACGGCAGCTACACGGACCCGCTGGCCGACGTCACCGGGCACGAGGGCGTCGCCGCCGTGATCAACGGGGCCCAGGAGCAGTTCCCCGGCTTCGAGTTCCGCCGGACCGGCACCGTCGACGGACACCACGACATCGCCCGCTTCACCTGGGAGCTCGTGTCGACCGCGGACGGGACCGCACCCGTCGCCGGGTTCGACGTCATCACGCTGGCGGACGACGGCCGCATCCGTACCGTGCACGGATTCCTGGACCGCGTGCCCACGGCCTGAACGTAAGCGCGACTCGTCTGCCTGCCGGCGTCGGGCCGCGCGCCGCGGCGGCCGGCGGAGTACCGCTCCCCCATGAGGCAGAATGTCTGCTTCATGGGGGTAGTCGTGTTGGGGGTTGTGTGCTGCTCGTCGATCTGTCCACGGTGGAGCCGCGCGAGCGGGCGGACGCGTTCCATCACGCGTTGACCGACTCGCTGGTGCCCAATGAAGTGGTTCACGAGGAACCGGAGTCGGGCATCCACGCGCGTATGGAGCTGTGGCAGGTGGGTGGGCTGGGGCTCTTCTCCACCCGCAACTCGGGCTTCGAGGTGCGCCGCAACGACCGGCACGTGCGCCACCACCGCAGCCGGCCCGTGATCTCGGTGTCGCTCCAGCCTGAAGGCGTCCACCGGGCCGAAGTCGCGGGCCGGCGGCAGGTCCTCGGGCCGGACGACATCTGCGTGTTCCACGAGCTGTCGCCCCGGGTCTACGGCTGGTCGGGCGACGGCGCCTCCCAGTCCATCATGTTCGACATGGATCGCCTGGACGTACCGGTGGACGCCGTGGTGAAAGCCTCGCTGCAACTGCGCGCCAGCCCCATGTACGACCTGGTCCTGAACCATCTGCGCGGGGTCTGGCGCGAGCCGGCGCGGCTTGAGGGCGACCCGGGCGCCGGAGCCCTCGCCACGGCCACCACCGAGCTCGTCCGCGCGTTGCTCGTCTCCGCCGCGCACGCCGAGGAGTCCCCCACCGTCCGCTCGGCGATGGACGAGACGCTGCTCACGCGGATTCTGGCGTACGCCCGCCGCCACCTCGCCGACCGTGACCTGACGCCGGAGCGGATCGCGCGGGAGCACGCCGTATCGGTGCGCAAGCTCTACACCCTGCTCAACGACGCGGACATCAGCCTGGAGCAGTGGCTCATCACCGAACGCCTCGCCAAGGCGCGCGAGATGCTGACCGCGCCCCGCTACGACCGGCTCACCGTCGCGGCGGTGGCCGCCCGGTGCGGGTTCACCAGCCCGAGTCACTTCAGCCGCCGCTTCCAGTCGGCGTACGGAACGTCCCCCAGCGAGTGGCGCCGGCACCGCGACGCCGCGACCTCCGACGGCGGTTGAGGAGCGCGGGTACGGAGCGCGCTCAGGCCATGTGCAGGGCGGCGTGCAGCGTGTCCGTCACCTGGATGCGGGCCGCCCGGGACGCCTCGGTCCCGCGGAGCAGGTCGAAGAGCACGAAGCCGTGAATCGTGCCCTGATAGCGGATCGACACGACGGGCACGTCCGCCTCCCTCAGCCGGGCCGCGTACGCCTCGCCCTCGTCGCGGAGCACATCGGCCTCCGCCGTCAGGACCAGCGCCGAAGGCAACCCGCGCAGCCCGCTCACGGGTGCGCGCAGCGGCGAGACGGCGCCGTGCGCGCGGCTCTCGCGGTCCGGCGCGTACTGCTGCCAGTAGCCGTGCATGGCGGCGCGGCTGAGGAAGTACCCGTCCGTGAACCGCCGGTAGGAGGGGGTGTCCATCGCCGCGTCCGTCACCGGGCAGACCAGCACCTGGTGCCGGAAGTCCGGCCCGCCGCGTTCGCGCGCCACGAGCGTGAGGGCCGCCGCCAGCTGGGCGCCCGCGCTGGCCCCGACGACCGCCATCCTCGCCCCGTCCAGGCGGCACTCCGCGCCGTGCCCGGCGACCCAGCGGGCCACCGTGTAGGCGCGCTCCACGGCGTGCGGATGGCGGGCGTCCCGCGGGGTGTCGTACTCGGGGACGACCACGGCGGCATCGGCGCCGAGCACGAGGTCGGCCAGCAGCCGCCGGTGCGCGTACGCGTCGGTCAGCATCCAGCCGAGGCCGTGCAGATACAGCACGACCGGCAGCGGTTCGTCGGTACCGGCCGGGCGCAGGATCCGTACCCTGATGCGGTTTCCGTCAGGCCCCGGCAACGCGAGCCACTCCTCCTCGACGTCCGGATCGTCCGCGCCGCCGCCGTCCCACAGGGCGGCCATGCGGGTTCTGGACGAGGCGGGGTCGTCGGACTCGGACTCGATCTCGGACTCGGGCCAGGAGGGACAGGCGTACGTCTCGGCGAAGGCCCTGGTGCGCCGTTCGAGAACAGGTGTCTCCCCCGAGGCTGGAACGTCTGCTTCCACGGGAACTCCTGCGCAGGGGGCGGATCGCGGGGCCGTTCGCGGCTCCGCCGACTCGGAGTACTCACCCTAGGACGCCGTCGGCCGGAAAGGGGGCCGGCAGTTCCTCTGATCCATGCCGCTGCGTGCACACTTCGGGCGGTGCTCACGACGCGGACGCGAAAGGCAGTCATATGACCTAACGCCTCTCGCGGTTGTCGGCCCAGACTCACGGTCATGGGCCGTGGACCAGGGGTGACCGTCCCCCTCTGCCACGCACAGGGCACCGGCCCGGGGACGGTTGAAGGGAGCCCCTCCGTGAGCGCTCGATCCGGAACGGCCGTGTCGCAGGGCACCGAGACGTCGACCGACGTGGAGTCAGCCTTCGCGCGCTGGCTCACTCCCCTCGTGGCACCGGACGACCCCGACACCCGCGCCGACGGGTCCGTGACGTTCCGGCAGTTCGGCTACGTCGGCATGCTCACCTGCGCGTCAGGTCCGCTACGGCTGGTCCGCGGCCCCCGCCCGACCGCGCCCGGCACGGAGGAAGCGGTCGCGCTGCTCGTCCCCCGCGAGGGGACGGTGCGGCTGGTCCAGGACGGGCGGGGCGTGTCCGTGGTGCCGGGTGAGTCGGTCCTCGTCGACCTCCGCCGCGGCTTCTCCATCGAGCACGGGGGCACAGCCCGGACCGTCTTCCTGCGATTGCCCCTGCACGCGCTGCACGTTCCCGCGGTCCCCCTGCGCTCCCTCACGGCCCGCGCGATCGCGCCGCCCGCGGGCTCCGCGCCGGTTCTCCCCGCCCTGCTCCGGCACTTGGAGACCCCGGCCCGGCGGGTGCCCGCCCCGCTGGGCGAACGACTCGGCGGCCTCGTCACGGATCTGGTCGCCGGGCTCGTCGAGGACCTCGCGGAGGACACGGAAGGGCCGCCCGAGGACGAAAGGCACCCCTTGGTCGTCACGATCCGCCAGTACATCGACGGTCACCTCGGCGACCCGGAACTGTCCGCGGAACGCATCGCCGCGGCGCACCTCATCTCGGTCCGCTATCTGCACCGCCTCTTCGAGGCCGAGGGGGTCACCGTCGGCAGGCTGATCCAGCGTCGGCGCGTCGAGCGGTGCGCCGGGGAGCTCGCGCGGCGCGGCCGGAGCAGTCCGTCCATCGCCGTGGTCGCCGCCCGCTGGGGCTTTCGCAGTCCGGCGCACTTCAGCCGCGCCTTCAAGTCCGTCTACGGCAGTCCGCCGCAGCAGTGGCGGCGGATGGCGATGTCCGGGACGGCCGACGCTCCGGGGGCGCGTGTCTGACGGTGCCGTCAGTGGCGGCCGGTTCCGGGCCCTTCGGCGGGTCTGGTCCGGCCGTCGCGCCAGTCGCTCGGCGACATGCCGTACGCCGTGCGGAAACTGCGGCTGAAGTGGGTGGCGCTGGCGAATCCCCAGCGTCTGGCGACCGCCGCCACCGTGATGTCGTCGCGTGCCGGCCGGGCCAGCTCGCGGCGGGCCTCCTCCAGGCGGCGGTGCTGGATCCACCGGCCGACCGTGCTGCCCCGCCCCTCGAAGAGCTTGTGCAGATAGCGGATCGAGATGTGCTGGGCCTCGGCGACGGTGGCCGGTGTGAGGTTCCGGTCCCGCAGGTTCGCGTCGACGTACGCGCGCAGTCTGCGGACCAGGGCCTCGCGGTCCTGTCCGTCCTCCGGGGAGCCGGGTCCTGCGTCCTCGACGGCGAGCAGTGCCACGAGGTCGGCGACCGCCCCGGCCGAGCGGAGCGCGCTCCGTGACGGGGGCCCGGGTTCCGCTGCGGCGATCTCGCTCAGGAGCGGGCCGAGCAGCGGCGCGACGGTTCCGTCGGCGAACGGCGGCCGTCCGGTCAGATCGCTTGCCTGCCGGTCGGTGAGGGCCAGGGCGCGGCGCGGGACCCGCACCAGGTGGAGTTCAAAATCGTCCGTCTCCTCCAGGGTGAAGGGGCGCGCCCCTTCGCGGAGGAAGACGTCTCCGGGCAGGCAGACCTCGGTGCTGCCCGGCCCGACGAGCGTGGCCCGCCCCTCGGTGTGGAGGCCCAGCAGGACGTACGGGTCTGCGATGGCGTCGGCATCGGGAACGTGCCGGACCGGGCGCGCCGCTCCCCGGTACGTGCGGATACGGAGGAAGCCGAGCGTGCGGGCTGCGAAGATGTCCCCGGTGGTAGGGGTGGGCGTGGTCGTCGTCACGTGATCAGCCTGCTGCGGTCGGGCCCGGCTGACGACAGCGTGCGGCCTTCCCTGCGGGCAGGGGCACGAGCCGTGCACGTACAGGCATCGCGGCGATGCCACGGTGGTCGGAGGGCGACCAGGGGAGAGACATGGGCAGCGGGCAGGGTGACAGGACGCTCGTCGGCCGTCGGCGCGAACAGGCGCTTCTGGAGCGGTCCCTCGAGAACGCGCGCAGCGGGGCCCGCGGTTCGGCGGCGGTGCTGCGCGGCGACGCGGGCATCGGCAAGACGGCGCTGCTGGAGTGGGCGGCCACGCGCGCGGCGCGGGAGGGGTTCACCGTCCTGCGCGTGGTGGGCAGCGAGTCGGAGTCGGGCATCGCCTTCGGCGCGCTGCACCATGTGCTGCTGCCGCTGCGGGAGAACTCGCGCGCGCTGCCCCCGCACCAGCGGCTCGCTCTGGAACGGGCCCTGGGGCTGCGCGACGGACTGCCGCCGAAGGGGTTCATGGTGGGCGCGGCCGCGCTCGCGCTGCTCGCCGAGCAGGCGCGCCGCGGCCCGGTGCTGATCGTCGTCGACGACCTCCAGTGGGTGGACCCCTCCAGTGCCGCCGTCTTCGTCTTCCTCCACCAGCGGATCGTCGGACTGCCCGTCGTCATGGTGTGCGCGAGCCGGTCCGACGGTTCCGCGCTGGAGGGCTGGCCCGCCCACCCGGTGGATGTCGAGGCGCTGTCGGGCGACGACGCACGGACGCTGCTGCGGCGCCGGCACCCGGGGCTCGCCGCCGGTGCCGCCCGGCGGGTGCTTGCGGAGGCCGCGGGCAACCCCCTCGCCCTGGCCGAGTTGCCCGGCCGGCTGGCGGACGAGCATCGCAGGGGTGTCGTACCGCTGCCGGACCGGCTGCCGTTGGGCAGCCGTCTGGAGGCGGTTTTCGTGCGGCGGCTGCGGTCGCTGCCCGGGAGCGCGGCGCGCGTCCTGCTGCTCGCCGCGCTGGACGACGCGGCGGCCGTCGGAGGCGATGCCGTGCACCGGGGAGAACCGGGCGGCGCCGAACGGGTGCTGGGCCCGATCGAGACGAGCGGGCTCGCCCACTGGGACGCCGCGGGGCGGCTGGTCTTCCGGCATCCCCTGGTGCGGAGCGCTGTCATCGCCGCCGCATCGGACGCCGAACGGCGGTCCGCACACCGGTTGTTGGCGGAACGGCTGCGGGAGGACGACCCGCGTCGGCTCCTGCACGAGGCGTCCGCCGCCGAAGGCCCGGACGAACGGCTCGCCGCCCGGCTGCAGGATGCGGGTGCCCGCATCGCGCTGCGCGGCGGCGACGCGGAGGGGGCCATGCTCCTGGACCGCGCGGCCGCTCTCGGCACCGGTCCCGGTGACCGGGCCCGCCGTCTGACGTGGGCCGCGGTGATGTCGGCGCGGGGCGGGCGGCTCGCGTACGCGGCGGAACTCCTGAGGGAGATCCGGCGCGGCCCTGTGCCGGAGGACATCGCCCCGCTCTTCGCCTACGCGGTCGTGTACGTCGACCAGAGCCACCACGTGGACTTCGCCTCGTCCTTCGAGTTGCTGCCGGGGGCGTTGGAGGCGCTGACGGCGCCCGGCGCGCCGGCCTTCGACGATCTCGTCGAGCAGATGGCGTTCAAACTGCTGCTCGCCTCGGCCTACACGGGTGACCCGCGCGGCTGGGACGTCCTCGAGCGGCATCGCGAGCACCTCTCCCCCGCCGTACGCCTGTGCCACCGTGCGTGGGCGGACCCGCCGCGCACGGCGCACGGCGCGGAGACGGAACTGCGGTCCCTGGTGGCGCGCGTCGCGGCCCGGCGGGAGACCGCGGCCGCCTGGCTGCTGCTCTGGGCGGCGTCGGCGGTGGACGCGGCCGACGAGGAGCTGCGGCGGCTCTTCGACGACGAGCACACCTACGCCACTCAGGGTTCCGTCGCGAAGGCGCGGTGCCATCAGGCGTTCCTGCGGGGCCGTTGGGACGCCGCCGACGAGTGTCTGCGCGAGGCCGACACAGCGCAGGAGCTCGGCTACCACTGCAACGCCCTTCTCTTCCGGCACTATTACGCGCATTTTTTGGCGGGCCGGGGCGACGAGCGGGGCCTGCGCGAAGTGCGGGCGCGGATCGGGCCGGTGGCGGCGTCGGCACGGATGCGGTTCGTCACGGACCACCTGGACCGTCTCGACGCCCTGGCCGCGCTGGCGCACGGGCGGCACGAGGAGGCGTACCTGCTGCTGCGCCGCGTGATGGCCCCGGGCCTGCTGCCGCGTGGCCTCGCGTGGTTCCACCTTCCGTTCTTCGACTTCGTCGTGGCGAGCCTGCGCTGCGGCCGCCGGGCGGAGGCGCTCGCCCACGTCGCGGCGGGGCGGGCCGCGCGGATGGACTCCGTCTCCGCGCACCACGCCTTCCTGCTGGCGGCCGCGGCCGCGGTCACGGCGGACGACGTCGAGTCGGACGCGGCGTACGCGGCGGCCTGTGCGGTGCCGGGGGCCGGTGAGTGGGTCTTCGACATGGCGCGCCTGCGGCTGCTGCACGGGGCGGGGCTGCGCCGTCGGGGATACCGTGCCGAGGCGGTCGAAACGCTGCACGCCGCAGTCCGTGCCTTTCAGGAGCTGCGAGCGGATCCGTGGGTGGAGCAGTGCCGGGTCGAACTGCGGGCCGCGGACCGCCCGTCGAACGGCTCGACCGTCTCGGCCGACGGGCTGACCGCGCAGGAGTTGCGCGTCGCCCGCCTCGTGTCCACCGGGCTCACGAACAAGGAGATCGGCGCCGCGCTCCAGCTGTCGCCCCGCACGGTCGGGGCCCATCTCTACCGCATCTTCCCGAAGTTGGGGGTCACTTCGCGGGCGGCTGTCGCGCGGGCGCTGCCGGATTGCTGAGAGAGGCTTCCAGGGCCCGCGCGATGCCGGCTCTGGTGGTGATGCCGAGCTTGGGAAAGATGCGGTAGAGGTGCGCGCCGATCGTCCGCGGGGAGAGCGAGAGCCGTGCGCCGATCTGCCGGTTGGTGAGGCCTTGGGCCGCGAGCCGGGCTATCCGTGTCTCCTGCGCGGTGAGCAGCGGGTGGTTCCCGGCTGCCCTTTCTGCCGCCTCGATGTCCGTCTCGGCCGCGGCGAGTTCGCGGGAGGCCCGCGCGGTCCAGGGCGCGGCGTCCAAGCGGGTGAAGGTGGTGAGCGCGGCACGGCAGTGCGTGCTCGCCTCCTCGGGCCGGTGCTGCCGGCGCAGCCACACGCCGTGCGCCAGGTGGGTCCTGGCGAGCGGGAAAGGCCAGTTCTCCGCGTCCCGCTGGGCGTACACGGCCGCGTACCGTTCCTCCGCCTCGTCGTCGGCGGCGGCGATGGCCTCTGCGACGCTCACCAGAAGGGTGTGGTGCGCCGAGATGCGGGCGAGGCCGGACGAGCGGACCGCCCGCAGATGGCGCCGGGCCTCCTCGGTCCGCCCGCTGTCGACCGCGGCCTGCACCCGGTCGACGAGCGAGAGATGCATCCACGGGCTGCGGTCCGCGACCGCACCGGGCGGAGTGAGGGCACAGGCATGGCGCCATGCCTCCTCGGCGTCCCCGTGGCCGAGCGCGCACAGCGTCCGCATCCCGTGCAGCAGATCGGTGACCATGCGCAGCCGGCGTTCTCCCGCCCGGCCGCCGAGCACCGGTTCCAGTGCGGCGAGCGCCGCCCGGTCCCCGCGGGCGGCGAGGATCTGTCCCGCGGTCTGCAGGAACAGCGTCTCGGCCAGCGCGTAGCCGTGTTCCGCGGAGGTGCGCGCGCCGTCGCGGGCGGCGGCCAGAGCGGTGTCCCAGTTCCCGTGCAGGAAGTCGTCGTGGGCCCGCAGGCTGTCCGTGAACGTCTGGGTGGCGTACGCGTGGCCGCGGGCGAACGCGCTCCAGAGCGCGCAGTGCTCGCCGAGGGAGTCGACGGCCGCGGCCGTCCAGAGCAGCAGCCAGGCCTCGGTGGTCTCGCGGTCCGCGGGCAGGGCCGCGACCGTCTCGCGCAGCCGCCGCGGCACCTCGTGCGCGTCCGGGCGGGGGCCGGACCAGGCCTGTCGGCAGAGCTCCGCCCCGGCGGGGGCCGCGGGGTGCGCCGTGTGCCGGTCGATGGCGTCCCACGCCCGCTCGTCCCTGGTGAGGGCGGCCGCGACGAGCAGGAGGTAGAGGATCGGTCCGAGGAGTGCGGTGTGCTGGTCCACGGCGTCCGGCGGGGCCGGTGCGTCCAGGACGGCGGGCAGCAGCTCGATGGCGGGACGCGGGTCGGCGTCCAGCTGGAGCCGGGTGCAGGCGACGGCGAAGGCGTACGGGACGGCGGGTTCCGGCCTGCCCGGCCGTGCTGCGGCCTCGGCTTCGGCGATGTGTTCCGCCGCCAGGTGCGGCCGGCCGGCGCGTACGGCCAGGGCCGCGGCGGCGACGAGACGGGCGGTCCTGCTCGTCCGGTCGGGGCTGAGTGCGGCCGCTCGCGCCATCAGGACCGCCGCCTCGGTGTCTCCGCCGTGGGCGGACATGCTGTCGGCCTCGGCGTGCAGGCGTGCGGCCAGTTCGGCGTCGGTACCGAGAGCGGCGGCCGCGAGGTGCAGGGTTCGCCGCGGGCCTTCGGCGGGCAGGGCGTCGGCGAGCAGTCGGTGGGCGGCGCGGAGCTCGGACGGGGTGGCGAGGTGCGCCACGGAGGCGCGTACCAGGGGGTGGTGGAACTCCAGGAGTTCCCGCTCCGGGTCCAGGTGCGCGAGCCCGGAGCGTTCGATGTGTTCCTCGATCCGGTGCCAGGGCGGGCCCGCTGCGTGCTCCGCCACGGTCCGCAGCGCCGTGCGGTGTCGGGTGGAGGCGTCGCCGAGGGCGGCGACGAGCAGGAGGTTGCGGGCGGCGTCGGGTAGGGCGCGCAGCCTGTCCTCGTACAGCCGCCCGAGGCGTTTCCCCAGGGGCAGGGCGGCGTCGAACAGCTCGGGCATCTCCGGTGGTGCGGGGCTCGCGAGGGATTCGGCACGGTCGGCGGCCAGACGCCTTACCTGCTCCGGGAGTTCGTGCAGGGCGAGCGGGTTGCCCGCGGCCGCCCGCAGTACTCTGCGGCGCACCCCCTCGGGCAGGGACGGGTGGAGGGTGCGCAGCAGCAGTTCGGCCTGTGCCGCGTCCAGTGGAGGCAGGTCGACCACCTGTCCCGCCAGGCAGGCGCTGGCGTCGTACTCCTCGCGGTCGGCGGCCCGGTCGCGGCCAGTCCCGGTGCGCCGGGTCGCCGCGACGGCGACCACGGGCAGCGGGGCCAAGTGTCGTTGTACGTAGCCGAACACGGCGACGCTGGACGGGTCGGCCCACTGCACATCGTCCAGGAGTACGACGAGGGGGCGGCGGCCGGCGGCGTGGGCGAGCAGGGCGAGGGCGGCGCCCGCCACCGCGAACCCTTCGGGTGGGGCGCCCTCGCGGATGCCCAACGCACTTTCCAGGGCGTTCCGCTGGTGGTCAAAGAGACCGTCGGAGTCGTCGAGGAGGGGCCAGAGGACCTGGTGCAGGGCGGCGAACGGCAGCTCCGCCTCGGCCTCGGCGCCCGTCATCCGCAGCACCCGCAGGCCGGCCCGGCGGGCCGTCGCCTCGGCCGCTCCCAGCAGGGCCGTCCGCCCCGTGCCGGGATCGCCGCGCAGGATGACGGACGCCCCGGTGGTGGCGATGCCGGCCAGGGCCGCGTCGATGACCGCGCGTTGCGCGTCGCGTCCCGTCAGCTCCGGTGCGCCGGGCCCGACCCCGGTCGTGCTCCTTTCGCTCATGGCCCGGCCTCGCCCTCTGCCGTCAGCACTCAGCGCTTCAGGACGCCGTCCAGCCACTCCAGGACCTCGGGCGTCACCGGGTCGGTGAGGTCGGCGAACTCCTCGTGCTTCTTCAGGAACTTCGCCACGTGGGGGCAGACGGGCACGGCGCGCAGGCCCGCGCTTCGCACGTCCTCCAGCGCCTCTCGTACGAGGATCGAGGCCAGGCCCTGGCCGGCGTGGGCGTCGTCGATCTCGGTGTGGAAGAACACGCGCCGGTCGTCACGGTCGCGGTAGGCGGTGAATCCCGCGCTCTCGCCGTCGACGAGGATCCCGTATCGGTGCCTGGCGTCCACGCGCCGGACGGTCGGGGTCGTTTCGGGGTGCGTCATCTCAGGGTGCGTCATCGTCGTACTGCCTCTCGGGAAAGCGTCGGGTACGCGCAGGGTTCTTGCGCGGTGCGATGGTGGCGTTGGGGCGGGCGGGCACGGGGAGGCGGGCGCCGGGGTAGCCGCAGCCCTCGACCTCGCCGAACCGGTCGGACACCGCTTTCCCCGCCTGTCCGGCCTCGACGACGTCCCCGTGGCTGCGGCCGATGAAATTCCACCACACAGAGAGTACTCGGCGGCTTCCCGCAGGTCAGAGGCGCCTCGGCCCACGGGCGGTCAGCAAACCGTCGGCATGGGACCTTGGGAGTCGGCGATCGACGGCGAACAAGAAGACCGTGGTCGAGCCGGATCCCCCACCGCCGTTCAGGGGCGGCCCAGCGGCGGTTCCTTCGATTCGGCTCGGGCGACGGCCCAGCAGGCCGGCAGGGCCCGCAAAAGCCAAGGCCAAACACCTATTGGGTTCGAAAGTGCGAGGACCAAGGTCCCGATAAGCAGGCAAACGCGAGGACCAAAGGCCCCAACGTCACCGAGCCCAGCTGAACACCCTTCCCGTGATCGTTTGCGCATGCCAAGGTCATCACCACCCCGGCGCCGGCCACCTCCCTCCACCGGCCGCGCCGGGGCCCGCGCACATCCACGAAGGGTTTTCCATGAACCACCGCCAGCGCGTAGTGAGCGGCGTCGTCGCCGCCATCAGCACGGCCGCACTCACCCTCGGAACCGCCTCCGTCGCCTTAGCCGGCGAAACCCCCTCCAAAGTCGAAGGCACCGCGGCCGTGATCGAGAAGGCCACCGGCACCGCCGGCATCGCCCCGGCCCCGACCTCAGGCACCACGATCCCCCAGCGTTCCACGGGGGACGCGAAGGCTGTCGCCGCAAACGGCGCCGCCGTTTCCATCGCACTTCCCAGCAGCAACAACGTCATCGGCACCAAGGCCGGCAAGAACACCACCGTCTACCCCGGGGCTGCCAAGGCCACCGACCTCGCGATCCAGCCCACCACTGACGGCGGCATCCGCGCCCTGGCCGTCCTCAAGAACGCCACCGCCCCGCGCGAACAGCGGTACGACATCGGCCTGCCCGACGGCGCCCGCCTGGTCAAGCTCAACTCCGGCGCCGTCGCCGCGGTCGCCAAGAACGGCACATTCCTCGGCGGTTTCGCCACCCCCTGGGCCAAGGACGCTACCGGAAAGCCCATACCCACCAGCTACCGCATCGACGGCAACACCCTCATTCAGTCGGTACAGACCACGGGCTCCACAGCCTTTCCCGTCGTCGCCGACCCCAAGTGGGTGCACGACGCGGCCAAGGGCACCGCCATGGGACTTGTCAGCGGGTGCGTGGGGGGCGCCGTAGCCGGGGGAGGAGCTGGATGCATCCCCGGGGCTGTCGCAGGAGGTCTGGGCGGAGCCGTCGCCGGAGTCGTCGGCGGTCTGTTCGACTGACAGGCGACGCTGTCGCCCTTCCCGCGCCGACGACATGACTCGTGAGGAGCACTGCGATGACAGATGACTTGAAGAACCGTCACACCCGAGCCGAACGGACCGCTTCGCTTGCGGTGTTGGCCGGCATGGGGTTGTTCCTCGGCCTTACTGTGAGCGATCAGTCCTGGGCAGCTTGCATGTTGTGGGGACTGGTCGGAGGGATCGCCGTAGTGCCCGTAGTCCTGGGCGCCCAACGCGTCGCCCGATACGTGAGCAGACGGCGAACACCCTGACACCTTCGAGCCGGTCCACTTCTGAGAACCATCAAGGGCGACGTCAGGAGGGGACCGGCCGCAAGGCCACTCGACGCCGACGCTGAAGCACGCACAGCCTCCGGCTGGCCCTGCTTCAGCCTGGGGCCAGAACCCGGTCAACCGCGCGACGCCGAACTCCGGCAGCTCCTCCGCCACGCAGTGGCCGCTGTCCGGCACCTCGAACACCCGGACGTTGAAGCCGTGGACCGACAGGCACTCGCGCGGATACCGATGCCGAACTCGCCGCCGAGGCTGCGCACGCTCCCCCGGCGGCCCGCCCCGGCCGGGCCGCCGCCAGAGCGGCGATGCTCTGGCTCGGTCGGCCGCGCCTCAGCCGACCACGGTGACCCGTACCCCGAGGGCGTCCATGGCCGACAACTCCCCCGCGGGCGCCTCCGAGTCGGTGATCAGAGTGTGCACGTCGCTCGTCGGGCAGATCTTGGCGAAGGTGGTCCTGCCGATCTTGGAGTGGTCGGCGACCACGACGGTACGGCTGCCGTGGAAGGCGAAGGCGCGGTCGGTGGCCGCCTCCAACTGGTCGTGCGTGGTGCAGCCGTGGGCGGCGCTGATGCCGTCCACGCCGAGGAAGGCGATGTCCGTGTGGTGGTCGGCGAGGGTCTTCTCGGCGATGGGGCCCACCAGTTCGTAGCTCTGGCTGCGGGCGGTGCCGCCGATCACGATGAGGGTGACGGTGGGGCGGAGCACCAGGTTCGCCGCGATGTTGACGGCGTTGGTGACGATCGTGACCGGGCCCCGGTCGGCGAGGATGCGGGCCACTTCTGTGGTGGTGGTGCCGCCGGTCAGACCGACCACGGCTCCCTCGGGCACGAGAGCGGCGGCGGCTCTCGCGATGGCCCGCTTCTGCGGGGAGCGCTGGTCCGCGCGGTGCTGGAGCGGCACTTCGATGCTCAGCCCGCTGGGGAGCGCACCGCCGTGCGTACGGTCCAGCAGCCGTTGCTCGCTCAGGTGCCGCAGATCGCGCCGCACAGTGGCCTGTGAGACGTCGAGCAGCCGCGCGAGCTGCGTCACGTCTGCGCTGCCGTGCACGGCGACGTGGTCGAGTATCCGCGCGTGGCGGTCGCTTCTGAGCACGCGGTGAGCATAGCCCTGACGAGCGCGTTCGCTCACGGTTCGCGCGCATACTGAGCTCATCGATGCGCGGATCAACGGCAGTTCAGTCAAAACCGATCTCTTGACATGGCTGAACACGCTCGATTTACTCCCTGGCAACGCCGGTGTCGAGCACTCGGCGCAGAGGTACGCCCAGCCGGTAGGTGGCCCCCGCCACAAGCCCGGACTGAGTCGCCAGGGCCCTTCGCGGGTTCCGAGGCGGGGTCGTGCCCTCCACAGCTGGAGCTCACCGATGAGCCTCAATCACGTTGTGCGCAGGTGTATGACGGCGGCCGCGGTCCTCTCGGCCACCGCGGCGGCCTGCCTGCTCGCTCCCTCCACCGCCTCGGCGGGACCGTCCGCCGTCGAACTGCCGTCGCCGCACGCCGGGTTCGACTACCAGATAGGCGGCGCCTACACCCCGCCCGCCGGGGTGCGGACCGTCAGCCGCGACCGCGGCGCCACCCCCGCCCGAGGCCTGTACAACCTCTGCTACGTCAACGCCTTCCAGGCGCAGCCGGGCGCGGAGAAGGAGTGGGACGCCGACCTGCTGCTGCGGGACGCGAACGGTGACGTCGTGTACGACGGCGACTGGGGCGAGGCCGTCCTCGACATCCGTACCGCGGGGAAGCGCAAGCGGATCGCCGCCAAGGTCAACGGGTGGATCGACTCCTGCGCCGCCAAGGGCTTCCAGGCCGTCGAGCCCGACAACTACGACACCTACACCCGCTTCCCCGACCACCTGAAGGCGAGCCAGGCCAAGGCCTTCGTCTCGCTCCTTTCCGCGCACGCCCACGACAAGGGGCTGGCCATCGCGCAGAAGAACACGCCGGAGCTGGCCGCCGACCGCAAGGAGACCGGACTGGACTTCGCCGTCGCCGAGGAGTGCGGACAGTGGGACGAGTGCGGAAAGTACACGGCGGCGTTCGGCGATCGTGTCCTGGTCGTCGAGTACTCGGCGGACGGCCTGCGCAAAGCCTGTGCCGGCTGGGGTGACCGGCTGAGCATCGTCCGGCGTGACGTCGGGGTATCGCCCGTCGGCAGCAGCGGATACCTCCGCAGGACCTGCTGAGCGGGACGCCGGGTTCCAGACGCCGGGCTCCGGACGCCCGGAACCCGGCGCTCCACGCCCGCGCCCCCTCTTCCCGCTCCCGCCCGATCTCACCTGTCCCCCGCCTCGGGCCCGGCCTCATCTGTTCCCCGCCTCGGGCCCGACGCAGCGCGCCCCACCCCTGGAGGTAGTGATGACAGCAGTCCCCCGAGCGCCGGGCCCACCGTCGCGGCGCGGTGTGCTGCGCGCCGGTGGTGCCGGTGCGCTCGCGGTGGCCGGTGGCGCCCTGACCGGCTGCGGTACGGGCACCGCCGATGGGGTCGGCTCCGACGGCCGCGTCACGATCCAGATGTGGCACGGCCAGAACGACACCGCCGCGAAGGTCATCAAGAGTCTGGCCGCCGAGTTCGAGCGCACCCACCCGGACATCCGCGTGGACATGGGCGGCGGCGTGCTGGCCGACGCCATGTTGCAGAAGGTCACCGCCGCGCTCGCCTCCGGCACCTACCCCGACATCGCGTACGTCTTCGGCTCCGACCTCGCGAGCGTGGCCCGCAGCCCGCAGGTGGTCGACCTGACCGAGCACGTGCGACAGGGGCCGACGCCGTGGCGCACCTACCACGCGCCGGCCCGCGACGCCGTCACCGTCAACGGCCGGGTCCGTGCGATGCCCGCCCTCCTGGACGCCCTCGCCGTGGTCTGCAACAAGAAGGTGTTCGCCGAGGCCGGGGTCGACCTCCCCGAGGCGGGCTGGACCTGGCAGGAGTTCACGGACACCGCGCGCCGCCTCACCGACCCGGCCGAGGGGCGGTTCGGCACCGGCTGGCCCGGTACCGGCGACGAGGACACCGTGTGGCGGCTGTGGCCGCTGATCTGGGACCTGGGCGGCGACGTCATCGCCGGGGACGGGCGGAGCATCGGCTTCGAGAAGCAGGGCGTGCGCGCCCTGGAGGTCGTCCAGGACCTGGTGCGCGACAGAAGCGTCTACGTCGACCCCAAGCCGGGCAGCGAGCAGATGTACCAGGTCTTCCTCTCCGGCCGGATGGGCATGGTGCCGACCGCCCCCTGGCAGCTCCCGGACATCAGACAGGCGAAGGTCGACTACCACGTCGTACCCCTGCCGAGCTTCAGCCGCCGGCCCGTCACCATCTCCGGGCCCGACACCTGGACGCTGTTCGACAACGGCGAGGCCCGCGTACGGGCCGCCCGCACCTTCGTCACGTGGCTGGCCCAGCCCGCCCAGGACAGCCGGTGGGACGTGGAGGCGGGCAGCCTGCCGCTCAGCCGCCGCAGCGAGGACCGCCCGGCCTGGCGCGAGCACGCGACCCGTACGCGCGGCCTGTCCGTGTTCACCGACGCGGTCACCTCGGCGCGCGTACGCCCCGTGCACCCCGCCTACCCGCGCGTCTCGCGCGCTTTGGGACAAGCCATCGTCGCCGTGCTGCTCGGCCGCAAGAGCCCCGCCGACGCGGTGCGCTCCTGTGCCGAGGAGTCCAACGCCGCCCTGCTGATACCGCGTTGAGGACCTGACATGCCCCGACTTCCCACACCGCTGACCCTGCCGCAGAAACCGCCGGAGCCGCGCGCACTGCGCCGCCGACGCCGCAGGGAGGCGGCCACCGCCTGGGCGTTCGTCTCGCCCGCCGTGCTCGTCATCCTCGGCCTGAGCGTGCTGCCGGTGATCTGGTCGCTGCTGCTGTCCTTCCAGGCCAACGACCTCGTCACCCCCAGCCGTTGGGTGGGCCTCGACAACTACCACGCCCTGCGCCAGGACCCGAACTTCCACCAGGCCGTGCGGAACACCGTCCTCTACACGGTCCTGTACGTGCCGTCGAGCATCGCCATCGGGCTCGCCCTGGCCCTCGTGCTCAACCGGCGCATCCGCTTCGTCGGGCTCTACCGGACGCTGTTCTTCATCCCTTTCGTCATCTCCGCCACCGCGCAGGGCGTGCTGTTCTCCTTCATCCTCGACCCGGAGTTCGGCGCGGCCAACTCCCTCCTGCACCGCCTGGGCATCTCGCCACAGGGCTTCCTCACCGATCCCTCGCAGGCCCTGGGTGTCCTGGTCGTCATCACCCTGTGGAGCGGTACGGGGCTGTGCACCGTCATCTACCTCGCCGCGCTGCAGGACGTCGACCACTCCCTGGTGGAGGCTGCGCGACTGGACGGCGCGGGCCGGACGCAGATTCTGCGGCACGTGACGCTGCCCGCGCTCACACCGGTCAGCGTGTTCCTGCTGCTCTGGCAGACCATCCAGTCCCTGCAGGTCTTCGACCTCGTCTACGTGACCACCAAGGGCGGGCCCCTCGGGTCGACCACCGTGATCGTCTACTTCATCTGGGAGCAGGCCTTCAAGGAGTTCACCGCCGGGTACGGAGCGGCCGCCGCCTACGTCCTCGCCCTGGCGCTGATGGTCGTGGCCGTGCTGCTGCGCGTGGTCCGACGCGAGCGCACCCCTCGTACGAAAGCAGCCGCCTCATGACCGCGACCACGACCGAGCCGTCCCGGGTCACCTCCCGCCCAACGGCGGTGCCGGCCGCCCGGCGCCACTTCCGGCTCCCGTTCAGCGCCTGGCACCTGCTGCTCGCGCCGCTGGCCGCGCTGTTCGCGGTGCCGCTGGTGTGGCTGGTGCTCAGTTCGCTGATGAGCAACGCCGAGATCAACCGCTTCCCGCCGGCGCTCTGGCCCTCCAGGATCGATCTCGGCGGGTACGGCTACGTCCTCGGCAACGCCATGTTCCCCCGCTGGCTGCTGAACTCGGTGATCGTCTCCGCGGTCGCCGTCACCTCCAACCTGGTGTTCGGCGTGCTCGGCGGCTACGCGTTCGCCCGGATGCGGTTCGCCGGGTCGCGGCTGCTGCTCGTACTGATGCTGGCGACGATGGCGATCCCGTTCCAGCTCACGATGATCCCGACCTTCCTGGTCATGAAGAAGCTCGGGCTCATCGACACGCTCGGCGCGCTCATCGTGCCCGCGCTCGTCACGCCGTTCGCGGTGTTCCTGCTGCGGCAGTTCTTCCTGGCCCTGCCCAGGGAGCTGGAGGAGGCCGCCTGGATCGACGGCTGCTCCCGGCTGCGGGTCATCGTCTCCATCGTCCTGCCCCTCGCCCGGCCCGCGCTCGCCACGGTCGCCGTGCTGACCTTCCTGACCACGTGGAACGACCTGACCTGGCCGCTGATCGCCATCAACCACGACACCCAGTACACGCTGCAACTCGGCCTGACCACCTTCCAGGGCCAGCACCACACCCGCTGGTCCGCGGTGATGGCGGGGAACGTCCTCACCGTCCTTCCAGTGCTCGTCGCGTTCCTCTTCGCCCAGAAGGCCTTCATCCGCTCCGTCACCTCCAGCGGCCTCAAGGGCTGACCACCCGCCGCCCGCACCCGTTCAAAGGACCGCGATGCCCACCGCGTACGACCTGCTCGTCATCGGGGACGCCAACCCCGATGTCGTCCTCGGCCCGCTCACTGAACCGCTCGCCTTCGGCCAGCGCGAACAGCTCACCGAATCCGGCGCCCTCGTCGTCGGCGGCTCCGCCGCGATCATGGCCTGCGGCGCCGCGCGCCTCGGCCTGCGCGTGGCCTTCGCCGGGCGCGTCGGCGACGACGACGCCGGCCGCTACATACGCGACGCCCTCACCGCCCACGGCGTCGACACCCGCGCCCTGTCCCTCGACCCCGACCGTGCGACGCCGCTGACCGTCGTCCTCACCCGGGGCGACGACCGGGCCGTCCTCACCGCGCCCGGCACCCTCACCGCGACCTGCGGCAGTGACGTCCCCGCCGACCTGCTGGCCGCCAGCCGGCACGTCCACGCGGCCTCGTACTTCCTGCAGCCCAGGCTCGCCGAGGACCTGCCGGAGCTGCTGCGCACCGCCCGCGCGCACGGCGCCACGACGTCCCTCGACACGCAGGACGACCCGTCGGGGCGCTGGGCCGGGGCCGCCCTCGACGCGGTCCTCGCGGAGACCGACATCCTGCTGCCCAACGCCCGGGAAGCGATGCACCTCGCGGGGTGCGAGGACTCCCCCGAGGCGGCCGCCGCACGCCTCGCCGAGCGCGTCCCCCTGGTGGTCGTCAAGAACGGCCCCCAGGGCGCCCTGTGCCACGACGGCCGCACGCTGACCAGCGCGGACAGCATCGCGGTGACGGCCGTCGACGCGGTCGGCGCCGGGGACAGCTTCGACGCCGGATTCATCGCCGCCACGCTCCGGCACCAACCCCCGCCCCAGGCGCTGCGGTTCGCGGCCGTGTGCGGAGCCCTGTCCACGCGGGCCCACGGAGGCACCGCAGCCCAGCCCACCTGGGACGAAGCCCTCACCCACACCCTCTCTCGCACCGGAGTGCACGCATCATGACCCAGCCCAAGATCGTCTTCATCGGCGCCGGAAGCGTCGTCTTCACCCAGGGGCTGCTCGCCGACCTCTTCGCCTTCCCCGAGCTGAGGAACGCGCACATCGCCCTGCACGACATCGACGCCGAGCGGCTGGCCACCGCCGAGGCCGCGGCCCACTACATAGCGCGCGAGCGGGGCGCCGACGCGCGCATCACCGCCCACGCCGACCGCCGCGCATCCCTGACGGGCGCCGACTTCGTCATCAACATCGTGCAGATCGGCATGGGCGAGTCCACCCGTACCGACTTCGACGTCCCCGCCCGCCACGGGCTGCGCCAGACCATCGGCGACACCCTCGGCATCGGCGGCATCTTCCGCGCCCTGCGCACCTTCCCGTTCCTCAAGCTGCTCGGCGAGGACATCGCCGAACTCTGCCCCGACGCCTGGCTGCTCAACTACACCAACCCGATGGCCATGAACGTCCAGTACCTCACCGAGGCCACCGGGCTGACCAAGGTGGTCGGCCTGTGCCACTCGGTGTACTGGACCATGCAGGACCTGGCCAAGCTCGTGGGCGTCCCCTACGAGGAGATCACCTACCGGGCCGCCGGAGTCAACCACCAGGCCTGGGTGCTGCGTTTCGAGCACCGGGGCACCGACCTCTACCCCCGTCTCGACGAACTCATCGCGCGGGACGAGCAGTTGCGGCGCCGGGTGCGGGTCGACATGTACCGGCGGCTCGGCTTCTACCCGACCGAGACCAGTGAGCACTCCTCGGAGTACGTGCCCTGGTACCTGCACCACGACAGCGAGATCGACCGGCTGCGCCTCCCGGTCGGCGCCTACCTCGGCATCGTCGACGAGAACGTCGCCGAGTACCGCCACACCCGCGACGCCCTCGCCGCCGGGGACCCGCTCACCGTCGAGGGCACCATGGAGTACGCCCCGCAGATCATCCACAGCATGGTCACCGGCACCCCGCGCACGGTCTACGGCAACGTCCCCAACCGCGGCCTGATCGACAACCTCCCGGCCCACGGCGTGGTCGAGGTGCCCTGCCTGGTCGACGCGGCGGGCGTCCAGCCGACCCGCGCCGGGACCCTGCCGCCGCAGCTGGCCGCCCTCAACCGCACGTATCTGAGCATGAACGACCTCGTCGTACGCGCCGCCGTCGACGACGAGCCGCGGCACATCCGGCACGCGGCCATGACCGACCCGGCCACCGCCGCCGCCCTGACCGTGGATCAGATCTGGCGCCTCTGCGACGACATGGCCCGCGCCCACGCCGACCTCCTCCAGCCCTCGCTCCGGGTCGCGCCGGCCGACGACTGACCCGGCTGCCCCATCACCCGGCCGCCCCGCACTCCGACCGCCCCGCACCCCGACCGAGAACAGGAACCACCGCACATGTCCCTCACCAGCCAAGAGATCGCCACGCAGCCGCAGTGCTGGGAGAGCGTGCTCGGCCTGCTCCCCGACGTCGCCGCGGCGCTGCCCGCGAAGGGCGAACACGTCGCCGTGATCGGCTGCGGCACCTCGCTGTTCATGGCCCAGGCCTATGCCCACCTGCGCGAGGAAGCCGGGCACGGGCCCACCGACGCCTTCCCCGCGTCGGCGGCCCGGCTGCACCGGCGCTACGACCGGATCATCGCCCTGACCCGTTCCGGCACCACCACCGAGATCCTCACCGCGCTCGCCGCCGCCGACCCGGCCGCCCGCGTCACCACCATCACCGCGGTGCCCGGCTCTGCGGCCGCCCGCGTCGCCCACGACGTGATCGCGCTGGCGGAGGCCGACGAGCGTTCCGTCGTCCAGACCCGCTACCCGACCACGCAACTGATCCTGCTCCTGGCCCACTTGGGCCACTCCGTCGAGCAGGCACGGGCCGATGTCGTCACCGCGCTCGAAGCCCCGCTCGATCCGGGAATGCTCGGCGCCGAGCAGATCACGTTCCTCGGCGAGGGCTGGCACGCGGGGCTCGCCCACGAGGCCGCCCTGAAGGTGCGCGAGGCCGCCGCCCACTGGACGGAGTCCTACCTGGTCCCGGAGTACCGGCACGGGCCCATCGCCGTGGCGGGTCCCGGGCGGGCCGTGTGGAGCCTCTCCCCGCTGCCCGAGGAACTGGCCCAGCGGATCGAGGCCACGGGTGCCCATCTGCGCCGGCCGAGCCTCGACCCGCTCGCCGAACTCGTGCTCGCCCAGCGCGTGGCCGTGCGGCTCGCCGAGGACGCGGGGCGCGACCCCGACAGCCCCGCCCACCTGACCCGGTCCGTCGTCCTCGCCTGAGGCGCACCCCATGACCGGCGGGGCCCGCCCTCTCTCCCCCGACTCGGCGGTCCCCGCCTCCTTCCCCTCCCGGCCGCCCGGCCCGTCCGGGCGGCCACCGACCCTGGAACTCAGCCATGCCTCTGGTCACCCCGTACGACATGCTCCACACCACCTCCGCGGCGGTGGGCGCCTTCAATGTCGCCCTCATCGAGCAGCTGGAGGCCATCCTCATCGGAGCCGAGCGCGCGCGGCTTCCGGTGATCGCGCAGATCAGCGAGAACGCCGTCGCCCATCACGGCTCCCTGGCCCCCCTCGCGGCAGCGGCCCGTACCGCTCTCGCGGCCTCGTGCGTCCCCGCGGCCCTCCACCTGGACCACGCCACCCGCCCCGAGCTGATCGAGGAGGCGGTGGCCCTCGGCTTCACGTCCGTGATGTACGACGGCGCCGCCCTGCCCTGGCAGGAGAACGTCGCCCACACCCGCCGGATCGCGCGGCACTGCCGGGAGCACGGCGTGTTCCTGGAGGCGGAGCTCGGCGAGATCGGCGGCAAGGACGGCGCGCACGCGCCCGGGGTGCGCACGGACCCCGCCGAGGCCGCCCGGTTCGTGACGGACACCGGCGTGGACGCCCTCGCGGTGGCGGTCGGCACCTCGCACCACATGACGGAACGCACCGCCCGCATCGACCTGGAACTCGTACGGGAGCTGCGCGCCGCGGTGCCGGTGCCGCTCGTCCTGCACGGTTCGTCGGGGGCCGACGACGCGACGCTGGCCGCGGCGGCGGCCGCCGGGATCCGCAAAATCAACATCTCGACGCATCTCAACGCGGTCTTCACCGAGGCCGTGCGCGGCGTCCTCGACGCCGGTCCTGTCGTCGACCCCCGGCGCTATGTGAGCCGCGGCCGCGAGGCGATGGCCACCGAGGTCGCCCGGCTGCTGGGGCTCTTCGCCTCCGCGGTTCCGTCCTAGCCGGGCTTCGTGGTGCCCGTGCGCAGCACGACGAACAGTCCCCGCGCGCGGGTGCCGTGGGGCCCTTGCGCGAGGCGCGCACCAATGTGGGCGGTGCGGGCCTCGCTCGGCTGCATGTGCGCGCCGTTGAGGCAAGCGAGCCCTCACAGGACGAATCAGCTCGGATGCTGAACGTCAGGCCGTGGAGTGCGCGAAGATGCCGGAGTGGCACAGCAGATCGTGTCCCCGGACATGCTCAGCGCTCTCAGCGCTCTCAGAGCTTTTGGCGCCTTGGGCCTTTTCGTCGTCGGTGTGTATGGCTGCATAGCGATCCTTGTCGGCCTCTTGGACGCCAGTGCTGTCAGCCCTTCCGACTACCACGTCAAGTTCGGCTCACCTGGATCTTCATGCGACTCCGCCGACGGGCCCGTCTTCAGCTTCGAAGATGGGGAGGCCTTGTCCTGCGGGCCCCCGGGAGCACGATCCTGAACGGGGATGTTGAATGTCCCGGGTTCACCGACGCGCAGAACTCGCAGGTGGCGACCCTCGCGAGGGAAGCCGGAGAGCTGTCGCCGTCCGAGATGGATGAGATCCAGGGGCTTGTCGACAGGATTGCTGCGACGGTGCCGTCCTCCCGTCTGGCAAACGACCAGAATGCTTATTCGATCGGTCCGCTGTGGGGTACTGATCTCGCCTGGGCCGGGGGCGCTGCCGTCGTGGTGGTTGCCGGAATCGCCGCAGCTACGCGAGACCGACACCGTCCGTAGCAGCAACGGCCCCCGGCACGGAAACGCCCTGTTGCGGTGCGACGGGGACGTCAGCTGCTTCGAGAGCGGCGGTCCTTTGCCCGTCAGGTGTCGGACGCCGTCGGGTCCGGGCAGGGCGGTTCCTCTCCCGGAGCGGGCGGGTCGGGGGTGGGTCCTGTCCCGGTGCCCGGTGAGGGGCTCGTCGAGTCGGAGGGGCAGTCCTGCGGAGTGGACGGGCTCGGAGTCGGTGTGGGCGAGGGAGTGGGCGTCGCGGAGTCGGTCGGGGACGGCTCCGGTGGCTGGGTGGGGTCGGGTTCCGGCGTGGACGGAGTCGGCCGAGGTGACGGCGAGGAAGGCGCCGAGGACGAGGGGGCGGGGGTGGGGGTGGGCTTGCTGGGGTCGGGGCCGATGATGACGCCACCGTCACCGCCCTTACCGCCGGTGCCCCCGCGACCGCCCTTGTCGACCGGCGCCGTGGCCGGGGTGTCGCCGCCGGCTCCGGGAGACTTCGGGATGACACCCTTGCCGTCGGGCACGGTGTGCACGCCCCTGCGGTAGAACTCCAGCCAGGAGCGGACCAGTTCGAGGTAGGAACGCGAGTTGTTGTAGCTGAGGACCGCTTGGTCGAGGTCGGCGGCCCGGCTCAGGTCGCGCTCCCCGGCGCACAGGTAGCGGCCGGCGGCCAGGGCCGCGTCAAAGATGTTGTTGGGGTCGTCGCGGCCGTCCCCGTTGCCGTCCGCGCCCCAACGCGCCCAGGTCGACGGCAGGAACTGCATCGGCCCCACCGCCCGGTCGTACACCGTGTCGCCGTCGTGGGCGCCGCCGTCGCTGTCCAGGATCAGGGCGAAGTTCCGGCCGTCGAGTGCCGGGCCCGTGATCCGGCCCAGGGTCGTGCCCTGTCGGTCGACCGCACCGCCGCGCGCCTGCCCGGACTCCACCTTGCCGATGGCGGCGAGCAGCTCCCAGGGCAACGCACAGCCGGGGTCCGTCCGGCTGACGGAGCGCTGCGCGGCGCGATAGGCACGCAATACGGTTCCCGGAATGCCGGACGCGGCACGCTCCTGGGTGACTCGCTCACTGCGCGGCGGGGTGCTGAGGGCGTCCAGTGGCGGTAGCTCGGTGTGGTACGAGCCGTCGTCCGGCGGGGCGAGTTCGGAGTGCGGGAGGTCCGCGGCCGGGGCGGCGGGGCCGTCGTCAGCGGCCGCACGGGCGCTCTCCACGTGCGGGAACCCGGGGGCCTGGGAGGCGGTGAGCGCCGCCACCGCGGTCACGGCGATGGCGGTGGCCCGTAGACCCCGCCGGGTCCGGACGGGCAAGCGTCGTGCGCGGTGTTCGGGCATGATCACTCCCTGATGGCGTCGTGCGGGTGCGGCGGGGGTCAGCGGCTGAAGGTGTCGATGCGCGAGACGAGCCAACGGCCGTCGTGCCGCTCGACGTCGACGGCGAACATCGCTCCGGCGTAGGTGCCGTCGTCTTCGGCTTTCCTGTCGCCGGCCGTACTGACGCTGCTCTGGTCGGCGTAGACCAGGACACGGGCCCGGTCGCCGTCGATGCGCTCGACCGCGCTGTCGGTGACCGTGGTGGTGATCACCGCCTTCTGCTTGTCGGCCCGTGTGCGGATGTCGCCGAGCAGCTTCCGGTGCTGGGCGACGGCGCGTCCCGTCAGCCATTCCTTCGCGGCCTTGTCGAGGGCACGGGGATCGGCGTGGTCGTACGAGAAGAGCGCGCCGACGGCCTTGGTCGACTGTCCCTTGATCTCGCTGGTCCTGGCGGTGTCGGAGAGGGCGGTGTTGAGTGCGGCGGGGCCATCGCGGAGGGCCTCCGCGCGGGCGTGTGCCCAGCCGGCGAAACCGCCGAGGAGGAGAGTCAGGAGGCAGAGGGCCACGAGCGGGCGGCGGAGCGCGGGTCGGCGCGGCGGTGACTTGTGCGGTGGGTCGGTGTCCTCGCTTGCGTGGCTTGCGGGCGCGGGTGAGGCCTTTCGCGAACTCTCCGTCGTACCGCGTGTCGGGTCCAGAGTGCGGGTGCGTTGTGGTCGGCCGCCCGGTCCCCCGCCCCCATCGGCGGCGTTGGTGGTGACCGAGGTGCGCACGTCTTCGCGGGACCGGGGCGCGTTGGTCGTGTGTGGCTCGCGGAGTGCTGCGCGGGACCGGGCAGTCTCGGTCGTGGCCGGGGGGCGCAGGGCCTCGCGGGCCTGGCGGCGGCGGAGATTGTTCAGGTGGTGGCGGGTCGTCGGCATCGTGTGTGGTCCTCTCCTGCGGCCGGTCAGCCGGCCGACGTGCCGCCGACCGGGGCCTGGCCCAGCGCGCTGAGCTTCCAGTCGCCGTCGGTGCGGGTCAGTTCGCCGAGCATGCGGCTGTCCTTGTCGGTGGTCGCGTCGCCGGGCGCCTTCACCGTCACCCGCAGGGCGACCAGGACGCGGGCCCGGCCGGCCCGGGTGTCGAGTTCGGTGAGCGCGCCGGACAGCACTTTGGCCGTGGTCACGGTCTTGGCGGTCTTCACCTGCGTGGCGAACTCGTCCCGCCCCGACACCAGTTGCTCGTGCAGCTCACCGGTGGTGGAGGACTCCCAGAGATCCAGGCCCCGGCCGATGCCGCGGTGGTCGAGCGTGTTGAGGTTCTGGACGGCCTGTTCACCGGCGGCGAGGGCCGCATCGCGCTGCTCGGCGTAGCCCGCGGTGTCGTCGTGCGCCGCGTGGTACCAGCCCCAACCCGCCCACGTGGCGAAGCCGCCCGCGATCAGGGCGAGTACGAGGGCGAGGGCCGTGACCGGCACCGCCCCGAGCCGTGCCGGTCCTCTGGTCCCACGCCTCATCTGCGTTCCCCTCTCCCCGCGCCCGCTCAGCGGGGCGTGATGTCGACGATTCGCCACCGGTCGTCCTCCCACCGCGCGGTCACCGTCAGCTGGGCCGCCGCGGAGGTGGTGCGGGCCTTGCCCCGGTGCGAGATCTGGTCGAGGAAGACCAGCAACCGTGCGCTGTCGGCGTCGAGTTCGATCACTCCGGTGCGTACGGCCTGGGTGCTCAGGGTGATGTGCCGCGCGGCGAGGTCCTCGCGGATCCGGCCCATCAATTCCGTGTACTGGCGTTCCGCCCGCCCCGCGAGGACCGACCGCGCAGCACGCTCGGTGGTCTCCAGACCGTTCGGGGTGTACGAGAAGACGCGGGCGAGGGCGTTGCCGACGTCACCGGCGACACGGGTGGTCGCCTCGACGTCGGTCAGCGCGTGGTTCTCGGCGGACGGGGTGGACCTCAACTGATGGGCCTCGTAGAAGAATCCGGAGCCGACGGCGACGAGGAGTGCGGCGCACGCGGCGGGGACGAGGCGCCTGACGAGACCGCGCGGTCGCCGGCCGTCGCCGCGGGTCTCCGACGGCTCCTCCTGCGAGGCGTCCCCGTCGAGCTCGGGCTCCGCGCCGGTGCGGGGCCTGTGATCATCCGCGCTGGTGCCGGACCGCTCGTCCTCCGCGCCGGGCTTGCTTCCGGGCCCGGCGCCGGGTGCCACGGCGCCCGCAGCGGCGGCGTCCCGGGACTGTCCGATGTGCAGCAGCCGTGTCATCGGCTCTCGTCCTCCTTCGCCGTCCGCGCGAGGGGAACCGCGCTCAGTGCCTTCACCTTCCACTCGCTCTCGCCGGTGCGGACCAGCACCGCCTCCAGGCGTTTGCGGTCCGTGGTCGGCTTCTTCGTTCCGGCGGGCGTGACCTCGACGCGTACGGTGGCGAGGATCTTGGCTGTGCCCGCGCGGGTGTCGAGGCCGGTCAGTGCCGCCTCGGTGACCGTGCCCCGCGCCGAAGCCCCCTTCCGGGGAGCGGTGTTCCCCAGTTCGTCCCGCAGCGGACCGGTCGACGCGGCACGCCAGTCCTGGATGCCCGCCCGGGCCCGCTGCCGGGACGAGGCGTCGAGGGTGTTGAGGACGGTGAGCCGATCGCGCCCGTCGGACAGCGCCTCGTCGCGTTCACGGCCGTACGAGAGGGAGTCGTCGCCCCGTGCCTGCGCGTACGTCCACACCCCGGTGCCGCAGAACGCCAGCGCCAGTGCCAGTCCCGCCCCGGTGAGGACGCGCGCCCGCCTCATCGGCCCGCCTCCGCGTCCGCCCCGAGCAGCCGCGGCAGCCCGGCCGCTCCGGTGGTGCCCGTGTCCGGCAGGGCCAGCGCGCCCGGCAGCGGTGCGGCGGACTTCGACGGAGCCGACGAGGCACCCGTACTGCCCGTACTGCCCGACGGCAGGGAGCCGGGCTTGGCCGGATCCGGTACCGCGCCGCCCCGGGGGGCATGGGCGGACCCTCGTACGTTGACCCCGCCGGCGGCCGGTGCCGTGCAGGAGGCGCCGGTGTTGAGGGCGGGGGCCGTCCCGAGGTCCAGGCCGGTGCGGTACCGGGTGCCGCCGTAGCCGTCGGTGCAGGGAAGGGGCTTGAAGAAGGTCACGGCCAGGCCGAGCTTCATGGTTCCTCCGTCGACGGCGGTGGCGCCGGCCGAGACGGCCGCCGGGTACTTCACGAGGAGTTCCTCGATGCCGCGCTGCCGGGTGACGGCGACCTCGGAGGTGGTGAGCAGGTTGGCGAGGACAACGCCCAAACTGGGGTCGAGGTCCCGCAGCACCCCGCTGACCTGCGTGGCCGCGTCCGGCGTGACGGCGAGGAGCCGGCGCAGGTCGGCGTCGGAACCCTTGAGGGTGCGGGCGAGTTCCGTGGCACCGTCGGCGAAGCCGCGGATGGCCTTCGCTTCTTCGGCCTGGGTGCGCAGCACGGTTTCGCCGTCGTCGAGCAGACGGGTGGTCGAGGGCAGGTTCCGGTCGGCGGCCTCGATGAAGGAGCTGCCGCTGTCCAGCAGCACCTCGAGGTCGTCGCCGTGCCCCTCGAAGGTCTTGCCGAACTCGTCGACGACCGTGCGCAAATCCTTCAACGGCACGGATCGGACGAGGTCGTTCACGCTGGTGAGCACGTCGGTGACGGGCGCGGGCACCTCGGTCTCGGGCTGTTCGATCCGGGTGCCGTCGGTGAGGTGGGGGCCGGTGTCGCTCTCGGGCCGCAGGTCGATGTACTGCTCGCCGACGGCGGAGAGTCCGGCCACCACGGCCCGGGTGTCGGAGGGGATGCGGGGGGCGGACTTCTTGATGCGCAGCTCCGCGACCACCCCGTCGGCGGTGAGCTCGATCGGCCCGACCCTGCCCACCGAAACGCCCCGGTAGGTGACGTCGGAGTGGGTGAAGAGCCCTCCGGTGCGGGCGAGTTCGACCTTCACGGTGTAGTAGTCGGCGACGCCCACGTACCGGCCGAGGTCCGCGTAACGGATGCCGAGGAAGCCGAGGACGAGGACGGCGATGACGAGGAAGGCGAGGTTCTTCAGGCGTACGGCGAGAGTGATCATCGCTCTGTGTCCCCGTCCCCGGAGTTCCCGCTGGGTGTCGGCACGGACGTGGGCGTCGGGACGGAGGGCAGGGGCAGCGGCGCGGAGGGGGAAGCCGTGGCGCCGGTGCCGGGTCGCCGCTTTCCGGCTGCTGCGCCCCGGTCGCGCTGCCCCGTGGGGGCGGTGGGTGTGGCGGTGGGCGAGGGCCTGCTCTGCGGCACCAGGGGTGGGATCACCTGGGTGCCGGGAACGGCCGTCATGTGCAGGTACACGTTGAGGTAGTCGCCCTTGACCCCGTTCAGCACCTCGTCGGTGAACGGATAGGTGAGCAGCACCTGGAGGGAGTCGGGCAGGTCGCCCCCCGCGTCGGCGAGGGCCTTGAGGGTGGGGGCGATGGCCTTGAGGTCGGCGACCATGTCGTCCTTGCTCGCTTCGACGGTTTCGACGGCGACACCGGACAGCCTGTCCAGGGAGCGCAGCATGGTCAGCAGTGAGCCGCGCTGTTCTTCCAGGGTCTTCAGACCGGGTGAGAGATCGGTCAGGACGGTGCGTACGTCGTCCTTGCGCCCGGCGAGGGTCGTCGCGAGCCGGTTGACGCCGTCCAGGGCGTCGGCGATGTCACCGCGGTGGTCGTCGAGGTTTCCCACGAGTTCCTCGACCCGCTTCAGTACGGAGCGGACCTCGGGTTCGCGTCCGCCGAGCGCCTTGTTGAGTTCCCGCGTGATGGTCTTGAGCTGGTTGACGCCGCCGCCGTTGAGCAGCATGGACAGCGCGCCGAACACCTCCTCGACCTCGGTGTTGCGGCCGGTGCGGGAGAGCGGGATGACACCGCCGTCGCCGAGCCTGCCTCCGGCGTTGGACTTGGCCGGCGCGATGAGGCTGACGTACTTCTCACCGAGCAGGCTGGACTGTTCCAGGCGGGCGCCGGCGTCGCGGGGCAACCGGACGTCGCCGTTGATCTCCATGGTGACGCGGGCCGACCACGCGTCGCCGTCCAGTCGGATGGAGTCGACGCGGCCGACGGCGACATCGTTGACCTTGACCGCCGCGTGCGGCACCAGGCTGAGGGCGTCGTCGAGTTCGGCGGTGACGGTGTAGGGGTGGGAGCCGAGGTCGGCGCCGCCCGGCAGGGGCAGGTCCTCCAGCCCGTCGAAGCGGGGGACGGTGACGGAGAACGCGCCGAGGGCCAGCGCGAAGCCGAGGCCGAGGGCGAGGAGCCCGCCGAGGCCGGCACCGGTGACGGCCGAGGTGGTGAGCACCCGCCGCCGTACGACGCGCTTCACCGCTGGCCCTCCCTCGACGCCGAGGACGGGGATGTGGGTGTGGGTGTCGTGCCGCCGGTCGCCGGCAGGGGCAGCAGTGGGCCGCCCATGCTGATCTCGTTGAGGTTGGCGCGGCCGTCGATCCTGCCGCGGTCGGTGTTGTAGGCGCCGACGAGGTTGCCCGCGGCGAGCGGTGCGACGTCCAGGGCCTCGGCCAAGGACGCGCGCTGGCGGACCAGGGTCTGCGTGATGGGGACGAGCCGTTCGACGTTCTTCTTCAGCTCGCCCCGGTTGTCCTTGATGAAGGTCTTCACCTGGCCGAGGGCGGTGCCGAGTTCCTTGAGCGCGCCCGCGAGGTCGTCCTTGTTGTCGGCGAAGTAGCCGACGACGGTGTCCAGTCGCTCCTGTGCCGTGCGCACACCGCTGTCCTTCTTCTTCAGCATGGAGGTGAAGCTCTGGAGGCCGCGGACGGTGGCGAACAGATCGTCGTCTGCCCCGTCGAGGGTCTTGGTGGCCTTGCCGAACTCCTCGATGGTCTCGCCGATGTCCTCGCCGTTGCCGTCGAGGTTGGCGGCACCGGTCTTCAGCAGCCCGGACAGCGCGCCGGCGGAGTTGGCCCCGTCCGGGCCGAGCGCCTTGCCGAGGTCGGTGAGCGAGGCGTAGAGCTGGTCGATCTCGACGGGGGTGCGGTTCCGGGAGGCGGACAGTACGGCGCCGTCGGCGAGGGCGGGTCCGGAGCGGTAGGCCGGGGTGAGCTGGACGTAGCGGTCGGAGACGACGCTGGGCGCGACCACCAGGGCCCGCGCCGATCTCGGTACGCGTACGCCGTCGTCCAGCGCCAGCTCGACCCGCACTCGCGTGCCCTGGGGCCTCACCGACTTCACCTCGCCGACCCGGACACCGAGCACCCGCAGATCGGAACCGGCGTAGATGCCGACGGCCCGGTCGAAGTAGGCGGTGACGCGGGTGCCGGGAGAGTCCAGGACGCGCACCGTGACCAGTCCGGCGGCGACGACGGCGAGGGCGATCGCGGCCGCGAGGAGTTTTCTGCGCTTGCTCATCGCTCACCGCTCCCCCGGGCCGCCGTCGGCTGTTTGGGCGGCATGCACGTCGCCTTGGGCGTACCAGGCGTATTGGGCGTATTGGGCGTATTGGGCTGGGAATGCGCGGGCAGGTAGTCGCGGGGCACCACGCCGCACAGATAGCTGTCGAACCAGTGGCCGTTGCCGAGGGTGTTGCCGACGAGCCGGTAGTAGGGGCCGACGAGGGCGAGCGTCCGGTCCAGCTGGGTGTTGTTGGCCTTCAGAACGGTGGTGACGCGGCCGAGCGCCTTCAGCGTGGGACCGAGCTGTTCCGCGTTGTCCTTCACCAGGCCGCTCAGTTCGGTGCCGAGGGCGCGGCTCCCTTTCAGCAGGGCGGTGATGGCCGTGCGCCGGTCCTGCAGTTCGCCGAGGAGTGGTCCGGCGTCCTCGATGAGGGTCTCGAAGCTGGACTTCTTCTCCTTCAGCGTCTTGGTGAACCGGGCGCTGCCCTTGAGGAGTTCGGACAGTTCGCGGTCGCGCTTGGATACGGAGCGCGACAGGTCGGAGAGTCCGGTGGCCGCCTTGCGGACGTGCTGCGGCGAGTTCTCGAAGGTCTCCGAGATCGTCTCGAAGCTCTTGGCGAGCTGCTTGGTGTCGATGGCGTCGACGGTGGAGCCGAGGTCCTGGAACGCCTGGGTCACGTCGTACGGCGAGGTGGTCCGGTTGCGCGGGATGCGATCGCCCGCGTCCTGCTTCCCGGTGCCGAGCGGGTCGAGGGCCAGGTACTTGTCGCCGAGCAGGGTCTTGATGGCGATGGCGGCTGTGGTCCGGTCGCCGATCCAGACCTTCTCCACCTCGAAGGTGACCTTCACCCGGCCGCCGTCGAGGGCCACGCCGGTGACCTCGCCGACCTTGACGCCGGCGACGCGCACCTCGTCCCCCTCGTCGAGCCCGGCCGCCTCGGTGAAGTCGGCGCTGTAGGTGGTGCCGCCGCCGGTGAGGGACAGCCGGTCGGCGTTGTAGGCGAGGACGGTGAGCAGCGCGAGCAGGAGCAGGCCGACGAGGGCCACCGTGATCGGGTTGCGCTCCCTGACGGGCTTCAGTCGCGGTCGGCGGGAGCGCCGGGGCGCGGGGGCGGGCGCGGCGGGGCCCGCGGGCCGCAGCAGCAGCGTCATGCGCCGCACCTCGCTTCGGTGACCGCGATGCCGGTCGGTGGCTTCGCGCCGGTGGAGGTGGTCACGCCGTCCACCCGGGCCTCGCAGAGGTAGAGGTTGAACCAGGAGCCGTAGGAGGACAGCCGGCCCAGGGCGGTCAGCTTGGCGGGGGTCCGGTCGAGGAAGTCCTCGATCTGCGGGGTGGCGTCGCCGAGGTTGCCCGAGAGCCGGCCCAGTTCGCGGATGTCCTTCTTCAGGGGCGCGCGCCCTTCGTCGAGGAGGTCGGCGGTCACGGTGGTCAGGTCGCCCATGGCCGTGACGGCCTTGCCCAGCGGCTTGCGGTCCGCGTTGAACCCGCTGACGAGCTTCTGGAGGGTGTCCACCAGGTCGTCGAAGCCGGCCTCGCGTTCGTTGAGGGTGGTCAGGATCGTGTTGAGGTTCTTCACCACCTGGCCGATCACCTTGTCCTTGGCGGCGACCGTCGTGCTGACGGAGCCGATGTGCTTCAGGAGGCTGTCGACGGTGCCGCCCTCGCCCTGGAGGATCTGCACGATGGAGCCGGCGAGTTCGTTGACGTCCTTCGGGGAGAGGCCCTCGAAGAGCGGCTTGAAACCGTTGAAGAGCAGGGTCAGGTCGAGTGCGGGAACGGTCCGGTCGAGCGGGATGGTGTCGCCGGCGCCGAGGGCGCCGCCGACGTCGCCGCTGCCCCGGCCCAGGGCGATGTAGCGCTGCCCGACCATGTTGAGGTACTTCACGGCGGCGGTGGTCGAGGTGGGCAGGGACCGGTCGTCGCGGACGGTGAAGGTGACCTGGGCGGTGCGCCGGTCGACGACGCGGACGTCGGTGACCTCGCCGACCTCGACCCCGGAGATCCGTACGCTGTCGCCGTCGATGACGCCGGTGGCGTCGGTGAACAGCGCCTTGTAGGAGAGGCTGTCGTCGCCGACGCCGGTGCCGGAGACGCTCAGCCCGAGGACGGTCGTGGCCAGCGCGGTGACGACGAGGAAGACGAGGGACTTCAGCGCCGGGCCGGTCAGCGGACGGCGACCGGTGTGGGCGGTGGGGCGGGCCATCATCGCAGGGTCACCTCCGTGCCGCGTAGCGCCGGGCCCGCGAGGAGGCTGCTCCACTCGGGCAGGGAGGTGGGGGCCTTGCCGGTGGCGGGGGCGAGCAGTTCGTTGACGAGGTCGTTCTCCTGCGGGGAGTTGGCGGGACCGAGGTCCTGTTCGGCCGCAGCGGAGGCCTGTACGGCGGGTTTCGCGGTGACGCCGAGGTAGGGCACGGGGTAACAGCGGGGGCCTCCGCCGGCGCCGTACGAGGGGGTGTCGCGGCCGGGCCGGTAGGCGCCGCGGGAGGGCACGGTGGTGACGTCGACGCGCAGGCCGGGACGGTCCGTGCCCTTGCCCAGCGCCTCGTCCATGGCGGGGACGAAGTCGGCGAGGGTGCGCAGGGTGCAGGGGAAGGCCGAGGAGTATTCGGCGAGCAGTTCCAGGGTGGGCCGGGAGGCGGCGGAGAGCCGGATGATGTTGTCCTGGTTCTGCCGCAGGAAGGCGGTCAGGTCCTCGGCCGTCGTGGTGGTGGCGCCGAGCGTGCCGGACAGTTCGCTCTCCTTCTCGGCCAGGGTCCCGGTGGTGGTGGTGAAGTCGGTGAGGGCCGTGAGGATGTCGGGGGCGGCGTCGGCGTAGACGTGGCTGACCTTCACGAGCTCTTTCAGATCCCGGTTGAGCGTGGGCAGTTGGGGGTTGAACTTCCGCAGGTGGGAGTCGAGGACGGTGAGGGTCTCACCGAGCCGGTCGCCGCGCCCCTCCAGCGCCCGGGAGACGGCGGAGAGGGTGGCGGAGAGCTTCTGCGGCTGGACGGCGGTGAGCGTGGGCAGCACGTTGTCGAGGACCTGCTGGAGTTCGACTGCGCTCGCGGAGCGGTCCTGCGGGATGACGGCGCCGGCGGCCAGCGGCCGCGCGGCGGTCGACGCGGGGGGTACGAGGGCGACGAAGCGTTCGCCGAAGAGGGTGGTCGGCAGCATCTGGGCGCGCACGTCGGCCGGTATGCGGGCGAGGCTGCCGGGGCGCAGGGCGAGGGTGAGCCGGGCTCCGTCGTCGGTGGCGTCGATCTCGCGGACCTCGCCGACGACGACGCCGCGCAGTTTGACCTCGGCGCCCCGGTGCATCTCGTTTCCGACGCTGCCGGTCTCCACGATCACCGGGTCGGAGTCGGTGAACTGCTTGTCGTAGACGGCGATCGCGAGCCACACCAGCAGGGCGGGGATCACCAGGAAGACCACGCCGGCGAGTCGGCGGCGCACCGTCGCGCCCAGTGCACCGCTCATGTCAGCCCGCCACCTTCACGGTCGTGGTGGCGCCCCACAGGGCCAGCGAGAGGAAGAAGTCGGTGACGCTGATCAGCACGATGGCGTTGCGCACCGACCGGCCGACGGCGACGCCGACACCCGCCGGGCCACCGGAGGCGCGGTAGCCGTAGTAGCAGTGGGCGACGATCACCATCACGCTGAAGATCAGCACCTTCAGGACGGAGAGCAGCACGTCCGTGGGTGAGAGGAACAGGTTGAAGTAGTGGTCGTAGGTACCCCGGGACTGGCCGTTGAAGAGGACCGTGACGTAGCGGGAGGCCAGGTAGGAGGAGAGCAGCCCGATCGCGTAGAGGGGGATGATGGCGACGACGCCGGCGATGATGCGGGTGGTGACCAGGTACGGCAGCGAGCGGATGCCCATGCCTTCGAGGGCATCGACCTCCTCGTTGATGCGCATGGCGCCGAGCTGGGCGGTGAAGCCGGCGCCGACGGTCGCGGAGAGGGCGAGTCCGGCGACGAGCGGGGCGATCTCACGGGTGTTGAAGTACGCGGAGACGAACCCGGTGAAGGCCGCGGTGCCGATCTGGTCGAGGGCCGCGTACCCCTGGAGTCCCACGACGGTCCCCGTGAACAGGGTCATCGCGATCATCACGCCGATGGTGCCGCCGATGACCCCGAGGCCGCCGGTGCCGAAGGCGACCTCGGCGAGGAGGCGCTGCACCTCTCTGAGGTAGCGGTGCAGGGTGCGCGGGATCCAGAGCAGGGACCTTACGTAGAAGAGGAGTTGGTCGCCGGAGCGGTCGAGCCAGGCGAGCGGGGCAGCCACGGGCGTCAGCCTCCCTTCGGCGGTACGAGTTGGAGGTAGACGCCCGTCATCACCATGTTGACGAAGAAGAGCAGCATGAAGGTGATGACGACGGACTGGTTGACGGCGTCGCCGACGCCTTTGGGGCCTCCGCGCGGGTTCAGGCCCCGATACGCGGCTACGACGCCCGCGATGAACCCGAAGACCAGGGCCTTGAGTTCGCTGATGTAGAGGTCGGAGAGCTGGGCGAGGGCGGAGAAGCTGGAGAGGTAGGCGCCGGGGGTGCCGTCCTGGAGGTAGACGTTGAAGGCGTAGCCGCCGAGGATGCCGACCACGGAGACCAGGCCGTTGAGCAGGACGGCGACGCCCATGGTGGCCAGGACGCGGGGCACCACGAGGCGTTGCACCGGTGAGACGCCCATGACCTCCATCGCGTCCAGCTCCTCGCGGATGGTGCGCGAGCCGAGGTCGGCGCAGATGGCGGAGCCGGCCGCGCCCGCGATCAGCAGGGCCACGATCAGCGGGCTGGCCTGCTGCACCACGGCCAGCACGCTGGCGCCGCCGGTGAAGGACTGGGCGCCGAGCTGTTGGGTGAGCGAGCCGACCTGGAGGGCGATCACGGCGCCGAACGGAATCGAGACCAGGGCCGCGGGCAGCAGCGTGACACTGGCGATGAACCAGAACTGCTCGACGAACTCCCGGAACTGGAAGGGGCGTCGGAAGATCGCACGGGCCACCTCGGCGGCGAGGGCGAAGAGCCGGCCGGTCTGCCGCAGGCCACCGGCGATCACGCGCCGCTCCCGGTGGCCGGTATCGGCAGCGTCGCCGTGGTGGTGCCGTGGGCACCGGTCGCGCCGGGAACACCGTGGGTGCCGGGAGCGTCAGGAGCGCCGGTGACGGGGGCGGCGGCGTAGGTGCGCTCGATGGCGGTGCGCGCGGCGGGCGGCAGCCGGTCGAGCATGCCGAGCACCCGTTCCCTGCGGCGGGCGACGGCCTGGCGCGGCGGAAGTCCGGGAGACGGCTCCAGCTGCGGAATGATCTCCCGCGGACCGTCGGCGCCCTGTGATGCCGCGGCCTCGGCGGCGAGGGTGGCCGCGTCCTTCTCCTCCGACATCCCGATCGGGCCCTCGCGGCGGCCCGACAGGAACTGCGCGACGACCGGTTCCTCGCTGGTGAGGAGCACTTCGCGCGGCCCGAAGGTGACCAGTTCGCGCCGGAAGAGCATGCCCATGTTGTCGGGGACCGTGGCGGCGATGTCGAGGTTGTGGGTGACGATCAGCATCGTCGCGTCGATCTGCGCGTTCAGGTCGATCAGCAACTGCGAGAGGTAGGCGGTGCGGACGGGGTCGAGGCCGGAGTCGGGTTCGTCGCACAGGATGATCTGCGGGTCGAGCACGAGCGCGCGGGCGAGTCCAGCCCGCTTGCGCATGCCGCCACTGATCTCCCCCGGCAGCTTGCCCTCGGCCCCCAGCAGTCCGACCACGTCGATCCGCTCCATGACGATGCGCCGGATCTCCGACTCCTTCTTCCGCGTGTGCTCGCGCAGCGGAAAGGCGATGTTGTCGAAGAGGGACATGGAACCGAAAAGGGCACCGTCCTGGAACATGAGCCCAAACTTCTTGCGCGTCTCATAGATATCCCGTTCGGGACTGTTCGCCATGTCGACGCCATCGATGAGGACACGGCCGCGCTCCGGTTTCAGCAAACCGATGAGCGACTTCAGGAAAACGGTCTTTCCTGTACCGGAAGGACCGAGCATGACGCTCACCTCTCCGGCCGGCAGAGTGAGGCTCACGTCCTGCCAGATCTTCTGCGTGCCGAAGGATTTGGTGAGACCTTCGACCACCACTTCTATTCCCATATCACCTCCAAAACGGGCGAGGGCGGCGTGCGCCAACGGGCGAGGGCAGCGTGCGCCGCGGAGCGCACGTCAATCACGTCGTGGACTTTGTGAGCGGGATGCGGGGCAGGGCCGCGCGACCCCGGGGGCGGGGCGTCGCGCGGTCCTGCCGACGGAGGTCAACCCCCCGAAGGAGGGCAACGCTGGGAGCAAACCATCCGTCACGCCTCCTCGGCGGGGGGCCACCAGGAGATCAGCGCCGTGTCCGGCACGCTACGACTGAGTAACCTGAGCGGGCAAGAGCAGGATCCGAATTTCCCGAAGGTTTGAGTTCATCTCCCGCGCCTTTGTCATCGCGGTGACAAGTATTCGCGTTCCCCTTGTCACCCTGTGAGCAATACGACCCCCAGGGACTGCGGGAAGCAATATGCGACCTGCCCCGGGATGACCCATCGGTAGTCCAACTGCGATATTTTTAGCAGCGGATGACTAAGCGGAGCCTCGGACTGCTCACCTGGGGAACAGGCATTTCAGCTCCCCTAAAGAATCATGGCCGATACCATTGTTCGGCTAAGTTTCCCGCAAGTAACGTCGTGGCTCGCGGTCGAGGATTTCCGAGCCGCGGACCGCCCGTTCTTCCGCTCCACGAGTACGGACGCGGTCCCCCTCTGCCGGTCAATCCACAAGGGAGTCCCCACATCATGAAGAACTCTTTGGCAAGAATCGCCGTCGTGGCGGGCGCGGGCGCCGCCGCCTTCGTCATCGCCGTCGCCCCCGCCTCGGCCGTCCCCTCCACGGTCTGGACCGTCACTCCTTCGCCGGCCAACTTCTCGGCGGGCAACAGCGGGAACATCGTGCTGACCGCCAACATCCCGATGACGTGTACGACGTCCAGCGCATCCGGCACCATGGCCAGCGCCACCGGCAACCCGGCGACCGTGGGCAACATCAACGCCATCAACTTCGGCACCAGTTCCTCGCCGTGCACCAGCGTCCTGGGCAATGTCACGACCATCGCGACCACTCCCTGGACCGTCGTCGCCGAGGACTACACCGCCTCGACCGGTGTCACCAAGGGCCACATCGGCAACGTCAAGGCCAAGGTGACCGCCGGCGCCTGCGTGTTCACCGTGCAGGGCAAGGCCACCAGCACCTACACCAACTCAACCGGCATCCTCGCGGTCACCAGCGTCAGCGGTGACCTGGCCGTCACCTCGGCCTCCGGCTGCGGCAGCGTGGTCACCACCTCCACCAAGCCCACGTTCAAGGGCAAGTACGCGGTGAAGGTCACCGGCTCGAGCACCATCCCGACGATCGTCGGCTCCACCCCGTAAGCAGCGCAGGGCTCGCCGCCGTCCGGCCGGTGCCTCCGGCCGGACGTGCGGGCCGCCCGCGCGCCGCGGCGGCCGTCGGCCGGCCGGAGGTGGGACAACCCGAGCGGAGTGACAGATGACAGGCCCCCGCACCGCCGTCCGACGGACGGTCCGCAGCCGCGCCAGGAGCGCGGCCATCGCCGCGTTCGTTGTGCTGGCCGCCACCGTGCCCGCGGCGGCCGGGGCGTCCGGCACACAGAAGGTCGACACCGACCTCCCCTACGTATGCCTGTTCCCCTCCGGCAAGCACCCCGTGACGGTACGGATCTCGGCCGCCCTTCCCGGACGGGTGGCGGTCGGCGAGCCGATCGAACCCGAGGACGTGACCACGACCGTCGACCTGCCGGAGCCGGCCGTGGCGGATCTCGCGGCGCTGGACGCGGCCGGTGTCCGTGCGGCGTCCCGGCTCGGGGTCGGCATCACCCAGGGCGAGGCCACGGCCGAGGCGACCTGGCGCGGCGGCACCGAACCCACGCCTCTGCCCCCGACCGGGCCGCTGACCCTGACCGCCACGGGCGACGTCCCCTCGGTGACCGGACAGGGCACGGGTGAACTCACCATGAAGGCACGTGACGTCGCCCTGGACCTGGCCCTCACCACCGCGGACGGCGGCGCCACCGACCCCGCCACGGTCACCGTCGACTGCACCCTCGCCGACGGGGCCCCGGACGGAGGCAGACTGGCCGGCGTCCTGGTCGGCACGGACGAGGACGGCGGAACGGACGGTCCGAGCGGATCGCCGACCGGGCCGTCCTCCGGCGCCCCTTCCGCCTCCGCCACACCGGGGCAGTCGGAGAAGGACCCCGCGGGCCGACAAGGTGAGCGCGCCCCGCAGGTCACCGAGCCGGGGCCGGGCGGCGGCACCACCGACCGCTCCGCGCCGAGCTGCAAGTACGACGAGAAGCACCCGGCCGGACCGATGTCGCTGAACGCCTACATCACCGGCTACTCCAACGTGAACAAGCTCGACGGCGCCGCGTTGATCCCGCCGTTCTGCACGCTCATCACCCAGGGGGAGCCCGAGTTCGTGTTCTTCCCCGACGGCACCGGTGCCACCATCACCCAGAGCTCCACCGCCGACCTCTACCACCAGCAACGCCAACGGACTCCGCCCTTCGAGGCCACCTTCCTGACGTTCGACTTCACCCCGACGACGGCCACGATGGTGCTGGAGCAGGCGGGTCCGATGACCATCGACTCGCACGGCACCACCGACTTCGTGTTCACCAGCACGGACACCTACGTCCGGGCTCCGCTCGTGCTCCGGGTGACGTCGCTGAAGGTCAACGGCACCCCGCTGAACGTCGGGAAGAAGTGCCGCACCAAGACGTCCCTGGCCTCCCCGGACCCGGAACCGGCGAAGCACCCCGGCGACCACCTGGTGCTGCACGGCCGGGGCGAACAGGTCACCGGCGAGCCCGCCACCGGCTATCTGCTGCTGTCCGGCGGCCCGCTGACCGGCAAGGTCACCATCCCCGCCTTCACGGGCTGCGGCACCGCCGACGGCGAGGATCTCGACCGGCTGCTCACGGCCTCGGTCTCCGGGCCCGACAACTACGTCAAGCAGATCCAGGGGCAGACCTGCTTCGTATCGGCCGACGAGCTCAACCCCGACGAGTGCACCGACGACGCCCAGCCCCGCAAGGTCCCGGTGGCCGAACGCTGACCCCGCCCTCCGCCCCCCTCCCCCACCCCTCTCCACCCTGCTCCCCTCAACTCCCCCTCACCTCCCCGATACGGAAGGCCACATGATGCGGTTCTCCCTCGGCACCAGAGTCGCCACCACCGCCACCGTCCTGGGCACCGCGCTCGGCGTCCTCGCCTCCATCGGCACCGCCACCGCGGCCGCCCCGGCGCCGAACGGCGAGTGGGCGCCCTTCACCCGCTGCCCCGTGGACGCTCCGGCGATGCTGGCCGCCGACGGCCTGGCCAAGACCCCGCAGTGCGTGGTCTCCGGCTCGCTGAGCGGCTCCATCAAACTGGGCAGGACCACGGTGCCCACCGGCCGGACCAACCTCCAGATGGGGGTCGTCCAGAACGCGGACGGGACCAGCTCCGTCGTCGCCCCGTCCGGCGGTGCCCTCATCGCCGACTCCGCGACCGTTCCCGGCGGGCTGCTGGGGCTGATGTGCCCGAGCAACATCCCCGCGATCACCGAAATCTGCAAGCAGCTCGACAACAGCTCCCTCAACAAGATCACGGCGACGGTGGAGTCCGTCGGCGCCCCCTACGACTTCGACCAGACCGCCGGCATCGTCACCGACAAACAGATCGTCGCCATACCGGTCCGCATCCACCTGGAGAACCCGTTCCTCGGCGGCAGGTGCTACATCGGCACGGCCGCCAAGCCCATCGTGCTGCGCCCGAAGAACCTGCAGTTCCCCGAGTTCGGCATGTCGTTCTTCCGTGGTGACGGCACGGCCGACGACGAGGGCGAGATGAGCCGTATCAACCTCACCAAGGCCACCCAGAACGACGGCACCTTCGCCGTGCCGGGCGCCAGCGGCTGTGGTCTCGGCCTGTTCGGTCTGATCGACGCGGCGGTCAACGCCAAGACCGGACTGCCCTCCGCCACCGGGAACAACAGCCTGACGCTCAACGACACCCAGACGCACCTCGCCGGCCTGAACGCGCCCGGCACCTTCGTCCCCGACGCGGGCAAGCGCCTCGCACAGAACTGGCACTCGGCCGTCGATTAATGGCCGCGCGACGGCGATCCCCAGCCGTCCCAGCAGCCTTGCCACGTCCCACCGCGCCGAAATGTGCACGGACTGTGTACGTCCCATGAAAGTTGACTTATCTTCAACAGCCCGGACACGCGTCGCCTCAAGTCCGGTCGTGTGCCTCCCTGTTGGCGTGCCGGAGCATACGACCGGTGCACCATGGGCACCGAAGAGCAAGGGACGGCAGTCATGCCCTCATCCACGCGACCACCTGAAGTCGGTGAACCGCTGGAACCCCTCCCCAAGGAATTCGCCGCCTTCATGAGACCGGAGTTACCCGGCCTCATGAAGGAGATCGGCGCCGAGGTCACCCGCGCCTACCCGGTGTACGGGCGGCTGCTCAACGGCCCCAACGCCGAGCCCATCCGGCAGGGCGTCGAGCAGGCCCTGGCCGCCTTCGTGGACCGGGTCGCCGAACCCGGCAAGAACGCCGTGCTCCGCGACGAACTACTGCGCAAGTTCGGCCGCGTGGAAGCCTACGAGGGACGCGCGCTGGAGACCCTCCGCGGCGCGTACCGGCTGGGCGCCCGCATCGCACTGCGCCGCGTCAAGGCGGTGGGCCTGCAGTACCGGCTCTCCCCCGCCCTGATCCTCGCGTTCGCCGACGCGCTCTTCGCCTACGTCGACGAACTGGAGCAGATCTCCCGCGAAGGCTACGTCGAGGTGCAGTCCCGCGCCTTCTCCGAGGTTCCGGCGCGGCGCCGACGACTGCTCCACCTCATCCTGGCCGCTCCCCCGCTGCCCCAGGGACTCTCCGCGCTCTGCGAGGCCGCCGCCTGGCACCTGCCCGCCGACGTCACCATGGTCGCCCTGCGCACACCGGTCCCCGGGCAACTGGAGGCGGCGCTGGCCGACGACGTCCTCTTGGACCTGGACATCCCACAGCCGCATCTGCTGGTGCCCGGAGCCCTCACCCCGGAGCGCCTGGCCATGCTGGACACCGCGCTGGCGGGCGCGCACGCCGTGCTGGGGCCGACCGTGCCGCTGGCCCAGGCCGCCGACTCCATCCGCTGGGCGCGTCGCATACTCCAGCTCATCGACGAAGGCGTGGTGACCGACGCTCCCGTGGTCCGCTGCGACGACCACCTGGTGACGCTGTGGCTGCTGTCGGACCCGGCCCTGGTGGCCCACCTCGCGGCCGGAGAGCTGGCCCCGATCGACCACCTGCCGGCCAACCGCCGGGACCGGCTCGTGGAGACCCTGCGCGTGCACGTCTCGACGCGGGCGCCCGCGGAGCAGGTCGGCGAGATGCTGGGCGTGCACGCCCAGACTGTCCGCTACCGCCTACGGAACCTGGACGTCCTGCTGGGCGACCGCCTCACCGACCCCGACCACCGCTTCGCCCTGGAAGCCGCACTGCGCGCCCTGCACCTGCTCTCCCGCGACGGCGGGGAGTAGAGACGGGCCGCAGGACCGTCAGCCGTCCGCCCCAGGGCTCCACCCACCCGTTCCGCAGGCCTCGGCCTCGGCACGGCACACGGACCGGCCCACAACGGTGAAGACCACCACCAGCACACCCACTGTGACCGACCGGCCCTGTCACCTCTCAGCCAGGCCCACCGCCTACGCGCCCCCGCACCGCCTGACTCCGCCCTGCCCCCGGCACCGCAGGCAGGGTTCGCCCTCGGTCAACCCTCTCTCCGGCGCCTCTGCCGACGAGCGATGAACTCCAACCCCAGCACGGCCAAGACCAACAGGCCTCCGAAAACCACGAAGCGACCCACCGCGTCGGGCCAGAACGGATACCCGCGAAACGGCAGCCCGATCACCGCATACAACACCGACCCGGCCACCGCCCAACAAAGGCGCTGCTTCAGCGACCTGCCCCTCAGCTCCAACGGCTCCATAGGGTCCGGCTACCCCCAATGGGGCGCCCGATGACACCCGCACTCCGCACCGCCCACACCTTCACCTCGCCGCGCTCGCGCTCACCGTCGGCGTCGGACGGCCACGGCAGTGCGTCCCGCCGAGTTGGCGATCTCGATCGCTGTCGTCCGCTTGACGTCCCAGGAGCCCTAGCTCACCAGCAAGCCGCATGGATACGGAGACTGCCCGCCGGTAGCCTGCCTGCGTGGCTGAGAACTGGCGCGAAGAGCAGTTGATCGCGGACGGCTTCGAGCGTGTGTACACCGAGTCGGAGTGGTACGGCGAACCGTGGGCCGGCCTTGCTGACATCGCCGGGAAGCCCCACTACTTCGAGATGCACGTCTACGACCACAGCCATGAAGTCGATGAGTACCAGGTCTGGCCCGCAAGCGAAGCGGTGGCGAGACTGGAGCGCGAGCAGTGGGCGATCTACGCCAGGTGGTATGAGCGCCGTGAGGCGGGCGAGGTCGGACAGGAAAGCCATCCGGGCCACGGCGGGGTCGACGCCCGCTATGACGAGCTGGAGCTGCTGTTGGCGCCGCACCGCTTGGCGCCGGACGGCGCCCGTCGGCTCGTGTGTGAGCTGCGGTTCGTTGCCGGTGTCGACGTTCGCTACCGAGTCGAGGGGCCCGACTACTGGCTTCGGTGGCGTCCGAGGCCACCGTTGATCATGGGGTGTTGTGTGGACAACCAATGATCACGCGGCGGCCCCGGACGCGCCACCAAACCCCCACTTGCCGCCCGCATGGTCGGGCGGGCCTTGGACGCGGAAGCACCCGGGGGCTGGGGCGTCCCTCCTGGCTCCCTGGATCCCCTTACCCTTTGCTGCGATCGGTGCGGATGACTGTCCAATCTGTGTGTGGACGCCGAGACCGGCAGGATCTGGTACTGGTGCAAGTATGCGGAGCGCAGCCTGCAGTTCGAGTCGCTGACGGACTGCGTGGAGGAGGTGGCTGACATCCTCGAGATTCCGTTGCTCACAGAAGAGGCACAGGTCGGCCTGATGAACGGGTTCTTGGTGTGGGGGTGCCGCAGGGGGCGGCCGATCGATCGGCGTGGGCGCCGTTGACTGGGTGAGCGGTGGGTGTCGAATTCCCTGCTGCCGCCGCACCCTGCGGTACGGCGGCGAGCCTGCCTTGCAGCACGGGATCGGTCACCACCAGGAACCGCACCTGCCCGCGCGGCTGTCACAGACACGGAAGTACACCTTGTCGCGGTCGTTGTAACTGCCCGAGTACGAGGACCTGTAGACCGTGCCGTCCTCCCACCTTTCCAGGTAGCTGTACGACGGCAGGGTGGACGGGCCGTTCGTCCTCCACTTGCCGTCGTAGTCATTGCCGTCCCAGACCCAGGTCTTGCAGAGCGGCAGCCTGCCGCCGGCGGGTCCCGGCAGGTTGGTGCATGCCTGCGCCGCCGACGCCGACGACGCGAGCCCCACCGACGTTGCCGCGACGACGGTGGCCGTGAGGCCTATCTGCGCGATTGCTCGCTTCACGTCCCATTCCCCTTGTCTCGCCTGCCGTCAGGGCTCCGAAGGCCCTGATCGAATGCAACGATCGCAACGACCGGAAGCATCTCCGACGACCGATTTCGGCGAGAGAGGTGCCTGCGCCAATGGGGTGCGTTCGGAAAGACGCTTGATCCGCTGCTCGCGAGCGGACTCGATCCGTTTGTACGTCGGCGGTCGAGCGCAGCCATGGAACGCACTCGCATCGAATCCCCGCGCGATGGTCCGCGATGGTCGGTTGCGTTGCGACTCACACGCTACGAGGGGTGCGCCTCGGGCGCGTCCCACGGTGGGTTGAGCCGGACGTACCGCGCTGGTTTGCCCGCACGGAAACTGCGACCAGTGCGGTACTACGGCAAGGGTGGCGGTGGACTGCCTGTCGAGGGAGTGCCGTGCCGGGCTCCGCTCATTCCGGTTCCCGGGCGCCGTCCGATTTACGGGTCGCGGCCGCGCGCTGCGGCTTGTCGGGGGTCAGCAGCGCGGCGAGGCGGTGGGTGTCCGCGAGGTAGCGGTCGTAGGGGAAGTCGGCCTTCAGCAGGGCGGTGCGGAGTTCTTCCTCCAGAGGCTTGCCCTCGGCCAGGAAGATGTCCTGACCCATCGGGGTCAGGGCGACGAGGCGCCTACGCCGGTGGGCAGGGTCGACGCTGATCGTGACGTACCCCTCCACCTCGAGTGAGCGCAGGGAGCGGCTGATCGCGGGATCGGACACGCCGAGGGCCTCGGCGAGCTGGTGCTGGGTGGCGGGCTGAATCTCCTCCAGGGTTCCCAGCAGCCGCAGTTGACTGTGAGAAAGGCGCTGGTCCGGGCCGGAGCGGCGCCGGGCCGCCTCGCCCATCAGCATGGTCACGCGGTACAGGAGTTCGGCCAGTCGTTCGTTCATGCGTCCACTTTAGCAGAGTGTTGCCTTGTTAATATTAACCGTGCAACACTCAGGGCATGGACACTCTCCCGTACGGCATGCAGACCACGTTTCCGCTCCTGTTCATGCTGGTGCCCGCCCTCGGAGCGCTGCTGAGCTGCCGCCGCCACCCGGACCGGCCGACGGCGGAGATCTGGCAGCGCTGGTGGGCCGTCGGCGCCCTCGGCATCGGAAGCCTCTGGATCACCCTCGCGTTCCTCGCGGCGCCCGGCGGCATGGCCGACACCATCGGCTTCGCCCACTCGCCGTTCCAGTTCGAGATCGCCTTCGCCAACCTCGCCCTGGCCGCACTGGGCTTCCGCAGCGCATCCGCCTCGCCTCGCGAGCGCCTCACCAGCGGGCTGGCGGCTGCCGCGTTCCTGTGGGGAGCCGCGGTCGGCCACGTCTACCAGTGGTTCGCCCACGGCGACCACGCGGCCGGAAACACGGGCGGCATCCTGGCCAACGACATCCTGATCCCTGCCGTCATGATCGCCCTGGCAGCCCGGGACGTTCGCCGCACGCGTATCGGCCACGGCCGCGCCGCCCACCCCGTCATGTGACCGGCTTCCGACCCAGGCCCCACATGGCCGGCTCCCGGCCCAGCCGCACAGCCGGCGCCTGGCCCGTGCCCACACGGCTCCTCCCGCCGGGGGGGCTTCGAGCCGAAACCCAGGGACGTAGCCCGACATCCCCCTGGCCCACAGGACCACAGGTCGTCAACCTTGATTGACTGCCCGGATCGCGGTCAACTACGGTTGACCCATGGATGTGGAACAGCTGACCGAACTCGCCGCATCGACGGCCGACCACGACCCCTTGGTGGGACTGGGCGCCGTGGCGAGACTCCGCGCCGAGACGGAACGCATCGAAGCGGTGCTGGTGCGCCGCGCCCGCAACAACGGCGCCACGTGGCCGCAAATCGCCGCCGTCCTGGGTGTCTCGAAACAGGCCGTGCACAAGAAGTACGCCGCTCGCGGCCTGTTCGGCGGCCGGTCATGACCGACGGGACGCCCGGCGACAAGCAACTCGCCGTCAGGCTAGGAGAGTTGCTGGGCCCGCGCCACCCGGTCGCCGCAGCGGCCGTGGTCACACCCGCGGGCATGCGCCTGGCCGGCCGCGGGACCGACTTCGACGCAGACTTCGAGATCGGCTCGGTCTCGAAGACCGTCACCGGGCTGCTGTACGCCGACGCCCTCACCCGCGGCGAGATCACCCCCGACACACGCCTCGGCGAACTGCTGCCCCTCGGCGACGCCCCCGCCGCCCGACTGACACTGCGATCGCTGAGCACACACCGATCCGGACTGCCCCGGCTGCCCAAATCCGCGCAGCCTTGGCGACGCACCATCACCCTATGGCGACACGGAACCAACCCCTACGGCGAGAACCTCGAACAACTCCTCGGCCAAACCCGGGACGTTCCGCTCGGTACACCACGGTCCCGCTACTCCAACCTCGGATACGAACTTCTCGGACATGCCCTCGCCCGCGCCGCCACCACGACCTACCCGGAGCTCGTCCAACAGCGCATAGCCAAGCCGCTGGCACTCGACTGCTTCTACGTTCCGGGAACGGCCGACGAACTGCGCCCCGCAGCGCTCCACGGCAGGAGCCGCCGAGGGCGACCTCGGCAGCCCTGGACCGGCGAGGGACTCGGACCGGCAGGGGGCATCCGGGCCTCCATCACCAGCATGGCCCGCTTCACGACGGCGATACTCGACGGCAGCGCGCCGGGCACCGCCGCACTCGATCCGGTCGCCCCGATCGGCGGCGGCGCACGCATCGGCGCCGCCTGGATCACGGTCCAGGTGAAAGGCGGGCCCATCACCTGGCACAACGGCGGCACCGGCGGCTTCCGGTCCTGGCTCGGACTCGATCGCAACACGGGCACCGGCGTCGTGCTCCTCTCGGCCACCGCCGCATCGGTCGACCGTCAGGGGTTCGCACTCCTGACCGAGCACAGCCGCAGCAACAGCAACAGCAACAGGCAATAACACTCGAACTGAGTGCGGTCATTTCACGGGCATGGCCTACCCCGAGGTACGGCGACCGTTGATGACGGTGCGTACGGCCCGATCGCCGCGAGGGTCGCCCATCAGCCGGGCGATGTCCCACCACCGCAGCAACAGCGCCGGCCAGTGAGGCGGGACCGCGTCCATGAAATCCCGGTTGAACCGTGCGCGGACGCTCTCGTGGCGGAGAGCGACGCGGATGTCGTCCCTGGACGGCGGGAGGTGGCGGATGGCGGACGGCAGCGTGGCCTCGTACTCCGGTGGCAGATCGCGGCCGGGGCGGACCAGGACGTTGCCGCGCAGCGCGGCGGCAACGTCGCCCTCCAGTTTCTCCTGGGCCCGCACGGCACGCTCCCACCAGTGGTCCCGGAAAGCGGCGACGGCTTCGGGGTCGGCCAGGTCCAGGGCGTCGCACTGCCCGTCGAACTCCGCACGCACATCACCGGGCAGGGCTCCCCGGATCGATCCGAGAGTCTTCGCGGGATAGGGCGGCGGGGCCTGGCCGAGGTGGCGCACCCACCGTTTCCCGTGTTCCTCATGAGGAGGGGGTGCTGTACCGCCGGCGGGTGAGGCTCAGCGGCCGTGGGGCGGGTCGACGAAGCGCCATGCGTGGGTGAGGTCGGGCTGGCCTCCCCACATCGGGCGGGGGTAGACGTAGTCGGTGGGGAGAGTCGCACTTGCCGGTCGGATCGCGTGGTCGTCATAGCTGTAGGGCACGATGGCCCAGTCGCTGGTGGTCCCGGGGACATGGCGGATGTACCAGCTCTGGCTAGTGCTGCCGGTGCAGTCCCGCATCTTCACGTAGTCACTCGTGCTGGTGCCGATGGTGAGGCACTTCTTGTGGGGGTTGGTGCGGATCCGGTAGGTGCCGGGGTGCTCACTGTCGCGTGTGATCAACCACTTGTAGCCCTGGTCGGGGACCAGGGGCCCGCCGTTCCAGACCTGCACCTCGTCGTCGATGTCGATGTAGGCGTCGGGGAAGAGGTAGGCGCTGGACATCTGATGGACCACCATCTTCCAGCCGGTAGGCGGCTCGTCCTGCGGCGCGGCTTGCGCACCCGAGGCGGCGACGGTCCCGGTGAAGGCCGTGGCCAACAGGGCGGCGGCGACAGTGGCGAGCTTGGTCCTCAACGAGCTGCGCATATGACGCCTTTGACAGACGCTAGTGGTCCTTCCTGGATAGCGGAGCCACAAATGACACAACACCCTATGAACCAGTATGCAACCCCATAGGGGCATAAGTCATATGGAGCAGCTAACATATCCGCACTCACCCGGCGACACCCCGACACGCTCAGGACCAGGCCCGGCAGTCACTCAGCGCAGGCGGCCACAGGAAATGGACCAGGGGCCGTTCTCATGACCAAAGCCAGCCACCCGATGGAGCCGCACCGGCGGCCAGCAACACCCGGTTCACCACTTACGTCTTCGCGCAAGACCCCCTCGCTGCTGCGCCACGCCGGACCCGAACGCAGTGGGAATCAGGGGGCTGAACGGGGTACAACAGGCCGTTGTCCCGGGCCGGTTGCGGGCGACATCGCCACCGATTGGACAGACTCAGGCATCCCGCACGCCCCCTTTTCCCAGGAGTCTTCCTCATGCGTCTTCGCCGTTCCGCCGCTGCCGCGCTCGGAGCCCTCGCGCTCGCTCTGACCCTCCCCACCTCGGCCCACGCCGCCGAGGGGCAGTTCCGGTACACCTACCTGACCAGCGAGGGCTACGAGGCGGTCGGCTTCCTCAACAACCCGCCCAGCGGCCAGTGCATCAACCTCCACGGCGCCGACTCCAACAACGTGCCCCCCGCCCACTCCCCCAAGAACCGCACCGACACCACAGCGGTGGTCTTCGCCGACGCCGACTGCCAGGGCAACGCCTACTTCTCCCTGCGCCCCCACACCGGAGGCGGCTCCGAACGCCTCGCCGTCCGCTCAGTCGTCTTCTCCTGACCCACCCCCGCCCCACTGCATATCCTCCTGTCTTCCCCCTGGGCCTCGACACCCGAGCAGCCCACCCTCACCCACCGGTCAACCACACCCGCACCCTGCTGTCCGCGCCTTCGACACAACATCTGGAAGCAAGGTGCCGCGCCTTCGACGGCACCCTGCTCACCGGCCTCCTCGCCGCGACGACCCTCTCCGTCCGGGAGGAAGGCGGCCCCGCGCTCTACCGGGCTCTCGTGCCGATCAACCGGCGCGGCCAACACCGGTACTCCTACTCCATCGGCTGGTTCGTCAACGCCGTACCCGTCGGAGTTCCCGCCCCGCGCCGGGCCTCCCTCCCACCCGGCTCGCCCTGACATGCGCAGGCTACGAACCGGCACGCCGTCAGGCCGACGCGCACGCCGTACGCGCACAACAGCTACTGGGCCACGACGGCGCCAAGGGGGTCGATCGCTGCCCCGTCAGCTTCTTCTCCTACCTGGATTTCCGCACCGCACCCGGGGCCGGCTACCCCTTGACCCGTACGGCCACCGTGTACGTGTGGTCCTCGGCCTGCAACGGAAACCTGCTGTGGTTCCACCGCGACCACGCCGGACTGCACCTGAACACCCTCCACGCCGACACCCCGCGCGCACGACGGGCGACGGAGTCCTTGGCCCGCCGACTCGCCCACAACCTGCGCTTTTTCAGAGACTGTCTTTGAACCGCCGTCTGCGCAGCGACGGTCACTGATCACCGAGCCCGCCGACCTGACGGTCGGCGCGCTCACGCCGTCAGCCCATCGAACGCAACCGATCCAGCTCGCTCCCGATCCCGTCCCGCAGCACGTCATGCTGCGCACCCAGCCTGAACCGCTCGTCACTCCATCGGTCACCCGGATACAGCCAGACAGGCTTGCCCACCAGCTCGGCCGGCTCCCACTCGAACCGCGGCCAGACGTGGGCATGCAAGAACGGGTCGGTGTTCCCCAGAATCTCCAGGTTGACCCGGCGGAAGCCGGGGTCCAAGCGTCGGCAGACGCGCTCAACGGCTTCTCCGAGCCGGTCCATGTCAGACAGAAACGACAGCCGCCTCGTCCTTGGCAGATCGGACAGCCGCTGTACGCCTGGCTCGTCCACGAGGAGAACCGAGTAACCCGGCAAGAACTGAACATCGCCGATCACCGCGAACCCCGACTCAAGCCGCCGCAGCACGGTCGGATTCTCGCCTCGCAGAGCAGCCCCGATGCGATCCATCCGCCAGTCACCAGTCATGGCCCCAACTTAGCCACCGGTGATCAAGGCCCGCTCTTCGCTCCCCAACCTCCCCACCTACATCAAGAACCAACCAAGTGAGGCGAGGAGCGACGGTAGCGACGCCCCATCAGGTAAGTCAGCATTGGGTCAGCATTGGGTTTGCCGGGCCCCGCCACACAAGATCACACCCTGGACTCCAGAGCCCCTCCCCGCGGCCTCGTTCCGGGTCTTCGTCGCAGCGGCGATCGACCGGCTCCGTCACCGAGTTCCACGTCGCCCTCGTGCTCCCCTCAACACGTATCCACGCAGATCAGCGCACCCGGCCCCGGGGTCTCAAGGGCACGGACGGGAGTTCCGGAGCGGGCAGCGGATCACCGTCGTAACCCTTCACCTCACCGAACCGGGTCCCGGTCATCCAGTCCGATCGCGCCTGCGCGATGTCCTCGTGCGACCGTCCGATGAAGTTCCACCACATGACGATCTCCTCCTCGAACGGCGTGCCGCCCAGCAGGATCACGCGCGCCGCGGTGTCCGTCTCGTTCGTCAGCGTCAGCTCGGTGCGGCCGGGGCCGAGGTAGCCCAGCTCCGCCTGGTCGAGGAGGGTGCCGGCCATGCCGACCCGCCCCTGGTCGACGAGCAGTCCGTGCTCGAACGTGGCGTCCACGGCGAGCGTGACCGTCGCGTGCGGGTCGAGGACGAGTTCGGCGCCGAGCAGCGGTGTGAAGGTCCGCACCGGCGAGGTCTCCCCCGCCAGGGTGCCGAGGAAGACCCTGGCGCGGGCGCCGTCCAGGCGGACCGGGACCGGGGCGTGGTGCTGGAAGTCGCGGGCGGCGTGCCGGTGTTCGTCGGGGAGCGCCACCCACAGCTGCACGCCGTGGAGCACGGTGGTGCGCGCGGTGGACACCTCTGTGTGGCTGATGCCGTGCCCGCCCGTCATGAGGTTCAGTTCGCCAGGTCGGACGAGGGCGTGGCTGCCGAGGCTGTCCCGGTGCTCGATCTCCCCGCTGAACAGCCAGCTGACGGTCTGAAGTCCGGTGTGCGGATGCGGCGCCACGTCCATGCCGCCGGTCTCGGTGACGTCGTCGGGGCCGTAGTGGTCGACGAAGCACCAGGCGCCGATGAGGGTCCGGGCCCGCTGCGGCAGGGTGCGGCGCACTGTCATCGACCGCGGGCCGCCGAGCGGGACATCACGCGCGGACAGGATGTCGGCCTCGCTCATCACGGGCTCCTCTCACCAAGATGGACAAGATATTTTGACTTTCAACAATTGTGTCCGATGATAAGCCCTGCGCCCCGCCGGGTGCGCGCCGGCACGAGCCAGGGCTCCGAGGGGCCCACGAGGGAGTCCAGGGTGAGCGACACGACAGCGGGCACGGATCGTCGCGTCCCCATGGGCGCGGGGCGTCGCGTCTACGTCGACAAGCAGAGCCCCACGGCGTACCGCGCGCTGGTCGAGACGTCCGAGGCGGTCCGCGGGACCGCGGCCGAAGCCGGCCTCGACCGCCTCCTCGTCGAACTCGTCAACCTGCGCGTCTCTCAGCTCAACGGCTGCGCCTACTGCCTGGACGTACACACCAGGGCCGCCCTGCGCGCGGGAGAGACCACGCGGCGCCTCGGCACGCTGGCCGCCTGGCGCGACACGGAGCTGTTCACGGAGCGCGAGCGCGCGGCACTCGCGCTGGCGGAGGCGACCACTCACCCCGCGGACGCCGCCGCGCAGGAGAGCGCCTACGACGCCGCCCGTGGGCAGCTCACCGACGACGAGATCTCGGCGGTGGTCTGGGTGGCGATCACCATCAACGCGTTCAACCGCGTCTCGATCCTGAGCAAGCACCCCGTGCGCGAGGCCGCCGTGCGCGAGGCCGCCGTCCGCGAGGCCCCCGCGCGGTGACACGGGGGCCGTCGCGGGCCCGGTCACCCCGGCGGCCTCGTCCAGGCGGCCTCGGAGGATGCCAGGTGCCGGGCGACCAGCGCCGTCACCGTCAGCGCCGCGAGCATCAGCCCCAAGGCGAGGGAGAGTTCGGCCTTCGACAGGAGCCAGGCCCCGACGAACGCTCCCAGGAAGATGGCCAGGACGGAGAGGATCCGCCTGCCCGGCCGCGGCGCCGTACCTCCGGCGGGCACGGAGTCGGCGGCAAGCCCGGTGAGGGTCAGGGTCAGCACGGTCGTGGTCAGATCCGGGACGCCGAGCCGCCGGGCGACCGCGTTCTGCAGCCCCATGGCGAGGCCGAGCAGGACGATCAGGGCGTACTGGACGGGTGTCGTCACCCGGCCGTGCGCGACGAGCGCCGTGCCGAGGGCCGCGGCGACCAGGACCGTCTGCACCGCCGTGCCGAGGGCCAGCAGCCGTCCGCGGTGCGCAGCGAAGCGGGTGCCGAACCGCCCGCCCGCCAGCGCGCCCGCGAGGAACGCGGCCATCGAGACGACGGAGGCCGTCGCGGACAGCCCCTCGGCGCCCGCCAGGGCGAACCCCAGGAAGACGACGTTGCCGGTCATGTTGGCGACGAAGACGTGCCCGAGCGCCAGGTAGCTCACGGCGTCCACCAGGCCGGTCACCACGGTCAGTGCCAGCAGGAGTGGCGGCAGCGGACCGTGCCGGTCGTCCTTCGGCGGCACCAGTGTGCGGGCCGCGTCAGCCAGCAGCGCGCGCATGGTCGCTCCTCCCTACGGCGTACGGGCGGTGCAGCACCGCGCGAGTGAGCAGTCCGCTCACCGGTCCCGCCACGAGAGCCGCGGCCTGCACCCAGGCGGGCCACGGGGTCAGCCCCAGGGCGTGGTCGGCCGACCAGCGGCCCGGCCCGGTCAACACCAGCACCGCGGCGGCCGCGACGAGGACCAGAGGGTACTCGTATCCGTCGTTCTGCACCCAGAGCCCGTTGCGCCGCTTCACGGTGCCCGCGACCGTCATCACTCCCATGGCGGCCATCGCCGCGAGGGGGGTGAGCAACCCGGCCGCCAGGAACAGGCCGGCCCCGAGCTGGCTGCCGCCCGCGGCGAGCGCGGTCAGCCGGCCGCCGCGGAAGCCGTCGCGGCGGAACTCCTCCGTCCCGCCCGCCAGGCCGTTGCCGCCCAGCCGGAAACTCACCTTCTGCACTCCGTGTCCTGCGATGAGCAGACCCACCACCCAGCGGAGGACCAACAGTCCGGTGTCCATCGTGTTCCTGCCTGTTCCTGACGTTCCGTCAATGCTCGGAGGTGCGGGTCAGCCCGCCGCGTGGGCGCCGATGACCGCCTGGGCGTAGACCACGCCGAGGCCGTAGGCACCGGCGTGCTCCTTCACCACCTCGGTGACCGGGACATACGTCTCCGTACGTGCCCAGTCGCGCTGGAGCTCCAGCAGGACCTGCACCCAGGTCACGGGCACCGCCCCGGCCTGGACCATGCGCTGGACGGCGTGCTCGTGCGCCTGCGGGCTGACGCCGCCGGAGGCGTCCGTGACCACGTACACCTCGTAGCCCTGGGAGAGGGCGGAGAGCGTGGGCAGGACGACACAGACCTCGGTCCACAGACCGGCGACGACGAGCTTCGTGCGGCCGGTGGCCTTGACGGCCTCGACGAAGGCGGTGTCCTCCCAGGCGTTCATCGAGGTGCGGTCGATGGCCTCCTGGTCCGGGAAGACCGCCGCGAGCTGCGGCAGGATCGGGCCCGAGAACGACTCGGCGGCCACGGTGCTCAGCACGACCGGGACGTCGAAGACCTTCGCGGCCTTGGCGAGGCCCACGGTCGAGTTGATGATCGCGGTGCGGTCGCCGCTGCCGGTGGCGAAGAACATCTGCGGCTGGTGGTCGACGAAGAGGACGGCGCAGTTGTCGGGGGTCAGCAGGTCGGGGCCGGGGGTGGGGGTGACCTGCGAGATGTCGGTCATGAGTGTGCCTTTCGGGTGGGTCGGGACCGCGGACGGAGCCGTCCGCGTAACGGGTGAGAAAGTGGAGGCGCAGAGAGGTCTCGTCTTGAGGCCTGGGAAGCGAGGCCTTGAGCCCTGGGAACTGAGGTCTTGAGCCCTGGGAACCGAGGTCTTGGGCCTGCGGCGCCGAGGCGGTGGTGTCGTCAGAGGCCGAAACAGGGGTCCAGGAGCGGGTCTCCGGTCTGCGGAGCCGGGTCCCGCCGTGTCCGCCACTGCCGGTGCTGCTCGGACTCGGCGACGGCCTGGCCGAGCAACTCGGCCTGCCGGGCACCCGATACGCCGCCGGGCGCGGCCTGATAGCCGCCGAAGCGCGCGACGGGGCTCCACTCCGGACTGATCGGCGGCAGCTCCTCGTCGAGGCCCTCGTACTCGGCGGCCGCGTAGACGATTCGCCCGCCGACCACCGTCAGCAGGGACTCGATGCGGGCGATGTCCGGTTCGGGCACGGTGAAGTAGTCCTCGGACAGCACGGCGAAGTCACCGAGGCAACCCGGTCGCAGAACGCCCTTGACGCCCTCTTCGCCGGTGAGCGCGGCGCCCGCCTCCGTGAACATCGCCAGCGCCGTGTGCCGGTCGACCCGGTTGTGCGGCGGCCGGACCGCCAGGTCGCCGACGGTGCGTCCGGTGACCAGCCAGTGCAGGGCGATCCACGGGTTGTAGGTGGAGACGCGGGTGGCGTCGGTGCCGGCGCCGACCGTCAGGCCGCGCTCCAGCATCGCCCGGACCGGCGGGGCGTCCGCGGCGGCTCCGGGGCCGTATCGCCGTACGAACGCCTCCCCCTGGAAGGACAGCCTGTTCTGTACGGACAGGGCTCCGCCGAGGGCGGCGATACGGTCGAGACTGTCGGCGGATACGGTCTCCGCGTGGTCGAACAGCCAGCGGTTCCCGGCCGGGAACAGACCGTCCGCGGCGAGCTTCTCGAACACCGCGAGGTCACGCCGGATGGTCTCGTCGTAGGTGGCGTGGAGCCTGAACCCCCAGCCGTTCTCCATGAGGAGACGCACCGCGGCCTCGAAGTCCCCCTCATAGTCGGAGGAGAGCTCGGGGCGCGGCTGCGCGAAGTTCTCGAAATCCGCCGCCGACCAGGTGAGGTTCTCACCTGCGCCGTTGAGACGCAGCCATTCGTCCCCGTCCTCGGGGCGGGCCATTTCGATCCAGCGTCTGAGGTCGGCTATTTCCTGTCCGGCGGTCTGCGGAAAGAGGTGATAGGCGATGCGCAGCGACAACTGGCCCGCTGCGGCGAGTTCGACGACGGTGCTGTAGTTCTCGGGGAAGTTCTGGAATCCCCCGGCCGCGTCGATCGCTGAAGTCAGTCCGAACCTGTTCAGTTCGCGCAGGAAATGACGCGTGGATGTTTTCTTGTCCGCCCCCTCCAGCACCGGCGCCTTGGCCAGTGTCGAGTAGAGGATCAGCGCGCTGGGAGCGGCGAGCAGCATGCCCGTGGGCTGCCCGTCCCGGCCCCGGACGAGCTGGCCGCCCCGCGGCTCGGGGGTGTCACGGGTGTAGCCGGCGGCTTTGAGCGCGGCACGGTTCAGCACCGCCGACTGGTACAGGTGCAGGACGAACACGGGAGTGTCCGGCGCCGCCGCGTTGAGCTCGGCGACGGTCGGCAGGCGGCGCTCCGCGAACTGCTCGGCCGACCAGCCGCCGACCACCCGCACCCACTGGCCCTTCGGGGTGCGTGCCGCCTGCTCGCGCAGCATCGCCAGGCCTTGGCGCAGAGTGGGGACGCCGTCCCAGCGCAGCTCGAGGACGTAGTTCAGGCCTCCCCTGATCACGTGCAGGTGGGAGTCGTTGAGGCCGGGGACCGTACGGCGGCCGAGGGCGTCGACCACCTTCGTCGCGGGCCCGATCAGGCCGGCCACGTCCTTGTCGTCCCCCACGGCCATGAGCACGCCGTCACGGACGGCCAGCGCCCCGGCCCGGGGGCGTCCCGGGTCTCCGGTGTGGATCTTCGCGTTGCGGACGACGAGGTCCGCGGCGTTTTCCGTGGCGCTGGGAACCAGCCCACCGACCGGCATCGTGGACACCTTTCGACAACCTTCTGATATGTCGGCACCGCTCGATCGCTTCGCCGCCACGCTATGCCGGGTGAATTCCGCCGGGTTTTCCCTCAGTGCACTGTCCGCGGTCCGACAGTGCACTGCGATTCCCGCCGTGCGCTGTGGGTTCAATGCCGGTGCGCTGACGGTCAATCGGGGCGGCCGGGCTGCTCATAGCGTGATCTCGCCGGAAGAACCGGCGCCCCTCACGTGACACTCAGGAGAACCACATGTCCGACGCCGTCGAGCCGATCACGTCCACCGGGCCGATCGAACCCGTCGAGCCGGTCCTGGAACCGGCGGCCGCCGCGTTCGCCGAAGCGACCGCGCAGCCGCCCTTCCTCTTCGAACTCCCCCCTGCCGAAGGCCGCAAGGCGGTCGACGAGGTGCAGTCCGGTGACATCACGAAGCCGGAGATCGACGAGGAGTGGATCACCGTTCCCGGCGGCCCGACCGGCGGTGTCCGCACCCGTGTCGTCCGTCCGGCCGGCGTCCGGGGGAAGCTGCCGGTGATCCTGTACATCCACGGTGCGGGCTGGGTCTTCGGCAACGCCCACACGCACGACCGGCTGGTCCGTGAGCTCGCCGTGGGCGCCGGGGCCGCGGTGGTCTTCCCCGAGTACGACCTCTCCCCCGAGGCCCGCTACCCGGTGGCCATCGAGCAGAACTACACGGTCGCCCGGTGGATCGTCCAGGAGGGTGCGTCCAAGGACCTGGACGGGACCCGTCTTGCCGTGGCCGGCGACTCCGTCGGCGGCAACATGACGGCCGCGCTGACGCTGATGGCGAAGCAGCGCGGCGACGTGCCGCTGGTCCAGCAGGTGCTGTTCTACCCGGTCACCGACGCGCGCTTCGACACCGGCTCGTACCGCCAGTTCGCCACGGGTTACTTCCTGCGCCGCGACGGCATGCAGTGGTTCTGGGACCAGTACACGACGGACGAGGCCGAGCGGGCGCAGATCACCGCGTCGCCGCTGCGGGCCTCCACCGAGCAGCTCGCCGGGCTGCCGCCGGCCCTGGTCATCACCGGGGAGGCCGATGTGCTGCGCGACGAGGGCGAGGCCTACGCCAACAAGCTGCGCGAGGCGGGCGTCCCGGTGACCGCCGTCCGCTTCCAGGGCGTCATCCACGACTTCGTCATGCTCGACGCCCTGCGCGAGACGCACGCCGCCGAGGCCGCGATCACCCTGGCCACGGGCACCCTGCACGCCGCGCTCCACCGCGACTGACCGGCTTTCGTACGACGCCGCCCGGCGACGCACCTCCGCACCCCGGCACACGACACGTGCCCTTCCACGAGGAGACCCACCCCATCATGAGCACCACCACCTCCCCCACCCCGACCGTCCTGCTCGTGCACGGCGCCTTCGCCGACGCCGCCAGCTGGACCGGCGTCATCACGGAACTCCAGAACGACGGCATTCCGGTGGTCGCCCCGCCCAACCCGCTGCGCGGCCTGGCGTCCGACGCCGCGTACATCGCGTCGGTCGCCGCCCAGATCGACGGCCCGGTCGTCCTGGTCGGCCACTCCTACGGCGGCGCGGTCATCTCCGTGGCCGGGACCGCCGAGAACGTGACCGGACTGGTCTACGTCGCGGCCTACGTCACCGAAGAAGGCGAGAGCCTCGGCGAGTTGCAGGGCCGCTACCCGCTCTCGCCGCTCGGCGACCACCTGGCGCAGTCGACGTACCCCGTCGAAGGCGCCGAGCCCGCCGTCGAGTTCACCATAGAGGCGCAGGCGTTCCCGGAGATCTTCGCCGCCGACCTCCCTGCCGCCGTCACCAAGGTGCTCGCCGTCGCGCAACGCCCGCTGGCCGCCGCCGCGTTCACGGAGCAGGCGGCGGTCGCCGCGTGGCGGACCAAGCCGTCGTGGGCGCTCGTCGCCGACGCGGACCGGGCGATCAACCCCGATGTCCAGCGGTTCGGCGCGCGACGGGCCGGTGCGACGACGGTCGAGGTCGAGGGCGCCTCGCACGCCGTCGCCGTCTCGCGTCCCAAGGAGGTCGCCGACCTGATCCGTGACGCGGTGCGAGGCACCGCCGTCTGACGGTCGTGCCTCCTCCCGGACGGGAACTCCCCGACGGTGCCTTCGCGGACACCGCCGGGGAGTTCCCGTATACGCACGGCCGTTGGCCTCCTCACCTCCGCGGCGCCGTGACCACCACGACGAGCACCACCAGGACCGCACCGGCGGCGAGCGCGGGTACCGGGGTGAAGGTCGCCGCGAGGAGGCCGAACACGGCGACCGGATAAGGGGCACGTTCGGCCGCCGTGCTGAGGTGCGGCCGCAGATGCACGGCCCAGACGGTGCTCAGGAAGACGGCCGTCGGGACGGTGACCGCGGCCGCCGCGGCGAGCGGCGAGGTGTGCGCGTGTCCGGTGAGGTGATCGGCGTACGCGGCGAGGCCCGCGCCTTCGGCCGCCGCCGAGGCGAAGATCAGGTAGTGACCGTAGGCCCAGACGAAGCGGCGGCGGTGCGCCCGGTGCGTGGTGGCGAGCAGGGTGTGCGCGGGCCGGGAGAAGTACAGCCACCACAGCGCGAAGGCCGTCAGCAGGCCGCCCGCCGCTGTCGCGCAGAGCGAACCGGTGCTCTGGTGGCGGTCGAAGGCACCGCGCAGCGCGACGGTGGCGGCCGCCACGGACTCGCCGAGGACGATGAGGGTGAAGAGCTCGTAGCGCTCGGCGATGTGACGCGGGTGCCACGGGGTCATGCCGGCGGACTGGGCCCACACCGGCACGGCGACCTCGGCGAGGACCAGCGCGGCGACGCCCGGCAGGCGTGCCGCCTCCGGCAGGGCCAGCAGGCCCACCCAGCCGGCCTGGCACAGCGTCACTCCGGTGGCGAAGCGCAGCGCTGTGGTCCGGCGTGCGGGGTCGCTGCGGGCGGCCCGCAGCCACAGGGCGGCCAGAGCGGTGCGCAGTACGACGTAGCCGATGGTGATGGTCCGCAGGTCCCCCTCCGCGAACGCGTGCGGCACCCCGGCGGCGAGGATGAGCGACCCCGTGATCTGGACCAGCACGGTGAGCCGGTACGGGATGTCGTCCGGGTCATAGGCGGACGCGAACCAGGTGAAGTTCATCCACGCCCACCACACGGTGAAGAAGACCAGCGCGAAGCGCAGGACCCCGGTGGCCGTCGCGCCGTCGGCCAGTGCCTCGTGCAGGCTCGCCGAGGCCTGCGCCACGGCGATGACGAAGCACAGGTCGAAGAGGAGCTCCAGCGAAGTGGCGGCCCGGTGCGGCTCCCCGGGGTCGCGCCCGGGCATGGTGCGCCGCCACCGGGCCGCCGGGGACCCGGTGGTGGCGGCCCGGGGGCTCAGCGGAGCGCTCCGAGCGCGGCTTCGACCGTGCGGTGGAAGGTGGGGTACGTGTAGATCATGTGCCGGAGCCGGTGCACGGGCACTTCGGCGTGGACGGCCACGTTCAGTCCGTAGAGCACCTCTCCCCCGGCAGGACCCGCGGAGGTGGCACCGACGAGCACACCCCGGTCGGCGTCCTCGACGAGCTTCACGAAGCCCGCGTTGCCCGGCCCGTGGATCCAGCCCCGCGTGGAGGAGTCGAGGGGAAGCACACCGGTGCGCACCCGCAGCCCCCGCTCCCGTGCCTGTCGCTCCGTCAGGCCGACGGCGCCGATCTCCGGATCGGTGAAGGTGACCCGGGGCAGGGCCCGGTAGTCGGCGTCGGGTCCCGGCTCGCCGAGGATGTCCCGTACGGCTATCTGCGCCTGGTACATGGACACGTGGGTGAAGGCGCCGCGGCCGGTGAGGTCGCCGACCGCCCACAGACCCTCCGCCGCCCGCATCTGCCCGTCCGTGGCCACGGCTCGCGCGGCCGGGTCGAGTCCGACCGTGTCGACGCCGAGCGCCCCCAGGTCGGCCCGGCGGCCCGCGGCCACGAGGAGCCGCTCGGCACGCAGCGGCGTGCCCTCGTCGGCCGTCGTCCGCACACTGAACCGGGTGCCGTCGTGGCCGACGTCGAGCGCGCGGGCACCGGTGACCACGGTGACGCCGTCGGCCTCCAGCGTCGCGGCCGCGAGCTCGCCGGCCTCCGGTTCCTCCTGCGACAGCAGCCGGTCCTGTCCTTCGACCACGGTGACCGCGCAGCCGAACCGGGCGAAGACCTGGGCGAGTTCGACACCGATGGCGCCGCCGCCCAGCACGATCATCGACGCGGGCAGCTCCTTGGCCGCCATCGCGTCGCGGTTCGTCCAGTAGGGGGTCTCCGGCAGCCCGGGGACCGCCGGGATCCTGGGGCGGGTGCCGGTGGCGAGGACGACTCCGCGCCGCGCCTCGATCGTGCGGTCGCCGACCGTGACGCGACGGGGTCCGGCGAGCCTGCCCCTGCCCCGTACGAGACGGGCGCCCTTCGACGTGAGCCGTTCGGCGGCCACTCGGTCGTTCCACCCGTCGGTGGCCTCGTCGCGGATGCGCCCGGCGACTCTCCCCCAGTCCGGGGTCACGACCGCCGTACCGGCCAGGGCGGGCACCCGGCCCGCCTCGGCGAGCAGGTCCCCGGCCCTGATCATCATCTTGCTGGGCACGCACCCCCAGTACGGGCACTCGCCCCCGACGAGCTCCGCCTCGACCCCGACGACGTCCAGTCCCGCTTCGGCGAGGGCGCCCGCGGCGTGTTCACCGCCGGGCCCCAGCCCGACCACCACGACGTCCGCGTGTCCGTCCGCACTCATCCCGTTCACTCCTTCTCGGTTGTCCACTCGCGCCCCGCGGTCGGGGCGGCCCGGCCGAGGCTAGGGCGGTCCGCCGCGCCGTCCGGCCGGACAGTGCACGGGTGCTGGCACGAGAGCGAACGGGGCGGAAGCGGGAGGTGAGCGCCGTGCACGGACCGGCAGCACCGTGTGCGCTGCCGGACAAGAAGGGCGCGGCGAGGGGGCTTAGCGTCCTGCGGTACGCACAGTTCACCGCCCCAGGAGGCAACGATGACCAGCAAGTCCCGTCCCGTGAACGGCAGTCAGCCGCGGCTGCACCAGAAGGGCGAGGTGATCCAGGAGTACGGCACGGTGAAGCAGTTCCCGATCGGCCTGTCGTACGAGGCGAGGATGTACGCCTGCCAGCGCCTGAACCGGGTCCTCGCGGACACCCAGATCCTGTACGGCCTCTACAAGAAGCACCACTGGCTGATGCGCGGCGCGACCTTCTACCAGCTCCACCTGGTCCTGGACAAGCACGCCGGTGACCAGCTCGACCTCGTCGACACCCTCGCCGAGCGCGTCCAGACCCTGGGCGGCGTCGCGGTGGGCGACCCCCGGCACGTCGCGGAGCTCACGTCGATCCCGCGCCCGCCGGACGGCGTCGAGGAGGTCCCGGCGATGCTGTCGCGTCTCCTGGAGGCCCACGAGACGATCCTCGTCGAGGCCCACGACGCGGCGGCCAGGACCGCCGAACTGGGCGACGACGGCACGAACGACCTGCTGGTCTCCCAGGTGATCAGGACCGGCGAGCTGCAGACGTGGTTCCTGGCCGAGCACCTGGTCGACACCCCGCTGGTCCGCGCCTGACCCTCCCGCGCGGGCCGGCGGGCGGCGACAGCCGCGGTACGCACGGTACGCATGAGGACTCCGACCGGATGTGGAGTCCTCGGCCGGTTCGGCTCAGTGCCTCGGCGGCAGCCGGTGCAGGGCCACATCGTGCAGCGTGCCGTCCGAGACCGTCAGGGTGAGGTACGTGCAGTAGGGCTGGCGTCGGCGGTCGGTGGGCGAGCCGGGGTTGAGCAGGCGCAGGCCCCCTGGGGCGGTGGTGTCCCAGGGGATGTGGCTGTGCCCGAAGACGAGCACGTCCAGATCGGGGAAGCGTTCGGCGCAGCGGCGTTCGCGGCCGGTGGCCGCCCCGGTCTCATGGACGACACCGAACCGCAGGCCCGCCAGTTCCGCGTGGGCCACTTCGGGGAGTCGGCGGCGAAGGCCGGGACCGTCGTTGTTGCCGTACACGGCCACGAGGCGACGCGACCTGGACTCGAACAGGTCGAGGGTGGCCTCGTCGATCCAGTCTCCGGCGTGGATCACCACGTCCGCCGCGTCGATGCCCGCCATCAGGTCGTCCGGCAGGCGCTTGGCGCGGGCCGGCACATGCGTGTCGGAGGTCAACAGCAACTGCATGCACGCAGCGTAGGCCGGAGAGGCCGGTCCCGCCTCGTCACAGAACAGACCGCGGGGCGTCCGCGGCCTGGGTCGAAGGTCCCCGTGCGGATGGGTCCGGCGGCCGATGCCCGCCCCCCGTCACCGAGGTGATCATGAGGGTCGTCCGGACGAGGCGAGGAGGGGTTCGCGGGTGGAGCAAGTGGACTGGGTCGAGGTCCCGGCCGGGGTACTGCGTCGGGGCACGCCGACCGACGAGGTGGCCGCTGTGGCTCGACGCTACGCAGACACCGGGGTGCCGGTGGAGTGGTACATGAAGGAAGCCCCGCGAACGGAGATCCACGTCCCGGCGTTTCGGATCGCCCGCACGCCGGTCACCGTGAGCCAGTGGAGTCGCTTCGCGGCGGCCACCGGCCGACCGGCCCCCAAGGTCCCCACGGCCGTCACGAGCATCGAGGGTCCGAGCGCGCCCTCGGAGCACCCGGTCACCGGGATCACGTGGGAGGCGGCGACGGCCTATTGCGGGTGGCTCGGAGAACGACTCGGCGGCCTCGATGTGCGGCTGCCGACGGAGGACGAGTGGGAGCGCGCCGCGCGGGGCGACGACGACCGGGAGTTCCCGTGGGGCGACGAGTACCGCACCGGCCTGGCCAATCTGGTGGACCTCGGTATCGGCACCACCACGCCAGTCGGTTCGTACCCCCGAGGAGCCGGCCCCTTCGGCGTGCTGGACATGGCAGGCAACGTCGACGAGTGGACCTCCACCCTCTACGCCCCCTACCCCGGCGCGCCCGCCGAGGTGCCCCGCACCGAGGAATGGGCCTTCGACCGGCACGTCACCCGAGGCGGCGCGTTCCGCCACGACCGGGACCTGGCCCGGTGCGCCCGCCGACACGGCGCCTACGAGCCGGATCTCGAAGCGATCGGTGTGGGGTTCCGCCTGGCGGCGCGGGCCGGGTCGTGACCGGGGCCGCGCGGCCCGCCGGAGCGGCTCGGGCTACTCCCCCTCGTTCTCGAAGGTCCGCAACAGATCCGCCGCCACACTGACCGCGATCGTCGCGGGCTCCTTGCCCGCGATGTCGGACAAGCCGATCGGGGTCTTGATCCGGTCGATGGCCGCGTCCTCGTGCCCGCCCTCGGTGGCGAGGCGTTTGCGGAAGCGTGCCCACTTGGCCGCCGATCCGATCAGGCCCACGGAGGCGAGGTGCGTGGTGCGCAAGGCCGCGTCGCAGAGGGCCGCGTCCTCCGCGTGGTCGTGGGTCATGATAAGGATGTGGGTGCCGTGCGGCAGGTCTTCCAGGACTTCTTCCGGCAGGAGCGGCGTGTGGTGCACGTGCACCTGCGCCACCGAGTCGGACAGCACGGCCAGCCGGTGGTCCGTGAGCATGTCCGCGCGGCTGTCGATCAGGTGCAGGTCGAGGTCCTGGCGGGCCAGGACGCGCGCCAGTTCCAGTCCGACGTGTCCCACGCCGAAGATCGCCACCGCCCGTACCACCGGCAGCGGTTCGAGCAGGACCGAGACCGTGCCGCCGCAGCACTGCACGCCGTGCTGGTTGGTCACTTTGTCGTTCAGGGCGAAATCCATCAGCTCCGGCTCCGCCTTGGCCGCGGCGAGCATCTCCCGTGCGCGGTCGATCGCGACGGCCTCCACGTTGCCGCCGCCGATCGAGCCCCATGTCTCGCTGTGCCCGACGACGAGCTTGGCTCCGGCCTCGCGCGGGGCATGACCGCGCACGGTCGCGACGGTCACCAGCACGCCGGGCTCCCGGCCTGCCCGCAACCGCGCGACCGCGGCGATCCACGTCATGTCAGGCACCGTTGAGCGCGGTCACGTCGGCCCGCGCCCCGTCCTCGGCAGCCTTGACGGCCTGGGCGGTCTGACCCCCGGCCTCCGCGGCCCGGGCAGCCGTGGCGGGCTCGAACGGGCTGTCGATCGACGGCGCGCTGGGCGCGTGGCCGTTCCAGGAAGCGGCGGCGCGCCGCGCCTCCTCGATCGCCCAGAACACCGCCTCCGGCGTCGCGGGCGAGGCCAACTCCACGCTGTGGCCGACCGGGCCGAACGCCGCGGCGGCCTGCCGCAGTGCCTCACGTACCGAGAAGGCCAGCATGAGCGGCGGCTCGCCCACCGCCTTGGAGCCGTAGACCGCGCCCTCCTCGGTGGCGCGTTCGAGCAGCGTGACGTTCAACTCCTCCGGCATCTCGGAGAAGCTCGGCAGCTTGTAGGTGCTTGCGGCCTGGGTCTGCAGCCGACCGCGGTGAGGGCCGTCGGTGGTGTCCCAGCGCAGGTCCTCGAGCGTCAGCCAGCCGGCGCCCTGGACGAAGCCGCCCTCCACCTGACCGATGTCGATCATCGGGGAGAGGCTGTCGCCAACGTCGTGCACGATGTCCACGCGCCGGATGCGGTAGGCGCCGGTGAAGCCGTCGACCTCCACCTCGGTCGCGGCCGCGCCGTGGGCGAAGTACTTGAACGGCGAGCCCCGGAACGCCTTGGCGTCCCAGTGCAGGCCCTCGGTCCGGTAGAAGCCCGCCGCCGACAGCTGGACCCGCTGGAAGTACGCGGTGCGCACCAGGTCGTCCCAGGCCACTTCCTTGTCGCTGCCGAGGGCGCGTGCGACCCCCTCGACGATGCGTACGTCCGACGCGTTCGCGCCCAGCTGGGTGGCGGCCACCTGGAGCAGGCGCTCGCGCAGCTGCTCGCAGGCGTTCTTGATCGCCCCGCCGTTGAGGTCGGCGCCCGCGCTCGCGGCGGTGGCCGAGGTGTTGGGGACCTTGTCGGTGCGCGTCGGGGCGAGGCGTACCTTCCGCAGCGGGATGCCGAGCGTGGTCGCGGCCACCTGCATCATCTTGGTGTGCAGGCCCTGGCCCATCTCGGTGCCGCCGTGGTTGATCAGGACGGAGCCGTCCTTGTAGATCAGCACGAGGGCGCCGCCCTGGTTGAACGCGGTGAGGTTGAAGGAGATGCCGAACTTGATGCCGGTGATCGCGACGGCCCGCTTGGTGTGCGGGTGTGCGGCGTTGAACACGGCGATCTCGCGCTTGCGGTCGGCGATGTCGGCGTCCTTCTGCACCTGCTGCCAGACGGTGGAGATCCGCTCGGCCTGGGTGACGGGCTGGCCGTAGGGCGTGGTCTGGCCCTGGCCGGGCCGGTAGAAGTTGCGTTCCCGCAGCTCCGTGGGGTCCAGCCCGAGCACCGGCGCGCAGCGCCCCAGGATGTCCTCGATCACGAGCATGCCCTGGGGGCCGCCGAAGCCGCGGAAGGCGGTGTTGGAGACGGTGTTGGTCCTGGCGATCCGGCCGGCCACGCGCGCGTTGGGGATCCAGTAGGTGTTGTCGATGTGGCACAGCGCGCGGGCGAGGACGGGCTCGGAGAGGTCCAGGCTCCAGCCGCCGTCGGCGACGAGGGTGGCGTCCAGGGCCTGGATACGTCCCTCCGCGTCGAAGCCGACCTTCCAGGTCGCGTGGAATCCGTGCCGCTTGCCGGACATGGTCAGGTCCTGGGTCCGGTTGAGCCGGAAGCGGACCGGGCGGCCGGTGAGTTTGGCGCCGAGCGCCGCGACGGCCGCGAACCCGTGCGGCTGCATCTCCTTGCCGCCGAACCCGCCGCCCATCCGCAGGCACTGCACGGTCACCTCGTGCGCGGGGACGCCGAGCACGTGCGAGACGATCTCCTGCGTCTCCGACGGGTGCTGGGTGCTGCTCTGAATGAACACCTGCCCGGCCTCGTCGATCTGGGCCAGCGCCGCGTGCGTCTCGAGGTAGAAGTGCTCCTGTCCGGCGAACTGGAACTCACCGCTGAGTACGTGTGCGGAGTCGGCGAAGCCCGCGTCGATGTCGCCGGTCTCCATCAGGGGCCGGGCGCCGTGGTAGCTGTCGGCCTCGATCGCTTCCTGGAGCGTGATCAGGGAAGGCAGTTCCTCCAGTTCCACCTCGACGGCCGCCGCGCCGAGACGGGCCGCTTCGAGGGTCTCGCCGAGCACCCAGGCGACGGCGTGGCCGTGGAACATGACCTCGTCGGGGAAGAGGGGCTCGTCGTGCTTCATGCCCGCGTCGTTGACGCCGGGCACGTCGGCGCCGGTCAGCACGCGGACCACGCCGGGCACGGCGAGCGCGGGTGCGGTGTGCAGCGCGGTGATCCTGCCGCGGGCCTTCATGACCTGCACCGGGTACGCGTGCAGTACGTCCTTGGTGCGCTGGACCAGGTCGTCGGTGTAGAGCGCGGTGCCGGTGACGTGCTGGACGGCGCTCTCGTGCGGCATGGAGACGCCGACCACGGGCTTCTCGGGACGCTCGGACAGGTGACTCATGAGGGGACCGCCTCGGTGGTTTGTGCGTGCAGCTTGAGCAGGCTCTGGCCGAGCATCGCGGAACGGTAGAGGGCGCTGGCGCGGTGATCGCTCATCGGGGTGCCCTCCCCGCGCAGCACCCGGGCCGCGGCCTCGACGGTCTCCGCCGTCCACGGTTTGCCTTCGAGAGCGGCCTCGGTGGCGAGGGAGCGGATGGGGGTCGCGGCCACGCCACCCAGACCGATGCGTGCCTTGCGTGCGATCCCGTCCTCGATGTCGAGCGCGAAGGCGACCGCGACGCTGGAGATGTCGTCGAAACGCCGCTTGGCGATCTTGTGGAAGGCCGTGACCGGTGAGAGCGGCAGCGGGATGCGGACCGCCCGTATCAACTCGTCGGGGCGACGCACACTCTGCCGGTACCCGGTGAAGTAGTCGGCGAGCGGGACCACGCGCTCGCCGTCGGCGTCGGCGAGCACCAGCGACGCGTCGAGCGCGAGCAGTACCGGCGGGCTGTCGCCGATGGGCGAGCCGGTGCCCAGGTTGCCTCCGAGGGTGGCGCCGTTGCGGATGAGCCGGGATGCGAACTGTGGGAAGAGGTCGGCGAGCAGCGGGACGTCCGGGACGTCTCCGCCCAGGCGGCGCTCGATCTCCGTGAGCGTCAGGGCGGCCCCGATCTCGATGTGGCCGGACTCGACGCGCAGCTCCCGCAGTTCGGGAAGGCGGTCGACGGCGATCACGCACTGCGCCCTGCGGGAACGGATGTTGACCTCGACGCCCCAGTCGGTGGAGCCCGCGACCACGACGGCGTCGGGCCGCTCGCGCAGCAGCTGCAACGTCTCGTTCAGGGTGTCCTTGCGCAGGAACGCAGAACCGTCTCGGGTGTACTCGGTGGCGACCGGTACGGGCGGTGCCTGCTCCCTGCGATGGGCCAGCGGGTCGTCATCGGCGGGCGTGCCGACGGCGAACGCGGCGTCGCGGATGGGGCGGTAGCCGGTGCAGCGGCAGAGGTTTCCGCTCAGCGCGTGCAGGTCGAAACCGTTCGGCCCGTGCTCGGGGTCGGCGCTCGCGTCCGCCCCCGCGCTCGGGTCGGCTGTCGCGCCGCCGTCTGCCGCGGGGCTGTCGGCGGCGTGCTCGCAACGGCCCGGGCGGTAGTACTCCGCGGCCATGCTGCACACGAACCCCGGTGTGCAGTAGCCGCATTGGGAGCCGCCTCGGACCGCCATCTCCTCCTGCACGGGGTGCAGGGAGGGCATCGTGCCGGGCTCCCCCGCCGTCGCGAGCCCCTCCGAGGTGATGATCTCCTGCCCGTCGAGTGCGGCGGCAGGGACCAGGCACGCGTTGACCGCGACCCAGTCGGTGGGCTTGTGCACCCCGGGCCTGGCCACCATCACGGAGCAGGCGCCGCACTCGCCCTCGGCGCAGCCCTCCTTGGTGCCGGTGAGGCCGCGCTCGCGCAGGAAGTCCAGCGCTGTGGTGTGGGGCGCGGCGGGCGAGAGCGGTGTCTGAGTCCCGTTGACCGTGATCCGCGCCTCTGTCATGCCGTTGGGCAGCTGTTCCGGTGCGTGATCGGTCGATGTCGTGTTCGCCAATTTCGGGCAGCTTTCTGTGTTCGGACGCGCCTCGCGGCAGGCGCGGGCGCGGGAGGGCACGGGACAGCGACGTGCCGAAACGTGGTGAGGAGAGGGTGAGGAGAAAAGAGAGAAGAACCGCAGGGTGCCGCGAAGGGGCACATCAGGACGGCGTGCGCCCTGCCGACTCAGCAGCCGTGCGCGATCCGACCCGGAACCCAGGCGGTGCACTGGGCGAGACGACCGAGATCAGAGCTGGTGCACATCTGCTGGTCGCCTCCATTCGGTGCCGTAAACCGATGCCCGTGGGTCGATGCCGTGGGTCGATGCCACGGCGCGGGTCAGTGTCATCGCAAACTAGTGACTGGCTTCACGTAGGTCAAGGGAGTGACGTGCGTCAGCTCGAAAGCCCGGGCGGCGACGTGGAACGCGGAAAACGCGTCTGACCTGCCACGATGGATTTACTCCCGTGCTGTTTGGCAAGGGGAGTGCAAATTTCGCCTGCGGGTGCTTGCAGCGCGCATCGAGGGGCAAACGGTTGGTGAGACGGCTGCCGCGCAGAGCAGCCGTACTTACTCTGTGCGGAGGTGTGGCAATGACGCATGCCCAGGTGCTGGGGACGTTTCCGGCGGGATCCCCCCGCGGCTCCTGGCCCGCCGAAGAACTCGCGGCGCGCCTTCGCTCGCAGGGGCGAGCGGCAGAGGTCGTCATGGACCTCGCCACCGACGCCTTCCTGGTCGTCATGCCCGGCCCCGCCGAAGTCGTTCACGTGGACACGGTGGAAGCGGCTCCCGCGCAGGCGCAGTACACCGCCGCGTCGTAGCCGGCGGACGCAGGGGCAGGGAAGGGCTACCGGGGGGGACCCCGAGCCGCTTCCCTGCCGAAAGGCACACGTGCTACTTCACGCGTGCTACTTGAGGTCGCGCTGCTTGGGGACCACGACGCCGAAGCGGTCCTGGATCGTGGCGAGGGCGCTCTCGTGGACCTGCCGCGCGGGGATGCCCCGCGGGTTGCCCTTGACCGGGAGCGGGCGAGTCGCCGAGGCGTCGCCGATCACCGTCGGGTTGTAGCCGTTGTAGACGGCGCCCTCCGTGGTGAAGAGCGTGCACATGTGGGTCATGAAGCCGGAGATGATGACGTTCTTGCGGCCGGTCTTCTTGAGCTCGGCGGCCAGATCGGTGTCGTGGAAGCCGTTGGGAACGGCCTTCTCCACGACGGCCTCTCCCTTGGCCGGCTCGAGGGCCGGAATGATCTGGCCCGCCTTCGACCTGAGGTCGTAGCCCTTCTCCACGATGTGGATGACAGGCGTGTGTTCCTTGCGGGCACGCTCCAGGAGGGTCTTGGTGTTCTCGACCGCGTCGCGCCAGCCCGTGAGCTCCATCGTGCCATGGGTGTAGACGTTCTGGTAGTCGACGAGGACCAGCGTCGCGTTGGACAGTTTCGCGGGTGTCTCGTCCAGCTTCATCAGCCGGCGCAGCGTCGTGGTGTCCTTCGCGTGGTTCTTCTCGTGGCGCTGGTCGCGGCTGTCGGTGCGCGTGGCGGCCTCGGAGCTTCCGCCGCACGCGGTGAGCGTGGCGGCGAGCACGGCGGCGGCGCCCAGGGCGGCGGCCGGACGGAGCAGCTTGGTCTGCATCAGACGATCTCCTTCTGCGTGGAAACCACGACTCCGTACAGGTCGGCGATGGTAGCCAGGGCGCTGTTGTGCACCTGGACCGCGTCGAGATCGGTGCCGGTGACCGGAAGCGAACGGGAGGCGGTGGCCTCGGCGACGACGGTGGGGCGGTAGCCGTTCAGAAAGGCGCCCTGCGCGGTGAACGCCACGCACATGTGGGTCATCCAGCCGGCGATGACGACGTCTTGGCCCTCTCTGAGATGCGTGTCGAGGTCGGTGCCGACGAACGCGTTCGGGACCTGCTTGACGACGACCGGCTCGCCGTCGAGGGGCGCGACCTTGGGGTGGATGGCGCCGATCTCGGCGCGGATGTCGTACGGGGTGCCCTCGCCGCCGTCGTTGATGACGTGCACGACGCGGGTGCCGGCCTCGCGGGCCCGTGCCAGCAGCCGCGCGGCGGCGTCGAGGGACTTCTCCCAGCCGTCGAGTTCCATGACGCCCTGGGTGTAGGTGTTCTGGAAGTCGATCAGGATCAGCGTCGCGTCGGCAAGCCTCGCGGGCGTCTGGTCGAAGCCGTTGAGCTCGCGCAGCGTAGTTCTGGACATGGAGAAACCGCCTTCAAAGGTACGAAGAGAACAGGAACAGATAGGTAGGGATACGGAGAGACACGTAGGGGTGCGCAGAGGTGCGAAGTAATGCGCAGCGGTGCTCGGAATGCGCGGTCCGCGGTGTTCCGTCGAGCTGCGTGGATCACGCTACGGCGGGGCAGGAGGGTCGGCAATGACGTGTAACCTGCAGATCCGGACATGGCGGCCCAGGAGACGCTGCCCGTCGCCCACCTGACCGGGGAGATCCGTGCCGGACACCGCCACCAGACGGCTCATCACGATCGTGCTCTTCGAGGGCGTCGACCTGCTCGACGTCACCGGGCCCCCCGAGGTGTTCTCGCTCGCGCTGCGCGAGACCGACGAGGCGGCCGGCTATGAGGTCGTACTCGCCGCAGCGACCATGGATCCGGTCACCACGGGGGCGGGCGTACGCATCCTGCCCGACGTCACCTTCGAGGAGGCCGCACGCCACAGCATCGACACCCTGCTGGTGCCCGGCGCGGTGGAGGTGGACGAGGAGCGCCGCGTACATCCCCTGGTGGATTCCCGGCTCGTCGAGTGGGTGAAGGTCCTCGCGGGGCGCTCGCACCGGATCACCTCGGTGTGCGTGGGCGCGCATCTGCTCGCCGCGGCGGGCTTGTTGGACGGCAAGCGGGCGACCACGCACTGGTCGACCGCGCACCAGTTGGCCGCCGATCACCCGGCGGTTCAGGTCGATGCCGATCCGATCTTCATCCGCCAGGACAACGTGTGGACCGGAGCGGGCATCAGCGCTTGCCTCGATCTCTCACTGGCGCTGATCGCCGACGACCTCGGCGAGGCGGTCGCGCTGCGGGTGGCCCGCCAGCTGGTGATGTACCTCAAACGCCCCGGCGGACAGAGTCAGTTCAGCGTCCCGCTGACCCAGGTGTCCACGACCCGCCGTATCGAGGACCTGCGCCACCACGTCCTGCGCCACATCGCCGAACCACTGACCGTGGCCGCTCTCGCCGAGTACGCGCATGTCAGCGACCGGCACCTGACGCGCCTGTTCAAGACCGAACTGGGCGTGACCCCGCACGCGTACATCGAATCGGTACGCGTGGAGAAGGCACGCCACAGCCTGGAATCCTCGGACGCCACACTCGAACGGATCGCGTCCGACTGCGGTTTCGGCACCGTGGACACGCTGGTGCGGGCGTTCCGGCGCCGTCTGAACACGACGCCGAGCGACTACCGGCGCGGGTTCCGGGTGCCTCAGTCGCCCTGAGCAGCGCGCGCACGTCTCCGCGGGCGGCCGCGCGGTGGCCGAAGGGGCAGCGGCAGCAAGAGCCGCATCGGTCAGAAGTCGTCTCAACGAGCAGACCGACCCCCTCTGGGCGTGTAATGGATTCCGGGGGAAATCGGAACCCACGGCCTGCGAGGTGTTCTATGTCCGAGAAGACCGTTGCCTTCCCTCAGGACCGGACCTGCCCCTACCAGCCGCCGGCGGCCTACGAGCCCCTGCGGACGGGACCACCGCTCTCCCGGGTCACGCTCTTCGACGGCCGCTCCGCGTGGCTGGTCTCCGGTCACGCAGAAGCGCGTGCCCTGCTCGCCGACGGCCGGCTCTCCGCCGATCGGCACAACCTCTCCTTCCCCTCCTCCAGCAGGCGTCTGCAGGACGCGAGGGGCTACGCCGCCCTCTTCGGCGTCGACGACCCCGTCCACAACACACAGCGGCGGATGCTCATCCCGAGCTTCGCCCTGAAGCGCACCCAAGCGCTGCGTCCCTGGATCCAGGAGACCGCGGACGGGCTGATCGAGGCGATGACCGCGGCCGGCCCCCGCGCCGAACTGGTCGGCGACTTCGCTCTGCCACTGGCGTCGATGGTGACCTGCGAAGTGCTCGGCGTCCCGTACGCGGACCACGAGTTCTTCGTGATCCAGTCCCGACGGCTCCACAACGGCCCGGAAGCCGCCGACGTGGACGACGCCCGCGAGCAGCTCAACGGCTATCTCCATCGGCTCATCGGAGACAAACGCCGACAGCCGGGCAACGGACTGCTGGACGAACTGATCGCCCAGCGCCTCGACACCGGTGAGATCGATGTCCAGCAGCTGGCCGACCTGACCTCGGCCCTGCTCGTCGCGGGGCACGAGACCACAGCCAACATGATCGCGCTCGGTGCGTTCACCCTCCTCAGCCACCCCGAGCAGCTGGCCGAGCTGCGCGACGACCCGTCCCTGATGCCGGCGGCGGTGGAGGAGCTGATGCGGTTCCTGTCGATCGCGGACGGCATGTTCCGGGTGGCCACCGAGGACATCGAGATCGGCGGGGTGACCGTCCGCACCGGCGACGGGGTGGTCTTCTCCACCTCGGTGATCAACCGCGACGAGGCCGTCTTCGACGAGCCCGACACCCTCGACTGGCACCGGCCCACCCGGCACCACCTGGGATTCGGCTTCGGGGTCCACCAGTGCCTGGGCCAGAACCTGGCCCGTGCCGAGATGGAGATCGCGCTCGGCACCCTCTTCGAGCGGCTTCCCGGGCTGCGGCTGGCGGGCGAACCGGGCCGTATCCCGGTCAAGCCCGGGGACGACACCGTCCAGGGCATCGCCGAACTCCCCGTGGCCTGGTGATGAGAAGAGGTCGCCGTCGGCCTACTTGCTCTGCTCCTGCGCCGCGTTGACGGCGGCTCGAAGCCGGAGCCATGTCGGGTCCGTTGAGTCGGCCGCGGTCGTGGTTGCCAGATCGCCCGTTTCCCAGGTGCGGGTTCCGTCGGTCACGACAAGGTGCGTCTCCAGGTCGTCCCCGTCGTCCGGGACCTCCGCCGTGCTCTCCAGGAACGCCGCGGCCGCAGCCCTGGAGGCGTCCCTGCTCGCGGCGCGGTTGTGCGCGGAACCGGAGCGCACGGACATGAGCACCAGCTCTCCCCCGCTGCCGGCGACGAGGAGTTCGCCGGTCGCTGTGGCGGCCAGCGCGGACGGTCGGTTCCCGGTCAGCACGTCGTGCTCGACCGCTCGCCGGGATGCCAGGTCCACCTCGACCAGTGTCCCCGCGGGGGTCGCGATCCACAGCACACCCGGTTGCGCCCCGAAGGCGACGTTGTGCCGCGACCAGGATCGCATCTGGTCGAGCCACTCCCGCGGGTACGGATAGCCAGGGCTGGGGTCGCCGAGGGCTGTGCTCAGCACCCGGTCCAACGAGGGGAATTCAAAGACGTCCACCGAGTTGTCGTACGCATTGCCACGCACCACCAGGTGACGGCCGTCCGCGCTGAAGAGCGGAGTGGTGTAGCCGTCGCAGTCCAGGATCAGGGCCCGGCGGAGCGGCCGCATCACGGCCGGCGCGGTCCCCCGGTCGACTCGTGCGAAAAGGCAGTACGTCGCCCCTTGGTCACTGATGAGCGTGGCGACGATTCCTCCACCGGGATGCTCCGCGACCCCCGTGTCCCAACAGGGCCCGGCAGTGATGGATCCGGAATCGAGGTCAAGGACATCCGAACCGTCCCACCCATCGCCTCCGTCATCACCTCTCTCGCGAAAGGACGGTGAACCCCACAGGGTCTGTCCGTCCGGGCTGAAAGCCAGACCGCGGTAGCGGGCGGTGGCCGGAACACCCTCCGGCTCGGTGACCCCTGTTGGGGTCCATTGCCGCAGTCCGTCCTCCCCGGCGACGACGAGCAGTGGCAGCTCCGGATGCCACACCGCAGCAGGCGTCCGCCGCGCCCGCTCCCACCCTCGGGCGTCTCCATAGGGTTCCGACGTGAGGCCCACGGTGGCGAGTTCGCGCAGCCGCCCCTGGCCGCAGTCCCAGACGTGGACCGCCGGACGCCCGGAGTCCAAGCAGGCCACCAGTGGAAGCCGCGGATGGCACCTCAGCTGTTCAACAGGGCGTTCGCCGCCGATCAACCCACGTGCCACTACTTCAAGATCAGCCATGTCGGTACCGTAGACCGCCACCGTAGTCGTCACCGACCTGCGAGGCGGCGTGTAGCCACCGCTCAACAGGGCACGATCCCTGCCACCACCGGGAAACTCGCAACGTGAGTCGTTCAGCCATGGAACCCGACGGCCGACGGTGAGAGGGATCAGTATGCGGACCGGCATCGTCATGACTGCGCGCCCTGGTCTGGAGCGTCTGGCCGCACGCGCGGAGGAATTCGGCTTCAGCAGTTTCTGGGTGTACGACACACCGATGGTCCATGGCGATCCGTTCGTCAGCCTCGCTCTCTGTGCCGGGTCCACCAGTCGGATCAAGCTGGGTATCGGGGTCACCTCACCGGCGCTGCGCTCCGCGCCCGCCGCGGCGGCGGCGCTCAGCAGTCTCAACGCCCTCGCTCCCGGCCGCATCATCTGCGGAGTCGGCACCGGCAACACCGCACGCCGGACGCTGGGCATGCGGCCGACGAAGTCGGCGGAACTGGAGTCGTTCACGGCCGCCCTGCGGGATCTCACCGCCGGCCGCGAGACGGACTACCGCGAGGGAAACCGGACCAGCAGGGTGCGTTTCCTGCACGCGGACGGCTACGTCGACACCGACGCGCCGGTGGAGTTCGTCGTCGCCGCGTTCGGCCCGAAGGTCGCCGCCGTCGCGGGCCGCCTGGGTACGGGAATGATCTCTTTCGCACTGCACGACCCGTCTGCGTGGTCCGTGCTCGCCGAGGGCCGCCGAGTGGCGGCGCGGGCCGCGGGCAACAGCGAGAGGACGCATTCGTACCTCATGTCGTCCCTGTACGTTCTCGCCGACGGCGAGGACCGGTACGGCGAGGATCGGTACGGCGACGCCGTCAAGGACGCGATGGGACACATCGCGGTGAGCGCGTTGATCCTCGCCGTGGAGAACCCGGCCTTCCGCGCGGCGCTGTCCCAGGAGGAGTCCGCGGCCGTCGACCGCCTGCTCCACCGGCGCGGTACCACCGCCACCGACCCCAACCGCCACCACACGCTCTACCGCGACTATCTCGGCCGGCTGTCCGCCGAGGACCGCGATCTCGTCGTGCCCTCATTGGTGGACAAGTTCGGCCTCGTCGGCACCGGGGACGAGATCGCACGGCGGATCGACGCGCTGGAGAAGTCAGGGGTCGACGAGCTCGTGATCCAGCCCGTGGCGGACCCCGAAGCGGAGATGGCGGCGCTCGCACGGCTCCGGCACTCACTGGCCGCTTCCGATGCCGTCGGTGATTCCGACGCGCGGAAAGAACAAGGCGCGCCATGAAGGCCAACGCGGCCCCGGCCGCGAGCCTCTGATCATCCGCTCACAGTCAGTGATCACCGGTCCGAACTGGCCGAATGATCGCGCGCACGAAGGGCCGCCCGGCACGTTCGAAAGGCCGCCATTGGGACACCCACGCACACCTCAACGCAGCACCCCCACCACGCCTGCGCACCATCAGCACGTCTGTACCACCTGCAACTCGCGCACCACACAAGGGAGATCCGCCCGTCCGTCGCCCAGGGCAACCCCCCACGTTCACATGCCCGTACGCACACGTCCGCGAGCGCCCACGCCCCGGCGGAGCGCCGCCCGAGTGCTGCGGGTGGCTCCTCGGTTACGGAGGGCGACGCCCCGTTCACCCCGTGGCCGAAACCAGCGCCTGACCAACCAAACAATCTTGGAATCTCTGGTCATGCGCCTCTCCAGGCACTTAAGTAACCGCTGTCCCTCGTACGACCGTGACACCCACCCCCACTGCCCCGAGGATCCTTCTACCCATGGCCGCCCGTGCACACCGTCCGGTGTCGTGCTCACTTCACCCGGCGGGCCACGGCGCTCGTGGCAGAGCCCTGCGCCGTCCCACCGGCACAGAGGGGCGCTGATGGAGAGCTCGACCCCCGCGGGCGGTGTGAACCCGGCCGGCCGCGACACGGACCTGTACGCGGCCGTGCAGGACATTCGGGCCGGTTACTGGATGCAGATGCGGCAGGTGCTGGCTCGAACGGGCAATTGGCCGCAGTGGACGTCCCGCACCCAGGTGCTGGGCGTCGTCGCGGCTCAGGCCAACGTCGTGGAGTTGTGGCTCAAAGAGGAACCGGAGAGCCTCGCGGCCCGCGTGATGTACGCGAGGGTCGCCACCGAACGCGTGCTGCAGGCCCACCGGCGGGACTGGGCACGTGACTACCGCAAGGCGCAGGACCTGGACAAACTGGTGGTCCGCGCCCGGGACGCGTGCGACCGGGCGAGCGAGGGCAACCCCGACGACGCGGTGCCCTGGATCTGCCGCCTGGCCCTGGCCGAAGCGGACAGCGCGGGACGCTACTCGGAACATCGCCTGGCTCCGCCGCCCCACGAGTACCTGCTGCCCGGCGGGCCATGGGGCCTTCTGTCGGAAGTGCACCGACGAGACCCCTTCAACCGCGAGGCATGGCACCGCATGTCCCAGGCGCTCCAGGCCCACCCGGGCCCCGCCGGCCGCCAGGCGGTCGCGACGGACTTCGCCCGCTGGACGGTCTCCTTCGCGCCGCCCGACTCGCCGCTGCTTCTGTTGCCTCTCTACGCCCGCGTGCAGGAGCACCGCGAGCGACGGGACAACGGCGGCGCGGTCATGCTGAACCTCCTGTGGACCAGGGAGGACACCACCCGGTCCATCACCCAGGCCTTCGAGGGCTGGTTCCGCAAGCGCGACCCGGCCACCAGTTCCCAGCTGGACCTGAACTACCTCGCCTACGCCCTGGCGAGGGGCGGCTTCGCCGCGTGGGCCGCCGAAGTGTTCGCCGCCATCGGCGACTTCGCCACTCCCGCCCCCTGGCACTACGACGCCCGGTACCCGGAGGACCAATGGCGGAAGGCATTCGAGGAGGACCGCGTCGCCTGCCTGAGATCCCACCCGCGGCGGACGGGAGGCCATCCATGACCACCGACCGCCCCGGCCGAGCCGCCGCCGACGGACACCAACACCTCCGCTAGCCCCCCCCCCCCGGCAGCCGCCCCTCCCCATCCACACACCCCGGCCCAACTCCACCCCGTACCCCGCCTGCACCCCCGACTCAGCTTTCCTGTGCGGAGAACCAATGACTGCGATGAGAACACCGCGCCAGCAGCGGAACCCGGCCGACCACGGCGTCGACCACGGCACCGACCCCACCGTCGACCGCGAGGACGAGGACGCGCGCATCCTCCAGTCGCTGGGCTACACCCAGCAACTGCACCGCCGCATGGGGGCTTTCGGCAACTTCTCGGCCTCCCTCTCGGTCATCTCGATCATGTCGGGAACCTTGCTGCTGTTCGGCTACGGCCTGAACTCGGGTGGCCCCGCGGTGATCACGTGGGGCTGGCTCGCCGTCGGACCACTCGTGCTGTGCCTGGCCGCGGCCCTGGCGGAGATCACCTCCCGCTACCCCACCAGCGGTGGCCTGTACTACATGGCCCGCCAGCTCGGAGGCGAGCGGTGGAGCTGGTACACCGGCTGGCTCAACCTCCTGGGTCTGCTCGGCGGAATCGCCGCCCAGGACTTCGGCATCGCGACCTTCACCGCCGCGTGGCTGAACCTGCAGTTCGACTACACGCCGACCCCGGGCTCCCTGCTGGCCCTGTACGCGGTCATCCTCGCCCTGCACGCGGTCATGAACCTCTTCGGCACCCGCCTGATGAACATCCTGACGTCGTTGAGCGCGTGGTGGCACCTGGCGGGGGCCGTCGTCATCATCGGCTCCCTGGCGCTCGTACCCTCGCACCACCAGTCGGCCGGCTTCGTCTTCTCCGAGTTCACCAACAACACCGGCTGGGGCGCCCCGGCGTACGTGATTCTGCTGGGCATGCTGCTGCCGGTCTTCGCGCTGGCCGGGTACGACACCTCGGCCCACCTGAGCGAGGAGACCAACCACGCCTCCGTCGCCGCGGCCCGCGGCGTCTTCCGCTCGGTGGCGGTGTCCTGGATCGCCGGCGGCATCCTGCTGACCACGCTGCTGTTCGCCGTCCAGGACTACACCGCGACCCTGGAGAGCCAGACCGGCGTACCCGTGGCGCAGATCCTGCTGGACGCACTGGGCATGGCGGCGGCCAAGGCCCTTCTGCTCGTGATCATCGTGGCCCAGTTCCTGTGCGGCTACACCGTGACCGCCAGCGCCAGCCGGATGATCTACGCCTTCGCCCGTGACGGTGCCCTGCCCGGGTCGGCGCACTGGAAGAAGGTCAGCCGTCGCACCGCCATCCCCGCCAACGCGGTCTGGCTGGCGGTAGCCGTGGCTTTCGTACTCGCGCTGCCTTCCCTGTACTCCAACACGGCGTTCTCGGCCGTGACCGCCATCTCGGTCGTGGGCTTCACCTCGGCCTACGCCATCCCGGTGTTGCTGCGACTGATCCACCGCGACCGGTTCTCCCCCGGGCCCTGGAACCTGGGCCGCTGGAGCCGGCCGATCGGCTGGATCGCGGTGGTGTGGGCGGCAGCGGTCACGGTGCTGTTCCTGCTGCCGCAGAGCAGCCCCGTCACCGCGAACACGTTCAACTACACCCCCATCGCCGTAGTGGTGGCCTTCCTCATAGCCGCCCTGTGGCGGCGCTTCGGCCGCGACTCCTACCACGTGCCCCGCTCCAGCTCGCCCACCGAGGACAAGCAGTTCGAGGGCATCATCTGATGACAGCGACAGCGTCCTCGCAAACCTCGAAGACCTCGAAGACCTCGAAGACCTCGAAGACCTCAACAACTTCTGGGAGTACGGTGACTGGCTCCACGGCGTCCATCGAATCGGCACGACAGCTCACCGTCGCCTGGCGCGCCCTGGTGCTCGACCGCGAGCCGGACGCGGATGTGCGCGACCTCCCCGGGATCGCTGTCCGCTGGGCCGACTGCCGCTTCTCGTTCTACAACTGCATCACCCTGACCGAGTCGGGCGCAGGAGCCGACCTCGTCGCACAGCGCCTCGTCCAGGCGGCGGACATCATGCGTGCGAAGAGGCACCCGGGCTTCCTGTGGCTCTTCGAGGATCTCCTCGACGACGAGGCCCGCACCACGCTGGCGGGGGCGGCCGAGCAGGCCGGCCTGCAGTACGCCTTCCCCGGCACGGGCATGGCAGGAGACCTGCTGCCCATCCCCGACCCGGTCCACCCCGAGCTGACGTTCGTGCGGGTGCGCACAGACGACCATGTGCGGGCCTACGCGGACCTCCAGTCACGCGCGTACGGATTCCCCGTGGAGGAAGGCCGCGACGGTCTGGTCGGCTCCGCGCACTGGAAGAGCGAGATGTTCGCCTACCTGGCCATGCGGGGCGACACTCCGGTGGCGTGCGCCGCGACGGTCGAAGCGGAGGGCCGGCTCTTCGTCGCCTTCGTCGCCACCGACCCGCAGTGGCAGCGCAAGGGCTACGGCGAAGCAGTGACACGGAAGGCCCTCTTCGAGGGCGCCGCAGCCACCGGGCTGACCCGCGCCACGTTGCACGCGACCGTTGCCGGGGCGCCCGTCTACCCGCGTATCGGTTTCGAGCCGAACACCCCCATCCACTTCTACCACCTGGCGGAGTGAGCCGGTGAGTCGGCGGCAGCGCGGCCGATGAGTTTGTGGCTCCCGGTCGGTCCAAGCTGGTGACACTCCAGGAAAGGACACCGCCATGTCGGAGCTTCTCGTCGACTTCATCACCTCCCTCGACGGCTGCGCATCGGGAGAGGGATGGCCCGGGTTCTGGGGCCTCGAGGGCCCGGAGTACCTTGCCTGGCTCGGCGAGCAGCCCGAGGCCACCTATCTGATGGGAGCGAACGCCTACCGCCTGATGTCGGGCTTCGCCGCGGGCGAGGTCCCCCATGGCCAGACCGAGTTCAGGCCCGAAGAAGAAGCGTCCGTCGACGAGCTCACGCAAGCGTCCAAGGTGGTGTTCTCCTCCTCGCTCAAGGAGCCGCTGACGTGGGCCAACTGCACGCTCGTCCGCGACGACGCCGTCGAGACGGTCCGCGCCATGAAGTCGAGTGGCGCGGGGCTCCTCAGCACGATCGGCAGCCTCAGCCTGTGCCGGTCCCTGCTGCGGGCCGGACTCGTCGACCGCTTCCGGGTCGTGATGTTCCCGGTGATCACCGGGGCCACGGGCGAGGAACGCATCTACGACGGCTATCCGGACGTCGCCCTCGAGATGATCGAGCACCGCACCTTCGACGGCCGCATCCAGCTGGTCGAGTACAAGCCCCGCGTGCTGGACCATCCGCCGCTCAGCGCCCCTGCGTGACATGCCCCCCGGCCACCGGCCCGGGCGGCACGACGGTCAGCCGTTGTTGTACGACACGGCGCCGTCCCACGTGTCGCCGCCGCTCCGCCTCGGGCACCGAGAAGCGGAAGAGCCTGCCCGACCAGGCGGCGTACAGGTCGCCGCCGACGGCCCGTGCCGACCAGGTTCCGGAGCCGCCGGTGGCCCGGTGGTGCCAGACCTGCTCGCCGGTCTCGGCGTGGAAGGCGTACAGCCCCTTCGTACCCGCGGCGAAGAAGAGTCCGCGCACGGCGCCGAGGAGGGCGAGGTCGCCGAGGCCCGCCCCTGCCGTCCAGCGTTTCGCGCCGGTCCCGGCGTCGATGCCGTGCAGGACCTTCTTGTCCAGGTAGCAGACGCTCGCACCGGCGCGCGCGTAACCGCGGCTGCCGCGGGCGGCGGTCCCCACTGTCCACAGGGTCTTGCCCGACGCCGGGTCGAAGGCGGCGAGCAGGCCGCGCGTCGAGCCGTTGAAGCCGGTGCTCGGATAGCAGAACAGGGTGCCGTCGAGCAGGCTCAGGGAACCCTCGAAGCCGAGGACCTCGCTGTTCGTCGGCGGGAGCTCGGTCGACCTGCTCCAGAGCACCCGGCCGTCGTCGGGATCGAGGGCGAGCAGCTTCATGGTGGCGTCGATGCCGTAGAACACCCTGTTCTTGCTGCTCTTCTCCGGTGGATAGAGGGCGACGAGGTCCTTCGTCCACACGCGTTCGCCCGTCCGCCGGTCCAGGGCGGAGTAACCCCTGAGCATCGCGGCCCCGTTGACTTTCGACGGGCTGCCCCAGGCGAGCGGCGCACCCGCCGGGGTCAGGCCGATGACCATGCCGGGGCTCTTCACGTCACGGGAGGTCCACCGCTCCTCACCGCTCGACGCCGCCAGGGCCCGGAAGCGTCCACCACTGGGCCCCAGGAGCAGTTCGCCGTCCGAGAAGTCCAGTTGGGGTGCGGCTTTCCCGGCCGGCGCGTCCCACAGCTTCTTCCCCGACCGGCCGTCGAACGCGTACGCCTTGCCGTCGGTGCGCACCGTGTAGACGCGTTCGTCGTCGGCGAGGACGTCGGTGTTCTGGCCGCCGAGGTCCTTCCACAGGAGCTTGCCGGTGCTCCGGTCGAAGCAGGCGACGGAGGACTTCTCGGTACACAGCAGCGTGGACCGGGTCACCTCCCTCAGGAACATGCCGGGCTGGGGAAGCTCCTTGGTCCAGGCGAGTTCGGGCGTGGCCGCCGTGCCTCCGCCGTCCCCGCCGCGCGAGCGCAGGAACCAGGCGGTGCCGCCCGCCGCCGCGGTCACGGCGAGCGCGGCGCCGCCGGTCAGCAACCGGCGGCGGCTGAGCAGCGGGCCGCGCAACGCGCCGGCCAGCGTGCGCTGGTCCTCGGCCACCTGGAGCTCGACCGCGCCGAGCCAGCCCGCGGTGGTCTCCGGGCGCAGCCAGGCCTGCAGTTGCTCGACGGTGGGGCGGCGTGCGGGGTCCTTGTCGAGGCAGGCGGTGACGATGCCGAGCAGGCCGTGCGGTACGCCGGTCAGCTCCGGCTCCTCGTAGGCGGCTCGGTAGAGAAGGGCGTGCACCGCGCCGGTGCCGAAGGGCGGTACGCCGGTGGCCGCGAAGGCGAGCACGGCGCCGAAGGCGAACACGTCGCTGGCGTTCGTCAGTTCGCCGCCCCTCGACTGTTCGGGCGACATGAAGCCGGGCGATCCCGCCACCTGGCCCTCGGCGGTCAGCACGGTCCCGTCGACGGCCCGGCTGATGCCGAAGTCGATGACCCGCGGGCCGTCGAGGGTGAGCAGGATGTTGGACGGCTTGAGGTCCCGGTGGATGAGGCCGGCGCGGTGGATCGCGGCCAGCGCCTCGGCCAGGCCGCCGCCGAGCACGCGCAGGGTGGGCTCGGGCATCGGCCCGTGGGCGTCCAAAGCGTCGGTCAGGGAGGGGCCGGGGATGTACGCGGTGGCCAGCCACGGCTGCGGCCCCTCGGGGTCGGCGTCCACGACCGGCGCGGTGAAGGCGCCGGACACCGCGCGGGCGGCGTCGACCTCGGCCTTGAAGCGGCGGCGGAAGTCGGCGTCCGCGGCCAGTTCGGGCCGTACGACCTTGACGGCCACCGCACGGCCGCTGCGCGACGCGGCGAGGTGGACGCGGCCCATGCCACCCGCGCCGAGCTCCCGGATCACCCGGTAGGGGCCGATGTACGAGGCAGGGGCGGGCGGGGTAGCCCCCGGAGGCGGCGTGGGTGCGGGCGGCGGCGGAGGGGAAGGCGGTGTGCGCGGGGACACGGGCGGTATGGGCGGCATGGTCACGTCGTGTCGCTCCGGAAGGCGTGAAGGGTGGTGTCGGACGCGGCGAAGAGCGTGCTGCCGGTGAGCTGGAGCAGCCAGCTGCTCTTGCCCCCGGCGTCGGTCCCGGCGTCGGCCCCGGAGCCGCTTCCGGTGTTGCTGCTCTTGTCCGCCTTGCCGTCGGAGGGCCGGTGCGCCCAGAGCGGCTTGCCGTCGGAAGGGCGCAGGACGACGAAGCCCGGGACATCGCCGGTGGCCCAGGTGGGGATGGCCAGTACGGACGCGGAGACGACCGGCCCCTTGTCCTGGGCGCCGCCGGTGGTCGTCAGGTGCACCGGGCTCGCCCTGTGCCAGACCTGCTCGCCGTTGCGCATGTCGAGGGCGAACACGGTGCCCGGACCGTCGTAGAGGTACGCCCGTTCGCCGCGGACCCGGGCCGCGCTGATGGTGGTCGTCTCCTGGACGGCGGTCCACAGCTTCTTGCCGTCGGCGGCGCGGAAGGCCTGCACCTTGGTGCTCGCGACGAGCAGGGTCTTCCCGTCGGTGGACAGGTGGGGGTAGGCGCCGGGCTCGATGACGTCGCCGGCCTTCCACCGCTCGGCGCCCGAGCGCAGGCCGAGGCCGCGGAGCGTGCCGTTGTCCTGGAGGAAGCAGCGGCCACCGTGGGCGTACGCCTGGAAGTCGCTGCCCTTGACCTTGCGCGACCACAGCACCTCGCCCGATCCGAGATCGACCGCGGCCACGCCGTACCCCTCGTGACCACTGGTGCCGACGACCGCGACCGAACCGGCGACGGACAGGACGCTGTCGACGAAGTCGACGGACTGGGAACCGGCCACCGGCTTGGTGACCGTGTGCGTGAACTTCTGCTTTCCGGCTGCGTCGACACCGAGCAGGAAGCCGCGCTCACCGCTCCAGGCCGAGGCGAACAGCGTCGTCCCGTGCACGCCCAGCCACGTCGGGAATCCCGAGGCGTCGGAGGGCAGGCGCAGCGCCCCTGTCCAGCGTTTCTTCCCGTCAGCGGTGCCGTAGGCGGTCGCGCGCCGCTTCTCCCAGTGCACCAACACGTCGCCGAGGAGCTGGAGTTGCGGACTGGCCAGCTTCTTCAGCGGGACCGACCACCGCGGCTCGGGGCCCGCGGGGATCTTGGGCGCGGACCTGCCGGTGCTGCCCGCGCTGCCGCTCCCGCCGGCGGTGCCACGGCTCTTGCCGGGCTCCGACCGCCACCCGGCAAGTGCTGCGGCTCCGCCGCCCGCCGCGACGGTGGTGCCGGCCGCGGCGATCCACAGGAACCTGCGACGACTGGGGTTGGCGGCGGCGGACGGAGCGGTGGGCGGCGCGAGGGACGCGACGGGCACGGGCGGAGCGGACACCAGGACGGCGGCGTGCGCCCGCCGCCGTGCCAGGTCCTCGCGCAGGCCCTGGGTGAGCAGCGCGGCGGGATCGGCGGCTCCCAGCGCGGCGAGGACCGACGCGGCGGTCGGCCTGCGGGCGGGGTCCTTGTCCAGGCAGGCGGCGACCAGCGGAGCCAACTCCCTGGGTACGCCGTCCAGTTGCGGCGGATGGTGGACGGCCCGGTAGAGGATCTCGGCCGTCCCTCCCGTGCCGAAGGGGCCACTCCCGGTGGCCGCGAAGACCAGGACGCAGCCCAGCGAGAAGATGTCGGCCGCCGGCCCGGCGTCGCGACTCGACACGATCTGCTCGGGCGCCATGAACCCGGGCGTCCCCATCACGGCACCGGTACGCGTGACTTGGGTGGCGTCCACCGCGCTGCTGATGCCGAAGTCGATGACGCGGGGCCCGTCCTCGGTGATGAGGACGTTGCCGGGCTTGAGGTCCCGGTGCACGATGCCCGCTTCGTGGATGGCCGGCAGCGCCTCCGCGAGACCGGCGCCCAGGGCCCGCAGCCCCGCCTCGGACAGCGCGCCGAAGCCGCGTACGACGTCGTGCAGCGAGGGCGCGGGGACGTAGGCCGTGGCCAGCCAGGGCTGCGGGGCGTCCGCGTCCGCGTCGAGCACGGGCGGGGTGAAGAAGCCGCTGACGCGACGGGCGGACTCGGCCTCGCGCCGGAACCGCCCGCGGAAGTTCGGCGCCTCGGCGTACTCGGGCCGGATGACCTTCAGGGCGACCAGCCGTGACCCCGGCGACCTGGCCAGGAACACCCGGCCCATGCCGCCCTCGCCGAGGAGCTGGAAGACCTCGTACGGGCCGATGCGGGCGGGGTTCCGCTGCCCGTGGGCCCGGCCCGGCGGCTCCGGGACGCCAGTGAGCGGCCGGGTCGGCGTGGCGGGTGGTTGCGGCACCGTGGTGTGCGGGGACCGGGTGACCGCGGGCGTGGCCCTTGGGTCGCCGCCTCCGCGGGGGTGGATGTGCACGTCGTCGTCGCGGCGGTCAGCTCAGGGAGCCGAGTACGTCACGGGCGGCGGTGATGGCGTCCGCCTCGGTCTGCTTCTGCGTTCTGTCGGAGGACGTCGTGCTGTACACGAACACGGTGCGGACCGCGGCGTTGCCGTCGTGGACGAGCACCTTCACCCAGACCAGGGAGCCGTCGACGGCGTGGACGACGTAGGCTTCCTCACCGAGTCCGTTGACCGCCCGGGAGTCCGTCACCTCGTACGTGGGCCCCATGTCCTTCATCGCGGTCTTCTTGTTGATGTCGTACGTGGACTTGGCCGACGCGGCGACCACGAGGTGCACGTCCAGGCTCTGGTAGTTCCCACCGGAGCCGGCGGGCTCCCAACTCGGCATCCTGGTCATCATCGTGGCCAAGTCGCCCTCGTCCGTCACGCTGGGCGTGCACGTGGCACCGGGGGCGATCTTCGCGAGGGTCGCCGCCTTGATCAGCTCGCATCCCTTGGGCACCTTGGTGTACGCCTTGCCCCCCGAAGGCCCTTCGTCCGACGGCGCCTTCGGCTTGGCGACGCCGCCCGGCACGCCGGCGGGCCTGCCCGACGCGGCGTCCTTGTCGTCGTCCCCCGACGTGGCGACGACCACACCGACGATCACCGCCACGACGAGCGCCGCGGTGCCACCGATCAGCCAGGCGCGCGAACGGCCCCGCGGGCTTCCCGAGCCGCCGGGGCCGCCGGGCGGTACCTGCTGCGACCAGGCCGACGGTGCGCCGCCCGGCGCCTGCGGCGGGACGGGCGGCGGTGCCTGGCCGGGCATCGGGGGCGGCGCCTGGCCTGGGCCCTGGTACGCATCGCCGAACCCCTGCCGGGGATCCACCTGCGGGTTCTCACTCACGGAGCAGCTCGCTTTCCTACGGTTCACACCTCGGGACCGGCGGGAACCCGCCCCGGGGCAGGCCGGAACGGAGATCGACCGGGACCGGACACGACGCGCCGAACCCTCTCGCGAGACACTGCAATGCTGATGAAATTCTGCTGAAGCAGGGGGTTCTCTGCTGGAGCAGGGAATTCGGTGACCGCGGGGAAACGGGGAACCGCGGGAAAGTGCGTAGACCATGGGGGAATCAGCGGTGGGTTCGAGCGGAGCGGGTACACCGGGTGGGCCGAGCACGTCGGGCACGACGGGGGCGGCAGGTACGGAAGGTCCAACGGGGACGGCAGGTACGACGGGTACGACCGGCACAGCAGGTGCGACCGGCGCGGACGGGGCGACCGGCACGGGCGGGGCGACCGGCACGGGCGGGGCGGCGAACCCCGCGGCTTCGACCGGCACGGCCGGTACGGAGTCCGCCGGGGTCGCGGAGGGCCCGCTGCGCCTCACCCTGCTCGGTCCCGTGACCTCCCACCGGGGCGAGGTCCCGCTCGACCTCGGGCCCGTACGCCGGCAGGCGGTCCTCGCCGCGCTGGTCCTGCGCGCGGAGACGCTCGTCACCCACCAGCAACTCCTGGACGACGTATGGGGAATCGAACCGCCGGGTACGGGCCGCCGCGTCCTGCCCAGTTACATCTACCCCCTGCGCAAAGCGCTGGACGCGCCCGGCACCGGCCCCACCGCTTCCGTGATCCGCGGCGAGCGCGGCGGCTACCGATTCGTACCCGGCGAAGCCCGCACGGACACAAGCGAGTTGACCGCACACAGCAGCGCGATACGCGGCGCGAAGGCCGCGGGTGACCTCGCCGCCGCCCTCGACGGCTGCACGCGGGCCCTGCGCCTGTTCCGCGGGGAGCCGCTGGCCGGCCTGCCCGGCCCGCTCGCCGACGCCGAGCGGCAGCGCCTCGCCCGGCAGCGCCGCACCCTGCATCAGGAGCGGGTGGAGTGCCTGGTGCTCCTGGGCCGGTACGCGGAGGCCCTGGACGAACTGCTGGCTGCGCCCATGGCGCGGCCGTACGACGAACCGCTCGCCGCCCTGCGCATGCGCGCGCTGTACGGCGGCGGCCGGCAGGCCGAAGCGCTCGCCGTCTACCAGGAGACCCGGAACCGGCTCCGCGACGAACTGGGCGTGGAGCCCGGCGAGGAACTGCGCCGGGTGCACCAGGCCGTACTGCGCCGGAACGATCCGGAGCTGCTCGGCGCGACCGAGCCGCCCCGCGTCCCGGCGCCCGCCGCCACCCGGGTGCCGCCCGCGGCCGCGCCCCCCGCACCCACCCCCGCACAGCCACCGGCACCAGACCCCTCCACCCCGCCCCCGGTACGCCCCCGCCGCAACGAACTCCCCGGCGACACCGCCTGGCTGGTCGGCCGGGAGCCGGAACTCGCCCTGCTCACCGCGCCGGTGCCCGCCGGATCCGTCTCCGTGACCGCCGTCGACGGCACGGCGGGCGTCGGCAAGACCGCGCTCCTGGTCCGCGCCGCCTGGACGCTGCACGACCAGTACCCGGACGGCTGCCTGTTCGTGGACCTGCACACGCACGGCGCCCCGCACGAGAGCCTGCGCCCGCAGCGCGCGCTGCACCAGCTGCTTCGCGCCGTCAACGGTGCCGACGGTGAACTCCCGGACGAACTGCACGAGTTGGTGACCGCGTGGCGCGCCGCCACCAGCTCCTTGCGGCTGTTGCTGGTCGTGGACGACGCCCGCGGCGCGGAACAAGTACGCCCTTTGCTGCCCGCGGGCCCGGGCAGCAGGGTCCTCGTGGCCGGCCGGCAGCGCCTGCCGGGCCTCGACGCCGACCGGCGGATCACCGTGGAGCCACTGGACACCGTCGACGCGGTCGCCCTGCTCACGCGCCTCCTCGGTGAGACGCGCGCCGGGCAGGAACCGGAGGCCGCCGAGGAGCTCGCCCACCGCTGCGGCGGGCTGCCGCTGGCCCTGCGGATCGCCGGGGCCCGGCTCCAGAACCGGCCGTCCTGGACGGTGGCCCACCTGGTCGGCCGGATGTCGGGCGACGAGCGTCGACTCGGTGAGCTCCGGGCGGAGGACCGCAGCGTCGAAGCAGCCTTCCGGATGTCCTACGACCTGCTCGCCCCCGAATTGCGCCGCGGCTTCCGGGCGTTGGGTCAGGCCCCGACCGCCGAGTTCGACGGGCTCACCCCCGCCGTCATGCTGGGCCGCTCGTTCCACGACGCCGAGGACCTCCTGGAGCGGCTGGTCGACGCGAGCCTGCTGCAGCAGCCGCGGCCCGGCCGCTACCGGCTGCACGATCTCGTACGCGACCACACGCGCCGCCTCGCCGCCACCGCGCCGCAGGAGGCCGCGGCGGACCGCGCCGCCGTGCTGCACCTCTACACGGCCGCCGGTCGCATCGCCAGCGACTGGGGACCCGAGGGATACCCGACCGGCCCCGACGTCTCCGGCTCCCCCTTCGCGGACTGGCGGGAGGCCGACGCGTGGCTGGAGGCCGCGGGCGGCCAGCTGCTCGACGTGGTCGCCTTCGCGGCGGCCGGCGGGCAGCACGACCACGCCTGCTGGATCGCCGAGTCGCTGGTCGACCCGCTGGTCCGTCAGGGCCGCTTCCACGAGTGCCGCTCCGCCCTGGAGCTCGCGCTGCCCGGCGCCGACCTGGCCGATGACCGGCGGATGCCCTCCTCCCTGCGCAACTGCCTGGCCGTCGCGGACATCTACCAGGGGCGCTTCAGGCAGGCGTACGCCTGGTGCGCCGACGCGCTGAGCATCGCCCGCCCGCGGGGCGACGTGCGCGAGCAGGCCCGGGCGATCGCCGTCATGGGCGCAGCGGAACGTGCGCTGGGCCGCCTCCCTGAGGCGGCCGCCCACCTGAACGAGGTCATGGGTCTCGCCTCCCGGCTCGACGACGACTGGCTGGCCGGGATGTCGAGCTGCCAGCTCGGCGCCCTGCACGACCAGGAGGGCCGGCACGAGAAGGCGCTGACGTACTACGCCACCTCCCTCACCTTCGCCGAGAAGATCGGCCGCCCAAGGATGATCAGCAAGACCCTGTGCTTCACGGCCGAGGCCCACCTGGCACTCGGTCGGCACGCCGAGGTCAAGGACCTGGCGCGGCGCGCGGCGGAGCTGGCCCAGGAGGTCGGCGACCTGCAACTGCGCGCGACGAGCCTGTCCCTGCTCGGCGCCGCGGAACACGGCCGCGGAGACCTGCCCTCGGCCATCACCCTCCAACGGGAGGCACTGGCCACGCTCACCGAGCACACCAGCCGGCCTCTGGAGATGGAGGTCCGCCGCAGACTCGGCCGCACGTACGCGGCGGCGGGCGACCCGGCCGAGGCGGAGCGGCAGTTCCGCATCGCCCGGTCCCTGGCCGACTCGGCGTAACGGCACGGTCGTGGTGGCCGCCCTGGCCACGTACTCCCGCAGGAAGCGTCACATCACCCTCGCGGGTGTGCCCGTCCGGGCCGGGAAGTACGACCTGCAGGAAGTTGTATACGGCTGCTGCCGTACGCCTCCAGTGGCTACTCTTTGTAACCGGCCGTCCTCGGCCGATGCCGGGAGGTGTGCACTGGTGCGTGACGCGCTGCGGTCCACGTACGACAGTCCTTTGTTCAAAGTAACCGCGGCGCCGTATCTGCTGCTGGATACGGACTTCTACATCCGCGGTGTCAACACGGCCTACCTGCGTGCCACCGGACGCTCGCGCGAGGAACTGATCGGCGCGTTCATCTTCGACGCGTTCCCGGACAATCCCGGGGACACGGGTTCGAGCGGCGTCCGCAACCTCACCTCCTCGCTGGAGCGGGTGATGCGCCACGGCGACCCGCACGACATGGGGATCCAGCGCTACGACATCCCCGCCCCGCAAAGCCCCAGCGGCTTCCGCGTCAAGGCCTGGAGTCCCGTCAACTCCCCGCTGACCGACGCCGACGGCCGTGTCGTGGGCGTCCTGCATCATGTCGAGGACATCACCACGGTGTACGAGTCGCTGCACCGGCCCGGTGCGAGCAGTGCCGCGGACGGTGCGGGGCAGCCGAGTGCGGTGCTGCGCGCCGCGATGCGAGCCCTCGCCTTCCACCAGCGCGCGGCCCGGACGGCCGGACTGGCGGCGCCGGTCGACCTGCCCCGTGCGGGTGCGGGTACCGGCACGGGTGGCGTATCGGCGGCCGGTCTCGCCCGGCGGGACGCGCTGTGGCACGGGATCACCCATGCCGCCCGACAGAGCCCGCCCGGCAGCGGATGTCTCGCCGCGGTGTGCGACTGCGCGGTACGGGAGTTGCCCGGGGCCGACGCCGCCGTGATCACCCTGCACAACAGCGGATCACGAAACGTCCGGCTCGCTGTCACGTCCCTGTGGGGGCAGCAGGCCGAGGAACTGCAGTGGACCACGGGCAGCGGTCCGTCGCTGACCGCGTTCGCCACCGGTGAGCCCGTTCTGGTGCCCCTGCTCGACCGGCCGAGCTCGAAGTGGCCGCTGTTCACGGATGCCGCGTGCCGTATCGGTGTCGGTGCCGCGTTCGCCTATCCCCTGTCCACCGCCACCGCGACGGTGGGCACCCTCACCCTCTATCACCGCGGCAAGGGGCTCCCCGAGCCACCCGCCAACGCGGAGGTATTCGCCCAGATCGCCGCCGCTGTGCTGCTGGCCGACCTGGGGGGCGACATCGGCGAGCGCGTCAGGGCCATCGCCGATCAGGGCGACATCAACACCGCCGTCGGCGTCCTCGCCGCCGCCCAGCACATCAGCGCGAACGACGCCCTCGCCTGGCTGCGCGCCACGGCCCGGGCCAGGGCGACACCCCTCACCGACTTCGCCCGCGAAGTCCTCGCCCGCCGCCCACCCGAGGCCCCCTCCTGAGCAGACCGCCCACGGGCGGATCTCGGTCGCCGGCGTGGGGCGGATGGATGAACGAAGTGGTCCGAGCGGGCGATCGTGCCCACGCCGAATGATGAAGCCCCGAGGTCGGGCGCAAGCTGGGCTGAGCTCGGGTGGCGGAAGAGACGCGCGCCGGGGCCGAGGTCGAGGGGCTACGTTGCTTCAGCGGTTGCGGTACAGGTTCGACAATGTCATGGCGCGCGGGACACCGGCACTCATCGGAGTGCTGGCCGTCGCCTGCTGTGTACTCGTGTTGCTCAACGGGGTGCTGTTGTTGTTGCTCGCTCCGGCGGGGGTGGCGTCGGAGGGTGGGGAGTCGTGGCTGTGGTCCGGTTTCCTGCGGGTCATCAGTCCAGCGGTGATCGCCCGGGACAGAGGGCCGGCGCCGTTCCTGGCCGTTGCGGCGCTGATGGCTTTCGGCGGGATCTTCCTGATGAGCACGCTCATTCCGGTGATCAGCGCGGGGCTCCAGAACCAGCTGGCCCGCCTGCGCCGCGGCCGTTCGGCCGTGGTCGAGAGCGGGCACACGGTCGTGCTGGGCTGGTCTCCCCATGTCTTCACCGTGCTCCGCGAGTTGGTGGAGGCCAATCGCAGCCGGCGCCGTGCCTGCGTGACCATCCTCGCGGAGAAGGACCGTCCGGAGATGGAGGCCGCGATCCGGGAACGGGTGGGGCATACCGCCACCACCAGGGTTGTGTGCCGCAGCGGTGACCCCACCGACCCGGTCGACATCGCGATCGTCAACCCTTCGGGCGCACGCTCGATCATCGTGATCCCGCCGGAGGGAGACGACCCTGACATCGCGGTCGTCAAGTCACTGCTGGCCGTGGGGAGCAGCCAGGCTCCTCGCGAGCGGGACGGGGAGAGTGCCGCACCGGTGGTCGTGGCCAGCGTCCAGGAAGCACAGAACCTGTCCGTGGCGCGACTGGCCGGCGGTGCCGCCTGTCATGTCATCAGCGCTCAGGGGTTCGTCTCCCGATTGATGGTGCAGATGAGCCTTCAGTGCGGGCTGTCCGCGGTCTATACCGGCCTGTTGGACTTCGAGGGCGATGAGATCTACATGCAGCCGCAGCCCGAGCTGGTCGGGCGGACCTTCGGTGAGACGCTGGCGGCCTACCGGACCTCGTGCGTGATCGGGTTGATGGACGCGTCCGGCCGCGTACGGCTCAACCCCCGCCACGACACAGTGCTCCGCGCGCAGGACCAGATCGTCGCCATCAGCGAGGACGACAGCACAGTGCTGCTGTCCGAAACGGTGCCCGTCGTCGACGAGACGGCGATCTCGCCACCCGATGTCCCCGAGCGGCCGAGCCGTCGGCTACTGATGGTGGGCTGGAGTCAGCACGCGCCTGACATCATCCGCCAGCTCCAGGCGCAGTTGCCCGCCGGATCCCGGGTGGACGTGATCGCCGATACCGACCTCACCGGCGCCGAGAGAACGCTCACGCGCGCGGGCGACGGTGTCCCGGAGGTGTCCTTCCGCCGGGCCGACACCACCCGCCGGGAGGTGCTGGAGTCCGCCGGCCTCGAGGCCTACGACCACGTCATGGTCATCTGCCCGAATGAGCGGGACCCCCGCGACTCCGACGCCCGCACCCTCACCACCCTGCTGAAGCTGCGCGATCTGGCAGCCCGGCACTCCCACGGTTTCTCCCTGGCCACGGAGATCGCCGACGACCGCAACCGCGCGCTCGCCCGGGCGGCGAAGGCGGACGACTTCATCGTGAGCAGCGAGCTGGTCAGCCTGTGTCTTGCCCAGCTCTCCGAGAACCCCCGGCTCAGCCAGGTCTTCGACGAGCTCTTCGGACCGCAGGGCGTCCAGATCAGCCTGCGCCCCATGGCCGCCTACGTACGGACCGGGGCGGCCACCGATTTCTACACGGTGACTGCCGCGGCCGCCCGGTGCGGTGAGATCGCCATCGGCCACCGCATCCACGGCCGGGCCCAACTGCCGCCCGACTACGGGGTTGTGATCAACCCCGACAAGGCGGAACGCGTCACCTACGCCAAGGGTGACCAGATCATCATCCTGTCGGCGGGCGCACCCGGTGCATTCTGAGCGCCGGGGAGGCAGTCCTGCGACGCGCGGGCCCGCGAGGAGCGAGCTGCCGGGAGCACGGCCTTTGCGTTGCGGGTCGGCCCGGGTGCCGGGCAGAGGTCGGTCCGGAGCCAGGCCGGTGAAGAAGGCCGTGTGGCCGACCGGGTGACCCGCGCTCTCCGGCGTGGTGTCCCGGCCAGGACTGCACGGTCGCCGGGCCAGGCTGTGACCATGAACGCACAGCCTTCCAGACGCGCCGTCATGGCCGCGGCCGGCAGCACCACCCTGACCGCCGGCCTCGGCGCCTCCGCCCCGCAGGCGGCCGCCGCGTCCGCTCTCGCGCCCCCAGCCGTGCCCTCCGCGCCGGCCCGGGGCGCCGACTGGCAGACCTGCCTGGCAGTCGCCCGGGCCATCCTCGTCCTCGACGAGGACAACCGGCCCCTCACTCCCGCGTACACCGACATCCTGCTCGGCAAGGGCCTGCCCCGTGGGAGCGTGAGCAGGAAGGTTCTGGTCATCGGGGCAGGTCCGGCCGGCATGGTGGCCGCCCATCTGCTGCGCGAGGCCGGGCACGACGTCACCGTGCTCGAAGCCAACGCCAACCGGGTAGGCGGGCGCATCAAGACGTTCCGCTCGGGCGGCCATGAGAACGCCGAGCAGCCGTTCGCCGACCCCGCTCAGTACGCGGAGGCCGGAGCGATGCGGATCCCCGACAGCCACCCCCTGGTCACCGGTCTGATGGAATCGCTCGGCCTCGAGAGGCGCCGTTTCCACCTCATCGACGTAGATGCCTCGGGGAAGCCCGCGAACCGCACATGGATTCACGTCAACGGCATCCGGGCCCGCCGCGCCGACTACCAGGACAGGCCCCGGCGGATCAACCGCTCCTTCGGTGTCCCCGCGCGGCACGAGAACACTCCGGCGTCCGACCTGCTGCGCGCCGCACTGGCACCGGCCAGGGCGCTGGTCGACGGCAAGAGCGGCCGCGCACTCGTCGAGGGCTGGGCGAGCGTGCTCCACACGTACGGGCACTGGTCGATGTACCGCTACCTCAAGGAACGCGCCGGACTCGACGAGAACACCATCGACCTGATCGGCACCGTCCAGAACCTCACCTCACGTCTGCATCTCTCCTTCCTTCACAGCTTCCTCTCCGCGGCTTTGATCAGCCCGAGCACCGCCTTCTACGAACTGCCCGGAGGCACCGCCACGTTCGCCGATGCCCTCTACGAGCGGGTGAGCGATCTCGTACATCTGGACCGTCGCGCCGTGCGCATCGAACACCGGCCCGGCAGTGGCGTCACCGTGCACACCGTCTCCGAGAGCCGCACGAGCCGGCCCGTGACCGAGGAGTTCACCGGCGATGAGGCGATCATCACGGTGCCCTTCTCCGGGCTGCGCCACGTCACCTTCACCCCCGCCTTCTCCTATCGGAAACGGCGTGCCATCACCGAACTCCACTACGACGCCGCCACCAAGGTGCTCCTGGAGTTCTCACGCCGCTGGTGGGAGTTCTCCGAACAGGACTGGAAACGCGAACTCGACGCCGTACGCCCCGGTCTGTACGAGGCATACCGCGCCGGGAAAGCGCCTACGGACGGCTCGTTGCTCGGCGCCCACCCGTCCGTCCCCGACGGCCAGGTCCCCGAGCGCCAGCGCATCCACTACGCAGCACACCGTTCCCCCCAGCGAAACCAGCCCGAAGCGGCGCAGGTGATCGGCGGCGGCTCGGTCACCGACAATCCCAACCGCTTCATCTATGAACCCTCCCACCCTGTTCCCGGCAGCCCGGGGGGAGTTCTGCTCGCTTCCTACAGCTGGTCCGACGACGCCCTGAAGTGGGACGCCTACGACGACGAGGAGCGGTACCCCCTGGCACTCACCGGCGTTCAGGAGGTGTACGGCCAGCGCACCGAGATCTTCTACACGGGAAAGGGCCGCACCCAGTCATGGATGCGCGACCCCTACGCCTACGGGGAAGCATCCGTCCTGCTCCCCGGTCAGCACACCGAACTCTTCCCCGACATCCCCGCCTCCGAAGGCCCCTTGCACTTCGCGGGCTGCCACACCTCCCTCAAACCCGCATGGATCGAAGGAGCCCTCGAATCCGCGATCCGCACGGCACTGGAAGTCCACACCGGATGACGGGGGGGGCGCGGGCACCGTTTGCCCGGTACGCAGTCGTCTCCTATCGGGCACACGGCTTGCCGGTGCAGGGCGCTCCGGGCAACGGCGACAAGGAGAACATGGACATGATCACCTGCTATCGCATGGTGAGCAGTTGTCCACCAGGTCTTCGTTCAGCAGCTCACGCATCAGCAGCAGGTCTGAAGCGTCGGCGACGTCTGCCAGCCGTTCGAGCAGTGCCCGGATGCTGTCGTCATCGCCTTGGCGGACCGCTGCAACCAAACGCTGGATGAGACTCCGCGTCACTGCCGGCACCGACTCGCTGGGATTGTCCACGCTGTCGCCTACCCGCGTGAGCAAGGCCGAAGGCCCCGCATTCGGGTGAGTGTGCCAGGCCGCGGTGGCGGCGAAGCCGAGGGCCAGGGAGTCAGAGGCGGCATCGGCCCGCCGGCCCCCACCGTGGCGGAGGCGCCGGTAGCGACGTGGGTCCGAATCAGGTGGAGACGACATCGCGGGACACCGCCGTGTGCAGGGCGAAAGCACCGAGCAGACCGCCTGCCGTGAAGCGCTGGGCAGTCAGGACGCGGGGCCGGGTCGCCAGGAACTTCGACATGCGCGCTGCACCCAGCATGACCAGGGCGTTCACGGAGATTCCCACGACGATCTGCACCGCCCCGAGCTGAAGCAGCTGCCCCCAGGCCGGGCCTGCCTGCGGGTCCAGGAACTGGGGCAGGAGTGCGGCATACATCAGGGCGATCTTGGGGTTCAGCAGGTTGGTCAGCAGTCCCATCGAGAACAGGCGGGCGTCGGAGACCGGAGGCAGGTCCTCTGCCGGGGCGAAGGGGGAACGGCCGCCGGGCTTGAGCATGTCCCAGGCGAGGTACGCCAGGTAGGCGGCCCCGGCGAGCTTGACGACCGTGAAGGTCACCGGCACGGCGGCGAAGATCGCGGACAGCCCCGCGGCTGCGGCCAGCAGGTAGCACACGAATCCCACGGCGGTCCCACTGAGGCTGACCAGGCCCGCCCGGCGGCCTTGGGTGATCGCCCGGGAGGCGAGGTGAATCATGTTCGGACCGGGGGTCAACGCCATGCCCAGTTCGACTAGAGCCACCCCTCCGACTGCGGTCAGAGTGATCACCGGTCAACCTCCCGTTGTTCGTCGGGAGCCCCGTACGGAGGGGGCGCCCGGTCGCAGAGGGCGGGGGTGGCGCACGAGCTGCGCCTGCCTCGCCCGGCTCAGCATATGGCTTCGCCACTCGGCATCTTTATGCGCCCTGTTCCTGGCCCGGCGTCCGATCTTGGGCAGCCGTGTCGCGGCGGCTATTCCGTGTGCAGAACTGTGGCGATGGTGGTGCGGGCCGCCGTGCGGGCGGGGATCAGGGCACCGAGTACGGCGATCGTCACTCCGGCCAGGAGCATCGCGGCCAGTTGGGGCGCGTGCCATACGTCCTTCATGTACTCGGGGAAGTCGACTACGCCGACGTGGTCCACGACGAGGCGGTGTGCCCCGATCCCGAGGGGGATGCCGAGCAGTGCGCCGAAGGCGCCGAGTCCGGCGACCGAGGTGACCGTCATCAGGATCACCTGCCGGGGCGTCATGCCGATGGACTTGAGCATGCCCAGGTCCCTGCGCCGTTCACGGGTGTTGAGCAGAACGGTGTTGAAGACACCGAGCGAGGCCACGAGGGCGAGCAGCACGGTGAAGACGATGGAGAAGGTGACGACGGTGGTGGTCCCGGCGTTGCCGGGGTCCAACACGGAGGCGTGCACGGCCGGGTCGAGCTTCCCGGCCGCTTCCGCGTAGGCGTCGGCGTCGGCGTCGGGGTCGAGGCGGACCGTGTACTCGGTGGCGTGGGCGGTGGGTGCGAGTCGGGTCAAAGTGTCCCACGTGGTTTCCAGAGCACGGGCGTTGCCTTCGATGACCTGGCCCACGACAGTTGCGATGATCTTCTTTCCGTTCAGTTCCAGGGTGCTCCGGTCGCCGAGTTCCAGGCCGCGTTGGGTGAGGAAGGCCGGCCCGGCCACGATCTCTCCGGCCGCCTTCGGGGCGCGGCCCTTGACGATGGTGTGCTCGTAGAGGGAGGCGTCGCCGCGGTAGAAATCGGCGAAGACGGGCTGGTTCTGGCCGGTCATGTTCACCTGGGACAGCGCACGGGCTCGTACCCCCTTGGCACCCGGCAGGTCCCGAAGCCGTTCCTCGATCTGCGTGTCGCTGAGACGGGGCGCCGTCTTGGCGTCGGCGGATCCGCCGGTGGTGACCTGGACGCGGGCGCTGCCGTCCTCCTTGCCGACGTTGCCGTAGGCGACCAGGGTGCTGGTCAGGCCGGTGGACAGGGTGACGGTGGTGACTCCGAGGACGATGGCGGCCAGCGTCAGCAGGGTGCGGGCGGGGCGGGCGAAGGGCTGGCCCAGGCCCAGGCTGACCGGGCGCGGCAGACGGGTGGCGCCGAGCATTCGCTGGACGCGCAGACCGCGCCCGACGCGGGGGGCTCCGCCGGCGCTGATGGCCTGTGCGGCGGGTAGCCGGTGGGCCCGCAGGGCGGGGATCAGTGCGGTGAGCAGGACGAGGGCGTGCATGCCCACCAGGCAGGCGACGGACAGCCAGGGGCTGACCTCACCGACCGTGGCCCGGCCGACGTCGATGCCGGTGAAGGCGACCTTCACGATCGGCCCGGCCAGTGCGTTGCCCGCCAGTGTGCCCAGCACGCAGCCCACCAGGGCCGGTACGGAGAGCATCATCAGGTAGACGGCGACGACTTGGTTGGGGGTGAACCCCAGTGCCTTGAGGACGCCGATGTGCCGGTATCCGGAGACGACCGCCCCGCTGACCACGTTGCCGACGATCAGGACGGAGACCAGCAGGCCGAGGACGCCGAAGAGGGTCATGAAGGGGAGGTAGGAGTCGGCCAGTGCCGAGAACGCCTGCTTGAGGGTGAGGTAGGTCTGCGCACCGGTGAGCGCGCCCTCGGGCAGTCCCCCGGTGGCCCGGTCCAGCGAAGCGCTCAGCTGGGCTTCACTGTCGGCTTTCGTGAAGCGGTAGAGCATTTGGGCGGAGGTGGGGTGCAGGGCGGTCATCTGCGCGGGAGTGACCCAGGCGCTCGCCGACTTGCTCATGCTGGTGGCGAACCCGACGACGGTCAGCGTCGCTCCGCTCGGTGTCTTCACCTTCGTACCGAGCAATTCGGTGCCGGGAGAGCCTTGTACGGACCAGTTGACGACGATCTCGCCGGTGCCGGTGGCCCACCGGCCCTCCAGCAGGTCGATCCGGTCCACGGGGCCCGCCGGGTCGGCCCGGCCCACGACGCTGAGGGTGCCGCCCGCCATCCACAGCCAGTTCTTGGGTATGTCGACGACTGCCTGTCCGAACGGTCCCGCAGCCGCCTCCACTCCGGGCTGCTTCGCGGTACGGGCCAGTTGTTCCGGGGTGACCTTCGTGGTGTCGAAGGAAGCGGCCGTGTGCGCGCCGCGCTGTTCGGCGTACGCCTTGTCGAAGGGGCTGGACGCCGCGGTGAGCAGGGTCAGCGCGAGCAGGACGGTGGTGGTGGAGCAGAGCACCACAAGACCGATCACGAAGGTCTGGACTCGGCGCCGCTTCACTGCCGCACGCGAGGCTCTCCACACGGCCCTCATGCCGACACCTCCAGCGTGCGCTCGCGGGCGACCCGGCCGTCGGCGACTTCGATCAGCCGGCTGGCGCAGCGGGTGGCGAGCCGCGGGTCGTGGGTGACGATCAGCAGGGTCTGGCCGATCTGGTTGAGGTCGATCAGCAGGTCCATCACCTGCTCGCCCGACCGGCTGTCGAGAGCGCCGGTCGGTTCGTCGGCGAGGAGGAGGGCGGGTCGGTTCATCAACGCCCGCGCGACAGCGACGCGTTGGCGTTCACCACCGCTGAGTGTCGCCGGGTAGTTGTTGCGGCGCTCGGCGACACCGAGTTCGTCCAGCAGCTCCAGGGCTCGGCGGCGCGCCTGCTTGGCCGAGGTGCCGGTCAGCTGCGCGGCCAGTGCCACGTTGTCCAGGACGGGCAGGTCCTCGATGAGGTTGAAGAACTGGAAGATCATGCCGACGTGTCGGCGCCGGAACAGGGCAAGGCCCGTCTCGTTCAGCTTGCCCAGGTCGTGGCCCTGCACCTCGACTGTGCCCGAGGTCGGCCGGTCCAGGCCGGCCACCATGTTGAGCAGCGTGGACTTGCCGCAGCCGGAAGGCCCCATCACCGCGACCGCGTCGCCCGCCTTGATCTCCAGCGACAGCCCGTCCAGGGCCTTCGCGTCGCCGTACTCCTTGTGTACGCCGTCCAGCCGTACCACTGTCTGCCGGACACCCTCGTGATCGTTTGTCATGCCCCGAAACTTAGGCCCGACGGGATCATGGTGCGTCGCCCCCCGGATGTATCCGAATGCGCAGGTCATCCTGTGGATGTACGCGGGGGTGCAAGAAGGCGCGTCCAGAAGGCCGGGCGCACTGCACCACCGCGCCCCTGGGAAGATGACCGCATGGGGGAATCATGGACGAGGTTGCTGCTCATCGCGCTGACTGTGGCAATGGGCGCCGCCGGATGGCTGGCGGTGGCAGCGGCGCGGGCCCGGCGTCGCCACCGCAAGGCCATCGAGGAGCGTGGCTGGCTGCTGGAACGTGAGCGAGAGAGCGCGACACGGGCTGCGGTCGATGCCGAGCGGGCAAGAATCGCCTCGGAGTTGCACGACATCGTCAGCCACAATGTCAGCGTCATGGTGGTACAGGCCGGTGCTGCCCGCGAAGTACTGACCACTCTGCCCGAAGAAGCCGCGGCTGCGATGAGCGCCGTGGAAGCCGCAGGCCGGAACACGATGACCGAGCTGCGGCACCTGCTCGGCCTGCTCGCCCCCGCGCAGAACGGTGAGGACGAACCCTACGCCGTGGATCTGTCGCCGCAACCGAGCCTGAGCCGGCTGAGCCCGCTCATCGACAAGATCGCCTTCGCCGGTCTGCCCGTCGAGATGCGGGTCTCGGGTGAACCTCGCCCACTGCCGACCGGAATCGACGTCACCGCCTACCGGATCATCCAGGAGGGTCTGACCAATGCGCTCAAACACGGAGACGGGGCGAAAGCCGAGGTGACGGTGCGGTACGCGGACAACCACCTGCGCGTCGAAGTACTCAACAGCGGGCCGAGCGTCCTGTCGGGCGGCACGCCCGCTCCGACGGAGCCGGGCCGGGAAAAGGCGGACGGCGCCGGACGCGGGCTGCTGGGCCTGCGCGAGCGGGTCTCCGTCTACGGCGGCGACCTCGACGCACGCCGTCGTCTCGGCGGCGGCTACCGCGTCCGCGCCCGCATCCCCCTGGACCGCCCGTGACCGCCCCCGACGCGTCCGCACCGCGTTTGGTGATCGCCGACGACCAGGAGCTGCTGCGCACCGGCTTCCGTATGATCCTGACCGCCCGCGGCGTCGACGTGGTGGGCGAAGCCTCCGACGGCGTCGAGGCCGTCACCGTGGTGCGGGAACTGCGGCCCGACGTCGTGCTGATGGACATCCGCATGCCCAACATGGACGGCCTGGAGGCCACGCGCCGCATCCTCGCCCAGGCCCCGGACTGCCGGGTGATCATGCTGACCACCTTCGATCTCGACAAGTACGTGTATGCCGCCCTTGCCGCCGGAGCGAGCGGGTTCCTCCTCAAGGACGTCACCCCCGCGCACCTGGCCGCCGCCGTACGCCTCGTCGACACCGGCGACGCCCTCCTCGCCCCCGCGATCACCCGCCGCCTCGTGGAACGCTTCGCGGCGGCCGACCCGACGCCGGGTACGGGCCAGGGCCCCCGCCGCGCCGTCCCGGCGGTCCACCGAGACCTGGCGGCGCTGACACCACGCGAGCGGGAGGTGCTGACGTGGATGGGCCGGGGCCTGTCCAACGCCGAACTCGCCGCTCGACTGACGCTCAGCGAGGCGACGGTGAAGACCCACGTCGCCCGGATCTTCTCCAAGCTGGCCCTGCGCGACCGCGCCCAGGCCGTCGTCCTCGCCTACGAGACGGGGCTCGTCTCACCGGGTGACGCCGAGGACATCGTCAGCCCCGCGTGACGTGCTCAGCTCGACGGAGCCACGAGTCCCCACTCGTACGCCGTGATCACGAGCTGGACCCGGTCCCGGGCGCCGAGCTTGGTGAACAGCCGCGACACGTGGGACTTGGCGGTGGCCACCGTGATGAACAGGTCCTCCGCGATCTCGGTGTTCGACCGGCCCTGCCCGATCAGAGTGAGTACCTCCTGCTCGCGTTCGGTGATGCCCTGGACCGGCCTCGGGGGGCGCCGCGGCATGCCTTCGCGGTGTTCGACGAAGTCCGCGATCAGACGCCGTGTCACCCCCGGCGCGAGCAGCGAGTCCCCCGCCGCGACCACCCGGATCGCCGCGACGATGTCGTCCAGGGCCATGTCCTTGACCACGAAGCCGCTGGCACCTGCGCGCAGCGCGGCGTAGACGTGGTCGTCCTCGTCGAAGGTGGTCAGGACCAGGACTCGGGTCCCGGTCGTGCCGGCGGTGATCAGGCGGGTCGCCTCGATGCCGTCCATGCCGGGCATGCGGATGTCCATCACCACGACGTCCGGCCCGAGTTCCGCGACGCGTTGCACCGCTTCGGCACCTGTCGCGGCCTCGCCGACGACCCCCAGTTCCGGGTACTCGCTCATGATCATGCGCAGGCCGGACCGCACCAGCGGCTGATCGTCGGCGAGCACTACGCGTATGGTCATCGGCTCTCCAGCACGACTGAGGTGGTTTCCGGCAGTGGCAGTCGGGCCGCGACCCGGAAGCCGCCGTTGTGGCCGGGGCCGGCACTGAAGCGGCCGTTGAGCAGGGTGACCCTCTCCCGCATGCCCACGAGGCCGAATCCGTGGCCGGGGTGCGGGCCCGGGCCGCCGGGACGGGAGCCTGGTTCGTCCCCCGGGCCGAGTCCGTCATCGACGACTTCGACGGACAGCTCGCCGTGCTCGTACCCGATGGTCACTTGGCAGTGCCCGGTGCCGGCGTGCCGGACCACATTGGTGAGAGCCTGTCTTTGAACCCCCGTCGTTCGCGCAGAGCGCGGGCGCAGCGGCGTCCGGTGCGTGCGATCGGTGTGCGGCGTTCCAGGTCATGTGGCGGAGCCACCTGTCCTGGGGCGCCGTGCACCATGGGGGTTCCCCCTGCTCGAGCGCAGCCGAGAGCTTGGGGGAGTGCGTGCCGGGCGTCGGGGCGCAGGCGGGGGTTCGAAGACAGGCTCTGAGTGCCTCCTGCACGATGCGGTAGGCGGACAGGTCGATGTCGGGCGGTAGCGGGCGCGCGTCACCGGTGCGGCGTACGTCGACGCGGACCCCGGCGGCGGCGGTGCTCGCCGCCAGCCGCTCCACGTCGGCGAGGCCCGGTACGGGTGGGAGCGGTGACGTCCGTGCGGGCCCCGCGGCCGGGTCCGCACGGCGAAGTGAGACCAGAGTGCGCCGGAGACCGGAGAGCGCGTCCCTGCTGGTGTCCTCGATGGCCCGCAGCGCTTCCTGTGCTTTCGCGGGCTGGGTACGGATCACCCTGCTGCCCGCGCCTGCCTGGATGGCGATGATGCCGATGCTGTGCGCGACCATGTCGTGCAACTCCCGGGCTATGCGCAGCCGTTCCGCTGTGACGGCCTCGGTCACCTCCCGCGCCCGCAGGGCCACCGCATGCTCACGCCGCTCGCGGACCAGCAGACCGGTCGCACACGAGGCGGCCAGTGCCAGCAGCGTGATCAGCACGTTGACGATCATGCTGTTGCCGCGGGAGAAGACACCGGACATCAGCAAGGGCACGGCGCCGGTGACGGTCGCGGCGGCGATCGCGGTCCGCCGCGGGCGGGTGGCCACGATGCGAGCGAGGACGAAGGCGCCCGACAGATAGGCGAGGAACTGTCCCTGGTAGGCGACCGACGACCGCGCCGCGGCGGCACTCGGGTCACCCGCGATCATGAAGGTGACCCCCAAAAGCACCAGCGCCAGTGCTGCCACGGGCGCGCGTCGCACCACTTCGGCGAGCAGGCTCAGGGCCAGCAGGGAGCCCACCGCCCGCACCGTGCCGGACGTCTGCGTGGCGGCCCCCACCAACAACCCGTGCACCAGGACGTGCAGGAAGCCACCGATCCACACTGCGGCTCTCGTTCTCATCGTGTGTGCGCCTGCTCCGACGTGCGGTGACGGTCCGATCCGCAGGGGCGCGAGGAGGCGTTCGATCTGGTGTTCACCCGGAGAGATTAGCCATCCCAGGACGGACGGTCGCCATCCCCCGGGCTTACACCCGGGGGATGCACTGGGCAACCGCACTGCCATCCCCGGTCCGATGCCCGGACGCAGCCCTTGCCGGAGTGTTGTCCTCGTGATCGAAGTCAACGAACTCACCAAGCGCTACGGCAGCAAGACAGCCGTCGACCAGCTGGCCTTCACCGTGCGGCCGGGCCGGGTCACCGGATTCCTCGGCCCCAACGGAGCGGGCAAGACCACCACCCTGCGCATGATCCTCGGCCTGGACGCACCCACCAGCGGCACGGCCACCGTCAGCGGCGTCCCCTTCCGCAGCCATGCACGCGGACTGCATCACGTGGGCGCCCTCCTGGATGCCCATCAGGTGCACGGCGGACGCAGCGCCAGGTCCCACCTCTGCGCCCTCGCCGCCGGCAACGGAATCCCGCCGCGCCGGGCGGACGAGGTACTGGAGGAGGTGGGGCTCGCCGACGCCGCCGGCCGCCGGGTCGGCGGGTTCTCCCTGGGTATGAAGCAACGTCTCGGCGTGGCCACCGCCCTGCTGGGCGACCCGCCGGTGCTCATGTTCGACGAGCCCGTCAACGGCATGGACCCGGAGGGCGTGCTGTGGATGCGCCGCCTCTTTCGCCGCCTGGCCGCCGAGGGCCGCACCGTCTTCCTCTCCAGCCACCTGATGTCGGAGATGGAGAACACCGCCGACGACCTGGTCGTCATCGGCCGGGGCAGGCTCATCGCCGCCGAACCGGTGCGGGACTTCGCGGCCCGTGGCACCGGGGGCACGGTGGTGGTGGGCACGCCACAGGCCGCTGAGCTGACCGGACTCCTGACCGCCGCGGGCGCGGCAGTCGCGCCGGTGGGCTCCGCGGGTGCCGAGAAGCTCACGGTGACCGGGCTGTCCGCGGACCGCGTCGGCGCGATCGCCCGCGACCAGGGGATCCTGCTGACCGAACTGGCCACCCGTACGGCCTCGTTGGAGGCCACTTTCATGGAACTCACCGCCGACAGCGTCGAATACACGGCAGGAATGACCTCATGACCGTCCTCAGCCACCGCACGGTGACCTCTTCGTCCGCCCGCTCCGGGCGCCCGCCCCGCTTCGCCGATCTGATCCACTCCGAGTGGATCAAAATGCGGTCACTGCGTTCCACCTGGTGGACCATCGCGCTGATCAGTCTGTTCGTCATCGGCTCCGCCGCCGTGGCGGCGATCGCGAACAACAACTTCGCCACCCCCGGCCGGAGCGGCCAGGAGCCCCCTGCCTTCCAGCCCTTCACCGCCTTCCCCCAGGCCGGCTACATGACGCTCATGCTCGTCGCCGGCGCGATCGGCGCCCTGGGCGCGGTGAGCGAGTACGGCAACGGCATGATCCGCACCACCACGGTCGCCGTCCCCGCGCGCGGCACCGTCGTACTGGCCAAGGCAGTGACCACCGCCGGGCTGTGGGCCGCCGTGGGAACGGTCATCTCCCTCGGCTCCTTCCTGACCGCCCAGGCCATCCTCGACGCGGAACACGCCGCGGTTCCGCTCACCCACCCCGGAGTGCTGCGGGCACTGACGGCCTCCGCCCTCCTGGCCCCCCTCTGCGCGCTCGTCGGTCTCGGCCTCGGCTTCCTGCTCCGCCACGGCGCCGCCACCATGATCGCCAGCACCTTCGTCCTGCTGATCCTGCCCACGCTCTTCTCGACGAGCACCCGATGGTCCGCCACCGTCAACCACAGCACACTGATGGCCGCCTGGAAGCGGCTGGTGCAGAACTGGGGGCCCACACCGGACACCCTGGCCTTCATGCCCACCGTGTCCGGCTCCTGGCTCGTGTACGTCCTCTGGCCGCTGCTCACGCTGACACTGGCCGTGGCGCTCGTGCGGCGCCGCGACGTCTGAGCGGGCCGGCCTCTGAGCGGGAGGACCTCCGAGGGGGCGGACCTCTGAGGGGGGCGGACCGGGGCAGCGGAACGGGACGCTTCCCTCCCCCGCTCTTCGAGAACTCGTTTCGGTGACGGGCCGTCATGTGGAGTGGCCCGTGGTGTGCCGCAGAACATCGGGCGGCCCGCCTTCCGAGCTCCGGGCAGGAGGTGCCACCCGAACGGCGACGTTCTGGGCGGCCCGGTTGAAGGCGTGGATCTCAGGTGCGGTGTTGGTGACGAGCCAGGTGGGTGCCCATTCCAGGGGCGCTGCATCGCTCAGCGGCAGATAGGTCACGCCGGGGCGCGCGTAGAACCGTGACACCTGGGCGCCCATGACGAAGGCGCCTTCGTCGGCGTCGATCAGCGCCAACGCCTCCTGGAGCGTGTCGAACTGGGGGCCCGGTTCGATGGGGCGGCCCGCCGGCGTCAGGCGGGGTGTGCGGTCCGCGCGCCAGTAGTCGGGAAACGCTCCCGCCACCTGCAGCATCTTGACCGCGGACAGGTCTTCCAGCGAAACGCTGTCACGGCGGGCGAGCGGGTGGCCGGACGACACCCCCAGCACCCGGGGTTCGGAGAACAGGACCGGCCCGGTGACCATGTCGGGTTCATGGTGCGGCAGGCTCACGACCAGAAGGTCGACGTCGCCTGCCCGCAACCGCTGGAGGCCGTCGACGATCTGCATTTCCCTGAGCCGGGCCCTCCAGCCGGGGTGGCCTTGGTCGAAAAGCCGGGCGGCCTGCGCCATGAGCTGTCCGGCGGCCGCGCCGAGGAACCCGACCTGCAGAACTCGGTCGACGCCGCGCGCGGCGTTGATGGCCTTCTCCAGCCCGGCCTCGATCTGGTCGTACGCCGGGCGCACGTCCTCGTGCAGCAGCCGGCCGGCCTCGGTGAGACGGACGCGACGGCTGTTGCGTTCGAACAGCGGCGTCCCGATGTGACGTTCCAGCCTCTTGATGGTCTGGCTGATCCGGGCGGTGCTCACATGCAGGCGTTCGGCCGTGCGGCCGAAGTGCAACTCCTCGGCCAGCGTCAGGAACGCCTCCAGCTCTAGCCGCTCCAGCACTCGGTCCTCCGGACGTTAAATCCACCTTAACGACTGTTGCACTATGCCAGCTTGTTGACGCATCGGACCTGTAAGAGTCTGAACGGGCCGACTTCACCCGGCATTTGTGCCCCCGCCCGAGGCTCCCGCCCCGTCCCTCCGGCCGGGCCCGCCCCTACGGGCGCGAGACCTCTGCTCTTTCCACCCGCACAGCCGGACGACCACGGACGGCGTGCCGGACACAAAAGGAACCTCACTATGCGCGCCATCGGGCAGGACTCCTTCGGCGGACCTGACGTCCTGAAGATCATTGACGTACCGCGCCCGGTGCCCGGCCCCGCCGAAGTGCTCGTCCGGGTACGTGCCGCGGGGGTGAATCCGACCGACTGGTGGCACCGGGCCACCGGAGGGCTGGCGGGCGATGTTCCGATTCGTCTGGGCTGGGACGTGTCCGGTGTGGTCGAAGCCACCGGGCCGGGTGTCACCCTGTTCGAGCCCGGCGACGAGGTGTTCGGCATGCCGCGCCAGCCGGCTCCTGCCGGTACCTACGCCGAGTACGTGGTCTCTCCCGCCCGGCACCTGGCTCCCAAGCCGCCGGGGCTCTCCCACGTGGAGGCCGCCGCCCTCCCCCTCGCCGCGCTCACCGCATGGCAGGCCCTGGTCGACACGGCCGGCCTCCGCCCCGGGCAACGTGTGCTGATCCATGCCGCGGCCGGTGGCGTCGGACACCTCGCCGTCCAGATCGCCAAGGAGCGTGGCGCCCACGTCATCGGCACCGCTCGTACCGCCAACCACGACTTCGTACGAGGACTGGGCGCCGACGAGGTCATCGACTACACCCACACCGACTTCACCACCGCAGCCCGGGACGTCGACGTCGTGATCGACACCATCGGTGGCGACTACGGGCCTCGCTCCCTCCAGACCTTGCGCCCGGGCGGCATCGTCGTTTCGCTCGCCTCCCCCGCCGAGGCGCAGCTGGCGGACCGGGCCCGAGCGCTCGGACTCCGCTCCGCCTTCATGATCACCGAAGCCGACAGGGCGGGATTGAAGGAGATCGCCTCCCTCGCCGCCTCCCGCCGGCTGCGGGTGCGCATCGACACGGTCCTGCCGCTCGACCAGGCGGCCAAGGCCCATGAGATCGGCGAGATGGGCCGTACCGCCGGAAAGATCGTGCTCACCGTCCCCGAATGATGCTCCGCTTGCCACGACGGAGCACATCGTCCCGAATCCCGTTGCCCCTGACCCCTCGTCACGAGAGCAGGACCATGCGTTTGTTTCTTTCCTCCTGGAAACTGGGAGACTCCCCCGAACTGCTGGACGACCTCGCCGAAGGTGCCAGAACCGCAGCTGTTGTCGGCAACGCGCTGGACGCCCTCCCTGCCCCGCAGAGGCAGCAGGCCACCGGCCGGGAGATCGCCATGCTGCGCGACCGCGGCTACCAGGTGACCGAGGTGGACCTGCGGGACCACTTCGGTGATGCGGGCACGCTCGCCGAGCGGCTGTCCGGTTTCGGCGTCGTCTGGGTCCACGGCGGCAACCCGTTCGTCCTGCGGCTGGCGATGGCCCTCAGCGGCGCGGACGAGATCCTGACCGACCTGCTGCATCGCGACGCCCTCGTCTACGCCGGCTGGAGTGCCGGCGCCTGCGTCCTGTCGCCCAGCCTGCGCGGCCTCGAGCTCGTGGACGACCCCGCCGATGCCGTCACCGCCTACGACCGGCAGGTGGTCTGGGAGGGGCTCGGTCTCCTGGACTACGCCTTCGTTCCCCACTACCGCTCGCCGATCCCCGAGAGCGAGTCGATCGAGCGCGTCGTGGAGCGCTACGACCGCGAAGGAGTGCTCTACCGCGCTTTCCGCGACGGCGAGGTCACCCTCGTCCCCTGACCCCCGAACCCCGGCCCCCGACCCCTGCAATGCGATCGCCCGTGTGGCGCGAGACGCCTTTCTTCACCGACCGCGAGCGGGCCGCCCTGAAGCCGGCCGAGGCGGCGACCCGTCTCACCGACGACCCCGTGACCGACGAGGTGTACGACGCCCGGAATCGGCTCGGCGTGCCACCGCCCGACCCCAGACCCACCATCCCCTTCGGCGTACTTGAATCGGAGTCCTCCCATGCGCGTCTTCCTCACCGGGGCCACCGGCTACATAGGCGGTTCGGTCGCTGATCTGCTGCTGCGTTCCGGGCACCAGGTCGAAGGGCTCGTCCGCACTCAGGACAAGGCCCGTGAACTGAAGCAGCGAGGCATCGCCCCCGTCCTCGGCACGCTCGACGACGGTGCACTGCTCACCGCGCGAGCCCGTGCGGCCGACGCAGTCGTCAACGCCGCCGACAGCGATCACCGGGGAGCCGTCGAGGCGCTTGTCGAAGGACTGACGGGCACCGGCCGCCCCCTGGTGCACACCAGCGGCTCCAGCATCGTCAGCACCGACTCCCGCGGTGCTGCGACGGACGAGATCTTCACCGAAAAGATGATCGTCGCCCCAGGATCGGGCTGGCGGCCCGTCAAGGAGAAGGCGGCCCGCGTCGCCCTCGACCGCTTCGTCCTGGACGCGGCGGGCAGCGGCGTGCGCTCGGTCGTCCTGTGCAACTCCCTCGTCTACGGACACGGCCGGGGCACGGCCCGCGACAGCGTGCAGATCCCCGTACTCGCCCGGCAGGCCCGCGACAGCGGAGTCGTGCGGTACGTGGAAGAAGGCCGCAACATCTGGTCGACCGTGCACATCGACGACATGGCCGACCTCTACCTCCGCGCCCTCACCGACGCCCCGGCCGGATCCTTCCACTTCGTCGAGAACGGAGAGGTGTCGTTCGCCGACATCTGCGCCTCGCTCGCTTCGGCACTCGGCCTCGGCCCCGCCGAGTCCTGGGACACGGACACCGCGGTCGCCTTCTGGGGGCACGAACTCGCGTTGTACGTACTCGCTTCCAACAGCCGGGTACGAAGCGGAGCGACCCGACTGGGCTGGCGCCCGGCACACTCCTCCGTCCTCGACTGGATCGAGAGGGACTACCCGCACTCCCACTGATCCCTCGCACCCGACGAGCCGCGGCGCGTGCGTTGCCGGTCGGGTACGGCTTCGTCTCCCGTCTCCCGTCTCCACAGGCGACCTGCTGCGCCACGCCCACGAGGGCAGTACGTCCGACGTGCGCGGCGCCCCTCCTCGCGCCGGCCACACCCCGACCCGGACTCCGGCTCCGGCTCCGAAGCAGGTCACGCACCACCCATCGGCCCCGGGGTTCAACCCCAAACTCACTCATGGTCAGGGACACGATGAAGCTACTACCGCCCGCAGGGCCCCCACGCACACTCGCTCTGGCCCAGTTGAGCAATTCCGTCGGCGACGGTGCGTTCTACGTGACCTCCGCGCTCTACTTCACCCAGGTCGTCGGCCTCGCCCCCGCCCGGGTCGGCCTCGGCCTCGCCGTGGCCTGGGCCGTCGGCTCGGTCGTAGGCGTACCGCTCGGGCGCCTCGCGGACCGCAGGGGCCCGCGCGGTACGGCGGCGCTGCTCGCCTTCGCGACCAGTGCGGCCGTCGCCGCGTTCCTCGTCGTACGGGACTTCCTGCCGTTCCTCCTGGCCGCCTGCCTCTACGCCACCGCCCAGTCGGGCCTGTCCGCCGCCCGGCAGGCACTCCTCGCCGGTCTGATCGCGAGGGAGGAACGCACCGGCACGCTTGCCCACCTCCAGTCCACCCTCAACGCGGGCCTTGCCATCGGCGCGGCCCTCGGCGGTCTCGCACTCTCCGCCGGTACCCGCAGCGCCTACCTGGCCGTCTTCGCACTCGACGCGGTGAGTTTCCTGCTCTGCGCCCTCGTCCTGCTGCGCCTGCCGGCAGTGGCACCACTCCCCGCGCCCAGAGGTGTCAAGCTCGCGGTGCTGCGTGATCGCCCGTACACGCTCCTCACCCTCCTCAACACCGTGCTGCTGCTCCGGATGCCGCTGCTCAGCCTCGGCCTCCCACTGTGGATCACCGAACGCACCACCGCCCCCGCATGGCTGGTCTCCTCGCTCTTCGTCCTCAACACCGTCTCGGTCATGCTCTTCCAGGTCCGCACCGCTCGCTCCGTCACCAGCACACCCACAGCGGTCAAGGCCCTCCGCCGCTCCGGCTGTCTCATGCTCCTCACCTGCGCGGTCTTCGCCCTCTCCGCGGGAACGCCGACCTGGGCGGCCGTCACCGCCCTGCTCGCGGGCTCGGTTCTGCTGGTCGCCGGGGAAATGCTCCAGTCCGCAGGCTCCTGGCACCTCAGCTTCGATCTGGCCCCGGCCGACCGGATCGGCGAGTACCAGGGCTTTTTCGGCACCGGCGTCACCGTCGCCCGTACCCTCGGCCCACTGGTGCTCACCACCCTGCTGATAGGTGTGGGAACCATGGGCTGGTTCCTGCTCGGCGCTCTCTTCCTGACCGCTTCCTGCGCCATGGGCCCGACGGCCCGCCGGGCGACCGCAACCCGCCGTCTCACGGCGCCCGCAGTGATCGAGGCGGCCTGAACCATCAAGGCGCGGCCCACCTTCGCGGACGCCCGCCCCCAGCACCTCGCCGAGGCCGCCGCAGGAGAAACGACATATTCAGACCATCAAGCGACAACTGGTTGCCGGGAGCGGATGATTGCCGCCCGATGTGGACAAGGCGGCGGGTCGGCGGATCTTACGGTTCCGGAGTAAATGGGTGCTCTGGAGGCGTACATGGACAGCAGCCGCAGTGAGCGGACGGCCCTGATCGTGGGCGCGGGGGTGGCCGGTCTGACGGCGGCCACCGCCCTCGCACGCGCGGGATGGCGGGTCGAGGTCGTCGAGATCAGCGCGTCGGGAGCGACGTCCGGCTGGGGGCTCTGCCTGACCGGGCCCTCGCTGCGCGCGCTGGCCGAGTTGGGACTCGCGGACGCGTGCCTGGCGGCGGGGTACGGCATGGGCGCGATCACGCATGTGGATGTGCACGGCGAGCCCGCCGACCAGGTTCAGTTGCCGCGTCTGATCGGGGCGCATCGGCCGGCGATGGTCGGCATCGCACGCCCCGTACTGCACCGTGTTCTGCTCACAGAGGCCGAGCGGCGCGGTGTGGTGGTCCGCCACGAACTGACCGTGACGGTGCTGGACCAGGAAGCGGAACTGGTCCGTGTGCGGCTGTCGGACGGGACGGAGCGACGGGCCGCGCTCGTCGTCGGGGCGGACGGGATCCGTTCCGCGACGCGGGGCTTGCTGGGACTCCGTACCTCACTCGACCGTCACGGGCAGATGGTGTGGCGGGCGCGGGTGCGCCGGCCTTCGTGGGCCACCGGCATCCATCAGTTCGCCGGTAAAGCCCATGCGGCCGGGCTCATACCCCTCTCGGAGAGCCAGGCGTACATCTTCCTGACGGAGAACGGAGTGGAGCGGGGTGCCCTTCCCGCATCCGAACTCGTCCCGCGCCTCCAGCAGTTGCTTGCGCCCTTCGCCGGACACTGGGGCGTAGAGCTCGCCGCGCTGGTGTCCGAATCCGCACCTGCGTCCGCATCCGCATCAACCGAACCGTCTGAAACCTCTGAACGGTCCGCATCAGTGGTCCGCCGTCCGGTGCAGACCACGTTCCTCCGGGGCGCCTGGAGCCGCGGCAGCGCCCTGGTCATCGGCGACGCCGCCCACGCGCCCGCACCGCAGATGGCCAGTGGAGCGGCACTGGCCATCGAGGACGGCCTCGTACTGGCGCAGGAGTTGGGACGGCACGAGACAGTCAATGCGGCGCTCGAGGCGTTCGTGAACCGACGTGCCGAGCGGTGCCGAACGCTGGTGGAGACCTCCGTGGCCATCGTCGGCCTGGAACAGGCTCAGCGCCACGACAAGATGTATCCGCTGGTCGACATCTGCCACCGCCGCATGGCGGAGCCCGCGTAGCCGCCGCGACACGAGCTCCGGCCGCAGTGGCACACTGGCACACCCGACCGAGGGAACTCCGGTGCCCGCACCGTGCCGCCGCCGCCCGAGACGGCGTCTCGACAGAGGGCATGAGAGGTGTACGCGTTGCCGACCCCACTGCGCAACTTCCCCCTCACCCATCCCCAGAACCGGAACCCCGTCGACTTCCTGAACGCCGCCACCCGTCTGTTCGGTGGCTCCATCGCCGCGTCGCCGCTGGGCGACCTGTCCCTCGGGGAGCACGAACTGCGCGGGGTGGCCGCACCTGACTTCGCCGTCGGCTACTTCTCCTCACCCCTCGGCGTACGCGTCACCTCGACGGCAGAACCCGGCTCCTACTTCGTCAACATGGGCGTGTCCGGGGTGCTCGCCGCATCCCGTGGCGACCTGGACGCCACCCTCGACACCGCCACGGCCGGGGTCATCAACCCCGGCGACACCCAGGAACTACTCCCCGCCGTGCACCCAACCCCCACACGCTTCCTGGGACTTCGCATCGACGCGGCCCTGGTCAACCAGCAGTACACGGCACTGGCCGGAGCCCCACCGAGCGGCATCGTCCGCTTCGCCTTCGCCCTGGACCTGACCAGGCCCGAAGGGCGCGCCGTACATCTCCTCGTCCGCTCCCTCTTAGAGCTACTGGACTCGGGAGACCCCTACTTCCGGCACGCGGAACTCCAACGCAGCCAATTACGGTGCATCATCACCGCGCTGCTCCTGGCCCAACCCCATTCGCACACCGACGCGTTACGTGACGGCCCTCCTCCCGGCCACCCACGCTCCCTGCGCGCGGCCCTGGCGTTCGTAGAAGCCCATCTCGCCGAGCGCATCACCCCCGGTGACATCGCGAAAGCCGCCGACTGCGCCCCGCGGACCCTGAGTTCCGTGTTCCGCGACCGGCTCGGCGTCTCCCCCATGACGTACGTACGCAATCTGCGCCTGGACCGGATCCGTCAGGACATCCTCGCTACGACGGACAACGTCGGCACCATCGCGTACCGGTGGGGCATCACCCACCTGGGCCGCTTCGCCGACGACTACCGCGCCCGCTTCAACGAACTCCCCTCCGCCACCGCCTCCCGCCGCTGATACACGCACAACACCGGGCCCTGTTTCTCGTTGCGCTCTTCGGGTGATCACGCCCGGCAGGGCATGCCGGACCCGCCGTGCGGGCGTTGGGCCGATCCATCCCCCACGCCTTGGCGTGCATGCATTCCGTGCTCGACAGCGGCGAGCTCAACACCGACCTGTCCGGACTCACCTGCAAGGCCCGCGGCGGCTTCACCCTCCAGCGCAACGGCAAGCGCGCCGAGTTCAAGGACATGGCGCTGGTATGAAGCTCGACCGCACCGCGGTCATCACCACCGAACACCTCGGCAAGCGCATCGAAACCCTCACCACCGGAGCCGAGTGAGTCAAGATCGCCCCCACCACTCGCCACCAGACAGCAGCTGTTCTCCGCCACCTTCAGCTTCGACGTCCTCCAAGGACTCACCGGCACCAAACTCGGCGTGTAGCACGAGCACGACCAGACCTGCCGGTTCCGAAGGTGAGGGGAGAGGAGGTCAACGACTCCCCCTGCATGAGAGGTCGGGTCGCCCGGGGGAATCTCACCCCCGGGCTCCCACAGAACCGTGCGTAACAATCTCTCGTTACACGGCTCTTGCCATCCTGATCACCAAAA